>CALGUG010000055.1 GCA_937902315.1 uncultured Chloroflexales bacterium
TGTGTGGGATGATAAAACGTTTTAATCCGCAACGCGGATTTTTTACTGTTCGAACAACTGCTAGATATCGACTCGCGGTGTTAGCGTCGAGTTTTAATCCGCAACGCGGATTTTTTACTGTTCGAACTTTCGGCGAGAAAATTGCCGAAAAAATAGAACGTGGTTTTAATCCGCAACGCGGATTTTTTACTGTTCGAACGCGTTTCTTGAGAATGACACTGATTGGCAGATGCGTATTTGTTTTAATCCGCAACGCGGATTTTTTACTGTTCGAACAACGCGCCAGCGAAGGCGCATTCGCCCGCACCGTCTTGTTTTAATCCGCAACGCGGATTTTTTACTGTTCGAACCCAGATAATCAACGAACTCTCACGCTTGAGAGCGGGTTTTAATCCGCAACGCGGATTTTTTACTGTTCGAACAACGCGCCAGCGAAGGCGCATTCGCCCGCACCGTCTTGTTTTAATCCGCAACGCGGATTTTTTACTGTTCGAACCAGAAGTTCCGCGTGGTGTTGTTCGGGGATCTTACCGTTTTAATCCGCAACGCGGATTTTTTACTGTTCGAACTCATACGGAAGAGGGCTGCTCCCTCTATAGGCACTAGTTTTAATCCGCAACGCGGATTTTTTACTGTTCGAACAATTTCCTAGTAGATTTCTAAACTTTCTCCAACTTAAAGTTTTAATCCGCAACGCGGATTTTTTACTGTTCGAACAATTTTTCCTTGAGGTACGGAATAGCTTTTTCCGTGTTTTAATCCGCAACGCGGATTTTTTACTGTTCGAACCGGCTGGGAGCGACGTGCGTCGATTTCCGACACAAAGTTTTAATCCGCAACGCGGATTTTTTACTGTTCGAACCTGTTAAATACAGTGATCACAATTGGCGTAAAGGTAGTTTTAATCCGCAACGCGGATTTTTTACTGTTCGAACCTCGCTCTCCATACCGCGCAAATAGAGATACGACTGTTTTAATCCGCAACGCGGATTTTTTACTGTTCGAACCTGTTAAATACAGTGATCACAATTGGCGTAAAGGTAGTTTTAATCCGCAACGCGGATTTTTTACTGTTCGAACCAAAAGACATATTTTCGACAGATGCCAAAGCTACAAGTTTTAATCCGCAACGCGGATTTTTTACTGTTCGAACTCTGATGCCTCGTTTTCGTGTGACAACCTTGTGACGTTTTAATCCGCAACGCGGATTTTTTACTGTTCGAACGCCTTGAAACGGGCTAGGTACTCGCAAAATGTACAAGTTTTAATCCGCAACGCGGATTTTTTACTGTTCGAACCTCCAGCAATTAGGCGCTATTATCCGCTATTGGTTACGTTTTAATCCGCAACGCGGATTTTTTACTGTTCGAACAATCGCAGCGGAACTGGCACGCGTGAGAGAGGGAATGTTTTAATCCGCAACGCGGATTTTTTACTGTTCGAACCTCGCAAGATAGGTGTGTTCTGGCTGTTCCCGACGGTGTTTTAATCCGCAACGCGGATTTTTTACTGTTCGAACAGCTACACGGGACCGACAATGAATCTAGACATAAAGTTGTTTTAATCCGCAACGCGGATTTTTTACTGTTCGAACGTTTTGTGGCACTGACCGTCGCGCTTGGTACGAATGGTTTTAATCCGCAACGCGGATTTTTTACTGTTCGAACTCTAGGTGCCGATACTGTTTCGCGCCTTTTATTTCAGTTTTAATCCGCAACGCGGATTTTTTACTGTTCGAACGCCGAAGCTGGCGGGCGAAACGAAACTTAAATCTCCCAGTTTTAATCCGCAACGCGGATTTTTTACTGTTCGAACTGTTATTTTAGAGATACATGAACACGATATCACCTTGTTTTAATCCGCAACGCGGATTTTTTACTGTTCGAACAGCCCCGCGATCCGCAAATATTCCCCAATTTGTGTGGTTTTAATCCGCAACGCGGATTTTTTACTGTTCGAACTTGCGCCGAACTCCCTACCGCCCCAGAGCAAGCCAGTTTTAATCCGCAACGCGGATTTTTTACTGTTCGAACTCGAGCGGGCACGCTCATGCCTGGGACAATCGAGGAGTTTTAATCCGCAACGCGGATTTTTTACTGTTCGAACTCAGAGGGTGGGTGCGCCGCCTGATGGAAATTCACGAGGTTTTAATCCGCAACGCGGATTTTTTACTGTTCGAACTGTTATTTTAGAGATACATGAACACGATATCACCTTGTTTTAATCCGCAACGCGGATTTTTTACTGTTCGAACTTCTGTTGTCGGCAGGACCGTGCGGGCGAAGATATCGTAGTTTTAATCCGCAACGCGGATTTTTTACTGTTCGAACAGTTGATGCTATAAAGCGGTAGAACGTATGAGCGAGTTTTAATCCGCAACGCGGATTTTTTACTGTTCGAACCTGTGTATCAACGCTCACGCCGTAGATTGAGCCAAGGTTTTAATCCGCAACGCGGATTTTTTACTGTTCGAACGTTTGAGCGACCCGCAGCGCGTGCGCATTCGAGAAAGTTTTAATCCGCAACGCGGATTTTTTACTGTTCGAACCGGCGTCCATTGCAGTGATGCGCCGATCCTCGTCTTGTTTTAATCCGCAACGCGGATTTTTTACTGTTCGAACATCTGTAATCAGCGCGAAGCGGTCAAGACTGTCAAAGTTTTAATCCGCAACGCGGATTTTTTACTGTTCGAACTTGAAACGAGTAGAGCGCCCGCAAAATGCCAAGAGATAGTTTTAATCCGCAACGCGGATTTTTTACTGTTCGAACTTGAAACGAGTAGAGCGCCCGCAAAATGCCAAGAGATAGTTTTAATCCGCAACGCGGATTTTTTACTGTTCGAACTGATCGAACATTGGCACGGCACGACGCTCATTCGTGAAGTTTTAATCCGCAACGCGGATTTTTTACTGTTCGAACTACGAACGCGACGGGCAGGATATGGATTAGTGTCAGGTTTTAATCCGCAACGCGGATTTTTTACTGTTCGAACGTCATTACGAAATAGACCCTAATCAGTAGTAATTAAAAGTTTTAATCCGCAACGCGGATTTTTTACTGTTCGAACTTGGGCTGCTGATCAGAATGAAAGCAGCACCAAAGTTTTAATCCGCAACGCGGATTTTTTACTGTTCGAACCACAGCGAGCCAAAATAGATGCGATGCTACTTAAAGGGTTTTAATCCGCAACGCGGATTTTTTACTGTTCGAACTCTTCGAGTGCGGGAAGCTCTTGTTTGGAGACTTCCGGTTTTAATCCGCAACGCGGATTTTTTACTGTTCGAACATGATCTCTAATCGGGAATTCGAGTATTTACAGCATGTTTTAATCCGCAACGCGGATTTTTTACTGTTCGAACTTACAGAGTCGTCTACAGGCGACACAGTGGCTAATTACTTGTTTTAATCCGCAACGCGGATTTTTTACTGTTCGAACGAATGATTGCAGCAGCTTCAGACGTGTTTGGAACATGTTTTAATCCGCAACGCGGATTTTTTACTGTTCGAACGATTGTATTTGAAGTTTTGTGTGCCGGGCACGCGCAAGTTTTAATCCGCAACGCGGATTTTTTACTGTTCGAACTACGAATGGCTCAGACACCCGCCCGCTGACTCGGCCGTTTTAATCCGCAACGCGGATTTTTTACTGTTCGAACTAACACAAGTCAGTGTCCTCCCCGACAGAGAAGAGTTGTTTTAATCCGCAACGCGGATTTTTTACTGTTCGAACGGCGCGCTGTTTGTCTCATATGTCTCATATGTCTCGTGGTTTTAATCCGCAACGCGGATTTTTTACTGTTCGAACGAGCTGAACGCGTTTTTACAACTTTGCCGCTCGACAAGTTTTAATCCGCAACGCGGATTTTTTACTGTTCGAACTGTTATGGTCAAGATCTTAATCATTTCTTTTTGGCGTTTTAATCCGCAACGCGGATTTTTTACTGTTCGAACCGATGACGGCGAATGTTCGGTACTTCTACAATCGGTAGTTTTAATCCGCAACGCGGATTTTTTACTGTTCGAACTATCGTATTGCGGCACGATGCCGGGCGAAGCCACCCGTTTTAATCCGCAACGCGGATTTTTTACTGTTCGAACTGTGTGTTGGCAGCAGGGCCGGAATATGTATGGAGTGTTTTAATCCGCAACGCGGATTTTTTACTGTTCGAACTATCGCGCAAAACATATACTATAGAAGAGTTTGGCCAGTTTTAATCCGCAACGCGGATTTTTTACTGTTCGAACTTTGAACGAGTCGTTGATCTGCTCAATAGTGCAAATCGTTTTAATCCGCAACGCGGATTTTTTACTGTTCGAACTCTAGACGCTATCGGAGCGATCTTCAGCCGTCGTAGTTTTAATCCGCAACGCGGATTTTTTACTGTTCGAACTGGCGGCTCTTGGTCACGCCCGTCTCGCCCAAGAGTTGAGTTTTAATCCGCAACGCGGATTTTTTACTGTTCGAACTTATGCCGTCCGCACGGGCCGCCGTGCCGCGCATCGTTTTAATCCGCAACGCGGATTTTTTACTGTTCGAACTAAGAGTGATAAGAGTGGTCAGACTGATAAGAGTGGTGTTTTAATCCGCAACGCGGATTTTTTACTGTTCGAACACCCCGATAACAGCGTCAAGCTGGAGCAGCTCTTGAGTTTTAATCCGCAACGCGGATTTTTTACTGTTCGAACTCTGGCGGCGGCGTTATTGGAATTTGAGAAAACAATTGTTTTAATCCGCAACGCGGATTTTTTACTGTTCGAACATTGGGGGTGCCCGGGAATGAGGACAACCACCTCCGTTTTAATCCGCAACGCGGATTTTTTACTGTTCGAACGCAACTTGATCAAGACTGTACACGCTGGTGCGTAACGTTTTAATCCGCAACGCGGATTTTTTACTGTTCGAACTCGCGAAACTGTGGGTAGACGTCGCCTAAATCTCGCAATGTTTTAATCCGCAACGCGGATTTTTTACTGTTCGAACCCAAACGGTCATATGAACGCTGAAACCCGTTGGTTGTTTTAATCCGCAACGCGGATTTTTTACTGTTCGAACAGGAAGTCAGCATTGAATTTCTCTTGAGCTTTCTTTGTTTTAATCCGCAACGCGGATTTTTTACTGTTCGAACTCTTGACTGAGGCGCGGCGTTGGATTGGACGAGATCTACGTTTTAATCCGCAACGCGGATTTTTTACTGTTCGAACTATGTGGTGGCTGTTTCGTGAAGCGCTTGAAGACGAAGTTTTAATCCGCAACGCGGATTTTTTACTGTTCGAACTCATCTTAGGAGAGGGTGAGCGCTTGGTTGGCGAGTGTTTTAATCCGCAACGCGGATTTTTTACTGTTCGAACTTCTGGGACGCGCTGGACTTATCGGAAAATCTGCGACGGTTTTAATCCGCAACGCGGATTTTTTACTGTTCGAACATGCCGTGGAAGCCTACGTGCTCGGTCAGTTTATCGCCGGTTTTAATCCGCAACGCGGATTTTTTACTGTTCGAACCGCCAAGTGGCCTTGGCGCAAGCGCGAATTCTTGCACCGTTTTAATCCGCAACGCGGATTTTTTACTGTTCGAACAGACCCAATTTTTTAAGGCTTTGGGAAGCCATAAAAGCAGCGTTTTGCGAGAGGCTGGTAAAAAGTACCGTTTTTAAAGGTACATGAGCTTTTCCAAGAAAGAGTATAGCAAGCTTTTTTGGCGTTGTAAAGAGCTTTTTTGTTTTGCGAGAGACTCCCGGGTTTTTACCCCATGCTTAGCCTCTCGCAAAACAGTCCTGCTCCAACAAACTAGGCCGGATAGTGCTTATTCAAAAACGCTCGCACCGCCTGCATCGTCTGCTCGAACTTATCGCGGTGGATACAGTGGCCCGCACCGTCGATCGTAGCGATCTCTAGCTGCGGAATACGCTCTTGCAAGCCCTGTGCCGCCTCGGGCGTGACCATGCCGCCCAAGCTAGGATCAGCGCTAATCAGCAGGCTCGGACAAGTGATCTTTCTAAGCAGCTCGCCCCATTCGAGGTCGGGCGCGATAGGTCGATTGAGCAGATTGAAGCTGAGGCGCAGCTTGGCCTCGGCCCAGGTCTCCAGCTCGCTCTCGCTCCAGTGCGGAGTGGCCTGGCGCTGGCGCTTGATCAATTCGGCGCTGGTATGGCGCTTCATCTCGACGATATCGGCGCGGCGCTTGGCGGGACGGCTTGGATCGTTCAGCGCGGCCTGCGTCAACTCCGGCATCCACCAGGGCGGCGGATCTTCCAAGAGGATAGCGCCGACCTTTTCGGGGTAGAGCGCTGCCAAGGTCAAAGTTGTCTGAGCGCCCATCGAATGCCCGAAGACGGCGGGGCCTTCCAGACCCAGTTGCTCGATCAGCCCGGCCAGATCGGCGGCCATATCTTGGGGCGTATAGCCAGACTCCGGCCCTTCCGAGCGACCGTGGCCGCGCGCATCGGGCATAATCAGGTCGTAATCGCCCTCCAACGCGCGAGCGACCTCGATCCAACACATACCGTCGTCGGAGAAACCGTGGGCCAGCACGATCGGCGGCTTGTCGCCTCGGGTGCGAGTATAGTGCAGCCTGATGCCGTTGCTTTGCAGGCTGGCACTTTGCCAAGTAGTCATCGCTTCCCTCCAGATTTGTTTGATCGCAGTTTGTTTCTACGTGTTTTCTACTACAGAGAAAACATAAAGAGAGACGCCTGAACGCAAGCACGAAACCTCTCGTTAATAACTCAGTGCTTCGGTGCCTCTCTGTGATGAAACCAAAGTAAAAGTGCCTCGTGTGGTGCAACAAAGTAAAAGTGCTTCTCGAAACGCAAGCACAAAGTCCCTCTGTAAAGACACAGTGCCTCGGTGCCTCTCTGTGGTGAATAAAAGTGCCTCTGAGTCTTAGTAGCCCTTGTTCTGTTCGATCGCCCAGGTATGCAGTGCGATCTGAGCTTGACGCGGTACAGGGCCAGCCTCGACCCGATCTCCCAAAAACATCACCAGATCGCTCTCTTTGCGATAGGCGGGCCACTCCGGCAGACCCGGACCGTTAGGGTTGCCCGTCGCGGCGAAGTTCGCCCAATACGAACTCATCGTATCGGCCAGACGCCGATCGATCTCGTTCCAGGGGCGCTCGGTGCTATCGAGGGTATCGAAGACATAGTAGAGGTCGCCCGAGTGGAAAGCGCCGTAGAGTTCGCTGTTGCGGCCGGGCAGCGCCCGATTGAAGTAGTAGAGATAGACACCTTCGGGGCCATGGCTGCTCTGCTGGGCGGCCCAGTAGCGCATGCCCGCCAACATCATATCGATGCGGCTGCGGATCTGCACCACAGCTGCGTCTTTCTCATCTTCCAGCGGGTATAGCTCGAAGAACTGCTCGGCCTTTTCGCCGAAGCTGCTGCGCGCATATTCGATCAGTTGCTCGCGGCTGAGCGAAAGGTTCGGCAGCATTGGCGTCCACTCATCGGAGGTCGCGCCCATCAACATCGCTTGGGCGTTCACCTGAGCGCTGGCCAGACGCTCGCCGATATTGGTCGGTACAACCGCGCCATCTTTGCAGAACGAGAAGCCATGCTGGCCGCGATAGTCGTTGAGATCCTTGCCCAAGAGCGTAGCGAGCGGAACGGCGCGCAGCTCTTCCGCACTCTGGGCGCCCCAGCGTTCGGCCCGTTCCCTGCCGATCTGCAGCGCCGTTTGGTAATCGCTCTGCGCTATTACGCCTAAGGAATAGTGGCTGCCGCTTTGAGCGATGGCGCGCTTAAATAAGCCTTTGGCCAGCGGCGAAACCTGCAGCAGACCGACGCTGCGCGAGCCGGCCGATTGGCCGAAGATCGTCACATTCTCGGGGTCGCCGCCGAAGGCCGCGATATTAGCGCGTACCCAGCGCAGCGCTGCGATCTGATCGAGCAGGCCGTAGTTGCCGCTCGTGCCGTAGGGCGAATCGGCCTCCAGTGCGGGGTGCGCAAAGAAGCCGAAGATGCCCAGGCGATAGTTGATGGTCACCAAGACCACGCCCTTGCGCGCCAAGGTCTCGCCATCGAAGGAGGGCAGCGAGCCGGAGCCTTCGATAAAGGCTCCTCCGTGGATCCAAACCATCACCGGGCGGCGTTCTTCGCTCGAACGGGCGCCCGTCCAAATGTTGAGGTAGAGACAATCTTCGCTCTGGGCTTGCTGGGTAGGATAAAACTCGTCGCCGTAGAATGAGCCGGGGGTGGGCTCATATTGCGGGCAGATCGGCCCGAAACGATCGGCTTTGCGCACTCCTTCCCACGCGAGCGGCGGCTGAGGTGCTTGCCAACGCAGCGGCCCGACGGGCGGCGCGGCATAGGGCACACCCTTAAAGACCCTGATCGAGGGATCTCTGCCTGCGACCCCTTCCAGCAAGCCGCTCTCGACCTGAACAACTCCAAGTGTTTGTTGCGACATCCTTGTCTCCTGATCTCCCTAACTCTGCGCCTTAGCTGTGCGAGCGAACGCTCGGCAGATCCCGCGCCCAACGCGAGATCTGCCCCGTGCCTTGTTTTCAAGCCAAATCTGGCTGAACACCTTGTGTTTTTGGCCTTCGGCAGAGCGGAACTTGACGATTGTTGTTGTGTACAATTTCCGCGATCGCGGAAATTGTACACAACTCCTTTCCTTGTTTCCCTTTTCACGTATTGCAAAAGGGATCAGCCTTTAAGTGGAATTGATATCAAACGGTCTCTAGCTGTTGTTTTTGCGAATAATCTCGTTATGGAAGGCGATCTGCTCGGGGCGCGGGCAAGGCCCAGCCTGCACACTCTCGCCTAGATAGATAACCTGATCGCTTTGGGCTGAAGCGGCGGGCCATTCGGGCAGACCCGCGCCGTTGGGGTTGCCCGTCGCGGCAAAATTGCTCCAATACGAGGTCATCGCATCGGCCAAAGCATAGTCGGCCTCGCTCCATGGGCGCTCGGTGCTGTTCAGCGTGCCGAAGACATAATAGAGATCGCCCGAGTGGAAGGCACCGTAGTGTTCGCTATTGCGCCCGGGCAGCCTGCGGTTGAAGAAGTAGAGATAGGCTTGGCCCGGCGCGTACGTATCGTGGAGATGTGCCCAATAGCGCATACCCGCAGACATCAGATCGTTGCCGCCCGCTATTTGGGTGTGCACCTCTTGGGCTTCGCCCTCAAAGGGATAGAGCTCTAAATAGCGCTCGGCCAGTTCGCCGTACTGTTTGCGAATGCGCTTTTCGAACTCGGCGCGCGGAGCCGCCCCAGCCGCCGTCATAGGTGTCCACTCGTCGGCGGTCGCACCGACCATCAAAGAGCGCGCGTTGACCTCGCCATCGATGATCGGCTTGGCGATCTCTTCGCCCACAAACCAGCCATCGGCGATCGGTCCAAAGCGCGCGGCGCGGTACTGATCGATGCTTTGGCAGAGCAGTGTTTCGGTCGGCAGGGAGCGCAGCTCTTCGGCGCTGCTCGCGCCCCAGCTTGCGGCCAACTCTTCGCAACGTTTGTAGGCATCGGCGCTGGTGGTGCGGATCATCGGCCCAAACGAGAAGGCGCTGCCGCTCTGGGCGATTACCCGCTTAAACAGGCCCTTGGCCAGCGGCGAGATCTGCAGGAGATAGACGCTCATGGCGCCCGCCGATTGGCCGAAGATGGTCACATTCTCGGGGTCGCCGCCGAAGGCCGCGATATTATCGCGCACCCAGCGCAGGGAAGCGATCTGATCGAGCAGACCGTAGTTACCGCTGGTTTTGTTCTCGCTGCTAGCCGCTAAAGCGGGATGCGCGAAGAAGCCAAACACGCCCAAACGGTAGTTGACCGTCACCAGCACCACACCCTTTTGGGCCAGCATCTCGCCGTGAAAGGAGGCTAGCGAGCCGGAGCCTTCCACAAAGCCGCCACCGTGGAACCAGACCATCACCGGGCGGCGCTCTTCGCTCGAACGGGCGCCCGTCCAAATATTGAGGTAGAGACAATCCTCGCTCTGCTCTTCCTCAACCAAATAAAACTCGTCGCCATAAAACGTGCCGAGTTTGGGCACATATTGTGGGCAGATCGGCCCGAAACGATCAGCTTTGCGCAGCCCTTCCCAGTGCTGGGGCGGCTGAGGTGCGCTCCAACGCAGCTTTCCTACGGGCGGAGCGGCGTATGGCACACCTTTAAAGACCGTGATCGATGGATCGTTGCCAGCTACACCGCTTAGCATGCCGCTCTCGACCTGTACCGGGCCGAGCAGCGGGCTTGATTCGGAATGCGACATCGTTGTCTCCTTGTTGTGTATCAGTTGCGCGAGAACGCTTCGTCTGTCCTAATTGGCCTTCAACGGCGCGGAAGCTTGCTCGTTTTGTGCGAGCTGTTCCACACCACCTGTTTTCTGATTCTGTTTGCCTAATACCTCGTCCGCTCGAGCGTTTCGATCGTAAGGCGGCTAAGCTTCTAGCTCCCATTCAGCCCTTGGCGCGTCCGCCTCCGGCTATCAGCCTCCCGCCCTCCCATTCAGGTGAGCGCCCTGTGGCATTTGCTCCCCTTTAACGCGCTTGTCGCAGGTTCACAAATTGAATCAGCAAGGCAGGGATGGCGCTTGTGACCAGCCCGAGCAACAGGGCCATAAAGCTCATATAACCCGGATCTTGTTGCATAAGCGCATAGCCGACCCGCCCGCCCTCTCCGTCGAGCAGTTGGGCCTGCAGCAAGTATGAACCGCGCTCAAGCCCGTTAAGCTCGAACTGGGTGCGTTCGAAGCTGAGCGGCGAGCTTTGAAATGCGAGCTGAGCTTCGTTTAAGCCGAGCTGTGCACCAGCCCGCGAGAGAATCTGAAGCGATACATGGCCCGTGCCCAGAGTGCTTTCAACAAAGACCCGCCGTTGGGAACGCTCGAGGCGCAGTTCGAGCGCGGGATTAGGCTGGCCGCTATCGACCCAAAACTCCCCGCTGATCAGCGAGGTTCGCGCCCCATCGTACAGCCCAACCAAGCCGATCAGAATCAAGATCGCGCCGATCAGCGCGCCGATCACGATCCGCTCGGCGCGGGCCACCATCGAGCGACGTTCGAACCAAGCATCGCCTTTGCGCTCGTCTGCCGCGCTCGAGTTATTGCTTTCCGCTTGCGGGAGGGGAAGCTTCAGCCAGCGTTGCCAGCGAGTATACCACCAAGACCACGAGAGCCAAACAACACCCGCCAGCGCCAGAGAGATCACCAGCCCGAAGATCAGTTGCCCCCAGATGCTAGCGCGGCGCGATGCAAGGCTTGCTAAACGGGCGGCTTGATCGCGCCCATCGAAGAGCGCGCTCTCGGCGCTCAAGAGCATGCCCGTGACGATCACGCAGCCGACCAGCAGAAAGATCGGTGGTGCCAGCAAGCCCTTTTGCCATAGCGCGGGCAGTCTGCGCGACCAGAGATCGAGCGTAGCCAAGACTATCCCGATCAGTACAAAGCCCACTAAGATCCAACGCCAAGCCCACAAAAAGAGCGGGATCTGATTGATATCTTGACGCATGGCTGCGTCTGCCGCCTCTTGCAGACCTGGGATACCGCTGTTGAAAGCGTATTGCCAAAAGACGCCGCTGGTGAGCAACGCGGTCGATGCGATCATTAGCAGCAGCACGCTGCTTAGCCCTGCAAGCCCTCCAGCTAAGATCTGTTTGCGGGAATGAGAAGGCAGTGAGATCGCCACACAAAAACCCTTTCCAGATGGCTAGGACGGATCGCAATGTCCGTCCTAGCGCGCCTCAGATCAAGTTATACCGAATCTGGTTGATTACTTTCTATCTGGCCTTCGGCAGAGCGGAACTTGACTATGCTTATTGTGTAACACTTCGCACGACGGCGCGAAATGTTACACAACTCTTGTTCCGGTTTTCGTTTTTACACGTCGCGAGAGTGCAATCCTTCAGCAGATTGAGTATCAGTAGCTTAAACCGAAACCGAATGGGAAGAGTGGATCGCGTGAGTCGTAGGGAACATCGGAATATTGTGCCCGAACCGCCTCCATCGAGGAGGGCAGCTCAAAAGGTAGTTTACCGCTTGGGTTGAAGCGACCGAAGATAATGTCGAGCACGGCTTCGTCGCTGGCACCGAATTCGCCCAGCAGTCCGGCCGCTTTTGCGGCGATCTCGGGCATAACGGCGGGGCGATCGAGCATAACAACCACAATGGTGGGCAGGCGCTCGCAGAGATCTAGCAGATGGGCCAACTGCTCACCCTTGAAGTCGAGGTCGCCAGCGTGGAACATTGCCTCTAAGAAGTATTTGTCGCGCGGCTCGTAGGGCGCACCCACGCGCACAATCGCCAGATCGGCCTCGTCGGGGCTGCTGGCCAGCTCGGCGTAGTTGCTCAGGGCTTCAGGGCCCACCCCTTCGACATAGACACGCGGACGGTTGCGGATAGGCAGGAGCGGCTCGCTCGCTTGCTGGCCGCGCTTGAGCAGCACGATCGATTTGCGTTGGGCCAGCGCGCCAGCCTCGCGGAAATCGCTGCGGTTGAGGGTGGCCTCGGCTTTGTCGGGGTCGACGTAGGGGTTGTCGAACAGACCGAGTCGGAATTTATCGCGCAGCAGGCGACGCACCGATTCATCGATGCGCGCTTCGCTAACTTGGCCGCTGCGCACCAGTTCGAGCACCACATCGGTGCAAGACTCGCCGCCGAACTGATCGAGACCCGCTTCGATGGCCTTTTTAGTGCGTTCGGGCACGCTCAAGTGCTCGACGCCCCAAGCGCGGGCTGGGAACTCTTTGCCCATAATGTGGGCGTCGGTCAGCAGGCCCCAGTCGCCGCAGACAACACCGTCGAAACCGAAGCGTTTGCGCAGCATATCGGTGATGACACCACGGTTAAAGCCGAATCCAACCTCTTCCAGCTCGGTGCCGACCGGCATTCCGTAGTAAGGCATGATCTGGGCCGTGCCGGCCTCGAACGCGGCCTTAAACGGAATGAGATGGTATTCGAAGTTGTTGCCCGGGTAAACCTGCTCGCGTCCATAGGGGAAGTGGGGATCTTCACCGTCTTTTTGCGGCCCGCCGCCCGGGAAGTGCTTGGTCATACAGGCTACGCTCTCGGGGCCGAGCTCTTTGCCTTGGAAGCCGCGAATATAGGCGGCCGTCATCTTGGCGCTCAGCTCGGCATCTTCGCCGAAGGTACCGTTGATACGGCCCCAACGTGGTTCGGTGGCTAGGTCTGCCATAGGGTGCAGCGCGACGCGGATACCGACCGCGCAATACTCTTGGCGGGCGATATCGCCGAACTGTTCTACTAGCTTTTCGTCGTTGGTAGCGGCTAGGCCGATCGGTTCGGGCCATTGCGAAAAGGCTCCCGCTTGGAAGCTGGTGAGCGGGTTCTGGGCGAAGGAGTGGCGCGGGTCGGAGGAGATGGTTACCGGAATGCCGAGGCGCGTGCTTTCGGCCAGCTCTTGGAGCCGGTTGTGCCAGGTGGCGGCGATGCGGGCCGCAGGCAGGGCGTGAACGTTAAAGTGGTTGATGAAACGCTTGGTCACCATATCGCTCAGGCTTTCGCCCCGCATAAAGCCGTGCGGCTCTAGGGTGCCATTGGGGTTTACCCCAGCGATTGTGTGGAAGAGCAGGCCAACCTTCTCTTCAAGCGTCATCTGCTGTAAAAGATCTTCGACGCGCTCTTCGATAGGGCGTCGCGGATCTTCGTAGACGTCGAGCTTGCCGTTTTTGTTGAGGTCACGAAATTCAACACCATCGATCACAAGACGTGGAGCTGCTGCCATAAGGACTTCCTTTCATCACCTTTGATAGTTGATCCAGAGCAGGGCTGCTTGATATTGTACCTAAGACCGTCTAAAGCGCGAATTTCTAACGAGAGCTGTCTCCTTTCGGCATGGATCGGGATACTTGGATTATGCTCAGCTATCGACTCGTTCTTTGGGCCGAAAAATGGATTTGGAACGGTTCGACGACGTTTAAAGCTGGTACACTGCGATTCCCAGACGGTACACTGCGATTCCCAAGCGGTACACTTGGATTCCCAAGCGGTGCACTTGGATTCCCAAGCGGTGCACTGCGATGCCCAAGCGGTACACTTGGATTCCCAAGCGGTACACTTGGATTCCCAAGCGGTGCACTGCGATTCCCAAGCGGTGCACTGCGATGCCCAAGCGGTACACTGCGATTCCCAAGCGGTACACTTGGATCCCCAAGCGGTACACTTGGATTCTTCAGTGTAACACTACGATTCCTCAGTGCTACACTGCGATTCCTCAGTGCTGCACTACAACTCCGAATGGGTGGCCTAGATGTTGATAGCCGTAGGCGGACGCGCTAAGGAACGAATGGGAGTTAGAGAGCTCGCCGCTAGAGCTATGAAGCAAGTACGCGAATTGGGCGGCTGGGCGCTGCGAACTCTATGTGCTGTGTTATTGGGCATTGCTTGCCCAACTCGGTGTCTCGCCCGGAGACACCGAGTTAGGAGGCTGCTAACAAACAGGCGCTAATGCGTTTCGATCGCTAACGACTCGTTTGTCGCGCCGTTCAGGCTGCCCCGCTGCGATTGGAACTGGCTGTTGTAGAGCCGCGCATAGAAGCCGTTGGCCGCCAGCAGGCTCTCGTGGGTGCCGCGTTCGATCACCTCGCCCTGGTTGATCACCAAGATCTGGTCGGCATCGCGGATGGTGCTCAGGCGGTGGGCGATCACAAAGCTGGTGCGGCCCTCCATTAGGCGCAACATGGCCTCTTGGATCTGCTGCTCGGTGCGGGTATCGACGCTACTGGTCGCCTCGTCTAAGATCAAGATGCGCGGGTTGGCCAAGATCGCGCGGGCGATCGCAAGCAACTGACGCTGGCCTTGGCTGATATTGCTGGCCCGTTCCGAAAGCTGGGTGTGGTAGCCATTGGGCAGACGGTGAATGAACTGATCGGCGTTGGCCAGTTTGGCGGCTGCGATCACCTCATCATCGCTGGCATCAAGGCGTCCGTAACGGATATTGTCCATTACCGTACCCGAGAAGAGGAAGGTATCTTGCAGCACAATGCCGAGCTGTTGGCGCAGATCGGTTTTGCGCAGATCGCGGATATCGACGCCGTCGATGGTGACTTTGCCGCCGTCGATCTCGTAGAAGCGGGTCAGCAGATTGATGATGGTGGTTTTGCCCGCGCCGGTTGGGCCGACCAAGGCGATCAGTTGACCGGGTTCGGCGTGCAGATTGATCTTCTTGAGAACCGGCACGCCGGGCGTGTAGGAGAAATCGACGTTCTCGAAGATCACTTCGCCGCGCATATCGCTCAGCGAGCGGGCATGGGGCGCGTCGGTCTCGACTGGCTCGTCGATGGTGGCGAAAACCCGCTCTGCACCGGCGATAGCCGATTGGATCATATTGTAGAGGTTGGCGATTTCGTTCAATGGTCGACCGAACTGGCGCGAATAGGTGATGAAGCTGGCGATGGTGCCGACTGAGGCGCCTCCGCCAAGCGCGATCCAGCCACCGATACCGCCGATCACGGCTAGGCCGGTGTTGTTGACGAAGTTCATCATCGGGCCGGTAAAGCCTGCGAAGATCTGGGCGCGGGTGGCCGCTTTGCGCAGTTCGAGGTTAGCCTGCTGGAACTGCTCGATCACCACTGGCTCGCGGTGGTAAGCCTTGACGACACGCTGGCCCGTTACGGTCTCTTCGATCAAGCCGTTCAGGTTGCCGAGCGCTGCCTGTTGGGCACGGAAGCCGACGCGGGTGCGCGGCCCGATAAAACGCGTGATCACCAGCGTCATACCAGCCGTCCAGACCATGCTAAAGATCGCCAGCAGCGGGTTGACCCAGAGCATAATGGCGGCCACACCCACCATGCTGACCACACCCGAGACGATCTGGATCACGCCTTCGGCCAGCACTTGGTTGACGTTCTCTACGTCGTTGGTGAGGCGGCTCATGACTTCGCCGTGCGGGCGCTGGTCGAAGAAGCGTAAGGGCAGCTTCTGCAGATGGCGGAAGAGATCGTTGCGGATATCGCGCACGGTGCGCTGGGCGGCGCTCACCATCACAACCGTCTGCACCCAGGTGATCAAGGACTGAGCGGCGTGCACGCCGATCAATACGAGGACCATCATCAGCAGCCCAGCGAGATCTCCCGGGATGATGTAGTTGTCGATGGTGTAACCCAAGAGATAGGGGGCGATCACGTTGAGAATGGCGTTGATAATTACCATAATCGAGGTGACGATCAAGATAGAGCGATGGCGTCGCAGATAACCCCATAGACGCTTGAGGGTTTCGCGCGTGTTCTTGGGGCGCTCTTTCGGCACTCCCATCATCGCCATCGGGCCACGCCCCGGCCCATGACCCATGCCCATAATCGGAGGAGGATCTTTACGTGTTTGTGCAGCTCGCTGGTCAGTCATGGATTATGGCTCCGTTATCCATCTGAGATTGGTAGATTTCGCGATAGATCGGGCTGGTCTCGAGCAGGCTGGCATGCTTGCCCTCTGCGACAATCTCGCCATCGTCTAAGACCAAAATTTTGTCGGCTTGCAGCACCGTGCTGATGCGCTGGGCCACAACGATGCGCGTCAGTTTGGTGGGCAGACTGGCGAGGGCCGTTTGGATCTTCGATTCGGTTACAACGTCTACTGCGCTGGTGCTATCGTCTAAAATCAAGACCCTTGGCTTGGTTAAGAGCGCACGTGCGATCGCGAGGCGTTGCTTTTGGCCGCCCGAGAGGTTGACACCGCGCTGTCCGAGCTGCGTATCGTAGCCATCAGGGAACGACATAATAAAATTGTGGGCCTGGGCCATTTTGGCAGCGGCGATCACCTCTTCGTCGCTGGCCTCGGGTCGCCCATAACGGATATTGTCGCGAATGGTTCCGGTGAACAAGACCGTCTCTTGGAGCGCAATGCCGATGTGTTTGCGCAGCGAGGTCTCGTCGAGAGCGCGGATATCTTGGCCGTCGATGGTGATCGAGCCATCGGTGATATCGTAGAAGCGCGGGATCAGATTGACCAAGCTCGATTTGCCCGCTCCGGTCGCGCCTAAGATGGCTACCGTTTCGCCCGGTTTGGCTTCGAAGCTGATCTGTTTCAAGACCGGATCGTTGTCGTTGGGGTTGTAGTTGAAGGTGACGTTCTTGAAAACCACTTCGCCCTTGGGATCGATCAGCTCTTTAGCCTGAGGGTTGGGCTGAATGGCTGGCTCGGTCTCGAGCACTTCGGCTATGCGCTTGGCCGATGCCTCGGCACGCGCCACACGTACCACCAGCATACTGACCATCATCAGCGACATTAAGGTTTGGGTCAGATAGTTGATGAAGGCCACCAGTTCGCCCACCTTCAGATCGCCGATCTGCACGAAGTTGCCGCCGAACCAGAGCGCCGCGATCACGCCCGCATTGAGGGTCAGCATCATAACCGGCATGGTGACGGCGCTGATCTGCATCACATTGATGTTTTTCTGCATCAAGGCGTCGTTGGCTTTGCCGAAACGCTCAATCTCGTGTTGGGCGCGAGCGAAAGCCTTGACCACGCGCACACCAGCGAGGTTCTCTTGCATCACGGTGTTGAGTTTGTCGAGGCGGTGCTGAACTTCGCCGAACATGGGGAAGGTCTTGTTGATCACCCAGACCAAGATCGCGGTGATGATCGGTACCAAGACCAAAAAGATCAGAGCCAGCTTGGGGCTGGTGATGACCGCCATGATCAGACTGCCGACCATCAAGAGCGGCGTGCGCACCATAATGCGCAACATCATCATCACCATCTCTTGCACTTGGGTCACGTCGTTGGTAAGGCGGGTGATCAAGCCGCCCGTTTCGAGCTGGTCGAGATTGCGAAACGAGAGCGACTGAACTTTTTTGAACAGTGCTTCGCGGAGGTCGAAACCGAAACCTTGACCCGCCAACACGGTGAAGAAACCACAGCCTACGCCGCCGACCATACCGATCAGGGCGAGTCCAACCATCCAAATGCCGGTTGATACGACCGTTGTCATATCATTTTGGGCTATGCCCACATCGATGATATGCTCGATGAGCCGTGGTTGGGCAAGGTCCATTGCAACTTCAAGCGCCATCAATAGTGGAGCGAGAACAGCCCAAAGCCAATAGGGTTTAAGAAAGATCGCCAGTTTTCGAGTCGCCTGCATAGCCCCTCTTGCGTATCTGGTATATAATGAAGTGGACAATTGTCCGCTAATGGGATTGTAATGGACAGCTGTCCGTTTGTCAAATAGATACACAAAGGCTTTCTAATGCGCTAGAATAGGCTAACATGGTTCACAAACAGGCATGGCTTGCAAAATTCTTTTGGCGTTATTTGATCGGGCCTCGGTGTTAGCATAAGGAATCTAATCATGACTACAGAGCATGAACTTGAAGAGTCGCCCAAACGACGCGAGCGGCGCGACGCTCGTGCCAATCGCCAACATATTTTGGCGGTTGCCAAGCGGCTTTTCGCTGACCAAGGTGCTGAAGCGACCAGTATGTATGAGGTTGCTCAGGCTGCTAAGGTTGGGCAGGGAACGCTTTATCGCCATTTTGCCGATAAAAGCGAACTCTGCCATGCTCTTATTAAGGAAGATATTCAAGCTTTTCAAGCGCGGGTCGACGACTTTATTAACGACCGTGAGCGTTACCCTTCGGCGCTGCAGCGCTTAGAGCTTTTTATTAGCGAAAAGGTACTCTTGACCGATTCGCACCTTTCACTGCTGGTGGCGGGTGGTGGCCCACAACACAAACGCTTTCGCGGCCCGTTCAATCAGTGGATGTACGATCGTCTGATTCTTCTGCTCGAAGAGGCGATGGAGGCAGGCGAGCTGGCTCCGCTCGATGTGAACTTCACGGCAGATGCGATCTTGGCGGCGATTATGCCCCATCTGCATTACTATCAGCGCCACGAGTTGGGCTATAGCTGTGAACGAATCATCGCCGGTATGCGCCATATCTTTATCGAAGGTTTGCGCGCCAAGTAGGCCGTGCAGATAGAAAGAGAGGGTTTTAGGCGTTTCGGCCTAAAACCCTCTTTGTTGTTGATTGAACGCTTTGTGCGCTTAGTTGCGAACGATGGGGATGTAGATTGGGAACGGTTGAGCTGGCAGCGTAGAAGATATCGGCACTTGGACAGGGGCTGGCGCGCTCTCACCCAAATCTTCAGCTGGGCGAACTGGAGACGTTTCGCTCAGTAGATAGCTCTGTTGGATGGTATTGCCCGAGCCTGTTTCGGCTATCTGAATTGTGTATTGGCCCTGTTCTGCATCGCTCGATGTCTGGAGTTGTAGCGCGAAGTTGCCTTGGGCGTCGATAGAAATCAAGAGAGCTTGGATGCCTTGGCCTGTTTGGCTTGGATCCATTCCATTGATTGTGATCTCTAGCTCGCTATTCAGGCTGACTGAATAGAACGACGACGAGCAGACCTACGATACCAAAAGCTATCAGGCGAATACGGGCAGGCAAGGGTAAACCTTTCTTGTTATATCGCAGCTTATCCCGAAACGATTGCTTTTGCTCGTTAAGCACCAGGTATGTGATCAGTAGAAGAGGGCTTCGGCTTTTGGCCTCCACCCTCTTCTTGTTGGCTTTTAGCTTTGTTGTTCTTGCCAGAGTTTCAGCAGTTCGGTCTCGCGCTCGGCTGTGAGAGCCTTGTGGCCTTGCAGTACTTCGGGCTTGGCCTTGAACCAAGCGATGGTTGCTTGCACCGTTTCGGCCAAGGGCCGGAAGCGTAGACCCAAAGTGATCGCGGCCTCGCAGCGAACGCGCATCAGGCGCTGCGCCTCTTCGCCCGGCAACCAGAGCGGCAGGCCCGTCCAAGGTTGCACCTCGTGCGCGAGCAGCCACTCTTCGGGTAGCCAGTGGATCTGGCTGGCGCGCTCGCTCTGGCGCTGACACTCGGCGATCACCTCGCCTAGGGTGAGCGGCTCGGCTGGGCCAGTTGCGTTGTAACGCCCAACCACACCGCGCTCAGCAGCGCTGACCGTCCATTCGGCCAGATCGCGCACATCGATCACCTGCACAGGCTGGTCGGGGCTGCCCGGCGCGATCACATCCCCTCCGCGTTGCAGGCGCTCGGGCCAGTAGGTGAAGCGGTGGGTCGGGTCGTAGGGGCCGACGATCAGGCCGGCGCGAACCGCGTGAACTTTGTCCGGCAGTGCCGCTTCGGCGGCCTCTTCGCAGAGCGCTTTGAGCGCACCGTAGTTTGCACCGATCTCTGTGGCTTCGGGGTCGTCGGTCTGGGCCAGCGGCGCGCTCTCATCGATGATCTCGGGCAGCGGTTCGGCATAGACCGAAATGGTCGAGATAAAAGTGTAGTGAGCGATGTTCGGCCCGATCACTTCGAGCAGCGCACGCACTTGGCGCGGAAAATAGGCGCTCGGATCGATCACGGCGTCCCAAGTGCGTCCGGCCAACTTGAGAAGATCTTGGCTGTTGTTGCGGTCGCCTTGGATCTGTTCGAGGCCGGCGGGCACAACTTGGCTGTTGTTGCCGCGGTTAAACAGTGTTAGCTGGTGGCCGCGCCGCAGAGCGCTATCGACAATGTGGCGCCCCAGAAAACGGGTGCCACCGATGATCAATATTCGCACGTAAAAACCTTTCTTCTTTTCCGAACGAGAGCATATGCGAAGGCAAGCGAGGCCAAAAAAGATCGCTCTCGAAGCTAATAGTCGCAGCGAGCTTAGACGGAGATCGGCCTTGTTGTGCAAATGCTTTGTTTGAAATTATTATGAATGCGTTGTCAAGAAGTAGCTGCGCGCTCTGTGCTGCCTTGGTGGGAGTATGTGCCTGTTGCGAGCTGACTGCGTTTGAGAGGGGCGCGCTCGATGATCTGATAGCGGGTCTGCACGATCTGTTCAGCGTTCTGGCGGAGAGGCGGCTAGCCCTCATTCGGCTTCTAGCGCGTCCGCCTTCGGCTATCAACATCCCTTCCATCAAAAGTGGGCTGCTCTTTGTGCGCTGAGGCCGCCCTCCCAATCCCAGCTAACAACAAGATCTCGAAAGGGAACAAAAAGGTGCCCTCCTTGCTTAGAGGACACCTTGCTTTGCTGTTTGTGTTGTGTACGGGCGTTCGACCGAGCCGATGGCGCTGTTCGGCAGCTTAAGAGGAGCTTGCTCCGCGCATTTCAGCGCTCGCGGGCGTTTCGGGCTCGCGCATGCCCGCCGCCACGCAGAGCAGAATCACGCCGAGCAGCAACACGCCCCAGCCCCACTGCATCTGAACGTTGACCAAACCTGCGAAGGGATTCTTTTCAAGCTCCAATTGCACTTTCATAAGCGTGATGCTGGCGCTGACATTCATATAGCTGTAGCCGATCAAGCCCAAGCTGGCCAGCGCGACGATCCAGAGCCAGCCGTAGCGTTTGATGCCCACTAACAGGGCTGCGACCAAAGCCAGCACCAAAACAATGATGCCATCGCCTCTGCCGTTGTTGAAGTAGTTGATTGTGCCAACGATCGGCATGCTCACCAAAGGCATAAACACCCCGAGCCCTAAAGCCGCCGCCCCGATAAATCCTACCACTTGTCGGTTCATTGTTGTGCTCCTTATCGACAAAAGCCTATCTCGCCTTAGCTTAACGCTCGATAAGGGCGCAAATGTGCACTCAGGACGTTTGCTTTGCGGTTTTGAGGAAAATAGTTACTGTTGAGCGATAGGGCCTTTTACAACGATTGTTACCTGAATCGTACAATCGCTGCTCGTTTTTGCCGATTTCAATATATCTGTTTCGGCTTCGCAAAGGGAGCAGCATAAACGAATGCCGCTCGAATGATTAGCGGAAGGATGTATACCGTGGCATTGCTAAGCTTTTCTGAGGATGGACCCAACGGGTGGAAGAGGGTATTCAAGTGGCGCACCTTAGGTTTGGAATAGGAAGGTGCGCCAACTTTGTGCCAGAAGCTTAGCCAAAGAGTTTATCGGTTTTGGCCGCCATAATAAAGTCGTTGCGGTGCAGCCCTTTGATGGCGTGGGTCCACCAACTGACTTTCACTCGACCCCATTCGGTGAGCAGGGCCGGATGGTGGCGCTCCTCTTCGGCCAGCGCCCCGACCTTGTTGGTGAAGGCCAGCGCATCGACGAAGTTTTTAAAGCGAAAGACCCGCTCTAGGCGGGGAATCCCATCGATCTCGTTGATCTCCCATTCGGGTATCTGAGGTTTGAGTTCGGCCTCTTCTTCTGCGGTCACGCGGGGCGCGTCAGAGCGACAGGCGACGCAGCGTTCTTGATAAAGTGTAGCCATTTGCGGTCTCCCTTTCTGTAGCTCAGATCTGCTTTGCTTGACAAGCATCTCAGATCTGGCTATGATGCGCTTAATTCTCATTAATCTTTAGCAAGAAACATGGGTTAGAGGCAAGCATGTCAACAGAGCAGATTCCAAGCAAGCCGGTTCCCGAGACGCATCGTGATCTGATCGAGCGGCCGATTGTGGCGGCGCTGGCAACCACCCTGCCAGATGGAACGCCTCAGGTTACCCCGATCTGGTTCGATAGCGATGAGGAAGGGTATATCTATTTTAATACCGCTGAAGGTCGTTTGAAAGATCGTGCGATTCGCAAAACGCCTTATGTGGCTTTCACCATCATCGACCCCGACAACCCCTACCGTTATATCGCGGCTCGCGGTCCGGTGGTAGAGACCTCGTATGAGCACGGGCGCGAGCATATCAATCAGCTCTCGGCGCGCTATACGGGCGATCCGGTCTATCCAGTGCCGGAAGGCCAAGTGCGCGTGCGCTACAAGGTCGCGATCGAGCATGTCTTTGTGAGCGGCTAAAACACAGCGTTTTGCGAAATGAAAAACGACAAGCCAGCGCTTGAAGGCATTGGCTTGTCGTTTTGATCTTGAAGGGAGCAGGCTTTAGAAGAAGATCTTCGCCAGCTTCAAAATACCCTGATTCCAGGGAACACGGTGCGAAACGCCCGAGGTGTTCTTGAAGCGATCGAGGTTGGCAACGTACCAGCGGTAGTTGCGAATCAAGGCGTCTTTATTGGAATACTTCGGCTTGTATCCCAGCTTCTTCTCGGCCTTTTCGATCGAGACAAACGAGTCGGTGGCGGCTGTTTCGTAGACCCACTTGTAGAGCGGCGAGAGATGCAGAGCCTCAAGGAAGCGCAGGGTCCAGATCATCGGCGCTGCTGGGAAGGTCTTGATCTTTTTACCGTAGCCAGCCTCGTCGAGTACGGCCTGATAGTCTTCCTTCATGGTGGTGTAGACTTTGGCGCCGATGTTGTAGGTATCGTTCGCGACCTTTTCGTCTAAGGTGGCGCAGAGGTAGATCGCTTGGCAGAGGTCTTCTACATCTAGCAGTTGGTAGCGGTTTTTGCCGTTGCCGATCATAGGGAAGCCCTTGCCGTCGTGGGCCCAGTCGTAGAGCAGCGCGAAGACGCCTAAGCGCTCGGGGCCAACAAACGACTTCGGACGAATGATCGGTACACACATGCCCTTCTCGCGATATTCGAGACAGACCTCTTCGGCCATAATCTTGGCTTTGCCGTAGGGGCCAACGCCATCGAGTTTGTCGTCTTCCAAGAGCGGGTGGTGATCGGGAATACCGTAGACGGCGGTCGAGGAGATATGGATAACGCGCTTGACACCGTGGTTATAGGCCGATTCTAAGATGTTGCGCGTGCCATCTACATCGGTTGTAAAGATGTCTTGGGGCTTGTAGAGCGGCAGGGCTGCGGCGGTATGCACCACTACGTCGACCTTTTGCATAGCGATATCGACTATGCGGCGGTCGCGGATATCGCCTTTGATGATGCTGACCTTATTGATCACATCTTCATAATCGAAATCGGCCATATCGAGCGAGGTGACCTGATGACCGCGCTCTAAGAGGTAGCGGGTTAGGTTAATTCCTAAAAAGCCTGCTCCACCAGTAATTAAAAAACGTTTACCCATAATGAGGTAGATTCCTTACTTCTCAAATCACACTGAACACCATAGTAGCACGGCGTTTGTTTGTACCAAGAAGTTATTATCACTGAACTTACTTGTGCACGCAAGATGGCGAGGCGCTTGAGAGCGAGCCTTCCTCGCTTAGAGCCATGCAGTAGTGTTTCAGATTCCAGAATCGAACGTGCTAGAACACGCCTATAGAGTGCGCAAAAGCCTTGCGCTACTTCCTGTAAGGCGCATTTACGAGCCGAGTCTAGTATACCATTGGAAGGGCGAAAGCTTTTTATAAACAGGACATTTCTTCACCAAGCGCTATACTTTCGCAACCGAAAGCCGTTTTCGTTTCGGCGCTTGCTGCAACAAAGAGACAGCCCGCGAAGTCTGGTATGATCAGGCTGCAAACATACTAAGAGAGATTGCATGGCATTAGAAAGAACTAGCCATCGAGTACGCCTATGTGTGCTATACTCAGCCGGAATCTAGTGCCTACGTTATAGGGAAAAGTGATGATCGATCGTAAATTATTTCCGTTGCTTCAGTGCCCTACCTGTGCTTCTCGCAATCTGTACGTGACCGATGAAGCGGTTCATTGCGCTGACTGCAACAACGATTACCCGTTCAGAAATGGGTATATTGATTTGATGCCTCGCGGCCTTGAGTACGATTATGTTTCAAAGTATGTTGCCGAAGAGGAGCAGCTCTCGGAAGAGCTCGATTATCGCGAGCTTGCGCCGCCCTTGCTTGCAGCGGGTGTGCGCGATCGCACTATGCGCCGTCTTCTGCAACTGAATGCTAACGATATCGTGCTCGATAATGGCTGTGGTAGTGCTAAACATGCGGTTTGGAACGAGCAATATGTGCATCTTATGGTTGGTAGCGATCCGGCGACGATGTTTGCCGATCGTGCGCTTGAGAAGGTGGCCTTGGCTAAAGCCGACTCGCGCAACCTGCCTTTTGCGCCCAACACGTTTACCAAATCGTTTTCGATCGATATCCTTGAGCACTTCCCGCGCCCTGTGATCGACGACTATCTACGCGAGACTGCGCGCATTCTCAAACCCGGCGGTCGCATGTTGGTCTTCTCGAACACACGCGAACGTTCACCGATTCAACCCATCATCGACATCAGCCGCAAGATCGGCAAACTCTTTGTTAAGGCGGGCGTCTACGACTTCGAACGCGAAGCGCTGCGTAAGTCCGATCATCTCAAGGCGCTTGAGACTTGGGAGGACGTGTTAGATGCTATGCATAAAGCGGGTCTGCGCCCTGTGAAGGTGATCTACTGGAACAGCCTCTTTACAACCTTTGTCGAACACGTCTTGATGAAACTCGGCGAGGCGATAATTGGCCGCCAGAAGGGCAAAAAGGCCAAGCAGCCCAAGCACAATAGCGAAGCTTCGGCTGCGATTACGCCGGGCACCGCTCGTGAGATCCGCGCACGCCAGCGTATGCGCGAACGTCTCGAAAAGAAGGGCTTGGTCTATTATGCGCTCTACGCTGTGACCTTAATGATGGAACTTGATCTTTGGCTCTTCGGTTGGATGCGTTGTGGGAGCTACTTCATTTTGGTAGAGAAGCCTTCTGATAGCTGATAGGTGGAGGATTGCATGCGAAACCCTTTTCCAGAAGCGTGGCAGCCGTATTTGAGCGATCAACTTGAGCAGCCCTATTTTCAGAACTTAACACGTTTTGTGGCGGAAGAGCGCCAAAAGTATACGATCT
The DNA here is from genome assembly GCA_937902315.1 of uncultured Chloroflexales bacterium. GTDB lineage: Bacteria > Chloroflexota > Chloroflexia > Chloroflexales > Chloroflexaceae > CALGUG01. The sequence continues at coordinate 25,499 of CALGUG010000055.1, forward strand.
ATCCGCCCAAGGGCCAGACCTTTACCGCGCTAGAGCTGACACCCTTTGAAGAGGTGCGCGTGCTGATATTGGGTCAAGACCCGTATCACGGGCCGGGTCAAGCTCACGGCTTAGCTTTTTCGGTGCAGCCCGGCGTGAAGCCGCCACCGTCGCTAGAGAATATGTTCAAAGAGCTGCACGCCGATATTGGCTGCCCTATTCCCAAAACCGGCTCGCTTATTCCTTGGGCCAAGCAGGGAGTGCTGCTTTTGAACGCGGTGCTGACCGTGCGCGCAAGAACGGCCAATTCTCATAAAGATAAGGGTTGGGAACAGTTCACCGATCATATTATTTCGCTTTTGAGCGCGCGTGAGAAGCCGGTGATCTTTGTGTTGTGGGGCGCCTATGCTCGCAAAAAGGTCAAGCTGATCGATCGCAATCGCCATGTGGTGATCGAATCGGCCCACCCCTCGCCGCTTTCGGCTCACAACGGCTTCTTTGGCAGCCGACCCTTCTCGAAGATCAACCAAGCGCTTCAGGCCATGGGCGAAGAGCCGATCGATTGGTGTCTGAGCGACGAGTAGAAGCATAGCTTGGGATGGTGAGCGATCGCGCTGCCATCCCTCCCGTTTTTCATTCCCGTTCTTCCTCTTCCGATCCTCTTTTCTTTCTACCTCATTCCTGTGCGATCTCTAGCCGATCTTTTTCTACAAGCTTGTTAGAACCATCTATCAGACGGAATCCGTTTATATGGTTGCGTTTTCGGGCGGTCGCTGCGCGCAGCGAGATACACCCCCAAGTTGTTGGGTGGGACGTTGATAGCCGTAGGCGGACGCGGTTGGGAACGAATGGAAGCGAAGGACTTTGCCGCTATAGCTCTGAACTCATCAAGCGAATTCGGTATCAAGCCTGTTCTCGAGACGCATGTTAGAAAGTGAGCAGTTGCATGAGTGATCGAACACGTTACGATGCGATTATTGTCGGAGCCGGACAGGCGGGTGTGCCACTGGCGCGGGCTTTGGCTAACGCGGGTCACTACACGGCTATTGTCGAGCGCGAGCATATCGGTGGCACATGCGTGAACGAGGGCTGTACGCCCACCAAAACGATGGTTGCAAGCGGGCGGGTGGCCTATTTGGTGAAGCGGGCGGCCGATTATGGGGTTGAAGTTGGATCGGTCTCGATCGATATGAAGAAGATTCGTGAGCGCAAACGGGCGATCGTGCAGGAGTGGCGGAGCGGCAATGAAGAGAGCTTGAAGGCGAGCAAAAAGCTGGATATTTTGATGGGCGCGGCTCAATTTAGTGGTCCCAAAACGCTTGAGGTTGCGCTCAACGACGGTGGCAAACGCGAACTGAGTGCCGATCTGATCTTTATCAATGTTGGCTTGCGCCCCAGCATTCCACAGATCGAAGGTCTCGATCAGATCGACTACTTGACTTCGACCAGCATTATGGAGCTCGATAGGGTGCCCGAGCATCTGGCGGTTTTGGGCGGCGGCTATATCGGCTTGGAGTTCGCACAGCTCTTTCGGCGCTTGGGCAGCCGCGTTACGATTCTGCAGCGGGGCGGGCAGCTGCTCCCGCGCGAAGATCTCGATATCGCCCAGGCGCTCACTGAGATCTTACTTGAAGATGGCATCGATGTGCGTCTCAACAGTCAGGTGAAGCGGGTTGCTAAGCAGCAAAACGCGATCGAACTTGAAGTGCATCGGGAGGGGAAGCAGGAGCGCCTTGTGGCGAGCCACGTGTTGGTTGCGACCGGACGACGGCCCAATAGTGACTCGTTGCGGCTTGAGTTGGCGGGCATCGAGTGCGACGATAAAGGCTTTATCAAGGTCAACGATCGGCTCGAAACGTCGTGCCAAGGGGTGTATGCGCTCGGTGATGTGCACGGCGGCCCCGCTTTTACGCATATCTCTTACGACGATTTTCGAATCATTCGCGCCAATCTGATCGAAGGCAAGCAGGCTAGCATCAAAGATCGTCTGCTGCCCTACACGGTCTTTACCGATCCACAGTTGGGACGCGTCGGTCTGAGCGAACAAGAGGCCCGTCAACGCGGTTATAAGATTCGGGTTGCAAGCTTGCCTATGAGCAGGGTCGCGCGCGCCCGCGAGGTTGACGAGAGTCGTGGCCTGATGAAGGCGGTGGTCGACGCCGAGAGCGAGCAGATTTTGGGTGCGGCGGTCTTGGGCATCGAAGGCGGCGAGCTTGCGAGCGCCCTTCAGCTGGCGATGATGGGCAAGCTACCGTATAGCGCTTTACGCGATGGGGTCTTTTCGCACCCCACCTTGAGTGAAGCTTTCAACAATCTCTTCAGTGCTATGGAAGCCTAAATGCTGCTAGTGGAATGTTGGAACAGAGCGCTTCTTTAGCTTCTAGAAGCGCTCTGTTGCTATAGTTGCGACAGTATGGGTGAACTATCTATGGCGTGTGAAGGCGGCAGGTATGTCTTTGAGAAATCGGCTTGGCCGTTGCTTGTAATGGTTGCGCTCTTTAGCGTAAGAAATATACAGCTGTTGTTTCGCACGTGTCATCGCCACAAAGAAGGCACGCCGCTCTTCTTCTAAGAGTTCTGGTTTTTGGCTAGACTTGTAACTGGGCGTTGTTCCTTCCTCGGCGCCCACAATAAAGACTAGGGGCCACTCTTTGCCCTTAGCCGCATGAAAGGTCGCAAGTGTGATACGTTCGGTATCTTCTTGGCCTAGATCGAGCGCTGCCGCTTGCCGTACATATTCTAGAAACCCTGCCAAACTTTGATCGCTAAAGTTTGTAGAATAGCTGGCAAGCTTTTGCTCCCAGGCCTGTTCCAGCAGATCCCAACGCCTCTGTTCTAGCTGATCGTCGACTTTATACGTTTCGAGCTTGCTCAGGATTGCTGCGAGCTTGCTTGGTTGTACGTCCATTTTGAGACTTGTTTGCAATAGGCTCGAGCCAAGCGTTTGGGTGTATGCTCGTGCTCCAGCTTGAACCAGCCACTCTTCATAATCTTGCAGCTTTCGCTCGTCTGCAAGCAGACAAAATGCTACACAGGGAAGAAGCTCGCTTGCTACATCTAGCCGTTTTTCTTCATCAAGCCGATCTAAGAGCCGCTCGAAGACACGGCCGTTCATGCGCACATCGTCGAGAGCGCGATGGGTTTGTGTCTCTTGAAATCCGAAATATTCAGCTAGCGCTTGAAGGCTATGGCTTTGATGCGGCAGTAGACGTCGCGCCATGGGGAGTGTATCGATTAGTGGCCCCGTTGGAGCGGCCAGCTCTTGTTCTGTAGCAACGCGCCTAATAATCGGCAGATCGAAGGAAGCGACGTTGTGGCCGACCAAGATATGATTGCCTAAAAATGCAAGGTAGTCAGGTAGTTGCTCTTCAATGGGTGCTTGATCGCGAACCATTGCCTCACTGATGCCATGCACTTCTTGAGCTTTAGGGCTGATAGGCCCTTTGGGCCGCACGAGGGCGTGGTAGGAAGAAAGCTCTTTGCCTTGTTTCCATTTAATAGCCGCCATCTCTACAATCTCGGCCTTATTGATCTGATTGCTGGTTGTTTCCAGATCAAAGAGCAAATACGGCTCGTTACGAAGGATTTCAGCGCTCATCAGAACAAGTTGGCTTAGGCACCATGCTTGGACAATCGTAGAGTAACGCATGGTTCCATAACGAGTGGTGTAGTTGTGAAGCACACACTTTTGACCTTGCGAGAAAGGTTCACAGCCTAAGCCTATTGAGAAACTGTCCGCTTCAAGTTGCTCGTTAAAGCCGAGAATCTGTACCCTTCGGCCGAAATAGTGTTGGATGGTGTACTGAAGTATCGCAGCGCTTAATTGGCTTTCGAGACGAGGTGTAGCGATCAAAACGATCTTTTGTTGCTGCTGGAGGGCTTGTATGAGCTGTTGGCAATGAGGCGCAAGATACCTGTACAAGCTGCGCAGTGCTTCTTGTAGCGCTGCTCTATGACTTGGTGGAATGGGACAGCGGTAGCGTTTTAGAGTAGCGAGCAGCTTGGGAACAATAGTGCCGATCGGTTGATCAACAAACGCCTTCAGTTCTGTATCGAACAGTGCGATGAAATCTCGAATGGCAGCGCGGGTCAGCGGTGACACCCTATGTTGGCCTTTGGCGATCTGTCGCGCGAGCTGGCTAAGCCCAATGCCGTGTTGAGCAGCGAGGCGTTGTAAATAAGCCATTGTTAGTTCGTCGACCAGCACACGCGGCCAATACATCGAGGCTTGGAACTGATCGTCTTGGAAGCTTTGCATCAACGAAAGATAGCGCAATGAGGCTTGAACGTCTTCCTTTTCAAAAAAGTTATGAGAGTGACTACGCTGAATCGCGAAACCTGCTTGTAATAGCCGCATTTCTAGTGGATCGCCACGAACGTGGATGCGGTAGAGGATAGCGATATCGCTCGGGCGGAATTGACGGCTTTTACAAATAAATTGGATCTTTTTTACTATCCAATCGGCTTCGTCGTGAGGATCTTGCTTTGAATTGATGAAGATCGGGAATGTACCTTGATGTTGTGTGGGCAGCATCGAAATCGATATACCCACGCTGCTCATGAATTTTTGGGCGGCTTCAACGATATTGCTGACTGAGCGAAAGTTTTCTTGAAGCGAAAAACGTTTTGGACGATAGTAGCGTTCATAGTCGCTTAGTAGCTTTTTTGCGTTAGCACCGCGCCAAGAATAGATCGATTGGTTAGGATCTGCCACTATCATCATCTGATGTTCGGGCAGAGAGTTGGGCATGAGTAAGGTTAAAAAGGTGAACTGTTCGGGCGAGAGGTCATGGAACTCGTCTACAAAGACAAAACGACGTTGAGCATGGACGGTCTCTCGGCAGATGACGTTGTGTTTTAGGAGCTCACAGGCATAGATGATTTGATCATCGAAGTCGATGGCGTTTTCTTCGCGCAGATAGTTTTGGTAGGCATCAAAGAGTTCTGGTGTTTGGCCAAGCTCTTGTTGGCGGCTTGAAAGGCGATATGTGAGCAACTGTTGGCATTTAAAGCGGCTGATCTCCTGTTTGAGTTCGTATATTTTCTTTTCGCTGATGCGGTAACCCTCTCGTAACGCGGCTATAAACAGGGCTTCCTCTTGTTGGGTCGCATCAAAACAACGTACGTTACTCGACAGACCAAGTTCGTGGGCATAAGCTTTGAGCAAATCGAGGCAGATCGCATGCAGAGTCCCTATCCACATCTCACTTGTGTAACCTGGCAGGCGGCTTTCCAGACGGCTCTTAAGATTGTCTGCCGCCTCTTTTGTAAAAGTCACGGCAACGATCTGTTCGGGTTTTGCAAGCTGTTGTTCAATTAAATAAGCGATGCGACTATTGATAACAGAAGTTTTGCCGCTGCCGGGTGCAGCAGTTATCAGTATATTATTGGAGAGAGGGTAACGGACGATTTGAAGCTGAGCTGGAGATAACTGCGTCATGACTGTAGCTCATTCTAAAAAGGCGCATGTTTAGTTTCGGAAGCTCGTATCTTTGTCTGGCGATTGCTTGATAGTATAGTTTTGTTTATTTCCTAAAATATACCATAACAACATAATAGAAATGTGAAAATTGTAAAGATAGCTGGTGATAGTTCGATAACTTTCACCGAATCTGCTTAATCATACCAAATCCGCTTGATTAGCTTCTCTTTGGCCTTCGGCAGAGCGGAACGTGACTCTTTTTGGTGTGTGAGATGTCGCGCTGCCGCGCGAAATCTCACACAAGCCTTTTTCCGGCTTTTCGTTTTTTGAGCGAAGAGCATGCAGGTCTTTAAACGGATTTGGTATCACTTTATGTCTTTTCTGCCTCGGTGTGGGAGGGCGTAGCTGCTTTGTTGCCGAAGACGCCTTGCAAGGCTTCGGCGAGCGTTGGCAGCGAAATGCAGCGTTTGATCACAATGGAAGCCAAAGAGCATAGCGCTTCATGTTGTTGGGCGGGATGTTGATAGCCGTAGGCGGACGCGCCAAGCAACGAATAGAAGCTACAACACCATTCCGCCTAGGCGCTGAAGCGATCAAGCGAATTTGTTATGCAGCTTAGATACCACGGCGGATCAGTTCGCGTGGCAGATCGTTGAGGAAGCGGCTCGCTTGGCGCGCTCGATTATTGCGGCTGCTGGTGGCGAACGAGAGCACCAGTTGCTCTTGGGCGCGCGTCATAGCGACGTAAAAGACGCGCCGTTCTTCGGCCAGATCTTCGTCGCTCTCGATGCGGCGGTCGGGCAGTACACCCTCTTCCAAGCCGATGATGAAGACGATCGGCCACTCTTTGCCCTTGGCGGCGTGAATGGTCGAAAGGCTGACCCGTTGGCCCGAGTTGCGTCGACTGTCGATATTCGAGGCCAGCGCCACATATTCGAGGAAAGCTCGCAGGCTGTGGTCTTCGAAGTGGCGCTTGTAGTCTTCGAGTGTTTCGGCCCAGCGCTCGGCCAGCTCCTTCCAGCGGCGGTCGTCGTTATCGTCGTAGGGGCGCAGCGTTTCGAGGCGCTGCAGCGCATTGAGCAACACGCTGCTATCGGGCAACAGATCGACGACCTGATAGAGCAGATCGGTGTCTTGGGCCGTGGCGTGGGCGCGCGCGGCGGCCAGCAGCAGAGTCTCCGATTCGGGGTTGTGCTCGAAGCCCGCGTTGTAGATCCCCAGCGCCACCAGCGACAACAGCTCGGGCGCGATGTCGAGCTCGCGCTCTTCGTCGAGCAGATCGACCAGATGTTGGAAGACCAAGGCGTTCATACGCACATCGTCGAGGGCGCGGTGGGTTTGGACCTCGTTGATGCCGAAGTAACGCGCCAGCTCTTGCAAGCGATGGGATTGATCGGGCAGCAGACGGCGCGCCAGCGCGAAGGTATCGATGACGGGGCCGCTGGGCGGGTCGATCTTGAGCTGTTCGCACAGACGACGGATGATCGGGTAGTCGAAGTTGGCGACGTTGTGGCCGACCAAGTTGGCGTCGCTCAAGAACGCGACGTACGAAGGCAGCAGCTCTTCGATCGGTGGCTTGTCGCGCACCATCTGCTCGCTGATGCCATGTACTTGGATCGCTTCCGGTGAAATTCGCCCTTTGGGTTTAGAAAGCTCGTGATAGAAACGAGGCTGTTGTTGTCCGTTAGCAAGCTCGACGGCTGCCAATTCCAAGACTTCGGTGCTGTTGACGTGCACGCCGGTCGTTTCGAGGTCGAAGACGACGTAACGCTCGTTGCGCAGCTGCTCGTAGCTCATCAAAAGCATCTGGCCGATGCACCAAGCTTGGGTGCTGATGCTGAAGCGCAGCGTTCCGCGCAGGCTGCTGTACTGGCTGATTCCGAACGAGCGTCCGTTGGGTGCTTGGGGTTGGCCGAAACGTACCACAAACGCCTTGGCCGGGAGCGGACTGTTGGCGGGCAGAATCTGGGCCGAAATGTTGAGGTAGTGCTTGAGGATATGGCGCAGAATCACGGCGCCCGAAGCGCTGTCGAGGCTGCCCGTATGGCTGATGCAGATCGGCTGTCTGCTCTTTACGGCCCAAACGAGCTGGTCGACCGCTGGCGCGAGGGCGCGGCGCAGCCCTTTCAGGCTGGCGCGTAGTTCGTCGCGTTTGGGGCCGCTCAGCGGGTTGCGGTGGCGCTTGAGCACGGCCAACAACTGCGGCACGATCACATCGATCGGCTGGTTGGCGTAGCGGGCCAGCTCGCGGTCGAAGAGCGTCAAAAAGTCGCGGATGATGGTGCGGGTCAGCGGCGATACCTGCTCGGCGTAACGATCGATATTGCGGGCAAGCGTGCTGATCGCGATCCCTTCGCGCGCAGCCAAACGCTGGAGCTGGGCCATACTTAGCTCGTCGACCAGTACGCGCGGCCAGAAGAGGGTCGGCTCGAAGTGCTCATCTTCCAGCGCCAAGATCAGCGAAAGGTAGCGCAAGGTCGCTTGAACATCGGCTTGGTCGAAGAAGCGATCTTGTTGATGGCGCTGAATCGGAATCCCAGCGCGTAGCAGGGCGATCTCCAGCTCTTTGGCGCGCCAGTTCGAACGATAGAGAACGGCGATATCGCTGTAGGAGCGTTTGCCTTCGCCACACAGCGCTTTAATGCTATCGACCAGCAGGCGCGCTTCGTGCCATTCGCTGCTACAGCTGAGCAGGCGGATCGCCTGAGGAGTGCCGTTCTGAATAGCGCGCATCTCGCTCGCCGCCCCGCCCGCGTTGATCAGCTTGCTGGCCGCCGCTACAATCGTCGCGCTCGAGCGATAGTTTTCGCCCAAGCGAAAGAGCTGCGGGCGATAGTAGCGGTGGTATTGGCGCAGCAGTTCGGCGGCGTAGGCGTCGCGCCAGCCGTAGATCGCTTGGTTGGGATCGGCCACCACCATCACTTGGCGCTCGAAGGGGGCACGTTCCTTGGCCGAACAGGGCGCCAGAAGCTGCAAAAAGGCCATCTGATCGGGCGAAAGGTCGTGAAACTCGTCGACGAAGACGAAGCGCACCTGCTCTTGCACCAGCTCGACCACTTGACGATCGTTGCGCAGCAGTTGGCAGGCGTAGATGATCAGGTCGTCGAAGTCGAGTGCGTTGTTGGCGCGCAGCTCTTCGTGATAGGCGCGATCGAGCGCTTCCGAACTGCCGATCAGCTCGCTGCGCCCCACCTTGATCGCTTCGATCAGGGCGTTGCGCTTGCGTTTGCTGATCTGTTCGCGCTGTTCAAACAGATCGGCCTTATCGAGCGGTCTGCCGATCGCCAGCGAGGCGTTGTAGAGCGCATCCTCTTGGCGCCTGGCGTCGAAGATCTTGAACGAGGGCTTGAGCCCGACCGCCTTGGCGTGCTCGCCCAGCAGCCGATTGCAGATGTTGTGAATGGTGCCGACCTTGATGCCCTGCAGGGCGACGCCCAGCCGCCCTTCCAGACGGGCCAGCAGATGGCGGGCCGCCTCTTCGGTGAAGGTCATTGCGACGATCTGTTCTGGTTGCGCCAAATGCTCTTCCAAAAGATAGGCGATTCGCTCGCTGATAACGCGGGTCTTGCCGCTGCCGGGCGCCGCTTCAACCAGCATATGCCCCTGATCGATGGCGAAATAGACGATCTTTTGTTGTGCCTTGGAAAGACTCGTGCTCATGCGCTTGGCTCCAGAACTGCTTCGCAAGCTGAATTGGCTTCTCTCTGATCGGCTGTTGCTATCCAGATCCGCTTGTTTTCTTCTTCGGCGGAGAGGCTGCTAGCCTCCATGCGGTCTTTGGCGCGTCCGCCTACGGCTATCAACATCTCGCCCAACAAATAAGGGCTTTTGATTCTCTCCCCCGAGCTGTTCGTTTTCCCCAAACCTGCCTTCAAGCTCGAACGCCGCTTCTCTGTATGATAAGGATCATACCACGTTTGACACCTGCGTAGTTGCAAGCCTTTCGCCCATCGTGACACCCGATCCGCTTAAAGTTTACACTCTTGCAAGGCGGGAAATACGAAAAACGGGAAGTGTTGTACCAGTTTTTGCACTGGCGCGCGAAGCTCTTTTGGCGAGAAGGATGTGGCGCAAATGCTGCTTGCGACCGAGGGAAGATCGGCTATACTCAGGTAGAGTAAGGACAGGATAGGCATAGACAGGAAGGAGGGCGATCCGCAATGGGTTTGCTCTTCATTACAGCGGGCGCATAGACCAGCGTCCAGCTCCAATCAAATAGACGCTCTCGAATGCCCGAGCACAGGCAGTTTCACTTGTGTCCGTTTGGCATAGCTTGTGAGCGCCTCTGAAACGGTACTGGGCGCGTTATGTAGCCTGTCACCGTTTTTTCTTGTTCGGTACAGGCATGCCTGTGCCGTTTTTGTGTAATGAAGAGGATTCCCATGTCACTCCTATCCAAGCTTAATCGCGTCCGCACCTCGTTTCAACGCGGCGCGCTCTGGCAGAATGCCAATTTTATGCAGCTCTGGCTGGGTCAGAGCATCTCGCAGTTCACCTCGACCCTCAGCCGCGAAATGATCCCGTATATCGCCATTTTCTTGCTGAGCGCCACGCCCTTTCAAATGGGCCTGCTCGGCGCGGCCAGCACCTTGCCCACGCTACTGTTCGGCCTGTTGGTCGGTGTATGGATCGACCGTCTGGCGCGGCGTCCGGTGCTGATCTGGGCCAACCTGCTACGCGCCGCCGCGCTCTTGCTGATCCCCTTGGCCTATCTGTTTGGCTTCTTGTGCATCGAGCTGCTCTTGCTGTGTGCCCTGCTGGTGGGCAGCCTCAGCCTGCTGTTCGATGCCGCCTATCAGGCCTTTTTGCCCAGTCTGGTCGAGCGCGAAGCCTTGTTAGAAGGCAATAGCAAACTCGGCCTGAGCGATTCGCTGGCGGAATCGGTCTCTCCTCCTACAGCGGGCCTGCTGATTCAAGTGCTTAATCCAGCTCTGGCTGTATTCTTCAATGTAGGCAGCTATCTTTGCTCGGCCTGGGCCATAGGCAAGATACCTGCCCAGTGCGAGGCGCACCAGACCGAGCAGCATGGCTCGCTGTGGAGCGATCTGCGGCTCGGGCTAGCGTTTATGCTGCGCCACCCGATCATTCGCTGGTTCGCCCTGACGACGGTCGTCGATAACTTTTTCGGCTGGTTCTTCGGGGCGGTCTATATCTTGTACGCTTTGCACATCCTTGGGCTTAGTCCTTTCGCCGTCGGCCTGATCATAGCGACCGGAGGAAGCGGCGGCTTGGCCGCTGCTTTGACGGTGAGAGCGATCACTGCTCGTTTAGGCATTGGCCCTACGATCGTGACCATGCTTTTACTTTCGGCCGCTATCAACTGGCTGATCTGGCTGGCTGGCGATCTGCTGGCCCTGGCTTGGCTGCTGTTGGTAGTGAATCAAATCGGGGGTGATTTCTTCCGCACGCTTTACCAGATCAACGAGATCAGTCTGCGCCAGATGCTGGTGCCCGAGCAGTTTTTGGGGCGTGTCGTGGCGGCTATGCAGACGCTTAGCCAAGGGGTTGGCACCTTGGGTATGCTGTGTGGCGGCCTGGTGGCAGAGCTGTTCGGTTTGCGCTCGGCGGTAGCGATCGCAGCAGCTGGTGTCTGTCTCGCGGCACTCTTAATGGCTTGCTCGCCTGTGCATCGTATACGCACAAGCAGCGATCTTTAAACACAAAGTGCGCTTCAAAAGGGGTGCTAGCCTATCACTTTGCTAGGCTGGTACCCCTATTTTTGTCAATCTTAAGTGTAAACAATTTGTACAAATTGTCCAAAAATAAATGAGAAACAATTGTGTAAATTGCTGTATCCTAAGCGGAATCTTTTTGTAACGTTAGTCATTCACATAAATGGTATTGTTTAGAAAAATAAGACGAAATGATCTATTAGATATGCTGTATTTTAGTACAGTTTTCCATCCTAATAAGCTGATGAGTGTAAAGAGTATAGGGACAATTTTGTGAGCTTTTTCTCTAGTTTTATATGAGTCTAATCGTATTTCATTAGAATTGTATCGCTTGGAAGGACTCAACTCTATTTGACATTTATCAGATAAGCATGCTATAATCCGCCAATCTCCAACGCAATGAAACCAACGACGGACAATTGTATAGCAGTCACCTGTACATAGTTGTACTGACTCCTTGCGGCTGGGCTCTACTACCTTTCTTTTTACGTGTTTGTGTTCTATATCTTCGTGTGTGTTCCTGTTGACCAAGTTGGATGTGGCAGGTCTATTGTCATATACCAATCACACCATCTATGAAGCGCTTGTGTAGGCGTTGGAGCACTATACGCACAAAAGCCTAAAGGTAGTCTTCGAGTTATTAGCTATCGATCTATCTGCTCTCAGAGCGATGGATTGTGTTTATATCGTTAACCCCAAGCAGTCGTTTTATGCCGGAAGCGTACTTATTCGTATCGTACAGGTACTCGTAATCTAGGGTTCGATCAGGTACTGACGTATGGAATTGGTTTATGCGTCGTCCTGTTGCAGATGCTCCATACAATGTAGGAGGTTTCCTTCATGGCAGAGCCTACCCTTAATCGGCGTCGTTTCTTAGCGTTGTTTGCTTCAACTGGTGCGAGCGCCTTGCTTGCAGCCTGTGGCGGCAGTGCTCCTGAGACACCTGCTGCCCAAGCTCCAACAACCGATGCGCCCGCAGCTCCCGCCGCCACTTCAACTCCCGTTCCGACCCTTGCTCCCGTCGTTGCTCCAACAGCCGTACCCGAACCCACCAAAGAGGTCGCCACCACTGCTGAAGGTGGCGTTGTCTATCCAGATGATGCTGCTCCGATCGAGTATCAAACCTTTGTAACCTACATCGACAATACGGCTAACTTCACCAGCCCCGACTTCTTGGAAACCGTCTATAACCAAGGTGGTTTCGGCTCGATTGTGAACGTGTTGGGCGAGCCGCTTATTCGTTTGAATAAGAACTTTGAAGTCCAGCCCGCTGCAGCTACAAGCTGGGAAGCCAACGAAGATGCTACCGTTTGGACCTTCCACCTCAATCCCGAGCTGGTCTGGTCGGATGGTACGCCGCTCACGGCCCACGACTATGTTCACACCTTCCGCTATGCTGCTGACCCCGAGCACGCTTGGGACTTCGCTTGGTACTATAGCGAACCCGGTGCAATCGTGAACTGGGACGCAGTTGTCGCTGGCGAAAAGCCCTTAGAAGAGCTGGGTGTGACCGCTATCGACGATTACACGCTCGAGTTTAAGACCGAATCTCCCGCGCCCTTCTTGCCTGCTAAACTGCTCTACAGCCAAGCGCTTCAAAAAGCTGCTTTCGAAAAGCATGGCCCGCTTTACAATACCGATCCCGCGACCTCGGTTTCGGCTGGCCCCTATATTTTGAAAGAGTGGACTAAGGGTTCGCGTTTGGTGTACGAAGCCAACCCCAACTATAAAGGCAACAACAAACCCTATATCCAAAAGGTGATTTGTATCTATGCCAAGCCAGAAACCATGTTCACTGGTTACCAGCAGGGTGAAGTTGACTTTGTTCACTCGCAGTTCTTAAGCAGCGCTGACCTCGAGCTGATCAATGCTGATCCCGAACTGGCTAAGCAAGTGCGCTTGAACTCGGGCGATTTCCGCACCGACTACCTCTTCTTCGATGTGACCAAGGCGCCCTTCGACGACATTCGCGTGCGCCAAGCCATTAGCCATGTGGTCGATCGCGATACGATCATCACCAATATCTTGACCAACGGTCAAGCCATCCCAGCCTACTCCTTCTTGATGCCCGGCTTCCCGGCTTCTAACTCCGACGGCCTCAAAGATATTCAGGCCTATGACCCCGAAAAGGCCAAGGCTCTCTTGGCGGAGGCTGGCTATCCAGATGGCCAAGGCTTCCCCAAACTCACGCTCTGGCTGCGCAACGAGCCACAAGTCTACCAGCAGGTCGCTCAAGCCATTGCGGCCTCGATCAAGCAGAACTTGGGTATCGAAGTCGAAGTCTCGAACAAAGACTACAAAACCTTTATGGATGCCCTCAACGCCAAGCCGACTCAGATCGACTTTGGTATGGTCTCCTACGGTATCGACTTCCTCGACCCCTCGAACATGCTCGGCGTGTGGCTGAGCGGTGGCCGCCACTCGTGGTCGAACGAACAGTTCGATGCGCTGGTGCGCGAAGCTTCGGCCAGCCTCGACATGGAAGGCCGTATCAAGCAGTTTATGGATGCTGAGCGGATCTTGGTCGAAGATGTGCCAGCTATCTGGATCAGCCACCGTACCCGTGGCGACTTGCTCAAGCCCTACTTCGCAGGCTCCGAGCTCGAGGCCAATATCGGTGGTTTCTCAGCTATCCAATGGCCCGACTTCTCTAACCACAGCTCTGTGATCGGTTCGATGTACGTGACCAAAGACGTGTTGAATTATCGAAAAGAACCGCCTAAATAGTGTATGAACGAGAAGCTGTGGCAGCAGCATGCCACAGCTTCTCATCTTTCTTGGGCGTAGAGAAACTCACTACATGGAGAACACTATGGCACGCTATCTCCTTGGGCGAATTCTTGGCCTTTTAACGGTCTTTTTGCTTGTATCAGTTGTAGCCTTTTTGTTGATGCACTCTATCCCTGGTGGCCCCTTTGATGAAGGCCAAATGCCCTTACCGCCCGCGGCCAAAGAGAATATTCGGCGCAAGTATGGCCTCGATAAACCAATCTATGTGCAGTACATCAACTATATGAGTAATGCCATTCGGGGTGATTTTGGCTATTCATTTCAACACCCGGACGAGACGGTTATTCAGGTTATTCAGCGCACATGGCCGACCAGCATCGCCTTGGGCGGCATCACCGTCATCACAGGTTTGGGCTTTGGGGTCTTTTTGGGAATCGTCGCAGCTGTGCGTCAAAACTCGTGGGTCGATTATATTGTGACTCTTTTTGCAACCCTCGGCCTTACCGTTCCAAATTTTGTTATCTCCTTCTGGTTGATCATGCTGTTTGTGATCTGGTTAAAGATCTTACCGATCGGCGGCTGGCCCGAAAATTGGTCGACGATTTTGAGCGGCGACTGGAAGTATTTGATTATGCCAGTGATCGCCTTGAGCTTGACGCCTATGGGCATCGCGGCGCGTTATACTCGCGCAAGTTTGGTTGATGTATTAAGCTCAGATTACATTCGAACCGCTCGTTCCAAGGGCCTCAGCGAACAGATCACAATTTGGCGGCACGCCCTCAAAAACGCCTTGATCCCGATTTTAACCGTACTTGGTCCTCAGGTGCCCCACCTGATTACCGGTACGATTTTTATCGAAACCGTCTTCCGTGTGAATGGTTTGGGCAAATATTTCGTCACCAGCGTCGTTCAACGCGACTACCCGCTGCTGATGGCACTGATGCTGTTGATCGCCTTTTTGTGGGGCTTGGTGTATTTGATCACCGACCTGCTCTACGTATTGATCGACCCGCGAATTAAATTGGCCTAGGGCCGTTCTACGTATTGAGGAGAACTCTGTATGAGCGTTATTGCTACACCAAAAACAACCGATCAACCGACAGAGGGAAAAAAGCAGCGTGTTGCGAATCTTTGGCGCGATGCTGCCATACGCTTCTCGCGTAACAAGTTGGCGATGGGCGGCCTAGTGATCGTGATCATTTTGTTCTTGATGGCGATTTTTGCTGATCTTATTGCGCCATATCCCTACGACTTCGTATTATCAGGCGTGAAGTATCGCGCCTTCCCAAGTGCCGACCACTGGATGGGCATCGATGAAAACGGACGCGACGAATTCAGCCGCATTGTCTACGGAGCGCGTATCTCACTCACAGTAGGCTTTTCGGTACAGGTGATCGCGCTGCTGATCGGTGTCTCGTTGGGTTTGCTGGCGGGTTTTGCGGGCGGCTGGGTAGACTTTGTGGTGATGCGTATCATCGAGGTCTTTACCGCTATCCCCCAGATGCTGTTCGCGCTCTTTTTGGTCGCCATCTTTGGCAATGGTCTGCTCAACATCATTATCGCGATCGGTCTGATCGCCTGGGTCGATATTTGTCGACTCACCCGAGCACAGATCTTTTCGCTGCGCGAGAAAGAGTATGTCGAAGCGGCCAAAGCATTGGGCACCACACCCTTTAAAATCGCCGTAAGCCACTTGCTGCCCAACGCGCTCACCCCGCTGATCGTGGCAGTGACGATCGGTATCCCCAATGCGATCTTCACCGAAGCAGGCCTCAGCTTCTTGGGCATCGGTGTGAACGATCCTTTGCCGAGCTGGGGCAAAATGGTGGGCAACGCGGCCACCAACCCCTCTTACCTGCAACTCTATTGGCACTTGGCGCTCTTCCCCACGATCTTCATCGCACTGACCATGTTGAGCTTCTCGCTGGTGGGCGATGGCCTGCGCGACGCGCTCGACCCGCGCTCTCGCAAGTAAGCCTCGTTTCGATCTGTTTCACCGACCGTTCCCTTCGCAGAGGGCGGTCGGTTTTTATATGTGCTTGAAAGTTCGCGCTACGTTTTGAGCTTTGTGCGCTTGTGCAGGGACGCTCATAACAAGGCGGAAAAGCTCTCTACCCTTGGCAGCTAAGGACCTCCCCGCCAAAGTAAGGAACGAGATTTGCAGATTTGTAGACTAGAGTTGAAGAGATGTTTACAAGGAAAGAAACCAGCATATTTGGGGTGAGTTTGAAAATTAATAGTTGAAATCTCTCATCTAATGGGGTTTTGATGGATTTTAGTGCGGAGGCTGCTTTTTTGGTCGATTTTAGTGGTTTAGCGTAGGCTTGCTTGAACTAGCTCGCTTTTTGTAACAAAACGCTAAGTCCTCCGGCGCATCCGCCTTTAGTCTGAGAGTCTGCTTTAAAACTAGTGTTATACTCCTTTGACGTACCCCCCGAACTTTGGAAATAGCCGGGTTATCAGCTAACACCGCAGCCGATTGTTAGGTTGCATGTGCCTCTTGGTATTGGCCATGTGTGCTTGCCTAGAGAACACAATGAGTGTGTTCAAGTAAAGAGAGGTAGGATGTCATCGTTACGTTACTTACGCCCATTTCTAGCTCGTTACCGCAGGGCATTGGTAGTGGGCATGATCTGTGCCGTTTTGAGTGCCGTTGTTAGCATTTTCGGTCCCTATATCTTACGACTTGCTGTCGACGACATTCAAGGCCGAGGCATAGATGTGCAACGTTTGCTGATCTATGTTGTGATGCTGCTGGTGGTAGCATTGATCGATGGCGTCTTCAAATTCATTATGCGCCAGTGTATCATCGGCAGTTCGTTTCGGATCGAGCAAGATCTGCGAACGACCCTGTTTGATCGCTATATCTCGCTCGATCAGGGTTTCTACAATAGCAACTACACAGGTGACCTGATGGCCCGTGCCACCAACGACCTCAGCGCTGTGCGCCAGTTTCTCGGTCACGGCCTGATGAATGTGGCCTCGGCTATCTTTTTGTTAGTAGCAGCCGCGATCTTTATGTTCACCATTAACGCCAAGCTGGCCTTGATGGTGATGCTCTTGTTGCCGTGTACCGCCATCACCTTCTGGGTGATCGGTGGACGCATGCGACTCGCTTTTAAACAGGTTCAAGATCAATTTGGGCGCATTTCGACACGCGCTCAAGAAAACTTTAGTGGTATTCGTACCATTAAAGCTTATGCTCAAGAAGATGCTGAGATTCGCGTTTTTCGCGAAGAGAACGAACGTTACCGCAGCTATAACTTGCGCTACGTGCTGCTAAGCGGCATGCTCTGGCCTTTGATCTCGGTGATTATGGGTACGATCAGCGCCTTGATCTTCTTGGTCGGCGGTCGCTTTGTGGTCGATGGTGGCATGACGATCGGTGAATTGGTGCAGTTCAACACTTACCTCGGTTTGCTGGGCTGGCCGATGATCTCGCTCGGCTGGACGGTCTCGCTCTATCAGCAGGCGGCAGCCTCGATGGGGCGCCTCGCCGAGATCTTCTATCGCGTGCCCGCCGTGACCAGTCCGAGCCAAGCTCGCAGCGATCGACCGATCCAGGGCGGCATCAGCTTTGAAAATGTGGGCATTCGCTTCGATTACGCTCTCGCCAAACGCAGCGACGCCGCAGAGGTTGAGATCAAACATCAGCAGCGCGATGGCTGGATTCTGCGCGATGTCTCATTCACTGTTCCGCATGGCTCCTCGCTGGCGATCGTAGGCGCGACGGGTGTTGGCAAAAGCACGCTGGTTAGTCTGTTGGGGCGTGTGCGCGACCCCGATCAGGGCCGCGTGCTGATCGACGGTGTCGATGTGCGCGAGCTTCCGCTCGACACGCTACGTCGCTCGATCGCCTATGTGCCCCAAGAGACCTTCTTGTTTAGCGTGCCACTGCGCCAAAACGTGATGTTTGGCATCGACCACGAGCAGTTGCCCGAGCAGGAGCTGCAAGAGCGTGTCGATCGCGCGGTCGCGATCTCGCGCCTCAGTAACGACCTTAATCAGTTCCCCGACGGCTTAGACACCATGCTGGGCGAACGGGGTGTAACGCTTTCGGGTGGACAAAAACAGCGTACAGCGATTGCACGCGCTGTTATGCGCGATCCGGCCATTTTGGTGCTCGATGATGCGCTTAGCAGTGTCGATACCCATACCGCAGCGGAGATCTTGTCGGGTTTACGCGAGGTTATGCGCAATCGCACCAGTATCATCATTGCCCAACGCATCGCCACCGTTAAGGATGCTGACCAGATCATTGTGCTCCACGAGGGCAAAATCGCCGAACGCGGTACTCACCGCGAACTGGTGCAGCAGGGTGGCCTATATGCGGCTATGTACCGACGTGAATTGCTGGAAGCTGAATTAGATACCGAGAATTAGGCAACACCAGCGCTCGCAGCGTTGGCAAACAGCCTTATTCCTCCCGAAGGGAGTCGTTAGATGTCTCGCGGTTTCGATGATGATGAGATCTTAGGTAAGGCCTACGATGGCCGCCTAATGCGCCGTTTGGCGGTATTTGTCCAGCCCTACTGGAAAGGCCTAACAGGGGCGATCCTCCTGCTGTTTGGCGCGGCTTTGACCGATCTCTTGCCCCCTATGCTGGTGCAACGCGCGATCGACGGGCCGATTATGCAGGGCGATTACGAAGGGATCTGGCCGATCTTTGTGATCTTTATCGTTTCGCTGATAGCGAACTTTATCTTTCGTTATACCCATACCTACCTGCTGCAGTACATCGGTCAGCAGGTTATGCGCGATATTCGCATGACGATTTTCGGCCATATTCAGCGCATGAGTCTGGCCTTCTTTGACCGTAACCCGGTTGGGCGCTTGTTGACGCGTATCACCAACGACGTCGACTCGCTCAACGAGTTTCTTACCCAAGGCTTTGTCGCGATTATGGCCGACTTCGTAACGCTGTTCGGCATCATTATCGTGATGTTCTGGCTAAACTGGCGTTTGGCGCTTATCAGCATCGCCGTCCTGCCGATTATGGTCATTCTGATGAATGTCTTCCAACGCTGGATGCGCGATACCTACCGATTGGTGCGCCAACGCCTCGCTCGTATCAATGCCTATTTGAACGAGCAGATCAGCGGCGTGTTGGTCACTCAGCTCTTTAATGGCGAAGAGCGCGCCAAGCGCAATTTCTTGCAGTTGAACGAGGAATACACCGCAGCCAATATGCGCTCGGTTTTCCTCTTCTCGTGTTTCTTCCCGGCTATTAACTTCACAGCTGCCGTTGGCACAGCCGTGCTCTTGTACGGTGGTGGTCAGGGCGTCTTGGCGGGTTGGGCTACCTTGGGTATGTTGGTGGCCTTCACCCAATACACCGAGCGCGCATTCCAGCCGATCCGCAATATCGCCGAGCGCTACACCATCTTCCAGAGCGCTATGGCGAGCGCCGAGCGTGTGTTTGGTGTGCTCGATACACCTCAAGATGTGCGCGATCCCGAGCAGCCTAAAGCACTGCCCAAGCCAGTTAAGGGCGAGATTCGCTTCGAGAACGTGGTCTTTGGCTACGATCCGAACGAGCCAGTGCTCAAGGGCATCAACCTGACTATTCCGGCCGGTCAAGCTGTGGCGATTGTGGGCGCGACGGGCGCTGGTAAGAGTTCGTTGACCAGTCTGTTGGCACGCTTCTACGATATTCAGCAGGGCAGCATCACGCTCGATGGCGTCGATCTGCGCGATCTGCCTCAGACTGAGGTGCGCCGCCATATTGCAGCCGTGCCCCAAGATCCGGTCTGTTTTAGCGGCACGATCGCGAGCAATATTCGCTTGCACAGCGAAGAGATCAGCGACGAGCAGGTGCGCTATGCCGCCGAGCTTTCGAACGCAGCCGCCTTTATCGAGCGCCTGCCCGGCACCTACGACTACGAGGTGCGCGAACGTGGCTCGAACCTCTCGATCGGTCAGCGTCAGCTCTTGGCCTTTGCGCGTGCGATCGCCTTCAACCCCGAGGTGCTCTTGATCCTCGACGAGGCGACCAGCAGCGTCGATACCGAGACCGAAGCCCTGATCCAGACCGCTCTCGAGCGTCTCTTGCAGAATCGTACCAGTATTGTGATCGCCCACCGCTTGAGTACGATTCGTCATGTCGATCGCATTATTGTCTTGCACAAAGGCCAAGTGGTTGAAGATGGCAGCCACGATGAGCTTATAGCCTTGGGAGGATACTACCATCGTTTGTATCAACTTCAATTCGCAGAACAGGCTTCTTAGCGCCAAGCGTGGGAAGCTGCTGCGTCATTTAGGCTTACGAGCTCTAAAATAGGCCCAAGGTTCGGGGGTGTACAGAAACGTGATTCCGCAACTAGCGGAATCACGTTTTTTTGTGCTCGAAGCCAGTCTTCAAAAGCGCCACGATCGCGAACCATTTCCCGTGTTGCGGAGAGGATGTCTTTAAGCAGATCTATACCTTGGGTTTTTAGGTGGCCTCTCGGGGCTGCTCGATATAAGCTCGTATGGGAGGGCAGGCTGTTGATAGCCGTAGGCGGACGCGGTTGGGACCGTATGCATGCTAAGAGCTTTGCCGCTGGAGTTGTGCCATGCGATGCTTTGATACGGCTTTAGGGCTTGAAATAGGCACATGGCAAATGATCTGAGACAGTATGGCAAATAATCTGAGACAATAAAGGCTGTAAACTGCTATGTTTTAGCATTGGAACGGTATATTTGAATATTGAAAAATTTGGCAGAGAACTGGCGTGCCTTCTCTGTTGCCACGCTGGTTTTTATGTTATTGTTTAAGTAGTCCCAAACGAGGAAAAAGTGGATCATGCTTCTGAACAACTTTCCCTCATCTTCACTAAAAGTAGCGACACTTTGGCCTCGGGGATCAATGAGGGCTCTAGCACAGGTTCGAGAGCAAGGTTCCTTATTTATCCTCTTTTACCTTTCTCCGCGCCGACCACCCCTGCTTCCGCCCGATTTCCCCTTATAAGCCTTGCTCTCACTGTGTAGCCCTTCATTCAAACCTATAAGCAGCCTAAATTGCTCGACAAGTTAGCTAGTGCATGTGAAACCAACTACCTAACTTTTGTCGATCATTTTACATATGTTAAGCGAGATTAGGGTCTGAATCAGAAACATACGACTGATTCAGACCCTAATCTATTTACTTTTTCTATGAGTCTGTCAGACTGAAAAGCTCTTGTCTTGCAAGCTATTTCTATTTTTAGTGCTCTGGCGGCCTAGTCTTTTCCCCAAAGAGGGACTCAAGCGCGTCCGCCTACGGCTACCAACATCACACCCGTCGCAAGCGGCTTCAAACGCTGCACTTCGCTGCGCTCATTGCAACCTGCCCGCTGCAAGCAGCGAGCAGGTGTATACGCTGCCTTTCGGCGTTGAGAGTTCATTGAACAAGAAGATTTGCTATATCTAAAGCGCGATTTGTTCGCTTGCTTGCGAGAGATCGAGTGCGGTGGTGGCCTATCTCTCGCAAGCATAATGAGGAACTTGAGTGGCCTAAAAGCAGCGATCGGCTCGCCTTTGAAGCTACTTTTTGAGTATACGTTGTTGATGCTCTGGCAGCGTCGCCCAGATCGCTGGCGGACGCTCGGGAATGCGCTCGAGTTCGACACCGTCGACTAAGGTGTGGGTGTTTACAAGTTGCTGTTTGCCGATACGCTCATCCATTTGCGCGTCGAAGAGCGTCATTTCGTTCTCTTCCAGCCGGAAGAGCGCGATATCGGCTGGGCCTCCCACTGCGAGTGTGCCGCCTTTTTCAAGACCTATCGCTTGGGCGGGACGCACCGTAGCTCGCTCGATCACATCGCTAAGCGACATACCGAGCTGGAGGAATTTCGAAAGCGTGAGCGGCAGATCAAACATAGGACCTTGCACGCTGAGTTGGTGGATATCGCTGCTGATCACATCGGGGATGATCTGCTGAGCCATTGCGCTTTCGGCTACAGGGAAGCTGAATGAGCCTGTACCATGACCGATATCGAGCAAAACGCCACGCTCTTGTAGCTCACGGGCGCTTTGGTAAACCAGACCGTCGGGCCCGACGATGCGATGCGTGCCGCCCGTGAAGCAGTGTGTCAAGATGTCGCCAGCGCGTAAGAGCGGCAAAATATCGTGTAGGCTGGGCGGCCCATAGCCGATATGAACCATCAAGGGCAGTTTGACGCGATCGGCCAGTTCGCGGGCTTGTTGAAGCGGCCTAATGCCAACCCCACGGGTGGTATTGTGGTCGATGCGGGCTTTGATGCCGACGATCAGGTCGCGGTTCTCTTCGACAGTGCGCTCGGCCAGCTCAAGATCGCTATAGTCAGGGTTGGCAAATTCCCACGTGGGCGCAACTAATCCGATCGCAGAAAGGTTTAATAGACAGAAGATGCGGGCGCGGCTGGCCTCTTTGACATAACGGCGGAAGCCGGGGAAGGTGTAGGCCCCTGCGCTGCCAGCGTCTACCCAGCCTGTGACGCCGGTGCGGGCGGCAACAGGGTCAGCTTCGATGCCCCAGTAGGTCACACCCCAATAGATGTGGGTGTGAAGATCGATTAGTCCCGGCGTGACGATCTGGCCGCGCGCGTCGAGCAGTTTGTTCGCTAGGTTCGGGTTGATATTGGGCGCGATTTTGGCGATTTTGCCATCTTTGATCGCGATATCAAAATAGCCTTGTTGTTTGGCGCCTGGGTTGATCAGTTCTCCGCCAGTGATGAGCAGATCGTAGCTAGTTTCCATAACCTTACCTCTGTTTTCGCCTTATCAAGAAGGTGTCGACATGCTAGTTAGCAGGGGTCAAGCCGTGTGCGAACCGCAGGAAACACGATAGCTCTCGACAATTTCTGCTCTGCCATCTAGCAGGGAAATTGGCTATCGTGAGGTTAAAAGAGATCGTGTACTGATGTGTTTGGGAAGCTCAGAGGCTTTAGCCAGCATGAACCTAGTGCTTTTACTCGTGCGATGGAGCAAGTATACCACTAGGAGCGATTCGCTTTTGCAGCCTTAAGGGCATATGAATGCTAGGCCTTCATATGCCCTCGTGGAGCTAGATACTTTGAGCATTGCTGCGATGGAGGGCATAAGCGATACCGTTTTGGAGCGAGGAGTGGGTAACAATCTGGGTAAGGTCGATCTCGAGCTCTGCCAAGATTTGGGCTGATGCGCTGCTGATGCCCGACAGCACGATATGCGCGCCAAGCAGTTGGGCGGCTCGGATGCAGAGCAGTAAACGGTTCGCCACACGCTCATCGAGGGTTGGAACACCGGTGATATCGATGATGGCGATGCTGGCCTGATGCTCTGTAATGCCATAGAGTAGCGTTTCGACCACTTGATGAGCGCGCTCTTCATCGATTGTGCCGATCAGGGGCATCACCACGATATCGTCGTTGATCGGCAGCAGAGGGCTTGAAAGCTCGGCGAGGCGTTCGCGCTGCATTCGAATGATCTCGTTGTTAAGACGATCTTGTTCTGCTTGCCGTCGATCGGAAACGTTTCGCACGGAACTGATGACGATCTGGCCCTCATCGGTGTGTATTGGGCTGAGGCTGACCTCGACGGGGATATCGTAGCCTTCTTTGTGGCGTCCAACGAGATCGAGACCCTGCGCCATAGCGCGCGTGCGAGGCGTATGGACATAATGAGAGCGTAAATCGATATGTTTTGTGCGGATCTCAGGAGGTACAAGGATCTCAATCGGCTGGCCGATCAATTCTTGCCGTTCGTAGCCAAACAGTTGCAGAAGCTGTTGATTGGCTTGGATGATCTCTCCCTGCCTATTTATCAACAGTGTTGGGTCGGGGGCCGCTTCAAGCCACTGTTCGAACCAAGTTGCCGCATCGGGATAGCCCAATTGCACGGTTTTACTTTGTTCAACTTTGGATTGAGAAGCTCGACACTCTTGTAATTCTTGTTCGAGTCTAGTGATTCGATCTTGAAGCTGTGAGATTAATAAGGATGCAGACTCGGATGCCATTTGAGACAACACTCCCTAGCTTACAAACTCCTAATTATAGCATATTATAATAACAATAAGGCTGTTTGTATATACTTGAAGCGCTTATGGAATTATTTCGTTTATTTATTATTATTGGTATAGTAGAATAACTAATTCCTATAGAAAATCATACTAAGCATATAAAAGATCTATAGTTGATATAGTGTCATTTGGATATTATTGCAGAGATAGTATAAGATAAATTTTCGTTTAATTATTTACAAAAGTCTTATTGCAAACAATCTGAGTCTATTTGCTGAATTTAACGAAATGGTATAAGCAGTTATAGGTTTGTAAGAGTTTTTAAGGGTTGCTTATTATAATTTTTTGCTTAGCTTATAGTCCTTGTCGTTGGTGTTGTTTGGCAGACTAATTTCCATAGCCGACAACTCCTCGCCATTTCAGTCAACATCCTACTCACGAGGAGCCTTTTATGAAACGAGCTGTTTCATTCTTTTTGCTATGTTTCGCTTGCCTTCTTTGCTTACAAACATCGCTAAGTTATGCCGAAGCCACACCTCAAATTAGTGGCGCTGTCTATGTGAATCCAAAGCTCCCCAACAGCTATATTGTTTCGTGGACCATGCCCGAAGACACGCGTACTTGGCGTTTCCAGCGCTGTCATGCGCTTGAAAACGCCTGTCAACTGATCGCGGTTGGTGGCCAAGATACCTCGGTCGAAGCTGAGCTGTTTGATCCACCTCAAGGGAGCCGCTATATTGTCACTGCGTTTCGGCGTTCTGGTTTTGTGGAAGCCGCATTCAACCTGCCCGAAGCGCACTGGATCTTTATCCCTAGCGTCGTTGAGCCATATAAGACTGATGCAAAATAGATATCGCTTTGAGAACGTTTTGCTCTTGTCTTAGGGCCTAAGCTTTTGTAGCATAGATCTACCCAAGTCTATAGTCACAAGTGTTATCTAGAAGCGCATTTTTGCGCTTGATCCTGCAGATAAGGGAGATCTATGTTTCAGACCGCTTTGAGCCGTTTTCGTGTATTGAGTATCATCGAAGGTATTTCGATGATCCTACTGTTGTTTGTTGCCATGCCATTGAAATATATGGCCGATATCCCTCAAGCCGTGAGTGTTATTGGCGCCTTGCATGGGTGGCTGTTTGTCGCCTACATTTTCATGGCAGTTTACATAAAATTCGTTCAAAAATGGCCCATCACACGCCTCCTCTTGGCGTTTGTAGCTTCGGTTGTTCCCTTTGGGCCATTTGTCTTTGATCACTATGTGTTGCGTTCCGAACAGCCTGCTGCATAAACTTCAGCTTTAATCAGCATATCCAGAAATCCTCCTCATAGCTTGGGGAGGATTTCTAGTAGGCAGCTTCAGCTTAGTAAGAAAATTGCTGTTTAAGCGAATAGTGAATACCGGCCTGAAGGTTACTGCGAATCGTAACCCCATTCGGATCGAAGCCCAGGTGTGTCAGCGTTTCGGCTACCTGTGGCGAGATCCCCACAACAACGATTTCTGTGCCTAACAATCGTGCGGCTTGGAAGCCCTTCAAAAAGCTATTGGCGATATCGCTATCGATCAATTGGATCCCCGTCACATCGACTATCAGCTGACGTGCTCTGTGTTGTCGAATGCTCTCTAACATCACGCTGGTGATCTGCTGAATGCGGCTCGGATTGAGATGGCCGACGAGAGGGAGCAGCAGAACGTGCTCATCGACTTGAAGCACCGGAGCGGAGAGCTCTTGGATCGTGTTGATCAGTACCTGTTGCTGATCGACCATCATCTGCAGCTCTTTCTCACGTACTTGAAGCGCTTCCAGAGCACTTAAGCGTTCTGTTAGATCGCTGGCGATCACATAGCTGCCTGCGATGCGACCATGGACGTGAATAGGGATATGGCGGATATTGAGCCGCACAATGCGATCATGAACCTCTAAAGCAAGATCGTAGTTGCTTGTCTCGCCCTGCAATCCACTTGCGAGGGCACTTTTGAGGCGTGCGCATTGCTCATCATCGAATAGCTGGAAGAAGCGATCGTTGCTTAACTCCGCCTGTGGCAGGCCAAAAATCTGTCTTGCAGCTTGGTTCGCGTCGATCAGCTCCCCTTGCGAATCAAAGGTCAGAACCGCATCGGAGTGGTGATGGAAGAGCGATCGATAGCGCAAGGAGCTTTCGTCGAGTTGTTGCGACTGCGCCATAATGCGCTGATCGAATAGGATCGATATCCAGGTGAAGAACAGCACGAGTAGCGCACCAGCGACCACTAAGATGCCGATCGAGAGGCTATGTAGTCCATCTCCTTGCAAGTGGCTAGACTCTTGCAAGGCCGAGGGAACGAAGTTAGCCGCCCACATGCCCGTGTAGTGCATACCTGTGATAGCTAGGCCCATCACCAAGGCGCTGCCGAATTTGAACCAGTGTTCCTGCTTAGGCTCTAAATTGCCACGCCGAAGCTGGAAGGCTAGGCCGAGCGCGCCCAAAGAGGCTCCGATGGCGATGATCAAAGAGAGACCAACGATCCAGGGGTTATAGCTGATCGTAGCCTCCATAATCATCGCCTCCATGCCGATGTAGTGCATAGAGACGATGCCGAAGCCGATGATCGGCCCTCCAAGTAAGAAGTGGCGCAGGCGGGCCTGCGGCGAGCCCATCAAACGCAGGGCGATCGTGGAGGCGGCGAATGCGGCGATGAGCGAGAGCAGCACAAGGCCGAAATCATAATAGACGGGCATGTCCATTTGATAGGCCAACATACCCGTAAAGTGCATCGACCAGATGCCGATGCCAAACGAACAGGCTCCCCCAACAAGCCACGTCAAATAGGCCCGCCCGTGTGAATAGCGTATACGCTCTACTAAATTGAGCGCAGTGTATGATGCAAAACAGGCAACAATATAGGAAAGAATGACAAGACGTAGATCGTAGTTGCCGAACATAACAACGAGCCGCTCCTTAGATAATGGCGCAAAATGTCTAGTTAGCTCCTTCTGAATCCGGATCAACCGGACGTTGCTTTTGCTACAAACAGTATTTCAAATGGAATCTAGAAATATAAACGCCCGAATAAAAATAATTGGATTACGAGGCCGAAAGATATTATACACAGTTTAGAAACTTTTTGAAGAGGAATTGCTGGTATATTTTCGGTTAAATATTTAATCTGTTGAATGAACTATTAAATAGGATTTTAGAAGAATTTGTTGGATATAATCGAGTAATATAAGCCGTAATAAATTATTTTAAATTGGTTTATTTCAATAAATTTGTTTTGTTTTCTATATGGTTTGTACGACATGTTTTCGTAAATAGTGCATAATGATACAAACGTGGTCTGTCAATGACTTTAGAAGTGGATATCAGAGTCGCATGCGAGGTAATACCAAATCCGTTTAAAGACTTGCACTTTTATAACGCAAAAAACCAAAATCCGGGAAAGAGTTGTGTGAAATTTCGCGTTGTCGCGCGACAACGCGAAATTTCACACAACAAAATATAGTCAAGTTCCGCTCTGCCGAAGGCCAAATAGAAAGTAATCAACCGGATTTGGTATAAGTCATAAGAATCGAGATAAGTTAGTGCTTTCAGAGCGAAAATAAGTGAATAAACATAACAGCACTGTCTCTAAGCCAAGACAGTGCTGTTACGGTTTTTGATCGCCTAGAGTGTATCGAGCTCGCTAGATAGCTTCAGCTCTGGCGGCTTGGCTTCTAGCTCCCATTCGGCTTCTAGCGCGTCCGCCTCCGGCTATCAACAGGTAGCTCCTCCCATTTGGGCCTTCAAGCGTTTCGCGCTGCTTTTCGCTGCTCTACATTGATCGATGCCAACGCCCTTTCAACGCTTGCGCCCATGCACGCGCGGGCGCGCGGCGCTGCAATGTCATCGCTCGCCTTTTTGGCGACTTGCGCCCATACACGCGCGGGCGCGCGATCGCGTGTATGCTAGCCGCAGCGCTCGGCCAGCTCTATGCCATTGCATGCTTATTGCACAACCATTGGCAAATAGAGCTGGTAGTTTTCCCCTTGCTCGAGCATTTGAATCGCGATAGGCGGCGATTCGCCGCCACCCGGCTCAGGATTTCGCACGATCACTTGTGCGGCTGTAAGGCTTGCGTACAGCTCGGGTGAGAGTGTGGCCTGCAATTCACGAGCACTGATATATCGAATGCTTGATGGATCGCTCAGCGCGAGTTTGTTATTCCCTTGCTTAAATTCAATGCGCGAATCTTTGAGGAAATGCTCTCCTCGAATCGTCAACACACCGCTCGATCGATCAAGGAGCGCGCTGGTTATGCTTGGTTGGTGGTTGAGTACGCTCAGTGTGCTCGCTTGAGCGACACCTTGTTGCAGAGAACCTATTTGGATCGTTCTGCTACTGGCGCTGTAGTAGCCCGCCTCTTGCGTGCTAACAGCTAGGCTAAAGCTGCAACTCGCGCCCGCATTCAGTTCGGCTTGGCTCAAGCTTACGCTCTCTGCTGTGATCTGCACTATGCCACAGCTATTTTGATCGCTCTGTGTGAGCTGCAAACCCTTACTGAGGCTGCTCACAAAGCTGATATTCGTCAGGGCGTGATCGCTGCTATTCGTGATGGAGTAGCGCAAGCTGCTCGTTTCGCCCAGCTTGATTGTTTGCGGCGAGAAGCTGATCTCGAGGAGCAGCGCTTGGATCTCTTCGAGCGCGCCGATATCGCAGCGGCTGCCTTGTGGGCGCTGCACGCCCCGTTGATCGCTCGCCGCGCACTCGCTGCCGACCGCGCTGCCGCCATCGAGGGCAGGGCTGTCGGCGCGCAGGCCATGGCTCGGCGTTGGGCCGCCGTTATCACCGAGATCTTCGAGCTGGGCCGCTTGATCGAGCAGATCGCTGCTCTGCGGGTTGGCGAGTGAACAGCCCGCGCTGCTCTCGATCAAGTTAAAGCCTGCGGAGGTGGGACTGCCGACACAATCCTTTCCGTTAGGAGCTGCGTTTTCGGCTATGAGGGAGTGGTTGAGGCTAAGGCTGCCAGCGGCGTGGCTGATGCCACCAGCTTCAACTTGGGCGCTGTTGCGGGCGATCGTTGCATGGGCGATGTTCAAACTGCCTGAGCCGCTCTTGGCGATGCCGCCGCCTTGGTCTGCGCTTTGATTGGCGCTAAAAGTTGTATTGCGAATAGTCGAAGCTCCGCTGCCCGCATCGTGTAAGCCGCCGCCAGCCAAGCTTGCGCTGTTGCCGATCAGGCCGCTTTCGCTCAATTCGAGCTGGCCTAGGTTATAGATCGCGCCGCCGTTGCCCTGGCTTTTATTCTTCTCGAAGCTACTCTCGCTTAGCTCTAGGCTACTCTCGATACTAACTAGCGCTCCTCCATCTTGAGCGCTCGTGTTCTCGACGAAGCTGCTCTTGCTAAGCCTTAGACTGCTGCTTTGGATATAGATGGCTCCGCCCGCATCGCCAGCTTGATTGCCGTTGAGCCGAAGCTGATCGAGCGTCCCTCCGCTATCTTTGATATAGATCGCACCACCCTGACCTTTCGTTTGGTTGGCGCTGAATTGGCTTTGGCTGAGTGATAGGCCCGTTTCGCTCGCTACGATCGCGCCGCCGTGGTTGCTGGCTTGATTCGATCGCAAGATCGAGCCTTCGATCGTGAGCGAACTATCGGCGCTATAGATCGCCCCACCGTAGTTCGCGCTGTTGTTTTCAAGAATCAGATTGCGCAGCGAAAGCTTGCCCCAGTTCAAGACTGCCCCGCCGTTGCTTGCGCTGCTACCGTTACGCAGAGTCAGCTCTTCGAGCTGCACTTCGACTCCCTCATCGATCATAAAGATGCGAGCACTGTTTTGGGCATCGATAATCGTAGTGCTCGATTGCACCCCCGTGATCGTCAAGTCATCTGTGATAAGTATGCCACTGCTGGCCCCAAGGCTCAGCGTATAGCTAGTAGCGCTCAGTTGAATGGTATCGGGGCCGGGGTTTGCGTTGGCTGCCGCAATCGCTTCGCGCAAGGAGCAATCACTGTCACACACACCATCGTCACTATCGCTGCTTTTAGTGACTTGGAACTGCATGGCATAGCTGTTTGGCGTGACTACAAGGCCTGTACTGATCAAGGCGATTAGACAGATCCAGAGCCAGCTGCGATGAGATAGGAAAGACCAAAATCTAATCGCTGACATCTTCAAGCTCCTTTCGTATCAGCTCGCTTCCAAGAAGCTGTAGAGCTGAGGTATTTGCTTTGAGAACAGCGCGATGCAGTGTTGCTGATTGAGAATTGTGCAGGGATGCAGCTGGGAAGATGGGCTAAGCGTCTTGTAGGTTAGATCGGATCGCGCGCTAACGATGAAGCTATCTCCATTTAGCAAAAACGATGAAAAAAGAGTAATAATCGATTGTATACGAAGTTTTTGTCTATTTTAACTAAAAAGATACGAATTGTTTGTTATTTCGGTGTTGTAATGTAGTTTGGTTCATACGAGAGACTGATATCAATTTTGAGCTCAGTGCCGTATTATTTTTTTGTGATCTCTACGAAATAAGTAGAGTAAATAAAGAAAACCGGTGATTCGTTGCTAGTATTATCTTGAACTGAAAGTGAAAGGATTTCTGTGCTAAAACGAATTATACGCTGGTTTGGTATAGTTATTGGTGTAATTTTGGGCGTAATAGCCATCGTGCTTGGATTCATCTATATCAATACGAATTCGCGCATGAATAAAATTTACAGCATAGGAATCGAGCCTTTAAGCGCTGATATTGGTAAAGCTGATATCAAACGTGGCGAGCATATCGTAGCTGCAATTGGTGCTTGTCGTGATTGCCATGGCGATAATTTGGAGGGTAAAGTTATAGCCGACGATCCAATGTTAGGTCGTTTGGCCTCTGCTAACTTGACTGCTGGTGCAGGCGGTATTGCGAACGACTTTAACGATATCGATTGGGTACGTGCGATCCGTCATGGTGTTGGTAAAGATGGCAAGACCCTTTTGGTTATGCCTTCGGTTGGTTACAATGCTCTTAACGACGACGATCTAGCCAGCGTTATTGCCTATCTCAAGACACTTCCGTCTGTTGATAATCAGCTTCCTGAGTCAAATATTGGCCCGCTTGGCCGTGCTTTGGGTCTCGCTGGTGCTTTACCGCTCTTCTCAGCTGAACTGATCGATCATACAGCACCTCGACCCGACGTCGTCCCCTCTGGTCCGACCGCTGCTTATGGTGCTTATATCACGACTGTAGGTGGCTGTATTGACTGTCACGGCGCTCGACTCGCTGGTGGAAGGGTTCCTGCGAGCGGTCCCGAAGTGCCTCCCGCTGCCAACCTGACTCCTGGTGGTGAATTGAATGGTTGGAGCAGCGAAGATTTCCGACGGGTTATGCGCGAAGGTATAACCCCGGGCGGACGCCAAATAAACACTGCTATGCCTTGGCAGCAGATGGGCCAGATGACTGATGAAGAGCTCGAGGCCGTTTGGCAGTATCTCAAGACCCTGCCGCCCCGCAAGTTCGGTGAGAACGACTAAGCGTGATAGACAGCTCACCTTGTGCGCTAAGAGCTCTCCTCTGGAGGCTCTTAGCGTTTTGTATCGATCGTATTTTGCGGCTTGGCTGCATGGAGTGGTGATGCCTCTTCTGAGGCGTTGGGGATAGGTTTGCAAAAGCATCGGATAGCGAATCGATCTGAAGAGTTTTATCCTCGGGCGTCTAAGTTTTTTTCCCCAAGAAGGTCATAACCGCGTCCGCCTACGGCTACCAACGACCCGCCCGCAACCACGACGCTTCTATCTGTGTGGAAAGGCCACCCCAAAACGAAGCCATAACGTATTTCCTATAAGATCTTCTGTCGCTGGCTGAGGAGCATCTGGCTGGCTGAAGCCACATAGAAACAAGTTGTATAGGTGCCTAACGGGTCGTCGCTCGATACGAGCTTCCAAGTGCGTATCGTTTGATTAAACCTTGTTCTTCAGCTGATCTTGGCGCGTTTTGCGATAAACGTCGGCAGATCGCGCAGTCCGGCCAGCTGTCCGCGGATGCGTGCGCGCGCAGCAGGCTCGCGAATATGCCAAATCGAGTGAAAGAGGTAGCCCAGCTGCGATAGCACAAGGTCGGGCCAGTGGCGTTTGATCAGATTGCTGGGCAGATTTTTGGCCCAAACCAGTATGAAATTTCGCCCACAGCCATAACTGGCTCGTGCGCCGCCGCCAGTAGCGCTCAGCATATGGTAGACCACAGCGCGTGGCTCATAGATCGTGCGGATACCTTGGCGCCAAGCGCGCAGATTCAGGTCGACATCTTCGCAATACATGCCCAGATCGGGGTCAAAGACCTTTCCATCTTCCGCCAACAGTTGCAAGGCGCTGCGACGATAGGCGGCGGCTCCGGCGCAGGGGCCGAACACAGCCGAGACATAGTCGTATTGGCCGCGGTCGCGCTGCCAAACGCCACGACTGTTGGGCACCCCATCGAGCCGATACAGGTCGCCCGTCGAATGGATATGGTCGCGCCTGTCGAAGAGCATCATTTTGCTTGAGGCAAAGTCATAGCTCGGGTAACGTTCTAATGCGCCGACCAGATATTCCAACCAACGTGGTGTCACTTCTGTGTCGTTGTTGAGCAGCACAACGATCTCGCCATCGGTCGCTTCGATGCCTGCATTGACCGCTTCGATAAAGCCTTTGTTCTCTTTCAGAGCCAATACCTTGACTTCTGGGTAGTCTTTTTCGAGCAGGCTAAGCGAATCGTCGCTCGACCCATCGTCGATCACTGTGATCGTAAAATCGCGGCGCGTTTGTTTGCGGAGCGCGTCTAAACAGCTTGGCAGAAGCGAGGCACCGTTGTAATTAGGAATGAGAATATCGATCATAATATGCGCATTCGTCCAAAGAGCTTTCAAAACGTACTATACCATGCTCTTGCTAGTTATCGGATATATAGTTGTTGATCTGGGCCGTTGAGGATGGTGACAATATGATTAAGTACATCGCGCCCAATCAAAACATAGTCTAAAGGCGCGGTAATCACTTCAAGGTCGTGGAATTGTTTATCTGCGAAGGTGAAATCGACCAAATATGAGATCTGCTTTTCCACGCTTCCATCGAAGGCCATCGATAAGAGCGTGTCGAAAGGGATCAGCCCAAGCTCTTCGACCAGCCTTACGGGTATAACGCTTCCATCAGCGCCGCTATCGATTTTGGCTAGTACGGTTGTGGCTGCTCCACTTTGAGCGTTGCGGACTTCGATTGTGAGTGTGGGTGCCGGAGGGAGAAAGTCATCACTATAAAGGTTCATGCCTGCGCCTTAGTAGTTGACGGTGACCCACATGACGTACACGCAGCGTGCGAGCGACTTGGGTCACGAAAATATCGCTGTAGCCATAACGCGCGTACATCTTTTTTAGTAAACTAATGC
This sequence comes from uncultured Chloroflexales bacterium, assembly GCA_937902315.1. Taxonomy (GTDB): domain Bacteria; phylum Chloroflexota; class Chloroflexia; order Chloroflexales; family Chloroflexaceae; genus CALGUG01. The sequence continues at coordinate 58,593 of CALGUG010000055.1, forward strand.
GATCCGTTCCGATCTCGACAAGCTTACCATCGCGGAAGGCTACGCACATGCCTTCGTAGCGTTCTAACAGCTCTGGTAGTTGACTATAAAATGCCTCGATATTACGCTCAAAAGCCTCGGAGTGCTGGGTTCCAGAACCAAACAGATGCTTGCGTAGGATTTGGTGGGCGAGCTCTTCGGGGGATGTGCCGATGGTCTGAGCGTAGACCTGGAGGGCATTCATAAGCGAGTCGTCTAGCTCGATAGAGAGTTCCACAGCGCGCTTCCCTTCTGATGATCGGATTGGCATCAGCGCGTATTGTATCACAGTCTATAGGAGCTTTGAAAACAATGCTAGGTCGCTGCTCGCCATCAATTCGCAGGCAAGCATTCCAAATTATGCTACATCTGGTTGATCATACCAAATTCTGTTGATTACTTTCTATTTGGCCTTCGGCAGAGCGGAATTTGACTATTTTTGTTGCAGGCGTGCCGCTCTTTAAACGCATTTGGTGTTAGCCAGAACGGTTGGGTTTTTGAAGAGTGGCTGGGGCGCAGATTGCTGGCCGTATTGGCGGGCGGGATGTTGGTAGCCGTAGGCGGACGCGGTTAAGACCTTTTTTGAGGGAAAGCCTACTCCGCTAGCCTTATGCAACTGACGATGCGCTTTGCTTGGGAGCTTTGGCGGGTTGGTAAAGAAACTGCGCTTTGAGCAACTCTTAGGCCGCTCAAAGCGCAGTTGCTTTGGGTCTAGATCGTCTTTAGGAATGCGCTCAAGGCCTCTTGCCACGGTCGCAACTGCAGGCCGAGCGCTGCTCCGCTTTCGTTGGCCAGCGGAGAGAAGGGGGGAGGAGTGCTATCGCGTTTGAACTCGGCCAGTTTGATCGGCTTGAGATCGAAATCTTCGCGGCCAGCTTGGCGTAGGATCTCTTTGGCGAAGTCGTAGCGCGAGCAGTAACCGCTGTTGACAAAGTGGTAGGTGCCGTAGGCAGGCTGCTGAATCAGCTTGCCGATCGCTTCGGCTACATCGGGGCAGTAGGTCGGGTTGCCCACTTCGTCGTCGACCATGCTAAGCGAGTCGCGCTCGTTGGCGAGCCGCAATACGGTGCGTACAAAGTTGCGTTCGCCGCCGAACAGCCAAGCTACCCGCACGATGTAGAACTTGTCGAGCAGCTCGCGCACTACTTGCTCGGCACACGCCTTCGACCAACCATAGGCGTTGATCGGCCCGGTTTGATCGTATTCGTAGTAGGGGCGGTCGCTGTGGCCCGAAAAGACTTCGTTGGTGCTGATATGTACCAGCGGCGCACCGAGCTGGCGACAGGCCAAGGCGACATAACGGGTGCCCAAACAGTTGATGCGATAGGCCAACTGCGGGTCGCGCGCGCAGCCATCGACATTGGTATAGGCGGCGGGGTGAATCACCAGATCGGCTTGGGTGCTTACGATCTGATCGATCGCTTCAGGAGAGCCAAGCTCTAAGGTCTGGTGGCCAAGTTCGATAATCGTATGTTCAGCGCCAAGAGCAGCCACCAAGGCTTTGCCAAGCTGTCCATTGGCTCCAGTAAGTGCAATCCGCATAATCTGCGTTCCTATAACTGAGAGAGCTCTTCATCTGCTTGGCTATCATACCACACAATCGCGGCCCTGGATCGCCTTCAGCTTTGGGCCCATAAGAATACACGCTTTTTATGGCATAGATAGGCCATGTACTTAGGTTGACTCAGATTACGGGCTGTGCTACCATACAACCATTCAATAAAACAGTTGCTCGGTGCAGAGAGTCTATCTCATGAGAAGGTGTTCCAAAGGTAGATTAGGTGAATCGAGCTTTGGGATGCAGAGAAAGACGCCTCTGTTTTTCTTTGATACCGACATTCACTACTCGTTTGTATACTAATTCGTTTCATGTGCGGAGAAGCGTGATTCATGAAGCTCCACGAATATCAGGCCCGCGAACTATTAGCTAAGTATAATATTCCGGTAACCGGTGGTGGCGTTGCAACAACGCCAGAAGAAGTTCGAGCGCTCGCTGAGCAAATCGGCGGTCGTGTCGTTGTGAAGGCTCAAGTGTTCGTTGGTGGCCGTGGTAAAGCTGGCGGTGTAAAGCTGGCAGACAACCCCGACGAGGCCGAGGCCGTCGCCAAGCAGATCTTGGGCATGAATATCAAAGGTCTGACGGTTGAGAAGGTCTTGGTTGCCGAGGCGATCTCGTATCAGAAAGAGATCTATCTGAGCGTTATTCTCGACCGCGCTAGCAAGCAGATCGTTTTGATCGCTTCTGCTGAAGGTGGCGTCGAGATCGAGGAAGTCGCGAAGACTAACCCCGATGCGATCGTGAAGATCGCCGCTGATCCCCGTTTGGGCCTGCTCGACTACCAAGCTCGTCAAGCCGCTTTCCGCATTGGCCTTACCGATGGCAAGCAGGCGATCCAGTTCGCTAAGATCGCTCAAGCCCTCTACAAGGTCTTTGTCGAAAACGATGCCGAGCTGGCCGAGATCAACCCGCTGGTTATTCGTGACGACGGCAACCTGCAGGCGCTCGACTCGAAGGTTCTGCTCGACGATAGCGCGCTCTATCGCCACCCCGACTTGGCAGCTCAGCGCGATAGCTCCGACGAGCCCGAGGCCGAGATCAAGGCCCGCGAAGCTGGCATCACCTTCATCAAGCTCGATGGCGACATCGGTTGTATGGTGAACGGCGCTGGTTTGGCAATGGCAACCATGGACGTTGTGAAGCTGTATGGCGGCGAGCCTGCTAACTTCCTTGACATCGGTGGCGGTGCCAACAAGGATAAGGTCAAGGCCGCTCTGCAGATCATTCTTTCCGACCCCAACGTCAAGGCCGTTCTGATCAACATCTTCGGTGGTATCACCCGTGTCGACGAAGTCGCCAAGGGCGTGGTTGCCGCTCTGGAAGAAGTTAACACCACTGTCCCGATGGTCGCTCGTTTGGTTGGTACCAACGAGGAAGAGGGACGCAAGATCTTGGCCGAATCAACCCTCATCCCAGCTACAACTCTTGCAGAAGGTGCTCAACTGGCGGTTAAGGCCGCTCGTGGCACGCTCTAATCAACTTTGGCTTTCAAGTTAGGTGTCGTGGCGCTGTACCGCTCTCTGGTAGAGCGCCTCTAATTTCCCCCGTGCACGCAGCAGCGTCGATCGTTCACGCGGATCATCTGGCACCTCATAGCGCGCAAGCTGCTCGAACCAATCGTGACAAATCTCAAGAACTAAATTCTGCCACGAACTCTGTTCGCGTAGGCGCTCTAACCACGCGCAGTCGCGTTCGATCAACTGAGCCTTGAGCTCGGTTTCGGTATAGCAGCAAACGGTTTGTGGGAGGCGTTCGGCTTTGGCAAGTGGATAGCTTGTGTTTGCGATCAGAGCGTGTGGTTCGGTTTTAAATAATCCGGCCAACAGCGCGATGGTACGTTCGCTGGGCACACTGATACCGGCTTCAAGATGCGACACCGCCGTGCGCGAGATAGCGAGACGATCAGCAACTTCTTGTTGCGTGTAACCGTGCTGTATGCGCAACTTAGCGATTCGGCTTCCTAGGGTATTTTCCATGTGATAACTCACTTAGCAGACAGATCGTGATTCTGCGAGTACGATACCACAATCAAGCTAGCAAGGAAATTCCTGCTAAAGTGAGAAAGGTATATAAATCTGTATGAAAAAGCGTGCGCTTATTACGGGTATTACGGGCCAAGATGGCTCATACCTAGCAGAACTATTGCTTGAAAAAGGCTACGAAGTGATCGGTATGGTGCGCCGTAGCAGTACCGTCAACTTTGAACGCATTCATCATATTCAAGATCGCATAACCTTAGCTACCGGCGATCTCTTGGACGAGGTTTCGATTATTAGCATTTTGCGCGAACATCGTCCGACCGAAGTCTATAACTTAGCCGCCCAATCGTTTGTGCAGACATCGTGGCCGCAGCCGGTTTTCACTGGCGAAACGACTGCCTTGGGCGTAACTCGCGTGCTCGACGCGATTCGCATCGTCGATCCCGATATTCGTTTCTATCAGGCATCGAGCAGCGAAATGTTTGGCAAAGTGCAGGCTGTGCCCCAAGACGAGACAACACCTTTCTACCCGCGCAGCCCCTATGGTGTTGCCAAAGTTTATGGTCACTGGATCACCGTAAACTACCGCGAAAGCTATAACCTGCATGCGAGCAGCGGTATTTTGTTTAACCACGAATCGCCGCGCCGTGGCCTCGAATTCGTTACAAGGAAGATCACACACGGCGTAGCGCGAATCAAACTTGGTCTTGACAATGAACTGCGCTTGGGCAACCTTGAAGCCCAACGCGACTGGGGTTTTGCTGGCGACTATGTCGAAGCCATGTGGCTGATGCTGCAGCAAGATCAGCCCGATGACTATGTCGTTGCAACGGGCGAGACCCACACCGTTCGCGAGTTCGCCGATCTAGCTTTCAGCTATGTTGGCTTGAACTATAAAGACTATGTTGTGCAAGACGAGCGTTTTATGCGCCCGGCAGAGGTTGACCTTTTGGTTGGTAGCCCCAAGAAGGCCCAGCAGCGCTTGAATTGGCAGCCTCGAACCTCGTTTGAGGAGCTTGTACGCATGATGGTAGATGCGGATCTTAAATTACTTCAGGAGCAGAAAAAATGACTCAGGCGGAACTCTGGTTGATCGAAGAGGGCTGGAGTGTATTGGTTGATCGCTTAGGCATCGCCGATGCAACCCGTTTTGTGATGTTGCTTGACCGCCGCACTGGCGCAGGTTTGCAACATCTTCAAAACTTGTGGCAAGATCCCCGCACGAGCTACTCTTTTATCAATATGACTCGCTTCGATCGATCAGAAGATCCTATCGAGAGCCACTCCTAAGACTTGAAAAGATCCTAAATCACCGTGTAGCGTGCCAAGATCTGCTGCTACACGGTGCTTTTTTACGATTGAGAGATCGAAGGTTCTTGATAGTTATTCTCTTGGGAGATCGCTCGTTCAACGATCTGGAAAAACGCTCTAAACTGTGGGTAACGAGCTTGATAGTCGGACGACCATTGCATGGCCATCTGATCGAAGGTGCGGCAGCTTTGGTCGATTGATACAAGCAGATGAGCGCGACTTGGTGGACTTGCGGGCATTTGAAGCGCTTCGATCAGCGTATTCCACGTACCGCCCGTGCGATGAAGCGTAGTGGCTTCAGCGCGGTCGCGCATAAGCATCGCCAGCACAGCTAGATCTTGCAAAAGGGAACAGCAGAGGTGAAAGCCAATTAGGAGATCATTGCGCGCGACTTTCAAACTCGCTACGCTGGCCCGATACCAAAACGCTTCCACTAAAGATTGAAATCATGCTCAGAGAGCGCTACAAAGGCTGGTGCTGTCACGCTCTCTTGCAAACGCTGCTCAAGCAAGCTACTACGCGTAAAGAACGGAAGCGCAGGTCGCCAGAACGCCTGAATGCCCTCTCGTTCAAGCGCAGCCTCACTCATCACAATCAAATCGATCCGCCGACCATCCTCTAAGAGCAGCCGATGGGTGCCAATTCCTTGGCCAGCATGCCCTTCATAGCCCAGCAGCGCGCCTAGTGAAGCGAACCAAGCTCGTGTGGGAAAGAACCGCTCATAGGCTTGATCGCGCACCAATATCACAAGGTCGAGATCGCTCAACAGATCAAGCTCTTGGCGAGCGAGGGAGCCGATTACCACCAAGCCCAGCACCGCTTCATCGTTGATCAGCTGATTATGCAGTTCTTGGGCGGTTTGCCACTGCCAGCTATGAGCGTGATCTGAACGCTCAGTCATGCTTGATGCTCTCGTGTTCGATCAATTCGGCTGTGACTCGGTCGTGCGAAGCCAGCTTGGCGGCTGGTGGGTCCTCTGTCTGATTGCCTTCCTGCAGATAGCTCTCGACCCGACGTCGCCACTCACTCTCTTTGATCTCTTGAGAGCGCACACGGTACAAAATCTCTTCCATCATACGGCGGTTCGAGCCGATTCGGTCTGCTAACAGGCCCATGAGGAAGGTGATGGCCGCCAGTACTAAGACGATTCCACCTATCAATAAGGACTGATCGTTCGAGAGCGAGCCGCTAAACCAGTTGAGGCGTCGCCCAAGGAAGACATAGGTAGCTCGGCCCAAAAAGCCCATGGCCACCACAAAAAAGCAGATCGCGATATAGGAAAAGGTTTTAAGCGGTTCGTAGGTCGCATAGGTACGCGCGATAATGGCTGCTTGGCGTTTGACGAAGTGCCAATTGCCCTTGTGTAGGCGTGAAGGGCGGGTTGGGCGCACACTGATCGGAATGGTTGTGATGGTTAGACGGCGCTTGCCAGCTTGAATCAGATTTTCAATCGTATAGGAAAAATCGGTGGTTACAAAGGTGCGCAGGGCTGCTTCGCGGTTGAGCGCGCGAAAACCACTGACAGTATCGCCTACATTGGTATCTGAGGCTAAACGTACCACCCAGCTGCCAACTTGTTGCAAGATCTTTTTTTGTAAGCTAAAGTGCTCGATCGCTTTGGTTTGACGATCGCCGATCACAAAGTCGGCTCGCCCTTCAAGAATCGGCTGGATCAGGCGCGGAATCTCGTAGCCGGGGTATTGACCGTCGGCGTCGGTATTGACGATAATATCGGCTCCTAGCCGTAAAGCCGTATCGATACCCGTTTGATAGGCGGTTGCCAAGCCCTTGTTACTAGTGTGGCGTACCACTGTCACAGGGTGCAATTTATGTTGAAGCGCTATCGACGCCGTATTATCGCTGCAGCCGTCGTCGATAATCAGTACCTCGATGCTATCAACCCCTGGGATACTGGTAGGTAGATCGTTGAGCAGATCACCTATCGTCTCCGCTTCGTTGTAAGCAGGTACTTGGATAATCAGTTTCACAAACCGTTTCCTTTCTGCACGGATTGGGATGTGTGTGAAAATCATTCTACCATATGGATTCGCCATCGTGTGTAGCGCCTGATTAGCCGCTCTGTGGCGTAATAATCACTAATTTTTGGCCGACCCTGTTAGCGCTCTCGTTATAAGTAAGTGGTATACATAACAGAGGACTGTGCATTCAGAACTGCGCAAAAAATGTTAAAATTGTATACAATTACCTCGAGTAATGATAAGCAAATCGTAACGTAATGGTGCGTACGTAGGCGTGTAGGATTGTTGCAATTCTAGGCATTCTAGTGCGCTTGACGAATGTCCTATATCTGGTTTAGGACCTTTACAACTCTTGACCAGTGGGGGATTCGTGTAGTATGCTTCGTGACATATAAATCTATGCGGCTTTCTATGGGAACAAGCCGTGAGGGGATGAGAGCATGAGTGTGGCGGTGTCGGAAAGCAATACCCATCAGCTGGCCGGAACGTGGCTTCTGATGCGTTTAAGTACAGAGCTTTACGCCTTGCCTGGTCCTGCCGTGCGAGAGCTGATCCGTTATCGCGCACCTGTGCCTGTCCCAGGAGCACCGCCATCTTTACCCGGTTTAATTAACCAAAGAGGTGCTATATTAACGGTTGTTAATATGCATGTCTTGCTGGGTTTAGAACAGACCGTTCCTAGTCGTACAAGCCGCTATGTCTATGTTCATCACGAAGAAACCGATCTGGCTCTGATCGCTGATAGCGTGATCGACTTGATTGACATCGCAGCCGATCAGGTTCAGGCGCTTCCGACCAGTCTCGATCCGGTTCGTGCCCAGCTCTTAGAGGCAGTTGTTCATCACGAAGATCAAATTGTCGCTTTACTCGACCTTGATGCCCTACTGCGTGTGCTGCGTGAGGCATTGTAACCCTAGATTCGAGAAGTCTTTATGCCGAATCTGGTCTTGACCCTTCAAACGGCGCGGCATACCTATGCGGTGATCCATCGCCCCGAAGTTCAAATTCGTTTTATTGGGGGTGCTACCGCATTAGGCACAACCGATTCGCGAAATCGTCCCTTGATCAAGGCCGATCTCGGCACCCTGCTTGATTATCAAGATATCAGTGATCAGGGGAGCCGCTATGCTTTTGTTGTTCCTCTACGTCGGCGCAGTGTCGCGCTCTTATGCGATGCTGTGAGCGAGATGCACACCGTTGATGAGGGGGAGCTATCTCCCTTACCTCCCCTGCTCTATCATCGCCTACCTCACCGTTGGGTATGGGGTGTGTATACACCCAGCGAGACCCTTATCCTTGTTCTTGATCTCTATGAAATTGCTCTTGATCTGATTCGCCAAACAGCGCAGCCACATGGGGAAACGGCATAATGGATCAATTTAGTATGTTGAATAAAGACTTGTCTGATACCGATCAGCGCTCTGCTTTTAATCGTAGCGAGCTGTTACGGGTGAGCGCACTTGCCTTGTTGGGAATAGCGGGCGTCACCTTGGTGATAGTGCTTATTCTCTATTTTGTCATTCAGCTCGCTTGGCCCTTGTTGCTGACGATGCTGATCATCATCCTTGGAGCAGCAGCTATTGCGGGTGCGACCTTGCTCATGGTGCGCACCAAACGCGAAAATTGGGGAATCAGCCTTTTTCTCTATGGTTTTATTGCGCTGATCGTTATCGCAAATTACTTTCTTGGTGGTTTACATGGGCCGATCTGGCCGGTCCTGATCTTCCCGGTAGTGACTGCCGGTCTGCTGAGCACTGCACGTGATAGCGTGCGTTTGGCTGTTATCGTTTTGCTCTTTTATATTACCTTTTCTATTCTAGAGTTGAATGGGATCATCACTCCTGTTTTCGATGTCAGCATGATCCCCAATCTGCTCCATATGTTGATCTTTGTTGCCCTCGTCATGTTGTTGGCAGTCGTGACATGGCAATCGAGCCGCAGCTTGTCTGAGGCGCTTGCGCGCGTCCAAGAGCAGGCCGAAGCCCTGTTACACTTCAACGAAATGATGATGGAGAAGAATATTCAACAAGTTGAACTTGGGAGCGAATTGAGCGTGGCAGCAGCCCAGATGCAGCTCGCTTCGCAACAGCAAGCCAGCGGCGCAACCGAACAAGCCAGTGCTGTTTCGGAAGTCAGTACTACCATCGAAGAGCTTGGCAGCACGGCCCAGCAGATCGCCCAGTCGTCGGAATTGGTGGCCGATGCCGCTCAGCAGACTCTTATGAACTTGAGCATGGGCCAAGATGCGGTTGATGAAGCGATTCGTGCTATGGATCGCATCAATCAGCGTGTGCAAGACATTTCGGCGCGAGTCTTGGCGCTCGGCGAACGTTCCCAGCAGATCGGCGAGATCATTGACCTGATCGATGATATCTCCGACGAGACCCATCTCTTGGCGCTCAACGCAGCCATCGAGGCCGCTGGCGCCGGTGAGCATGGTCGCCGTTTCGCCGTTGTCGCCGCCGAGGTTAAAAACCTTGCCAACCGTGCTCTCTTGGCCGCCCGCGAAGTGCGTGGTGTGATCGCCGAGATGCGTCAAGCGACCCATGGTGCGGTATTAGCTGCCGAACAAGGCGCAAAGGAGGTTGAACAAGGAACAGCTCTGTCGCAACGCGCAGGCCAAATCATGGACACGATTGTGATGATGGCTGAGCGTACTGCCCAGAGCGCAGCCGAGATCAGCTTAGCCACCGCTCAACAGCAGAGTGCCAGCGAGCAAGTGGTCGAAACCATGCGCGATATCGCGAATGTGGCACGTCAATCGGCTGCTGGTGCCCGCCAGACTGCGGAATCGGCGGCTCTCTTGACGGGGATCGCAAGTCGGCTCCATGGCATAACCCAGTCATATCCTGAATCCTCTTAACATCGAACACGACATCATAGCTAATGATGGATTTATCAGCTTTTTACAATCAATTCCGTGACGAAACGGCTGAGAATGTACGTATCCTGAGTGATGGTTTATTAGTAATGGAACGGATCGCAAACCCAAGCGATCCGACCTATCGTGAACAGGTCGATAAGATTTTTCGCGCTGTTCACACCATCAAAGGCTCAGCTCGCCTACTCGGCTTTGAAACGATTGGGCGCTTAGCTCATACTATGGAGCATTTGCTCAGCATCGTTCGTGATGGTCAACGCACGCTCGATCCATCATTGGCTACCGATCTGCTGAAAAGCGGCGATGCGATTGTGGAACTCGCTCAAGCTGCGATCAGTGGTGAGCAGGCGGATGTGCCCGTCGATGCCCTGATGCAGAAACTTGAGCAAGCGCTTCAGGGTGGTTCCCAGTCTGCTCAAGCTAGCAATGCTGCTTCTGATCCTGTCCCGCCTTCGCCAGCTCCTGAACAGGTGGCTCCACAACCAGTGCGATCAGAAGAGCCCCAGCTTCCGAGCGCCCCTGAAGCTCAGCCAAACCCAGCGGCCACCCCTGTGATTCCGGTGATTGCTCCGGTTGCAGCGGCCCCGCGTCGTTCTAACTCACGATCTTCCAGCTCTCGTCAAACGGTGCGCGTGCGGGTTGATCGCTTGGATCGTTTGATCAACTTAACTGGCGAGCTTGCGCTTGAGTATCAAGCCCAAAGTGCTCATATCCAAGCCTTGCAAGATCTACAACAACGTATGGCCCAGCAAGAGCGCTTGTTATCGAACTTAAGCAATCAGCTCAAGCGTGTGGCTGAAGAGAGCGCAGAATACGTTCAGCTCAACAGTTATGTAGAAGAGGCTTGGAACGTCACCAAACAGATGCGGCATATGGTACGCACGCATACCGAGCTGCTCACCGTTCGCAACGACCAACATCGCTTGCTGGTCAATGATCTTGAGCGTGAGGTGATGGCGGCCCGCCTGCTTCCAGTTTCGACCGTATTTGCCAATCTGCCGCGTGCTGTGCGCGAGCTTTCGGCAGAATTGGGCAAAGAGGTCAACTTGCAGCTGAACGGTGAAACCACCGAGCTCGACCGTAAATTGCTTGAAGCCATCAATGATCCGCTGCTGCACTTGGTGCGCAATGCTATCGATCATGGGCTCGAGACACCCAGCGAACGCGAGGCCAAAGGCAAACCACGCCAAGGCACGCTCTCGATTACTGCTATGGCCGCTGGCGGCGAAGTGCGCATTGTTGTTAAGGACGATGGGCGCGGCATTGATCCTAACATGATCCGCAAGAGTGCTGTGCAGAAGGGCCTGATCACCCAGCAAGCGGCCGATCTGCTCAACGATACCGATGCGCTTGACTTGCTCTTTATGCCGGGTTTCAGCACAGCTTCACTGATCACCGATATTTCCGGGCGTGGGGTTGGTCTCGATGTCGTTCGCTCGAACATCACCGAGTTGGGCGGACAAGTCTTGATCGAGTCTGAACTAGGTCAGGGCACCACTATAACACTCGCTCTGCCGCTTACCTTGGTAACAACCCGTGTTGTGCTCGCAGAGTTGGCCGAATCGATTTATGGTCTGCCAGCCTCGGGTTGTCGATCGGTGATCTGGGTTAACCCATCTGATGTGCAGTCGATTGAAGGTCAAGCCTGTATCAGCTATGCTGACCGGACCCTGCCACTTGTACGCCTTGCCGACCTGTTGGGAGTAGAGGGTAATTTGTCGCCAAGCAGCGGTAAGCGCATGCCTACCCTGTTGATTGGCAACAATCAGCGTCTGTTCGGTGTTATCGTCGATCGTTTAGTTGATGAACGTGAAGCTGTGGTTAAGCCGATCGGCCCTCTTTTCGAGCAACAACGGCGGTATAATGGTGTCTTGCAACTAGAAGATGGGCAGCTAGCGTTATTACTCAACCCTGTCATATTGGTACAAGAGGCGCGCGGTCTTGCTATGACACCGAGAATGGCTGCGGATACTCCTGCGCCAGCACGTCTCTTGGTTGCCGATGACTCTTTTACAACCCGTGAACTTCTTCGCAGTATTCTTCAATCGGCAGGCTACGATGTGACTGTGGCGATTGATGGTGCTGACGCATTAGAGATTTTACGATCGGGCAGCTTTGACCTCGTAGTGAGCGATGTCGAAATGCCACGCATGACTGGTTTTCAATTGACAACACGCATTCGACGAGAGCTAGGTCTTGTCGATCTGCCGGTCATTATTGTGACAAGCCTTGCATCTGATGCTGATAAACAGCAGGGCCTCGAGGCTGGTGCGCAGGCCTATCTTGTCAAAAGCCAATTTAATCAGGATAATCTTCTCAACACAATCCGGCAGCTGCTGGGGAGGTAGAACGAGGGACCTATGTTAGAACAGATCCTAGTTGTAGATGATAGCAAGCTTGTAACCGACATCGTAAAGATGCGTTTGGAGATGTATGGGTATGATGTGCGCCTTGCACACAGCGGCGAAGCTGCTTTAGAAGCTATTTCTCAAGAGGTTCCTGACCTTTTGGTGCTCGATGTTCAGATGCCGGGCATCGATGGCTACGAGGTCTGTCGCCGTCTGCGCGATAACCCGCATCTCGATGACTTGCGCATCATTATGCTGACATCGAGTGACGATAAACACGCCGCTTTCGAAGCTGGTGTCGACGATTATCTCAATAAAGATATCGATCTGCTCAACCTGCCAAACCGCGTGAAACTCGTGCTCGAAATGGACTAGCTGCTTGGGCGAACCAGAAGTTTGAAATGAGATAGGGTGGAAGCGCAACGCAACAAGCTGCGCTGAGTAGGCAAAGTCGCGTACTATTGTGAGATCTTACACGTAAGTGAGGAAATTCAACACGCATACCAAGTATGTTGGTTTGTGTCTCCTCAAGGTATGATAAAACTTCATGAAACAACCGCTTCGCATCCTTATTGTAGATGACTCGACGTTGATGCGTCAGTTTCTACGCTCAGTAATTGCAACAGATACGACACTCCAAGTAGTCGGGGAGGCTACAAATGGACGTGAAGCGATAGAACAGACGGCCCTGCTGCGGCCCGATGTTATCATTATGGATGTGCGCATGCCGGTCATGGATGGGCTTGAGACAACTGAGCAGTTGATGGCCTATCATCCGACGCCGATTTTGGCCCTGACCGCTTCGCTGTCGCATTACGATGTCAATATTACTTTTAAAATGCTAGAGGCTGGTGCGCTCGATGTGATAGAGAAGCCAGCCCTAGATGATGCAGGTGCGGTCGAACAAGCCAAGCGCGATTTGATCCGAAGGATCAAACTGCTCTCGCGGGTGCGTGTTGTGACCCATCTACGCGGGCGGCGCCGCAGTGCCCAGTGGCGCGCGGCCGAGCCAGCCCCAGCGACGCCAGCATCGCTTGTTGCACACAACAATCAGCCAAACGATCCAACCTTTGCGCCACCAACAGCGATCACCTCGCCTTCATATGTGTTGACGGTGATCGGGGCCAGCACAGGTGGTCCACAGGTGGTACGCCGGATCTTGTCGCAGTACACCTCCCCATTTCCGGCGGCTATTCTAGTGGTGCAACATATCGCCGAGGGTTTTAGCGCTGGTCTAGCCGAGTGGTTGGGCAGCAGCATTCAACTACCAACCCGCTTGGCAGCCGAGGGCGATCGTTTGATGGCAGGTGTAGTCTATGTGGCACCCGATAGTTACGACTTGATCGTGCGACCGGGTGGTCGGGTTCATCTCAGCAAACGCTCGCTCTATGTGCAGCGTCCAGCTATCGATTTGGCGATGCAGAGTGCTGCTGAAGTGTTTGCAGAGCGCACGATCGGTGTTCTTTTGACTGGTATGGGTCGTGATGGAGCCGTTGGGCTTCAGGCCATCAAGGGTCATGGTGGTTTTACCATCGCTCAAGATGAAGCGAGCTGTGCCATTTACGGCATGCCGCGAGCAGCGGTACAATTAGGTGCTGTTGATCTTGTCTTACCACCTGACGAAATTAGTGGGGCGATCCGATCACAGTGCGAACAAGTAGTCGGAAATCTATGAACTCGGAGCCGGACGGCAAGAACTACTATAGCATGCCAAGAGCTCAGAACCTCGTTCTAGAGCCTCAGCAGTTTCGCCGTTTGCGCGATATGCTCGTGTCGTATAGTGGTTTTTACATCGATGAGGGCCGCCAGCGTTTGCTCGACAACGGAGTATCACAGCGTTTAGCTGCGACCGGTTTGGAACTAGATGCTTATTTGGCTCTGTTAGGGCGCCGCGATGGTCGACACGAGTTGCAGACTCTCGTAGAGCTAGTACTCAATCACGAAACGCTCTTCTTTCGGAATATGCCACATATGCGGGCGCTTGGAGGCGAGATACTGCCTCAGTTGCATCGCCAGAAACCGTTGGGAGAGCCATTACGTATCTGGAGTGCTGGATGTTCGACGGGTGAGGAAGCCTATTCATTGGCGATCGCGGCTTTAGAAACCTTCGGGCCTATGCCAACACGCCGCATCGAGATCATAGGGACCGACTTGAGTGAGGCGGCGTTAAATCAAGCTAAAATAGGTCGTTATAAAGGGCGCACACTTACCAATCTAACGCCCCGCTTACGCGAACGTTATTTTAAAAGCGATGGCGACGCATTGCTGGTGCGCAACGAGGTACGTTCCTTAGTGCGTTTTGAACGCCTGAACCTATTGGAACCGTTTCCTGCTTGGACCAAAGGCGTCGATATTATCTTTTGCCAGAATGTAACGATCTATTTTCAAGTCGCGACCTGCCGTGCTCTAATGGCCCGTTTTTATGATTGCTTGTCGGAGGGAGGGTACCTCTTTTTAGGCTTCTCTGAAACGATCTGGCATATTTTCAATAAGTTCGTACTGCGAGAAATAGCAGGTAGCTTCGTTTACTATAAAGATACATCGATTCAAAAACCTGCTTCCCGTGGTGATATGAGGCAAGGGGTTGAACCAGGACTACGACCGAGGCAGACACAGCCCTTGTCTCAACGTAGGCTAGGGCGCACTCCTGAACGTCTGCCAGAGAAGCCGACAAGGTCGCCACTGCCTCCAGTAACAACCCAATCAAGCAACACTCCCCCTGTTGAGGATGGAGCTGCGTTGATTAGTCGGAGTCGTGTGTTATTGGGGAACGGTGAGACCGATCGGGCTTTAGAGTTGTTGCGACGCTTGCCTCCGGACAGTAACTATACACCCGAAGCGCTTGTGTTGATTGCACATGCGCACGCTGACCGAAACGAACTCTTGTTGGCTCTAGCAGAGGTTCGTCGAGCGCTTGAGTTGCACCCGCTTAGTGTCGAAGCGCACCTGTTGTTAGGATTGCTCTATTGCCGCCAAGAGCAGTGGAGTTTAGCCAGCAGTCAGTTCGAGCGAGCTCGCTATTTAGATACCACGGCACCCTTACCATCGTATTATCTTGCTGAAGCGTATCGGCAAGAAGCGCGCATTGATGCGGCTATACGTGAATATCGGAGCACCTTGGAAAAGCTAGCGGCTCACCCACCCGATATGTTGTTAAATGGCGTTACGGTGAGGCTTTTGCAAGAGACGTGCCAACGCTATTTACAACAATTGACAGTCGAAAAACGGCGAGGGGTGTGAAACACCCCTTGTGTCACGTTCGAGAATTCTTACTATAGGTGCACGTATGTATGGTTCGGAGCGTAAACGGCAACAAGCGACACTCCTCAGCCATGGGGCCGGGGTTGTGTTGCGTCGGGCTCCCGCCGCGAAGCGACAGGCTTCTGTGCTTGAGACGCCTTCCTTAGATCAGCTTGAGGCCAATGCCGCACTCTTAAAGCGTCAAGCCGAGATCGAGCAGGAGCTTCAGTTGGCGCGTGATCTTCAACAGGGCCTATTGCTCGAAGCGGTGCCATATTTACCTGGTTGGGAATTAAGCGCTGTCTCTTTGCCTGCCCGCGACTTGGGCGGAGATCTCTACGACTTCCTTCGTTTGGAACAGGGCCAGCACGGCATCATGATCGGTGATGTATCGGGCAAAGGCTTATCAGCGGCCCTTCGTATGGCGGTGGCGCGCACGGTCTTTCGCCACCAAGCGCGCCGAGGAACCAGCCCTGCCAGTACCTTGGCCGATGTCAACGAAGGCGTTTTGAGCGAGATCCCCTATGGAATGGTGACGATGTTGTATGCTCAACTCGACCCATCGCAGGGTGTGTTAGAACTTGCCAATGCGGGCCATAACTATCCATTGTTAGTTAACGGGCATGTACAAGAGATAGAAATCTCTGGTTTGCCCCTTGGGGTCGATAGCGATAGCGATTATAGCCAACTACGAGTTGTGCTGGCTCCAGCAGATATGCTGGTATTTTACACCGATGGTGTGGTTGAAGCGACCAACGCTCAGGGAGAGATGTTCGGCTACGAACGTCTTGAACGCTTGGTCTCAGAGTTTAAACAGCTGCGCCCGCGCGCTCTGGTAGCGAAACTGCTCGCTCAACTGCGCGCTTGGATCGACGGGACAGCTCAAGACGACGATATTACCCTGGTTGTGTTGCGTCGTCGTTTATCTCGTTTACACGATGAAATCTGGGAAGTTGCTGTTGATGTGTTAGGCCCCGAGCGCGCTCAGCAACTATGGAACGATTTACAGATCGAGATGGAGTTGACCGCAGAGGAGTGGACGAATCTGTTGCCTGATGCGGTCACACGAGCAAAACAACTGTTTGGGCGAGGGCAGGCTCGTGAACTTCAGCAGCAATTCCGCCTTGTGATTGATGAATACAAAGAACAACCAACATAGTTGACCGATTGGGAGTGCAGCGATGCCCGAGCAAGATTCTTTACTATTTATGCCGCTGGACTTGGATACATTCTCTGGGAGCGAGCGTTTTATGGCGGGAACCCGCCTCGATGCCGCTTTCAGTCAAGGTATTCGCGCCTATCTGCGCGCGGCCTATGCCGATGCCATCGAGCATTTTAAAGCTGCCTTGATCGCAGCCTACGTCGATGGGGAAGAACAAGCACAGATCTATGATCGCGAGCGAGCGATTATCTATTTGTACTTAGGTAACTCCTGGTTCTTCCTCGAAAAGTGGGATATCGCCCTGCGCGAATATCTAGAGGCTGTGCAGACTGATCCAAAGTTACCAGAAGCGCACTACAATTTGGGTGTCACCTTCGCAGCTAGTGGGCAGATCGATCGGGCGATTGCTGCCTTTCGCGAAGCGCTAGAACTAAACAGCAATTTGTACGAGGCGCACTTTTCTCTTGGTCGATGTTACCAGAAAATTGAGGACGCTGGTCGTTCATATATACACTACCGCAGTGCATGCGATGCTCGGCCCCAGGCGGCTGAGCCCTTGTACTACATGGGCTTGATGCATCAAAGTCACGGTGCCCACGAGTTGGCGCAGCGTTGTTTCACAGAAGCCCTGCGAGTAGAGCCCACCTTTGTTTCGCCAGTGGTTGAAGATGCCCCTCTGGTTCAACGAAGCGAAGAAGAAGTTATTCAGTGGTATTACCGCTTGAGCCAAGATCTCAAGCAGCAGGGCTATGCCAACGAGGCCGCTCGGATCTATCGCGCCCTATTGCAGTGGCGCCCCGAGGAACATCAGGCGCGCTACCTGCTCGGTAACCTGCTGGCTCGAATGCGCCGTTGGGAAGAAGCGCTCGCAGAATATGAGCAGATTCCGCCCGCGGACAAAAACTACGTCGAAGCGCGCATCCGTATGAGTATGGTGCTGCGCTTGATGAAAGAGAACAAGAAGGCCTACGATGTCTTGTTCGCTTGTGCAAAGACTCACCCACGCGAAGGGCAACTTTTTGCAAATATGGGTAAGTTATTGTACGACATGGGGATGTTGATCCCTTCGGTGCGTGCGATGGAACGGGCGGTACAACTGCTACCCCATGATCCTCAAACGCACTATATGTTGGGTTTTATGTACACCGTCTTGGGACGTGAAGGATGGGCCTTGGCCGCGTGGCGTAAAGCAGTAGAACTGGCTCCCGAAGCCGACTCGCTGCGATACGATCTTGGCTATATGTATGTGCGTCGTGGGCGCTACGACCTAGCTGCCAATGAGTTTGCGCGCGTGCTTGAACACATTCCAGATGATATTGAAACCAGCTTTATGCTTGGTCTTTGTTACAAAGAACTCTCTGAGCCTGCGCGGGCTATTCCGCTCTTCGAGAAAGCTCTACGACGGAACCCACGCCATGCTCAGGCGCTCTATTATCTCGGCGCGTGCTACCTGCAAATCGGTAACACATCGCTTGGCAAAGCCTATCTGCGCCGTTACGACTATCTGACGCGCCGCCCGAATGCCTCGGTCTCGGCTGGGACTGCATCGGTGCGTAACAAGTCAGTGGCAACGGCGGTTCGATAAAATGAACTCTGCACGTTGTTTAGCTAGGCAGGGCGTAGTAGGCTGGATAGTATCAAGGGCTAAGCAGAAGGGGAGGAGTATTGGTTATGGAACGTGTTGAAGTACGAATCCCTTCCAATCCGATTTTTGAGCGTGTTGTGCGCGCCAGTGCCGCTGAGATCGGCGAATCATGTGGGTTTTCGACCGAACGTATCGAAGATCTGAAGTTAGCTGTTAGCGAAGCTGTAAACAATGCGATCGAACATGGCAATCGTATTGGAACTGGTGAGCCGGTCGCTGTCGTCTTTGTGCTCGATGACGAGAAGCTCGAAATCGTGATCAGTGATCAGGGTGGGGGCATAGGCCGTTTAGATATTTCACGACGGGTTGTAGATGAGCAGCATCTTGATAGTGGGATGTTGCGAGGATTTGGCATGTACTTTATCACCGCACTCGTAGATGACTATGAGATCGCCTCGTCGCAGACGGGAACGATATTAACACTTCGTCTGTATCGGAAGGATTAGCCGTATGAGCGACATTGTTCAGCGCGAAGAATTTGGCGATGTGGTAATACTTCATATCAGAACAACAAGTGTCGATGCCATTTCGGCTTCAGCAATTGCTTCTGCGTGTACGGATATGCGTTCGGTTACGGTTTTGGACTTTGACGAAGTCTCCTTTATCAACTCCGCAGGCATTTCCGCATTGCTGAAATTCGTGGTAACGGCGCGCAAGGCTGGTTATAAGCTCTTTGCAATGAATGTAAGCCCTCACCACCAAAAGATATTTAAAATGGTCGAAATGTCGCGCTTTATGCCGACGATTGAGGAACAGGATCTTGACGTCTACCGTTAGATTTCACCGATCTATACCCCTGACACCCGGCGCATTCCAGCGCCTCGAGCTGCCCCAACATCCCTCTCTCATTTTGCCTGCTAGCCTGTGTCATATGTGCTATTGTAGCAATAGTGCTCTTTCTTATGACCTTAGCTCTTGGCTGCGTGCAGGGTGCGTTATAGATCGACCAAAGACGTTCAGATACGCCATGGTTTGGCAAAATAAAGCAACAGTGTAGTTAGCAAAATTTCGCAGTTTAGAAGTCTGTTTGTATTGCAGGTTATTTCCCACTCGCAAAGGAAATAACCTGCATTTGTATTTGATACTCAAGCTACTTCTGCCTAGTGTGTACCATTCGCTCTTTCGCTTCAAAGCTATGGCGGCTTGTTCTCTACCTTCCATTCGGCTTCTAGCGCGTCCGCCTTCGGCTATCAGATCCCCCTCCATCCATTCAGGCTATCGCGCGAGTCGCTGCCTTTCACTGCCCCACGTCGACTGGATAGCGTATGCGCTTAAAGGCTTGCAGGCTCGCAACTCTAAGCAACGAAATCCGCTTGAAATGGTGTTTTTGGGGCGCTCTTTCAACACACTGCTACAACACCCTGCTTACGGGCGAGCTGTTGGTAGCCGAAGGCGGACGCGCCAGCCGCCCTCTTTGGGGAAGGGACCAAGCCGCCAGAGTGCTGAGCGATCAAACGGACTTCGAATCAGCCTTCGGGCGAGTCGGCTTGATCGAGCGGTTTGCGCATCAGCAGATTGGTCGCTTGAAAGCCGATCTTTTGGTAGAGTGCGATCGCCGCTTGGTTATGCCCAAAGACATGCAGATCGATGGCTGAGAGGCCTTGAGCGCGCGCCAACTTTTCTACAGCCTCGAAAGCTGCTTGGGCGTAGCCCTTGCGCCGGTGCTCGGGTTTGATCGAGGCATCGTAGATGAAGGCGATCTGTTTCGGCCCGCTCTGGCGGAGCGCGTACCAGATCATGCCAACGGGCGTGCCGCTCTCTTCCTCTTGAATGGTGAAGAGAAACTGATTGGGCGTAGCGACGCCTTGAGGCAGCAAGGCATCGTATTCGCGTTTTGCCTCTTGCTCGGCTGTTTCAGGTTGCCAACGCCCGCTCTTTACATGCTCTGCAGCGTAGCTTCGAACGGCCTCCGTGTAGTAGGCCTGAAACTCCTCTTCGCTCATTGGAACCAGTTTGATCATAATCAGTGCCCTTTGCTACATCACATCGTTTGGATGTGCTCATTATAGGTTGAGGCGTTGGGCCATTGCCTGCGCCGGATGGACGACTTTTCGCCCGCTCAGATCGGCGATCTGCTGACGGCAGCTCACTCCGGCGGCTACAACGGGCAAATCGCTGGCGCGCACGGCTGGCAGCAACGAGCGCTCGGCCATAGCTTTGCTGATCTCGAAGTGCTCGGCCTCGTAGCCAAAGGAGCCAGCCATGCCGCAACAGGCCGATTCGATCTCTTTGACCTCGTAGCCAGCCAGCTCTAGAGCTTGGTGGGCGGGCGCTGTGCCCACGATCGCTTTTTGGTGGCAGTGGCCGTGGAAGAGGATCGGCTGGCGTTCGCACTCTTGGAAGAGCGGCGCGAAGCGCAGGCTGTTACGGGCCACAAACTCCTCGAAGCTGAGGGCGGCCTTGGCGAGCGCATGGCGCTGCGGATGCTTGCTGAGGGCTGGGTATTCGTCGCGGAAGCTCAGCACGCAGGAAGGCTCTAGGCCGACGATCGGAATGCCAGCGGCGGCGTAGGGTCCTAGGCGTTCGCAGACCCGTTCGGCGGCCAGTTGGGCCGAGCTGAGCATACTCTTGCTGAGATAGGTTCGCCCGCAGCAGACATAATCGGGGATGATCACCTCGTAGCCCGCCGCTTCGAGCACGCGCTTGGCGGCTTCCCCGATCTCGGGGTAGTGGTGCTCCATCCAGGTGTCGCTGTAGAGCACAACCGCATTGGGGTTTTCAAAAGGCTGCACCAGCTTGGCGCTGGAGTGTTGGCTGCTGAAGCGTTCTGGGCTGAATTTGGGCAGATGGCGCTCGGGCGCGATCCCGATCATACGCGCGACCAGTTGAGCCGCTGGCTTAAAGCTGGTGGCCGTGTTGGCGAGGCGCGCCAAGATCGGCTTCGAGGTCATCACCTGGCTGATGCGCGGCATCTCGCCGAAGAGACGGGTGCGCAGATCGATGCCATCGCGCTGGTGGCGCATATCCATCACTTCGCTCTTGATGCGGGTCATATCGACCGAGGAAGGGCAGTCGTTTTGGCAGGCCTTGCAGCCTACACACAGATCGAGCACCTCTTTCATTTCGTCGCTGTAGAGCGTTTCGAGCGGAAGCGTGCCGCTGAGGGTGTTGCGCAGCGCGTTGGCACGCCCACGAGTCGAATCCCACTCGTTGCGGGTCACCATATAGCTCGGACACATTGTGCCAGCCGTGACTTTGCGGCAGTAGCCTTGGCCATTACACATCTCGATCGCCCCTGCGAAGCCGCCGTCGGCCGACCAGTCGAACTTGGTTTTCAGCTCGACGGTGCGGTAGTTGGTGCCGTAGCGCAGGTTTTCGGTCATGTCGGGTCCGTTGACGACCTTGTTGGGGTTGAGGCGGTTTTCGGGGTCGAAGGCGGCCTTGACCTGTTGGAAAGCGCTGTAGACTTCATCGCCGAAGATATGGCGGTTGAGCCAACTGCGGGCCAGGCCGTCGCCGTGCTCGCTGCTCATCGCGCCCTTGTATTCCAGCACCAAGTCGGCGGCTGCTTGGGTGATCAAGCGCATCTTTTCGATGTGGTCGGCAGTCTTCAGGTTGACGAAGGGCATAACGTGCAGACAGCCAGCGCTGGCGTGGGCGCTCACCATCAGATCGACATCGAGATCTCGGGTGGCTTGGCTGATCTGGCGAATGTAGGCCGCAAGATGCTCGACCGGAACCGCCACATCTTCGATGAAGTTGAGCGGCTTGATCTCGCCGCGCTGACGCGAGAGCAGACCGGCTTGGGCGCGCCGCATCAGCCAGATGGTCGCTTGCGATTTGGCGTCTTCGAAGCGGTAGATGCGGCAGCCAGCGGTATGGCGCTGCAAAATACTTTCCAGCTTAGCCATCTTGGCTTGAACCTCGGCGGGCGTGTCGCCGTAAAACTCGGTGATCAACACCGAATCGGGGTCGTCGTTGCCGATAAATTGGCCGATGCTGTAGTCGCCGCCAGCTTCGCGCTGCATACGCATCATAAAGCGGTCGACCTGTTCGATCGCCGCCGGATCGCTTTCGAGCATGTAGGGCACGGCTTCGAGCGAGGCGTTTTGGTCGTCGAAGGCCACCAACATAATCGCGGTGTGGCGCGGCAGCGGCACCAGATCAAGCTCGGCTTCGCTAACTAGGGCGAAGGTGCCTTCGCTGCCACAGATCAGCTCGGCCAGATTGATTGGGTCGGCGTTGAGGATGCGGTCGAGGTTGTAGCCGCCGCAGCGTCGCCAAGTGTTGGGGCGTCGGGCGTCGAGCGCACTGCGGTAGCGTTCGACAATCGCGGGCACTTGCTGCCAGATCGAGCCGAGCAGGCCGCCCTGCTCGACCATGCGCGAGATCTCGCTGCGGGGCGTCGGCCCGAAGTGGGTCGCCGTGCCATCGGCCAAGACCACATCGAGGCCGTGGATATGGTCGGCAGTCATATGGTAGAGGATGGAGTGCGATCCGGTCGAGTTGTTGCCGATCATGCCGCCGATGGTACAGACCACCGCTGAGGCTGGATCGGGGCCAAATTTAAGGCCATACTTGGCGAGAGCGTTGTTGAGGGCTTGCAAGGTCATGCCGGGTTGTACGCGGGCACGGCGCGCCTCGGGGTCGACGGATACCAGATTGTGCATATGTTTGCTGGTATCTACAATCACGGCTTCGCCGACCGATTGTCCGGCAAGGCTGCTACCACCGCCGCGCGGCAAAAGCGGCAGGCCGTAACGAGCTGCCAGCTTGGCCACTGCGATGATGTCGTCGCGGTCGCGCGGCGTCACCACAGCCAGAGGCATAATTTGGTAGTTTGAGGCATCGGTCGCGTAGAGTGTACGGGTCATGGTATCGGCGTAGACGTTGCCGCGCAATTCGCGCTTGCAATCGGCTACAAAAGTATCGATAAGCTCGGACATGCAGGAACCTCAATCGAGTTAGAAAGGAAGGGTACCTGCATAGCATACCACGCTCTGACACGATAGGAGTTGGCCGCCCTACTACCATTACTTCAGCTTGGCGAAAGATGGGGGAGAATTTCGAAAAGCGAGCGCTTCGATACTGTTGCTGCTTGTGTCAAAAGAGCTGTCTTCAACAAGCGTTCGTTGTGTATCGCGCTGCCTGCTCAATGTTGGCATTGAGAAACGATGAAGGTCGTAGAGCTAGCTGCGCGTGTTCGCTGGCGAAGCTGAAAGCACCTTTTGATGGGCGAGATGTTGGTAGCCGTAGGCGGACGCGCTAAGGATTGAATAGAAGCTAGGGACGACAACGCTAGCGTTCTTTGGTGATCAAGCGGGTGATACCAAATCCGGTTGATTCGGTTCTCTTTGGCCCTCGGCAGAGCGGACCGTGACTCTCCTTTTCCCGGCTTTTCGTTTTTCTGAGCGAAGAGCATGCAGGTCTTTAAACGACTTTGGTATGATATGAGGCAACCGAAGGGGCGATCGAAGGCTGGAAATAAAAAAGAAGCAGGCCCTTAGCCTGCTTCTTAACATAACATATTGAGCAGATGAGCGACTCGTGGTGAGGACTGCAAAGCGCAGCCAGCTTGTACGCAGTTTGGTTTTGCATACACAGGTCGTACAAATTGTTTGCGCTCTGTGAGCCTCGTGTTCTCGGCGAAAGTGTGCAGCTACGTAGTTGAACCGTAGAGCCTTTTGAACAGGGCAGTGCAGCGTGGACCGATTGTGTGCTGACCGACCATGCGGCTGAGTCGTACGTATCTCGTCCGTTATTACGAGCCGGTTCGCTCGTGGGGCGGCTCATCAAAATCGAGGCGACGGGTTTTGATGGTTTGCCCAGTAGCAGGGCGCGCACGATAGGGCGGAATCGGATCGCGGTCTTCTTCGTGATAGTGGCTCTGTTGGACGGCGTCGATCAGGGCGCGCACCGCATCGGTGATATCGCGGGTGTTTTGGGGAGTCCATTGTGCTCCGCTGCGCTCGGCGACTTGTCGGAAATAGTGTACGAAAATTTCTGCGGCTACACGGGCTGGGCTTGGTCCTGCCGTCATAGATCTACCTCGTTTCTCACTAGTGATCATCCAAAATCTATTATCAAACAACTGCTGAACCAGAAAAGAACGAGCCAGCGAATCGATTGAGGCCGAAGTGGAACGGCTTGAGATCTGTCGATGACAGTATAAACTATGCTTACAACTCTTCCTGCAAGCAGAAGATTACGATTCGGAATCAAGCGATTCACATTTCTCGTCTCTGGAAGCAGCCTACTCTGATGAGTGGAATGGTGTGAACCTCTGTATGTAGGCTTTTTCTTTGCCTGCTACGCTTTAGCAGCGCAAAAAGTTGTTTTTTCTGTTAACAAGGCACGCTTGTAACGAGCCAATACTATTAACGCCCGTAGACCTAGAATTTGCTAGGAATACAGGCGTTAGCTTGAGAAAAAGCAAGGCGGAAGACGCCTTTTGGTTTGAAACTTAGTTTTTAGCGCTGCTCGTCTGTTATTACAGAATAGCGCATTTGTGCCCTCTTCGCAAGCTGCTCGCTCCTAAACGCCTATGTTCAGCCACGCATAAGCGCGACATAGGCGTAGGGATCGCTGGCGAAGCGAAAGATCCAATAGGCTATAAATACGATGAATAGGATGAGGCCAGCCGCTGTGTGTTGTTCAAAACGCCTGACCAGATCGATAAACGCGCTACGGCGAGAATCGGGCAAGAAGGCTGCAAACACCAGTAGGGCCAGCACTACCATTACAAGCGGCGCAAAGAAGTGGAGGGTGGCCATCTCTTGCCAATCGCCGCGCAAAAGCGCGATACACGCTCGGCTGATGCCGCAGCCTGGGCAGGGAATGCCAACGCTGTGCAGAAGCGGACAAGGGAGGCTGGGTAATCCCGCTGCAACCAGTGTTCCGTGAACGCCAGCGAATGTAAGGATCACGCGGGCGGCAAAGCGGTCGCGTACCATAGCAGTCAGCGGTTGGGGCAGCTCCATAGGAGATAGTGATAATTGCATAGTTATCGCTTTGCTATGAGCTGGAATTTAGAAACCAGCGGTTATGCTGCCGATCGCAAGCATGATAGTGAGTTGCACACACATCAGTGTATCATATTGCGCTTGTCGCCAGAAGCTCTCTTGGCCCAACCACCACCAGAGACGATTGAGGCTAGAGCGCAGCCAGATTCCTTCCCAGCGGCGTAGTTCTTGCAAGTGTGCCAGACGAAACAGTCGTCGTGATTGTATTATAAGATGAATAAACCAAATTATGGTGATAAGAGCCTTTATTAGCATGACATGTGCTCCTTCACTCTATAAAATAGAGCATCGCTACCAATGTCGATATAAACTTAGTATGCCTAGATTTTGATGCTGGTAACAGGGGGTCGATACTCCTCTCTTATAGGCTTTTTGCTACCTATAGAGGCATGGTATAATGTAACTAATTGAGTTCCTAAGACGTCTGCTAGGTATGTAGTCTCAACAACAACACGCTGATTGTGTTGTCGTTAGGAGGACAAATATGGCGAGTAAAGGATTTGCTCTGTTAGCCGTCATGGTATGTGTGACTCTCGCTTTATTTGTAACGGCCTGCTCTCCTGCATCATACTATGGTGTGGTTCGTACTAGTCCTCAAGGGAGCGCTGTGATCTTCTCAAGCAGCGTTCCGGTTTCGACTTCTGATCTGTTGATCGATACATACCGCTCGAATGCTTACGATCCTGTTTCTACTATACAAGAGCAAGACTCGATTGTCTCGCTACCTTTGAAGTATCTTGTTTCGGAAGATTCTGAGATATTTGATAGCGTAACTCCTATTCTTGGTAGAGAGTGCGATTTATACCACTGATCAACTCAGTTGGTATTGAATCAACCTTTGTTTCCGTCAAAACGTTACTCTCAGCATAGATTTTTAACGTTTTAACTACCTGTGAATGAGATTGTAATAGAATTGTGAAGGTTTGGATTGATACGTCTCAAGCTTGGAGATGTGTCGCTTGAGTTTGTGTTGAGCGGCTAACCCTTTGAGCAGAGCATAGCAAGAAGTGCGCCTTAGATAAATATTTTTAGAGACTATTTGGAAAGTTATTGTTTTGTTTGGTTTTTTATCTTGAAACCATGTGTTGTCCTGAGGTATGTATAAACGGGAGCTGCTCAGCTGAGCGGCTCCCGTGTTGTTGAATAGCATATCTGTTTCTACATCTGATTACGTTATAGCAAATCCGCTCGCTTGCTTCAGATTGCTGCGGCGAGCTCTTTCCCTTCCATTCGTTGCTTGGCGCGTCCGCCTACGGCTACCAGCATGCCGCCCAACAAACGAGGCGTCTATTTGTGTGTGCCGAAAGTCCTCCTCCAATCCGACAATGCAAACGAATTTCGTATTGTGTTGGCCTCCGGCAGAGCGGAACAAGACTGTTTTCGTTTCACGTATGGCGAAAGGGACAAACTTTTAAGCGGATTTGGTGTAATTGCAAAGAGGGATATCGCGTCACGCGATATCCCTCTCGGCTTTTGTTTGGAACTATTTTAGGGCTTGCGCGTCCAGTCCTGAACGCGCCAGAGGTTGGCGTCCCAAGGGGTCAGCTCGATGTTGTCGAGGGTGACGCTGGCGCCCGACGGGAAGGCTCGGTGTACCAAGGGGATCACAAAGCCATCTTCGATCATCAGGTCGTTCATCTGAATGAAGAGCTGAGCGCGCTTTTCGGGGTCGAGTTCGACCTTCGACTGCTCGAAGAGCGCATCGTATTCAGGGTTGCACCAGCGCGCCAGGTTGCCGCCAACCCAGTTATTGGCCTTCTGCGGGAACTCGTGGCAGGTCCAGTCCTCCATTGCCGAGCCGGGATCGGGGCTACTATTGCCGCCTGTGTACATCTGAACGTCGGCATAGAAGTGGTAATAGGTGTCGGGGTTGCCCGGGTCGCTGCTGAAGAAGACACCGTTATCGATGCTCTTCAGTTCGACATCGAAGCCGATCTGGGTCAACGAGGCCTTCACGATCTCTTGGGTCTTTTGGCGCACAGGATTGACCGAAGTTTGGAAGAGAATGTAGAGCTTTTGGCCATCCTTTTCGCGCACGCCGTCGCCATCGCTATCGACCCAGCCCGCCTCTTCCAAGAGCGCCTTGGCCTTCTCGAGGTTGTATTCGTAGCTGGTGTTGGGCGAAGCGTAGTTGGTCGGCGCAACCAGGAGGTTAGAAGTCGCTGTGCCCGATACGCCATAGAGCTGCTTGGCGATCGTATCGCGGTCAACTGCTAGGCCAAACGCTTTGCGCACACGCTCATCGCTGAAGAAGGGGTGGGGCACTTCGGCGCTCGAGCGCTCGCCGTTGACCTCGGTGTGAGGGTCACTCATGTTCAAGAGAATGCGCTCGACGTTCGGTCCCGGGTTGGGGATAAGCTGGCCAGCGCCGCCGCTCAGGAACTGTTCGAGCAAGCTGGCCTCGACCTGCAAGTTCCAAGCGAAATCGGTGTCGCCGGTCTGCAGCACAGCGCGGGCCGCCGAAGCAGCATCGCTACCGCCCTGCAGCTCGATGCGCCCGAAGTAGGGCTTGCCCTCTTCGCGATAGAGCTCGTTGGCAACCATGCTTACCGTGTCGCCCGGCTTAAAATCGACCACTTTGTAGGGGCCAGTGCCAAAGGGCAGCATATTGGCGGGCGCATTGCGCGCTTCTGCACCGATATAGTTTTCAAAAACGTGTTTGGGCAGAATCAAGCCTTCGTAGCCGACGAAGGGCAGTGCCCAAGCTGGGTTGGGCTCTTTGAAGTTGAGCTTAACGGTCAGCTCGTCGATCACTTCAACGCTTTCGATCGTTCCGTAGAGCGCGCTTGTAGTTGCAGCCGTATCAGGGTTGGTGACATATTCGTAGGTGAATTTAACGTCTTCAGCCGTGAAGGGCGTGCCGTCGGCCCAAACTACACCTTCCTTTAGCTTCCAGGTGACCGAGCGGCCATCGGGAGCGACACCACCGTTTTCCAAAGAAGGAATCTCGGCGGCCAAGAAGGGAATCAACTCGCCAGCGCCGTTAAACGAGGCTAGCGGCTCGTAGACAGCGCGGGTGGCTTCCCAGTCCTTGCTGCCAGTGGCAAGGTGGGGGTTCAGCATGGTGGGCGCCTGCCACCAGAGCAGACGCAACACATCATCTTTGCCTGCGGAAGCGGCGGGCGCTTCGGCTTCGCTAGGAGCATCTGTGGCCTCGGCCGTGGGGCTTGCGGCGCTATCGCTTGGAGCGGCCGCCTCGGTGGGTGCAGCCGCGCTTGTGCTCGGTTCGTTTGCTGCTGGGCTAGTTGCTGTGCTTGACCCACAAGCAGCGAGAAGCAGTGAGAAGAGACTGATCAGGCTTATGAGCCATGCGAACTGACGTCGTTGCATTACGTGTCCTTTAACCTAAGATCTTGCAAGAGATACAAATGTTACTTAATTTATTTAGTTGAGTATAGCTGGCTTAGAAGAGTTTGTCAATTATTTATATTGTCAATAAACTTGGAAAAGAATGAAGGCCGTCCTACTTTATCGAAGAACGGGCTACGAGCGCGTTTAAGCTCGGAACGCTCGAGACTATGGTGTAGTTGGGAGTGAACGAGAGCTAGTATGCGCTTATTCTCATAAATTCGATTGGAAAGAGCAATAGTGAAATTCGACAAAAGCGACTTGTTTAGTTGAGATAATAGGGGTCAGATCGCTTGCAGCAAGCAGCTTGGCTGAGCGCCGCATACAGCCCACACGAGCGCTCTAGGCTGTGCTTGAAAAACTATTTACAGTAGTGACCTTTAGTCCGTCGCTTGCGTTTCGATTTTGGGGTCTGGCTTCGGGACGGAAGAAGGCCCGAATGGGAGGAGCGGCGACTTGATAGCCGTAGGCGGACGCGCTAGGAGCCGAATGGGGCTAGCCGCCTCGCCGCCTGATCTTGAAAAGCATCGTTTGCATGAGGGGTTTGAGCTAAACAGAAGTAGTACGAGGAAGGTGCCAAGCGTTTGGCCCTTCCTCGTGGCTGGCTTAGCTGTTGGCAGAGCTTAGGATTTGCGCTTCCACTCCTTGATCAGCCAAGTGTTCGAATCCCAGGGGGTGAGCTCGACGCCCTCGAGGGTTTTGCTGGCCCCGGTCGGGAAGGTGCGGCGTACCAGCGGAATAATCGCGACATCTTCGATCAACAGATCGTTCATCTTGATGAAGAGTTCGGCCCGCTTTTGGGGATCGAGCTCGGCCTTGGCTTGGTTGTAGAGCGCGTCGAACTCGGGGTTGCACCAGCGCGTGATATTGCGGCCCGACCACTGGTTCGACTGCTGAGCGATCTCCCAGCAGACCCATTCGAGCATCGAGCTGTTGGGTTCGGGGCTGCCGTTGCCGGTGGTGAACATTTGGACGTCGGCGTAGAAGTGGCTCATCGTGTCGGGGTTGCCAGCGTCGCCGCTGAAGAAGACGCTGTTATCGACGCTCTTGAGTTCGACCTCGAAGCCGATCTGGGTCAGCGAAGCTTTGATGATCTCTTGGGTCTTCTGGCGAATCGGGTTGACCGAAGTCTGGAAGAGGATGGAGAGCTTCTTGCCGTCTTTTTCGCGCACACCATCGCCATCGCTATCGACCCAGCCAGCCTCGTCGAGCAGGGCGGCCGCCTTCGCGAGGTTGTATTCATAGCTGGTATTGGGCGATTCGTAGATCGGCGGCTCGAAGAGCATATTGGCGGTTGGATAGCCCGAGAGACCGTAGAGCTGCTTGGCGATCGTATCGCGGTCGATCGCCAGCGCGAAGGCTTGACGCACGCGTTTATCGCTGAAGAAGGGGTGGGGCGCCTCGACGCTCGAGCGCTCGCCGTTGATCTCAGTATTGGGATCGGTTGTATTTAGCACGATCCGTTCGGAGCTGCCGCTCGGGCTGAAGAGCAGTTCGCCGACTCCATCTTTGACCAATTGTTCGAGCAGTTGGTTTTCGACCTGCAAGTTCCAAGCGAAGTCGATATCGCCGGTTTGCAAGACTGCCCGCGCTGCCGTGGCTGCATCGCCGCCGCCCTTCAGCTCGATGCGGCTGAAGTAGGGCTTGCCCTCTTCGCGGAAGTAGGGGTTGGCCTCGTAGATCACCACATCGCCGGGCTTGAACTCGACCACGCGGTAAGGGCCGGTGCCGACCGGCATCATATTGGCGGGGGCGTTGCGCGCTTCGGCCCCGATGTAGTCGCCGAAGATATGTTTGGGCAAGATCTGCCCGTCGTAGCCAACGAAAGGCTGCGACCAAGCGGGGTTCGGCTCTTTGAAGATCACTTTAACCGTCAGTTCGTCGATCACCTCGACTCGTTCGACCGCGCTATAGGTCGCAAACGAGGTAGCGCCCGTAGCTGGATCGCTGATGTAGTCGAAGGTGAATTTAACATCTTCGGCGCTGAAGGGCTGGCCGTCCGACCACTTCACGCCCTCTTTGAGCTTCCAAGTGACCGAAAGCCCGTCGGGCGAGACCCCACCGTTTTCGAGCGAGGGAACCTCGGCCGCCAAAAAGAGCACCATCTTGCCTTCGCGGTCGAAGGTCGCCAGCGGCTCGTAGGTGATGCGGCTAGCATCCCAGTCTTTGTTGCCGCTCGCCAAGTGAGGGTTCAAAATGGTAGCTGCCTGCCACCAGAGCAGGCGCAGCGTATCGTTGTGCGGGCCGCTCTCTGCGGCCTCTTCGCTGTTTTCTGGGGTGTTCATGGCGCTCGGCTCGCTGGTGGGTGCCTGAGCCAGTGCCAGAGGATCTGTTGGAGTGAGGGGCGCTTGGCTGGCCGGGCTGCTCGCGCCACCACAGGCTGCCAAACTCAAACTGAGCAGTAATGCGCCACTAAGACGAATCCAAAATGCAGAGCTTCGCATGCTTACTCCTAAGTCAAAAGAAAATTGCTCCCAACCATTGCTGAGAGCAATCTCACGATTTTTAAGAAATTGAATACACGCACTAGGGTATACGCACTACAGGAGCTTGTCAACTCGACCTCGGGCTGATTGTTGGGCGTTAGGTGGTTGTAGCTAGTTCTGGCGGCGAGCTCTTTAGCTTCCATTCGTTCCTAAGCGCGTCCGCCTACGGCTATCAACATCCGGCCCGCCACAACGAAGCGTGCGCGCTGTCTTCCTTGCGTCTCTCCGAAAACCCGAAGCTTTTACATTGAGTTTGAAGACACTGCTACCCTTCGAGAAGCGTAGATAGCGCAGCCTGCCTTGCAGATCGAAGGCAGGCTGCGCTCTTCGTGGTGTTTCTGCGCGGCCTACGACTTGCGCCGCCACTCTTTGATCAACCAAAGGTTCGAGTCCCAAGGCGTCAGCTCGATGCCTTCGAGCGTGTTGCTGGCGCCAGTCGGGAAGGTGCGATGCACTAAGGGGATGATTACGCCGTCGTTGACGACCATATCGTTCAGTTGAATGAAGAGCTGGGCGCGTTTGGCGGGGTCGAGCTCGGCTTGCGCTTGGGCGTAGAGCGCGTCGTATTCGGGGTTGCACCAGCGCGCCAGATTCGAGCCAGACCAACTATTGGCCTTCTGAGCCACTTCGGCGCAGGTCCATTCGGCCATGTACGAGCCAGGGTCGGGGCTGCTATTGCCGGTGGTGTACATCTCGACATCGGCGTAGAAGTGGGCGAAGGTATCGGGATTGCCCGGGTCGCTGCTGAAGTAGACGCTATTGTCGATGCTCTTGAGCTCAACCTCGAAGCCGATCTGGTTGAGAGCGCTCTTGATGATATCTTGGGTCTTTTGGCGCACGGGGTTAACCGAGGTCTGGAAGACGATGGAGAGCTTCTTGCCGTCTTTTTCGCGTACACCGTCGCCATCGCTATCGATCCAGCCCGCCTCGTCGAGCAGGGCGGCGGCTTTTTCGAGGTTGTATTCGTAGCTGGTGTTGGGCGATGCGAAGTTGGAGGGCGCGAGTAGCACATTCGAGGCGGGCGCGCCCGAAGCCCCGTAGAGCTGTTTGGTGATGCTCTCGCGGTCGACCGCTAGGGCGAAGGCTTTGCGCACCCGTTCGTCGCTGAAGAAGGGGTGCGGCGCTTTCAGGCTAGAGAATTCGCCATCGACTTCGCTGCGGGGATCGGTGCGATTCAGGATGATACGCTCGGCGCTGCCGCCCGGGTTGAGGATCAAGTGGCCCACGCCGTTGTTGGAGAACTGTTCGAGCAGTTGGGCTTCGACTTGCAGGTTCCAAGCGAAATCGACGTCGCCGGTCTGCAGCACAGCGCGGGCCGCCGAGGCCGCATCTCCGCCGCCTTTCAGCTCGACCCGACCGAAGTAGGGTTTGCCCGCTTCGCGGAAGCGCTCGTTGGCCTCGTAGGTCACCACATCGCCGGGCCGAAAATCGACCACTTTGTAGGGGCCAGTGCCGACCGGCAATAGGTTGGCGGGCGCATTGCGCGAGGCAGCGCCGATATAGTCGGCGAAGATATGTTTGGGCAAGATCAGCCCTTCGTAGCCCACAAAAGGCAGTGCCCAAGCAGGGTTTGGCTCTTTAAAGAGCACTTTGACTGTCGTTGCGTCGAGCACTTCGACCGCTTCGACCGAGCTGAAGGCCGAGATGGTGGTGGCAGCCGTTTCGGGGTGGGTGACGTATTCGTAGGTGAACTGAACATCCTCGGCGCTGAAGGGCTGGCCGTCCGACCATGTCACGCCTGCTTTCAGCTTCCATGTGACCGAAAGGCCATCCTCAGCCAGCAGACCGTTCTCGAAGGAGGGAATCTCGGCGGCTAAAAAGGCCACCAGTTCGCCGTCGCGGTTAAACGAGGCCAGCGGTTCGTAGACCAGGCGGCTGGCGTCGATATCTTTGTTACCCGTAGCCAAGTGAGGGTTGAGGATGGTCGGCGCTTGCCACCAGAGCAGGCGCAGGGTATCGTCGGCTCCAGATGAGCTTGTTGGCTCGCTGGGCGGCTCGGCTGTTGGATTGGCTTGCTCGTTGTTGCTCGGGCTTGAGGCTTCTGTTGCTGGGGGAGAAGTCGGGGCGTTGGCGAGAGCGTCGGCGGGAGCTTGGCTTGTTGAAGCGCTAGAACCACATGCAGAGATCAGCAAGGCGAGCACAAACCAGAGAGTATAAGTGAACCAAGACCGTTTTTTGGGCATAACCGTTCCTCTCGTATCTAGAGCATGGTGGTTTTGATTTGATATTGAATTATTTGAGACTTTTAGAGTATAGCACGATCTTGGGGTTTGTAAATAATCTTGATCAATTTAATAATTTAGTGTTGCGCAGAACTGTTCTCTCGTCTGCTTGAGCGCCATTTCAAAGCGGATTCGGTCGATCACTGTAGATTTTTTGGCCTTTGGTAGAGCGGAATGTGACAAAGTTTTTTTCGTTTTTATGGCTTGCTCAAAGTGCAAGTGTTTAGCTGGATTTGTTATCAACGCGATGAAAATCTCTAAATAGAGAGGGATAGTACAAACTTGCTTTGTGTAGACGCGTTTTGGGCGCTGGGTGTTTTAGCTGCTTTTGGGGCGGGCAGGATGTTGGTAGCCGTAGGCGGACGCGCTTGGGACCTTTTTGGGGGAGAGACCAAGCCGCCAGTGCTAAGAATGTATCGATCGGATACGCTAGGATGTGAGCTTGCAGACTTGGTTTCAATTTACTCATCTTTGGGCCTGTATGTAGGTCGATCGGAGCTTGAAAAGTGACAAACAATTTATCTTTGGGCTGGTTTGTGAGAAAAGATGCGATGATGGCAGGTGAGCTTGGTTTGAGCTACGTAAAAGCAGGCTCGTTTTGCTCTCTTTGAAAGCACTACTTTGCGCTATATTGGCCTTGAGCTGCTCGCTCGTATGCGCGCACAGCGATCTACAAGCTTTCTGGACGTTCATTCTTTGGCCTGCACTCATTCTGCTCGAATGACGTATACTATGGGCTATAGGTAAGCTCAGTATGCCATCGTTGCCGGGTCGATAGATGACTATTTCGCTTGAGATTCAGCTGAATCTGTTTCCGAGAGGCCTGGCGCACAAGGGCCTAGACCTGCTAATGTAGAATACCGATCTTCTTTAGGTCTGCTTTGCCAGACAAAATGAACGAATGTATATCTTGGCCCTCGTTCGCGCTATGATCGTAGCTGTCCCTAGAGGAGAATAGGCCCTTCAAAGCAGGGAAATATATTGACGAGCTATTTGCTCTATGGGATACTACTAGTTATCTCGAGGGCAATATGTTATGATAAAACAGATAAGATATTCACCATAGTGAGGTCTGTAGATTGATGACTGAGCAACAGATCGCAGGGAAGGTGGGTGTTGTTGGTGCAGGCATGGTGGGCTCTTCCTTCGCCTATGCCCTAACTCAGCGTGGAATCGCGAGCGAGTTGGTACTGGTCGATATCGACACGGCCCGGGCAGAGGGCGAGGCGATGGATCTCAACCATGGGCTACCCTTTGTGCGCCCTATGACGATACGCTCGGGAAGCTATGCCGACCTGGCTGGAGCCGAAGTTATCATCTTGGCAGGCGGCGTCAATCAGCGGCCCGGCGAAACACGGATTGACTTGCTCAACCGCAACGCTGCGGTCTTCCGCGAGATCGTTCCACAGATCGTGTCCGTTAATCCAAACGGCGTTTTGTTGATCGCCACCAATCCTGTAGACATTCTGACGTATATCTCAGCTGACCTCGCGCAACTTCCAACAGGCCGGGTTATTGGGTCGGGGACGATCCTTGATACGGCCCGTTTTCGTTTCCTGCTCGGCTCTTATTTCGGAGTTGATCCGCGTAGTGTTCACGCCTATATTGTCGGTGAACATGGGGACACAGAGTTAGCGCTCTGGAGTTCTGCTACGATCGGCGGAGTCCCGTTACGCGAATTTGTCGGCCCACAAGGTGCTCGCTATAATCAAGCAGATATGGATCGTCTGTTTGAGCAGACCCGGACGGCGGCCTACGAGATTATTAAGCGAAAGCGCGCGACCTATTATGCGATTGGACTCGGGCTTTTGACGATCGTCGAAGCGATTTTGCGCGATCAAAAAACCGTCCTAACCGTAAGTAGCACGCTCACAGGACAATATGGTGTAGATGGCATCGCTACGAGCTTACCTTGTATTGTTGGGCGTCGAGGTGTTGAGCAGATTCTCACGCTTCCTCTGGAAGAGAGTGAGCTTGCGGCATTTCAACATTCTGCCCAATCGTTAAAAGATCGCCTCGCTCAGGCGAGTTCGTTTGATTCGTAATGGTGGGAGGCCAACAGCATGGTTGAAGAGCTTGCTGTTCCCACGCTCTATTTGTTCGAGATAGGGCCTACACTCGATGAAGTAGTACTCGTAGTTAACGAGTCTTGGAGGATACTGTGCCAGCTACCGTGATGATTGTAGAAGACGATGCTGCGACACGGCGGCTGTATCGTTTTCTGCTTGCAAACAGCGGCTACAATGTGGTTGAGGCCGAAGATGGCGTGATGGCGATGGAACGTTTGAATGCGCATACCTGCCATCTGATCATCACCGATATGAACATGCCTCGTATGGGCGGGATGGAACTGGTACGCGCCGTGCGACAGCTCTACCCTGATATGTATATCATAATGGTGACGGCTTTTGGTACGCCAGACACCGAAAAGCAGGCCTACCGCGCGGGTGTGAATGAATACCTTACCAAACCCTTCGACTTTGAAGAGTTAGAAGAGCGTGTTCGTAACTTCTTTAAAAAGAAACCCGTAACCACTTAGGATTGCTCGGATTCGAGCGTTGATGCGCTACTTGCCTTCAGACACTGTTTGAAGGTGAGTGCTGCATGAGCGCTGGGAGAGAGGTAGGGCGCTTGCGTAACGAGGACGCTAGTCTTGGTAGATGATATGATCTGCTTATTGTAGTGACACTATTTCTTGCAGCGTAGGTTATTGTCTTGGCAAGCAATCTACGTTCCCTCCTCTTTGTGGCTCTATTACATGCACTATCGCGTGAACAGTATACAATTAACAGTTTGAAGCTCTAAGTTTGTTCTGCAATAGGCACACAAGCTAGTTTTTTTGTGTCTGAAACGGTGTGAGGTGGCACCGAGGCGTACTCATCTCTCAAAAGGTAGTTTTCGGTTGTTAACGTTATATGGAGGCTTTTGTCATGGCTCAACCCTCAACTCAGTCACTACCTTTGCCGGATGCGCCACGACTTCTAGTTGTTGAAGACGACACTATGGTACGCGATTTCTGCCGTCGTGTTTTGCGTATGCATGGCTACCTTGTGATGACGGCTGAAAACGGTCGCAAAGCATTACATATGTTGGCAGAGGATCGTTATGATTTAGTCTTAACCGACCTCCAGATGCCGGAAGTACCTGGCCTCCAATTGCTTGAACACATGCGCCACAACTATCCTGATACCGATGCTATCGTCTTTACGGCCTATGCAACGGTGGATACGGCCCGTGATGCATTGAGGTTAGGAGCTTTTGACTATCTCACCAAGCCAGTCAGTGTCGAGGACCTGGAGCGCACCGTGCGCAAATGTTTAGAGATGCGCGTGATTCGTCGCGAGAAGGAACGCCTCTCTGAACTAGTGGCGATGTATGAGTTTAGCCAGACGATCGCAAGTACCCTCGATACAGAGACCCAAATTAACCAGATCCTTAAGCTTTTAACCCAGCGTTTTGCTCCGCGCGATATATCGATTTCGCTGGTCGAAGCTGACGATAAGCAGCTTGTGTTGCTTGGGCAGGTCGGTTTGCAGCCCGCCCGTACCTGTTGCGATGTTCCAGCCGAGCGAGACGACCAGATCTTGATTGCCTTGCATGAAGAGTTGATCGGCGCAAACGGTGAGAGCACCAATGCGGGTTTGCTGGTGAATCAGGTATTGCGTACTCACGACCGCCCGATCGGCGTGCTGCGTATGACACGTCGGCTCGAACAGCCCGAATTCGATAAAGACGAGCGACGTTTGTTAGCGGTGTTCGCTTCGCAAATCGCCGCATCGCTCGACAACGCGCAGCTCTACCAGCAGCTAAAAGAGCAGCATCTTCAAACAGTAACGGCGCTTGCCAATGCCATTGAAGCGCGCGATATGTATACGCGCGGCCACTCGGAGCAGGTGATGCGCTACGCTGTGCGCATGATGGAGGTTTTGGGAGCAAGCCCTAGCAAAATCGAGCTGATGCGTTATGCAGGATTATTGCACGATATCGGCAAAATCGGCATTCGCGATCAGGTTTTGTTGAAGCCGGGCGCGCTCAGCGAAGAAGAGTATGTGGTGATGAAGCAGCATCCGGTGATCGGTGCTAGCATTGTGGGTGGCATTCGTTCGTTGCGCGATGCTCTGCCGATCATTCGCAGCCACCACGAGCGCATCGACGGGCGCGGCTACCCCGATGGCTTGCGTGGCCAAGAGATCTCGCTCGAGGCGCGGGTATTGGCTATCGCCGACTCGTTCGAAGCCATGACCTCTGACCGAGCGTATCGCAAAGGTATGCCGGTTGAAGTTGCGCTTCAGACCTTAATGAAAGGGCGAGGTATTCAGTGGGATGCCGAGCTGGTCGATATCTTTATCGATCTGATCCGGCGCGAGATCAACGAGCTGCGCATCTCTCCCGAGGAGCGAGTGGCTCAACAAGCTGTTGGTCTATAGCGCTACAGAGGCTTCTAATACCAAATCCGTTTAAAGACCTGCATGCTCTTCGCTCAGAAAAACGAAAAGCCGGGAAAAGGAGAGCCACGTTCCGCTCTGCCGAAGGCCAAAGAGAACCGAATCAACCGGATTTGGTATAAATAACGAACGCGCCAGTTATTCACTGGCGCGTTCTTGAGTCTTGGAGGGAGAAAGTCGCTTAACCTTCGTCCTCGCTGGCGTAGTCTTCGCTCAGCAGAACGGTCATGCCTTCCGTCACGTCGGTTGGCTCTTCTTCGGGGTCTTCGCACGACAGCGCGGCGGCACTGTCGCGAGGATCGACGTTGAGCACATTGACGCCCTGAGTGGCACGGCCTAGCGTCGAAATACCATCGGCGGGAGTGCGCATCACAACACCGTTGGTGGTGATGAAGGTCAGCAGCGAGCGGTCGTTGACCACGCGAGCGATCGCAACGCTGTCGTGTTCGCGCAGACGCATTGTGATCACGCCTTGGGTGCCGCGCCCTTTCACCGGATACTCCTCCAGTTGGGTGCGCTTGCCCATACCGCGCGCGGTAACCACCAAGAGCTGCGAGTTAGGCTTGACCAAGCCCATATCGATCACACGGTCATCTTCGTGCAGGTGCATACCGATCACACCGCTGGCGGGGCGACCCATGGGGCGCACTTCGTTTTGGCGGAAGCGAATGGTCTGGCCGCGAGCAGTGGTCATCAGAATGTCTTCATCGCCCTGGCTCATAGCGACCCAACCGAGCTCGTCGCCCTCTTCAAGGCCGATAGCGATCAAACCGTTTGAGCGCACGCTGCTGTACTCTTTCAGCAGAGTTCGCTTGATCTTGCCGCGCTTGGTTGCCATCACCAGATATTTGCCTGCGCCGAAGTCGGGCACAGCCAAGACCGAGGTGACATTTTCGCCCGGTTCGAGCGAGATCAAGTTGACCAGCGGCAAGCCTTTGGCGGTGCGACCGGCATCGGGCAGCTCGTGTGCCTTGAGCTGATAGACCTTGCCTCGATCGGTGAAGAAGAGCAGATCATCAAGCGTGCTGGCGGTCAAAATATGGCGAACCACATCTTGTTCGCGGGTGGTAACACCCTTAACGCCACGCCCGCCGCGTCGTTGGGTGCGGTAGACATCGTTCGGCAATCGCTTGATGTAGCCTCGATCGGTGAGCGTGATCAAGACGCGAATATCTGGGATCAGATCTTCGTCGCTGACTTCGCCGTCGACGTTGGGGATGATGCGCGTTCGGCGCTCATCGCCGTATTCGTTCTTGAGGCGGGTCAGGTCGTCTTTGATGATTTGAAGCACGCGCTGCTCGTTGGCAAGAATATCTTCCAATTCAGCGATCAGCTTCATGATCTCTGTATATTCGTCCTCGATCTTTTTGCGCTCGAGCGCGGCCAGACGGCGCAGCTGCATTTCCAAGATAGCTTGAGCTTGCGCTTCCGACAGCTTGAAGTTCTTGATCAGGTTGTTGCGAGCGCTCTCGGTGGTGCGCGATTCGCGAATGGTGCGAATCACCTCATCGATATTGTCGAGAGCGATCTTAAGACCTTCGAGGATATGGGCGCGTTCGCGGGCTTTACCGAGCTCAAACTCGGTGCGGCGACGAATGACAATGATGCGATGCGAGATATGCTCTTGCAATACTCGCTTCAGGGTCAAAATACGCGGCTGTTTGCCATCCTCGACGAGGGCCAGCATATTTACGCCGAAGTTCGTTTGCATCGCTGTGTGTTTATACAGCGCGTTGAGGACTTTCTTCGGTTGCGCGTCTTGCTTGAGGAAGATGACCAACCGCATACCTGTGCGGTCAGATTGATCTTGTATGTCGCGGATACCTTCGATCTTTCGATCTTTGGCCATTTCGGCAATGCGCTCGTGTAAGCGGGCCTTGTTAACTTGATACGGCAGTTCAGTAACGACGATATTGAACGCACCCCGGTTTGCCTCCTCAATATGGGCTTTGGCGCGCATGGTGATTTGGCCTCGCCCGGTGGTATATGCATTAACGATCCCGTCGGTGCCCAAAATCGACCCCGCTGTGGGGAAGTCTGGACCGGGGATGATTTTGATCAGATCTTCGGTTGTTGCATCGGGGTGGTCGATCAGGTAAATGATACCGTCGCACAACTCAGAGAGGTTGTGGGGCGGAATATTGGTCGCCATACCAACGGCGATACCTGAAGTACCGTTCAGCAACAGGTTGGGTAGAAGCGCAGGTAGAACGGTTGGTTCTTCGTGCCTGCTATCGAAATTCGGACGAAAATCGATGGTATTCTTTTCGATGTCAAGTAATAGTTCTTCCGCGATCTTGGTTAGGCGTGCCTCGGTGTAGCGGTATGCTGCAGGTGGATCGCCATCGATCGAACCGAAGTTTCCTTGACCCTCGACCAGCGGATAGCGCATGTTCCACGGTTGCGCTAGACGGACTAAGGCATCATAGACCGATGCATCGCCATGGGGGTGGTACTTTTTCAGCACTTCACCGACCACAC
This sequence comes from uncultured Chloroflexales bacterium, assembly GCA_937902315.1. Classification (GTDB taxonomy): domain Bacteria; phylum Chloroflexota; class Chloroflexia; order Chloroflexales; family Chloroflexaceae; genus CALGUG01. The sequence continues at coordinate 98,658 of CALGUG010000055.1, forward strand.
CAGCACACTTTGAAAAGCCTTGGTTGTGGCGCAGGCCCTCGCGCAACATCGCGTACAAAATACGTCGTTGCACAGGTTTGAGGCCATCGCGTACATCTGGCAGTGCGCGCGAAACGATTACGCTCATCGCGTAGTCGAGGTAGGCCTCGCGCATTTGTTCATTGATACCTACAGTCCGTACGATCCCAATTTCCATGCTCGTCCTCGTGATTACGATGTTTCATTCGTTTATGGCTTTATTATATGCTAAAATGACCTTTTTGTCCACTAAAATTCGAACAAATGTTGTAGTATTTTTGGCGCACAAGCGCTTCTAAGCCCAACAGAGGCTGATTGTATAATCGTTTGCGATTGCGCTCGAACGTTGTTTATAGCTCATCCGCTAGAGCATTTCAGCGCTCTGGCGGCTTGGGCGCTCGCTTCCATTCGGTCCCAAGCGCGTCCGCCTACGGCTACCAGCATCCCGCCCATCAAACGACGGCGCTAGCTGCCTGTGCATTGAGGCCGCCCCCAAACACAACAAACGAAATTTCTATCAAAGCGCTTCGCACGCATGGAAGCCTTGACGAAGATCAGCCAAAGTCTGCTTAAGAGGTTTGCTGCTGCACTACAAGGACACTCACAAATCGTTGAGTTACGCTGAGGTGATCGTTAGGATCACCGGTGTGGGCCTGTACGCGCCTATGCGTGTCAGCCCAGCTGTGAGGTCTATAGGTTGAGGCCGCGTACCGCGACGGGGCCGAAGTTGAGGTAGTCGCAAGCTGTTAGTTGATAATAAACGCCATCGATCTGGCCCTGTACAGCGCTGGCCCAGTCGTTAGGTCGGTGGAGATGACCGTAGATACAGGCGGCCACGCCTGCTTTGCTGAGCCGATAGACGAATTCGGTTGGTTGTCGATTTAAGAAAGGCGGATAGTGGATCATAGCCACGATCGGGCGGCTGCCTTGGGCCAAGCGTTGCGCGGCAGCTAGGGCGCGGTCGAGCCGTCCAAGCTCGCGGTTATAAATCCGTAAGTCTTTGCTTTCGTCGAAGCCGGGCGTATCGGGCACGATCCAGCCGCGCGTTCCGCACACCACCAACTCGCCAAGGTCGAGCGCATCGGCTTCGATGGCCTTGATCGATGGGGGCAGCAGCGGGCGCAGCGGGCCGACGCGGTCCCACCAATAGTCGTGGTTGCCCTTGATCATCACTTTGCGCCCGGGCAGCGCATCGATCCAGCGCAGGTCGACCAAGGCATCAGAGAGTTTCATCGCCCAAGAGATATCACCGGCGATCAACACTGTATCTTCGGGGCCTACCCGGGTCTTCCAAGCCGTAGCGATGCGTTCGGCATGGTTCTTCCAATGAGTGCCAAAGATATCCATTGGTTTGGGCTGAGCGCCGGAGAGGTGTAGGTCTGAGATTGTCCAGATGGTCATTGTTTACGGGCCGTTTCGCTCATTCTTGTGTATCATAATCGCCGTTCATAATAACAGGGCGTGTACAGAGCGTCAACCAAGCTAACAGACGGCCTATAACCAGCATCCAGAGCGAGCCATACGGCCTGAATAACGAAACCACTACTTCTGTTCCAGGCTCAAGGGGCGAGACGCAATGGGCCTTTTGGTCTACGAGATCTGTTTCAATTTTGGGGGCTGTTTCAAGCGCGGCTAGCCCCGACTGTAACGGTTGGCATGTTGGTAGCCGAAGGCGGACGCGCTGAGGACTGAATGGGAGCGAGAGAGCAAGCCGCCCGGGTTGTAAGCTGATCGACGAGATTGAGATAAGCAGAGGATCAGAGCCTTATCAGTCAGTTTGCATCGGCGCTTGCTCAAACTACGGCTATAATAGCGGTGTGGAATCGAACGACACGACACAAGTTATGGATAGACCTGTTAAAGCCTTCCGTTTCGACGGTGGGCTGCTTTTGCTGATCGTTTTGAGCTGTTTGCTCGGCATTGTGGCCTATCAAGCCCCTGCGAGCGGTCGAATCGCCATCGGCTGGCTCGGCGATCGGCTCTTTCTCGATGCTCACGAGGGCTTGGGTCAGCGCGACGGCTTTTATGCCGATGATCTCACGCCCGACTCGCCCACCATGCGTAGCCGCTGGATGCGCCAAGAGGCCGAACTGCGCTTCCTCAGCTTGGGGGCCGGCTCGCCGCTGGAGCTGAGGCTGCTGGCGCAGGGCTGGCCCGCTGACCTGATCGACCGCCCCGCCAGCCAGCCGACGGTGAGCGTGCAGGCGAACGGGGTCGAGATCGGCAGCTTTGTGCCGACCACCAGTTGGGAGGAGTACAGCTTTCTGTTGCCCGAAGAGCTGCGCCAAGAGGCCGACCTGGTTCTGCGGCTGAGGGCCTCCGATACCTTTACCAGCACTGAGCGCGGCATCGACAACCGCCTCAAGGGTGTGCGCCTCGCCGAGCTGCGGATCGAACCACTCAGCAACCCTCAGAGCATTCAGTTTCTGCCGCCAGCTTGGCCGATGATCGCCCAGATGGTGCTGGTGGCGATGTTGATCTATGCCCTGCTGATGCGTCTATTCGGTCAGCAGCCGCGCGCGATCGTGTGCGCTCTGATCGTGGTGGGTTTTATCGGCGCGGCCTTGGGGATCGCGCGGGTTTGGACGGTGGCGCTGTTGGGCGCGCAGTTGTTTGCGAGCGACAACGCCTTTGTGGCTGTGCTGGGCACGCCGCTGGTGCTGCTGTTCGGCCTGCTCTTGCTTTTGACCTGGCGCGCTGAAGCGGTACGGCTGTTGCGAGCGCTTTTGACGCGCTACAGCCAAGGGCGTGGTCTGGGCTATGCGCTGGTGACGGCGGCTCTGGCTTGGCTCTGTTATGTGCTGGCGCGCTGGAGCCAATCGGCCCGCCTGCCGAGCCGCACGCTCTTTTTCGAGCTCTTTCCCGACTCGCTGCTCTACGGCCTGTTTGGAATGGGCCTGTTAGCGTTTTTGATTGTAAAAGGGCGGGAGGGTTTGCCGCGCATCGCCGAAAGTATCGTCGGCTTTTTCGGACACAGGCGGGCGGCGCCTATACTTGTGGCTCTGTTCGGACTGATCTGGATCGGCTATCAGACCTCGGTCGTGCTCAGATTGCCCTACGTTGGGCATGCCGACTACGCCGATAACGCTGTGGTCGCCCGCAATCTGTTGGCGGGGCGCGGCTGGGTGGTCGATTATGTGACTCAGTTCTACCAGATCTATCCCAGTTTGACCCGGCCGCAAGAGACCTGGCCGCTGCTGCAACCGGTTTGGATCGCGCTTAGCTTCGTGCTCTTCGGCGTCTCGGATTGGGCGGCTAAGATCCCCAATCTGGTCTGCAACTTGCTGCTCTTGCTGCTGCTCTATCGGATCGGCGCGCGGCTGTGGGATCGGCGGGTCGGCCTGACGGCGGCGATTCTGCTGCTGACCAATATGTTCTTCTTCCGCCTTACGATCTATGCCACCAGTGATCTGGCCTTTGTAGTCTTGGCCTTGGGCGCGATCTACACGCTCTATCTCTACCGCAGCACGATCGAAACCGATGCGCCCAGCGCTTGGAAGAGCATCGCCAAGCCCGGCTCGCCGCTCTTCTTTTTGCTCTGCTCGGGCCTGTTGAACGGCCTGATGATTTTGCAAAAGCCGAGCAGCGCGATTTTAACGGCTGGTATGGGCCTCTGGCTGTTGGCCGACGCGCGTTTGGCGCTCGGCCTGCGCGACCTGCCCTTGATACCACGTAGCCGCGCCGCTTGGCTCAGCTTCTGGCGACGCTTTCGCCCGACGCTTGTGCAGGGTTTGCTGTGGGGCCTGCTGGCGATCGCTGTGATGTCGCCCTACGTTGTGCGTAATCTCAGCTTGTGGGGCAAGCCGCTGCATTCGACCGAGAGCTACGACGCTTGGGTCTTGAGCTATCGCGGCGATACACCCGAGGCTTGGGACGACATCTATCGTCTCTACGATCCGTCGCTGGGCGGTCCGGGTCTGCCCGACCGCTCGTGGATCTTGCGCTGGGGCTTCGACCAGACCTTCGACAAACTCGAGCGCCAGATTGTGGCGGCGCGCGACTATTTGATGCCGCCTTGGCGAGCCGCTCCGAGTTGGCTGGCAGCTCTGTTTGGGCGCGAAAACAAGCAGCTTATGTTCGGTTTGGGTGCTTGGTTGAGCTTAGCGGGCTTGATCGCGGCGCTGCGCTTCCGGCGACGCTTGTTGGCGCTCTTGCTGTTCGCTTACCTGCCCTACACGGCCTTTTTGGCGACTTATTGGCACACCAACGAAGAGCGCTATTTTGTGGCGCTGATGCCGTGGTTAGCTCTGCTGATCGCTTGGATGATCTGGGCGGCCTATAGACGCTTGGCGCAGATCGGCGATGGGCGCTGGGCGCCGCTGGGCCTGCTGCTGGCCTGCGCGATGGTGGTTGGGGTGGTGCAGCCCTCGTGGCCCGACATCAGCAATAAGGTCGAGAACGAGCCGAAGCTGTGGCAGCCCGATCTGCTGGCCTACGACTGGATACGGGCCAATACGCCCGAGGGCGCGGCGATGATGACGCGCACGCCTTGGCAGCTCAATTGGCACACCGAGCGGCCGGCTCTGATGATTCCCAATACGCCCGACCGCGAGCAGCTGCTTGCGCTGGCCCGCCACTACAAGGTCGAATACTTGGTGCTCGAGACGATCCACCGTCCCAAGGGCGATGCGCGGCGTGCGATCGAAAACCTTGTCTCGGCTCGCAGCGCTCAGGCGGGTGAGGTGATCGATGGCTTCGAGTTGGTCTATGCCAGCCCGACCGAGGATAATCGTGTTCTGATCTATCGTTTTCCGCAACCGTAAGCGGTTTTGAATTGTTCGGTGTTACAATGCGCATTCTGATGCTGACCTCGTCTTACCCGAAGTATCCCGGCGAGACGACGGCCCCCTTTATCGAAGAGATCGCGGCGGGTGTGGTGCGGCGCGGGCACGAAGTGCATGTGCTGGCCCCCTATCGTCCCGATATTCGGCGCGAGGCGGTCGAGCGGGGCGTTCATCTGCACTTCTTCAAATATGCTCCCCACCCAGCCTTGAATGTCTGGGGCTACGCTGCGGCCCAAAAGGGCGATGTGCGCCTGAAAGGTGCTGCGATCGGCGCGGTGCCCTTTGCGATCAGCGCGACCTTGGCCAATCTTGCTAGCCTGATTCAGCGCGAAGGGCCTTTCGACATTATGCACGCTCACTGGGTGCTGCCCAACGGCCCCTCGGCGGCGCTGATGGCTCAGCTCTTTGGGCTGCCGCTGGTGGTCAGCCTGCATGGCAGCGATGTTGCGGTGGCGGAACGGCACTGGCTGGCGGCAGGCGTGGCGGGAACAGTCTTTCGGCTCGCCAAGCAGATGACGGCCTGCAGCGGCGATCTGCACGATCGCGCCCTGCTGTTGGGCGCGCGACCCGAAAGCTCGTGTGTGATCCCCTATGGCGTGGATACCAGCGCCTTTAAGCCGCGCCCCGAAGCCGGAGCCTTGGTGCGCGAGGAGCTGGGCCTCGCGCCCGATACGCCGATCGTCTTGGCATTGGGCCGCTTCGTTTACAAAAAAGGCTTCAACGTTCTACTCGACGCTTGGCCCCAGATCAGTCAGCAGCACCCCGATGCGCGTTTGGTGCTGGCAGGCGATGGCGACCTGCGCGGCGAACTCGAGGCCCAAGCACGCCAACTCCAGATCGCCGACAAAGTGTTCTTTACCGGAATGCTCGACCGCAACCGCACCGCGCTTTATCTGAACGCGCCCGATGTCTATGTGGTGCCTTCGATCCGCGACCAGAGCGGCAATGTCGATGGCCTGCCCAACGTGCTGCTGGAGGGCATGGGCGTGGCGCGCCCGATTGTGGCTTCGCGGGTGGCGGGCATCCCCCAGGTGATCGACGATGGCGTGCATGGTCTGCTCGTGCCGGAAAAGGATCCGCTCGCCTTGGCTCAAGCCATCGACCGCTTGTTGGCCGACCGCGCCTTGGCGCAACGCTTGGGTCAGGCCGCGCGTCAACGTATCGAGCAGGAGTTAACTTGGGATCGCACGGCCGAGCGTTTCGAGGCGGTCTACCAGCGCGCACTAGCGGCTTCCTAAAGCTGAAAGGAGAGCAAAATGCGTTTTGTGCATGATCAACAGTTTCTGCGCGAACAGTACAAGTCGCAAAACAACCTTGAGGCGCGCATTCTGCTCCATCAACGTTTCAGCATCAACCAGACCGGCTGGTACCCTTGGCTGTTTCAGCACATGAAGGCGCCAGCAGAAGCTTGCATTTTAGAGCTGGGCTGCGGATCGGCCCGCTTCTGGAGCACGCTGATCGATCAGATCCCGGCGGGCTGGCAGATCACATTGAGCGACTTTTCGCCCGGTATGTTGGCCGATGCCGAGCGCAATCTGGCGGCTTCCAAACGAGCATTTCGTTTTGAAGTCATCGATGCGCAGGCCATACCTTATGCCGATGCTAGCTTCGATCTTGTGATCGCGAACCACATGCTCTACCATGTGCCCGATCGGGCCAAGGCGATCGGCGAAATTAGACGTGTCTTGAAGCCGGAGGGGCGTCTCTACGCGGCTACCAACGGCTTTAACCATATGAGCGAGATCGCGACGCTCTGCAAAGAGTGCGATCCTGAGATTGTGACCTTTCTTGATGCGCCCGAAGGCGAATCGTTCCTGTTGGAAAATGGGGCCGATCAGTTGAAACGCTCGTTTGGGCATGTCGTTTTGCACCTCTACCCCGATGGGCTGCGGGTGACCGATGCCGATCTGTTGGCCGATGCGATCTGTTCAGGCTTCATCGTCAATCTAACGCCCGAACGCGAACGAGCCTTACGTGCCTCGCTGGCCGAGCGCATCCGCCGCGATGGGGTGATTTCGATCAGCAAAGAGAGCGGACTGTTTGAGGCGTGGGGATAAGTCGTTGTTGAGCGCTTATCGAGCGCCTCGCTTTTACAACACTATGTGGAGAGAGGGAAATGCTCGAACACATCACACTATAAGAGGCTTCAGCATGTCAATTCAGGAAGATACAGGTTTAGCAGTTTATCAACAACTGCTGCATAAAATTGAAACGAAAAACGCCCTGATCGGCGTATTGGGGCTAGGCTATGTTGGTCTACCTCTGGCAGTTCGGGCATGTCGGGTCGGTTTTTCGGTATTAGGTTTCGATGTTGATCGTCAAACGGTAGCCCAGCTCAATCAGGGCCATAGCCATATCGGCGATGTTTCGTCTGACGAGTTGAACAAAGTGATTGCCGAGCGCCGTTTCGAGGCCAGCAGCGACTTTCGACGTCTGCGCAGTTGCGATGTGATCGTGATCTGTGTGCCAACCCCACTGAACCAAACGCGCGACCCCGATATCTCCTACATTCAAAACGCTACTGCAGATATCGCCCGAACCTTGCGGGCCGGTCAACTGGTGGTTTTAGAGAGCACTACCTACCCAGGCACCACCCAAGAGATCATTCAGCCCCGTTTGGAAGAGACCGGTTTGAAAGTTGGCGAAGACTTCTTCTTGGCCTTTTCGCCCGAACGAATCGATCCTGGTCAGACCAGCAGCCAAGGCTTCAGCGTCGATAATACTCCCAAAGTGATGGGTGGTGTGACGAACTACTGCACCAAAGTGACCGCAGCCTTCTACAGCCATATCACCAGCCAAGTGGTTCCTGTGACCTCGCCGCGTGTGGCCGAGCTGACAAAGCTGTTTGAAAATGTCTTTCGCTCGGTCAATATCGCCTTGGTGAACGAGCTGGCGCTGCTCTGCGACCGTATGGGCTTGAATGTTTGGGAGGTGATCGACGCGGCGGCCACTAAGCCCTATGGTTTTATGAAGTTTACTCCCGGGCCGGGCTGGGGTGGTCACTGTATCCCCGTCGATCCCTTTTATTTAACTTGGAAGGCTCGCGAATACGATGTCGCTACTCGTTTTATTGAGTTAGCAGGCGAGATCAATACCGAGATGTCGCAGCACGTTCACGATCTGGTCTTCCGGGCTCTCAACAAGCAGCGCAAAGCCTTAAATGGCGCGCGAGTTCTGCTTTTGGGTGTAGCCTACAAGCCCGATGTGAGCGACTATCGCGAGTCACCCGTCTTTAAGATAATGGAATTGCTGGAGGCCGATGGCGCCGAGGTGATCGCCTGCGATCCGCACATTACTACCTTTAGCTCGCACCATGGGCCGGAACGTCAGACTGTGCCGCTCAGCGATGAGCTGCTCGAATCGGCCGATTGCGCCGTCATTATCACCAATCATAGCGCCTTCGATTATGCGCGGATTGTGCAGAAGTCGCGCGCGGTTGTCGATACGCGTAACGCTACGCGCGCCGTAACCGAGGGACGTGAAAAGATAACCTTGCTATGAGTGTGCATGCCAAAAAGGGCCGCGACCGCCCAACGACCGTACAAACCGCGACCAAGAACGTAAGCGGTTTGAAGCGCTGGCTGATGCGCTGTGGCGATTTGCGCATCATGACACTGCTGCTCTTTGTGGTGGGCCTTGCGCTGCGTCTCTATCGACTCGACGCGCAAAGCCTTTGGATCGATGAGCTGAACACGTGGTGGATGGTCGTCCATACCTCGTGGGGCAGTTTGATCGAGGAATTGTTTAAAAGCGAATCGGCTTATCCGCTCTACCATCTATTGCTCAAAGCGTGGATCGCGCTGGCAGGTGATAGCGAATGGGCTATGCGTTTTCCGTCGGCTTTAGCGGGTGCCTTGGCAGTCGTTGCGCTCTTTTTCGCCAGTCGCGAGCTTGTGCGCGGCTTGAGCGAGACTTCGACTGTATGTCTCAATCTGCTCGGCTTGATCGGGCCGCTGCTGTTGCTGTTCGCGCCCTTTGGTCTGTGGTTCGCCCAAGAGGTCAAGACCTACAGCCTCTTGTTGTGTAGTTCGGCCTTTACGCTCTGGCTGACGCTGTTGGTTCTGCGCCGCAACGATCTGCTCAGCTGGTCGTGCTGGCTGATCGTGGCTGGCCTGAGCGTTTTTGTTCACCGTTTCGCGCTCTTGTTGCTGGTCGGAACGGCCTGCGCTTGGCTGTGGCAACAGCTCAGCCAGCATCGCGATGAGCTGCGTTCGCATATGCGCAAACTGCTGGCGGTTGGCCTTGGGATCGCTGCCTTCAGTATTTTTTTGGTCTGGCAGATCACGGCAGGCCTAGGCGAAGAAGACGCCACCACCGGCGACCATATCGCGGCGGGGCCGCTGCAGGCCAGTGTTATCACCTTGTGGCGCTTCGCTCTTGACCGTGGTCCTTGGGAAGCGCCTTGGTTCTTTTTGCTGCCGAGCATACTATTGACACTTTGGGGACTCTGGCTGTTGCTGCGCGACGCTCTGAGCGGCAATTGGCGGGCCCAGACCCTGCTCTCTTGTTTGCTAGTGCCGTTTCTGCTTTTTTCGATTCAGCTCTGGTGGACGCGCCTTTTTGAGCCGCGCTACCTGATTATTGTCTATCCCGCTTGGCTGTTGTTCATGGCCTATCCACTTACGAAGCTGCTTGCTCAAGTGCGCCCAGACACGCGGCAGGCGCTTCAGCCCGTAGCCTTGGCGGGTTTTGTTTCGCTCTGTGTGCTCGCCAGCAATCTCTTTTCGCTTTACCAACCCGTTAAAGGCTTGTGGAGCGGAGATCCAGTTAAGGAGCAGTATCGCGAAGCGATAGCGTATGCGGTGAAGCGCGCCCAGCCGAGCGATATTGTGATTTTGCACCCAGAATATCTACGCACCGCTTGGAACTACTATGCTCCACGCACCATTACCAGCCAGTTGCCCAATGCGATCGCGTTTGATGCCTTTAAAAAGCGCCAAACCGAGTTCAGCCGGCGCGACTGGGATGCAAGCCGCGACCGCGCCCTTAGCGGCTTCTACCGATCCTATTTGCTGATCGCGCCCGCGCATGCGCGCACGGTCGATCCGCCCAATCCTGCCTATCCCGATGACGAATATGGCTATGTCGGCTTGTACTATCAGTTCAGTTGGGAACAAAGCAAGTGGCCCTGTGGCGGAGCACGCTACAACGGCGTTCATATCTTGTGCCAATCTTCCCCAGAGAGTTATGTGACGGGCAAAGTTGCCGAGCCAGAGACGCCGCTGCGGGCCGAATTCGGCGATGGAATCTTCTTGAAGGGCTATAGCCTGCCTGATGGTCCATTTCTTGCAGGAGGTGTGCTCCCGGTCACCCTTTATTGGGAGGTGGAGACTCAACCGAGCGAGGACTTTTCGGTCTTCCTGCATGTCTGTCAAGACTGCGATCAACCTCCGGCAGCGGGTGATGATGGCCCACCTCTTGGCGGAGGGGTTCCGACTTCGATCTGGAAGCCGGGTCACCCAGTTCATGATGAGCGAACTGTCGTTTTGCCGCGTGATCTAGCGCCCGGTAGCTATCAACTCTTAGTTGGTCTCTATCGTCCTGGCGACCCTTCGCCAGATGCTCGGCTTACAGTAATGGGCGATGCTATTATCGATACTAATAGGGTAGTCTTAGCTACCGTTCAAATAATAATACCTTAACAATAGCTGACGAAAAATGCGCTATACTAAAGCTGTCCAAATAGTACAATTTGGTGATTTGAAATAGTACTTTTTCGTCAGAGCTACATCATATGCGCGAGGGATGTTATGTATTATGAGATCGAATTGCGTATCCCAGCACTGACGAGCTGCATGCATGTGGTGGATGTGTGCGTTCAACGTCTTAGTCGAACGGTTTTTGGAAGCGAAGATAACGATTTCCTAACAGCCGTCCAACTAGCATGTTTGCATACTATTAACGAAGCATATGGTGGAGACGAGCTCGATTATCGAATCGAATTGGTGTTTGCTGTTGGCCCAAAAGAGCTGCAAGTTACGTTGAATGACACGGGGAGAGCGATCAACGTGCTTGAAGAGCACGATCTCCATGAGGTTATTCAGCGTCTTGATGGAGCAAGCTATACTCGTCGGGAAGATGGTAATCGAATTTGGCTTGTACGCCGCGTATCACCTGCGTAAGGATGGCTTAGCTGGGACAACTGTACAAATACCCGTGCTCCTTGACGTTCTGAACTTATATTGCCTAATGACTCGTTTTGTCAGTCGAGTTAGGACAAGGCGATTATTTTTGCAAAAAAGGAGTTATCGGCATGGAAATGCAGCGACAACAACTACCATCGATGGTGTTGAGATTGGTTTGCGAAAGTATCATTGATAATCTGGGAGAGAAAAGCCTGCGTTTATTGATGACACAATCAGGTTTGCAAGCCTATTATCAAGATGGCAAGCTGCCTCCTGCCGATAATAGTCCTTCGATTACCTTGCCTGAGTTCAGTCGACTCTTTACAACCATGTTCGGCATCTTTGGTGATCGTGGTATTAAGCCGATTTTATTGCGTGCCGGACGCTACAATCTGCGGCATTTCCGCGAGACCAACAAGACGCTTGCAACCTTAGCTGGTGCCGCCTTTAAGGTGCTGCCGACCGATGCCAAAATCAAGCTTGTGCTCTCGCGTTCGGTCAAAGCTGCTGAAGAGCTGCTTCAAGTCGACCATAGTTTTAGCGAGACGCCCGACGGCTATTTGATCGAGATCAAGGATAGCCCTTATTGTGTCGGCATCGAATCCGATCATGGTGTGTGTTACGTAGCCCAAGGCTTTTATAGCGAGGCGGTTACTTGGGCCACCAACCAACAGCACCACGTTGAGGAGATCAACTGTCGCGCCCGTGGCGACGATTGCTGTCGTATTCTGATCAGCCGTGAACCGATCTCCTAGATCTCGCTGAGCTAAGCTGGCAGAGCGAAACGGGTTAGGTTGATACAAGCTTAGAGAGTATTGTGAGGCGCTGGAGAGCCATCCAGCGCTTTTTTGTGTGCCTGTCTTTTTTCCGCTCCTCGCAACTTCGTGTACAATACCTCTCCGATGCAGTTAATGTGATGCCACATCTGTTTGATCACTTTAGCAATCTGGCGGTTTGCTTTCTTCCCCAACGAGGGCTGCTAGCGCGTCCGCCTACGGCTACAAACAGCTTGCCCGTAAGCAGGGTGTTGTAGCTGTGTGCCGAGAGCCGCCCAGAAATACAACAAAGCGGATTTCATATGATAGCAAATCCGTTTAAAGATGTGCATGCTCACAATGTGAGAAGGACGTTTCATGGTGTTGAAGCTCAAACGGCACCATGTGAACAGCCGGAAATGGTAGCACAGACGGGATTGTCCCGTTTTGGTGGGCGGGATGTTGATAGCCGTAGGCGGACGCGGTGAAGACCGCATGGATGCTAGTGACCACAACGCCAAAACGATACAGTAATGAAGTGGAATGAGCGGGCGCTTTTGCTGCTCGCAGTTTGATTAAGTTTATGTTTGGAGAGAGGAACCATGCCTACGCAGCCATCGATCAGGTCTTTGCTACAACGCTGGTGGCCGCTAGGCCTCGCTTTAGTGGCAGCCTGTCTGCTGCGGCTTTGTTTGTGGGGTAACTTGCCGCGCCAAGGGATGGTGAGCGACGAAGCGGAATACTTCGCCTCGGCGGTCTGGCTGGCTCAAGGGCGCGGCTTTTCGTGGCATCAAGAGTGGCTCTGGACGCGCGCGCCGCTCTATCCGCTCTTTCTGGCCATTCATATCCGCCTGTTTGGCATCGCGACCACCCCGATCTATGTCAGCCAGTTTGTGTTGGGGCTGCTGCAGGTGGTGCTGACCTATCTGCTGGCTATGGCGCTTGTGCCCGCCAGCGCGCGCGCCGACGACTGGCGACGCTGGGTGCCCGGCCTGAGCGCTCTGCTGCTCGGGCTGCTCTTCCCGCTGGCGGTCTACTATCAAGTTTTGCTCTCTGAGACGCTCTATATCACGATCGTTCTGGCCGGATTGCTGGCTTTGGTCTATTGGGTGCGTTCGCCTGCTTATAGCAGCCGCCGCGCTTACCTCTGGCTGGCGCTGGCTGGCCTGCTCTTTGGGCTGGCCAGTCTGACCCGCAGCTTGGCGCTGGGCTTTGTGGTGGTGGCGGCTGGCTGGGTCTTTCTGACGATCTGGCAGCGTGTGCCCGCCGCGCTCAGCTTCAAAGAGCGCACGCTGAAGAGCCTGCTGCCAGCCGCCATTCCGCTCGTGCTGGCTGGGATGCTGATCGCGCCTTGGAGCCTCTACGCCTCGCGCAGCTACGGCGGCTTTGTGGCGATCGATACCACCGGGGCTTTTAACCTGTTGTTGGGGGCGCGCACCGCCTACGACGGCGACCGCAAAGATGCGCCGACTCGCAACTTTGTGTTGGCCCTGCTCAACCCGCAGATGTCGCAAAAGGAGCGCGGGATGCATCTGGGCAGCTCGTGTCTGGCGCAGCACAAAGACGCTCGGCTGTTCGCCGCCTTGGAGCGGCCCAGCGCCGAGATCAGTCAGGCTGAGCGCCAACAGCTGATGACGGCCGAGGGCTTGTGCTTGCTGCGCGAGCGTCCGCTGGCCTTTGTGCAGAAAAGCTTGGCTGAGCTGATCGACTTCTTCCGCATCAACTACGGCGGCGACGAGCGCTTCACCGACGGCTTTACGACCGGACGCCTGCAGCCGAGCTTTGTGCTCGCCACCTTCCTGCTCGACGATACGCTCTACGTTCTGACCCTGCCCTTGGCGATCATCGGTTGGGCCCTGTTGCGTAAGCTCGAAAAGCGCGACGATACGGCGTTGCTCGCGAGCAGTACGCTGATCGCGTGGTGGTTGCTCTACAACCTGCTCACCGCGCCGCTGTTGTTTGCGATCAACCGCTTTCGAGTGCCGCTGCTGCCCATGCTGCTGATCTTAGCGGCCTATGCGCTTTTGGCTTTGGGCGCAAAGGCTTGGAAGGCCCTCGACCGTCGCCAAGCGCCCCATCTTGTGTTGGCTCTGCTGATGGCGTTTGTGGTTACGGCTCCCGCCAGTTGGATCAGCGCCTACAACCCCCAGACGGCTTCCTACCGCGCCCAAGAGTCCTATTTCGGGCCGCACCCTTCGAGCGTGGCGGATACCTACTTGGCCTTGAGCAGCCGCGACCGCTACCTGGCCAGCGAAGAGCTGCGCAGCGATCTGGCGGCTGGGCGACTGGAGAGCGCTAAGTTTTTACTCGATTCGGGCCGAGTCGATCCGAATACGGTGCTCTTGGCGCGCGCCATCATCGAAGGTATGGAAGGGCGCCCTGAAGCCGGCTTGGGGCTCTTTCCGAGTGAGGAGCAGCTGGCCTTGGCCGACCGCGCTTGGCAGGCTCGTGCGGCTGTGGTGCGGGGCGATCTATTGCGGCGTTTAGGGCTCGAGCGCGAGGCCAAAAACACCTTTACGCCGCGCGTCGTCGACGACTACAATCCGGTCGAATGGGCTTGGGACTGGCTGCAGCCCAGCCCGCCCAGCGCTGGACGAATCGATTTCGGCGGCAACCTCGATCTGGGCTACATTCGCGGCTTCTATCTGGGCGAAGGCGACGGCACCGATACTTGGCGTTGGTCGATGGGCGAGGCTGCGCTGCGCTTCCCGCAGATGGGCAGCGGCGCCCCGCAGACCCTGCGCTTGCGCATCGACGGCTTGAGCAGCGGCCTGCCCGAGCCGCGCCTGACGCTTGCGATGGGCGGGCAGGTAGTCGCCGAGCTGGCTCTCAAGCGCGAGGTGGCGGTCTATGAGCTGGAGCTGCCCGCCACGCCCCAGGGCGAGGATGTGATTGTGGAATTGCGCTCTCCCGTGTTTGTGCCTTCTGCCGCCGACTTGTTGGCACAGCAGGGCCCGAAGGTCGGCCAGTTGCGGCTCTTGGGTGTGCGCTTAGATTGGGCGGAGCTGGAATGAAACAGGCAAAACGACGAGCCGAAGCTAGCGCTTGGCCCCTGTTGCTCTTGTGTCTGCTCTTGGCGCTGGGCCTGCGCCTGCTGGTCTGGAAGTGGCGCGAATTTTACCCGCTGGGCGGCGATGAGAGCGAATATCTCGCCCAAGCGGTCACGCTGCTTCAAGAGCGGCGCTACGTCGAATTGCGCCTGATGCGCCCGCCGCTCTACACCTTCTTCTTGGCCTTCAGCATCCTGCTGGTCGATTCCTTGGTGCAGAATCTGCGCTTGGTGCAAGCCTGCATCAGTGCTGCCATGGTCGTTCCGATTTGGCTGCTGACGCGCGCCTTCGGCGATCTGATCGGCATGTCGCGCAACTGGCGCGCGCCCGCCATCGCCGCGCTCTTGACCGCGCTCTGCTATACCTTCGCAGCCAACGCCACCGAGCTGTTGAGCGAGACGCTCTTTCTGTTCGGGCTGAGCACGCTCTTTTGGCTGCTGCTGCAGGCCGCTCTGGCCCTGCGCGCTCAATCCGGCAAGCCGAGGCTCTGGGTGGGGCTGGCCGGGCTGGCTGTAGGGGCGCTCTGTCTGCTGCGCTCGGTCGCGATGCCGCTGATACCGCTCGGCCTGCTCTGGTTGGCCCTGCAGCGCGGCGTTTTTCTGGGTGCAGGCGGCTGGCGACGGATGAGCTTGGGCGCGGCTGGCCTCTATCTGGCCTGCGCTTTGCTGGTGGTGCTGCCTTGGACGGCGCGCAACTATCTCACCTACCACGCTTTCATTTTGATCGATACGACCGGGGCGGAGAATCTCTGGCTCGACAACAATCCTGAGGCCAGCACCCCCGACGATCCGCTCGGGCGCGAGGATGCGAAACGCCAGCTCTACGCCATGGGCGAGGATCGCGCGCTGCGCCAAGCCATGGCGACTCAGCGCGGTCGCGAGGCGATTTTGCAGCACCCCGACTGGTTTCTGGCCAAGGCGTGGGGCGAATTGCTGAAGTTCTTTGCGCTCGAATACAGCGACGATATGCGCGCCCGCCCGGCGATCTGGCTGCCCAGCGCCGAGGTTTGGTTGCGTCTGCTGTTCGGCGATGCGCTCTGGCTGCTGATTCTGTTCGGCGGCCTGCTGGGCATCTTCCTGATTCGGGCGCAGCCTACAGGCGAGGTTGAGATAGCGAGTTCGGGCTGGCGCGGGCGGCTCGAACGTCTGCTGGCCTACGGGCGCGAACCTTGGCTACTTTTCGCACCTTGGCTGCTCTACGCTCCGGTTACGGCTATGCTCTTTCACGTCGAATTGCGCTATCGTCTGCCGGTCTATCCGGCCCTCTTGCTCTACAGCGCTTGGTTGCTGGCCGAAGCGAAACAGCTGCCCTGGCGCTCGTGGCGGGTGCTGCCCGCCGCCCTGCTTGTGCTGGCCTGTCTCGCTTTGACTTTGGCACACGCGCCTTACCACTCGCTGGCTTGGCATTTGGCCAATAAACACCTGCACTTGGCCCAAGCCGAGCGCGCTCTTGGGCGTGGTGATGCTCAGAGCGCTCAATTGGCTGCCCAGCGTGCGCTGGCGCACGATCCGAGTTCGGCTTTGGCGGAGGTCGCGCTGGCCCGCGCCGCCTTGTTGCAGGACGATCAGACGAGCGCTGCCGAAGCGCTGCAGCGTGCCATTCGTGCCAAGCGCGCCCATCCCTACGCGCATCTGCTTAAGGGCGACCTGTTGCGGGCCCAAGCCGATCTCGAGGCGGCTCGCCCTGAGTTGGCTTTTGAAGCTGGCTCGTTGGAAGATCTGCAAAGCTGGCTTTGGGAGCGGACAATCACCCCTGTGCCGGGCGAGCTCGATATCGGAGGCGGGCTCGATCTGGGTTTTGTGCGGGGCTTCTACCTTGCCGAGACGCTCGATGGTGTGACGGTTCGTTGGAGCCACGATCGTGCTACCATCCGCTTGCAAGCGCTTAGCGATGCTCCCAACCTCTTATTGCGCATCGCGGGGGCGCGCCCACAAGGAGCGCTCTCTGCCCAGCTCGATCTGCGCCTACGCGGCGAACATCTGGCGACCATTCAGGTGGCGGATGCTTGGAGCGACTATCTCGTGCCTTTGCCGCGCGCCAAAGCTGGCGAATTGCTGGAGATCGAGCTCTCTTGTTACACCTTCCGACCGCGCTCCTTTGATCCTGCTAGCCCCGATGGCCGTGATCTTGGTGTCTTGTTCGATCGAGTCGCTCTAGTCAGCGAATAGAGAGCGATGCCGCTTGAGCATGAAGCTATTGTGGTGCCTATGTCGTCTGAGAATACACAATCTGAGCTAGAGCGTTTCGTTGCTCGCTGCTGGAAGTGGCGCTGGCTGTTTCTGATCTTTCTGGGGGCGCTGTTCTTGCGTCTTGCGCTCTGGATGCAGCCGCTCCATCAGCTCGCCAACGATGAGATCGAATACGTGCAAGTGGCGCGCGATCTTCTGGCGGGCAAGGGCTGGGTTTTCTATGAATCCTACCACTGGCTGCGCGCCCCGCTCTACCCGCTCTTTCTGGCGGCCTCGCTCGCCTTGAGCGGTGGCGATCTGTGGTTGGCGGCGCTGCCCAATATCCTGCTCAGTAGCTTCACGGTACTGCTCAACGCCGCGATCGCGCGCCTGTGTGTGGGTCCGGATCGCCCCGCTGTGCCGCTTGTGGCCGCGCTCGTGACCGCGCTGTTTTGGACGCTCGCGACCTTCGCCAGCCTCTATATGGCCGAGACCTTGGCGACCGCTTTCTTCACCGCCGCGCTTCTGCTCTTGCTGCTTTGGCAGCGTTATCATCGCCCTTGGATGCTGGCTGTCGCCGCCTGTTGTTACGGCCTTTCGATCCTCACGCGCTCGGCCAGCATGGCCTTTTTGCCCTTTCTGCTCTTTTGGATCGCGCTGCAACTACGCGCGCCGCATCCCCAGTTTCAAGCTTTTCACGATTGGGTCTACCGCCTCAGTGTTTGGAGACGTTCACTCTGGACCTTGGCTTTTTTCAAGGCCGCACTGCTATTTGTCGTCTGTTGCGCAGCTATGATCGCGCCCTGGACCATGCGCAACTGTATGGTCTATGGGCGCTGCATCTTGGTTGAGACTGGGCTGAGCTATAACATGTGGGCTTTCAACGAGCCGCGCGAAGATGGCGAAACGATCTTTCGCGAGCTAGAAGCGATCAGGAATCCGGCGGAGCGGGCCGACTACGCCACTGCCAAGGGCCGCGCCCGTCTGATGGAAGATCCACTCATTCTAGTGCGCAAGCTCAACCCCAACTGGCACTACCTTTGGGCCGTCAATCCGATCATCGAAGATCGTTTTGTTCTGCGCACCTACTATGCCGATCCGCCGCCCCTAGTCTTTCTTGCGGCGCTTGTGTTCGACGATCTGCTGATGCTGCTGGTTGTTGTATTCGGCATTAGCGGCCTTGTTCGAATCTCCAATCGCTCGGCGATGCTTTTATTCAGCATGTGGTTGCTCTATATTGTCGCTACAACGCTCTTGACCCACACCGAAGGGCGTTACCGTCACTTCCTTTATCCGGTTCTGATTCCGCTGGCCGCTGTGGCCTTGCTCGATGCTGTTGCTTGGCTACGAAGGCGCGATTGGTCCACCGTACGGCGCATGCCCAAAACGAATCTGGCCTTGATGCTTGTGAGCCTGCTGATCGGCCATGCGATTCTGGTGCGCTACCCGTGGGAGTGGGCGCTCCAGGGCGCTCAGTGTAGCGCTTGGCTGCTGCTGGGAGATCTCGCTCTGACTGCGGATCGGCCCGAACAGGCGGTAAGCGCCTATCAGAACGCCTTGCAAGCCAGCGAACGCCCTGATGCTTGGGTGCGGCTGGGCGATACGTATCGTTTGCTTGGGCGACACGAATCGGCTATCAACGCCTACCGCGCGGCCAGCGCCCTGACTCCGGCCTACATCGTGCCCGCTTTGCATCTCGGCGATCTACTGCGCGAGATGGGCGAGCTTGAGCGGGCGCGTCGCGCTTACGACGTGCCCTATGCCGAGCCACAGCAAGTGCTCGATTGGGCTTGGGGCGAGCTGTCAGTCGCGCCGCTGCGGCGGATCGAGGTCGGCGATGGGCTCGATTTTGGCTATCTGACGGGCGTATATGTGGCTGAGCAGCAGGGTGATCGTTTTGTGCGCTGGACGAACGGCGCGGCCCGTATTCGAATCTCCGGCTCGCCTGATGGTGTTCTGATGCTGCGCCTAGCCGCTCCACGCCTCGGCGACGAGACTGTGAGCATGCAGATCTGCGCCGATAGGCGCTGCCAGAGTGTGCCGCTTGAGCAGGGCTGGCGCAGTTACCGCATTTTGCTGCCGCCCAACGAGGCCGCCGAGCAGATCATCGAGCTGAATAGCCCGACCTTTGTTGGCCCCGATGGGCGCAGTTTGGGCGTTTTGATCGATGAAATTTGGCGTTAGCTTGCCCAGCTAGCACGAAGGTGCTATACTCGCTTCAGATTCCTCAACCAGCTGTAGCAGGAGGCGATAATGGCTGATCAATCGATCGAAAGCTTGGTGGCAGCGGGCGAAGGTCCTCAACTCGCCTTCTTCCGTGAACGCTTGCGCGTCGATGATTTGGCCGAAACGATGGTCGCCTTCGCCAACGCGGCGGGCGGTACGATTCTGGTGGGTGTGGGCGGCAAGAAACCCAAGATCGAAGGTCTGGTAGATCCGATCTCGGCTCGCGAGGCTGCTCTAGAGGCGGCACAGTCTTGTACACCCTCGTTGATTCTGCCGCTTCCGCGCCTTGCCCAAGTCGGCAATCTGCAAGTGCTGGTTATTACTATTCCGCCCGGCCTCTCAAACGTCTACAGCCTGCACGGCAAGTATGTGCAGCGCCAAGCTGCTAGCAACCAACCGCTTACGCCCGATCGGCTGCGCAGCCTGCTAAGCGAACGGGGCGAGCTCAGTTGGGAGCGCATAGCCCCGCCCGATGTCAGCCTGAGCGACCTCGATATGGCGCGTGTGGAAGCGTATATCAAGCGCGTCGGCCCGCCAGCCAGCGACGATCCGGTCGGCTTCCTCTATCGGCGCGGTTGTCTGGTGCGTACTACAACGCCCACGCCCAGCTATCGCCCTACCAACGCTGGCCTGTTGCTCTTCGGCAGCGATCTGGCCGCCGGAGGTACGCGCCTCTTTCCTCAAGCCGAGATCACACTGGTTCACTATCGCGGCGTTTCGGTCGCCGACGAGTTCGAGCGCGAAGATGTGCGCGATACCTTGCCCGAGGCGGTGCGGCGCGCCGAACGCTGGCTGAGCCAGCATATGCGCAAAGGCAGCCGCATGGTCGGCCTCGAGCGCCAAGATTGGACCCAGTTCCCGCCCGCTGCTGTGCGCGAGGCACTGGTAAACGCTGTCGCTCACCGCGATTACACCATTCGCGGCGAGGGCATTCGGATCTCGCTCTTCGCCGATCGGCTCGAATGTTATTCACCTGGCCGCCTGCCCGGCCACGTTACACTCGATAATCTGGTCGAAGAACGCTTCAGCCGCAACGAAACGCTGGTGCAGGTTTTGGCCGATTTGGGCTTGATCGAGCGGCTCGGCTATGGTATCGACCGCATGCTCAAGCAGATGAACGACGCTGGCCTGCCTCCACCTCGCTTTCGCGAGACCGCCGCTGGTTTTCTGGTCACGCTGTTTGGGCATGAGGTGCCCGCCAATCAAGACGAGACGATCGATACGCGGGCATGGCGCGCCCAGGGCCTCAACGAGCGCCAGATCGCAGCCCTGCTCCATCTGGTGCAACATCAGCGCATCACCAATCGCGAGATGCAAGACCTCGCGCCCGATGTCAGCCCCGAAACCTTGCGTCGCGACCTGGCCGATCTGGTTGAGCGCGGTCTGCTGCTCAAAGTCGGCGAGAAACGTGCGACCTACTACATCCTCAAATAGCTGTTATAGCAAATCTCCTAAAAGCCTTGTACTCTCTCAACGCAAGAAAACGGAATCTCACACAACAACAAGAGTCACGTTCCGCTTTGCCGAAGGCCAAATAGAAAACAATCGTGCGGATTTGGGATCAGATCTGCTGAGGCTCAAAACATAAGGTGTTCAAGCGGATTTCGTAGTATACCAAATCCGTTTAAAGACGTGTGTTCTTTTGACGAAGGAAAAACGTAAACCGGGGAGAGAGTTGTGCGAGATTTCACGCTATAGCGTGAAATCTCGCACAACAGAAATAGTCAAGTTCCACTCTGCCGAAGGCCAAATAAAAAGTAATCAATCGGATTTGGTATTAGTGGCGTTTGCGAAGCTTCAGCCAGAGCACGCTACCCAGCAGCAGCGTTTCGCCGATCGAGGTGACAGCAAAGGCGAGCGCGATCGATGCAATGCCCAACGATTGGTCCCAGAGCGGAATAAGCGCGATGCGGCCTGCCAACTGCAGACAGTTGGTCAGTAGCGGTGTGCGGGTATCGTGCAGCGCGATCAGACAGCGCGTAATGATCTCGGTGCCGATGTAGGCGGGCAGACCGATCGCATACATCACCAACAGATGGTAAGTCAGGGCACTTGCTTCGGCATCGAAGCGGCCTCGCTCAAACAGCAGTTTGATCAAGGGGTGCCCGACTAACACCAAGCCTACTAAGGCCAAGAGACCAAGGCCTATCGAGATCAAGAGCGCCCGTTTCATCAAGGAGCGTAGGCCCGGCCAGTTTTCTTCAGCGACATGGGCCGCCAAACGCGGAAAGGTTGCTTGGGCGATCGCCATGCCCAAGAGCCGAATCGGCAGCCCGATCAACAGAAGCGCGTTGTTGAGGGCTGGCAGACCAGAGGCATTGTTGATCAGCGAGCCATAGCGAGTATCGACGATGCCGCCCGCGTAGTTTACCAAACCCGAAAGCCCGTTGGGAATCAGCAGGCGCACCACTTCGCGCAGATCGCTGTCGCGTGGGTCCCAAGCCACTTTAAAGCGCCAGTTGAGCCGTCGCAGACCTGGGATCATAATCACCAATTGCAGCAAGGCGTCGAAGATCGTGCCCACCGCTGGCCCATAGATGCCGATCGCTGGGACTGCCGACCCGAGCAGAATGCCGCTGATCATGGTCACATTGTGGATGGCGATGCCTAAGGTTGGCAGTAGAAAGCGGTTGCGACTGTTGAGCAGCGCCGTACAGACGCTGCTTATTGCGATAATCAGCACTTCAAACAGCGTGATGCGGGTGAGGGAGATGGTCAGCTGACTAGTGGCTTGATCGAAGCCCGGTGCGAGCACAACGTTGACGAACCAAGGCGTGAAGATGAGCCCTAAGATAGTGCAGATGCCTACGAACGCGATCAGGGATGTCATAACCAGATTGATAAGATGCTGCCCTGCTTGTTCGCCTTTGCGATGGCTTGTCGATAACAATACTGGTATCAGCGCATTGGTGAGCGTTCCACCTGCGATCAGGGTTACCAGTGTGTCGGGCAGACGGAACGCGGCGTAGTAGGCGTTGGCTTCGAAGCCGGTGCCAAAGGCGGCATTAAACAGCGCTTGGCGCACGATGCCCAAACCCGCTGAGATGAGAAACGAAGCCATAATCAGCAGCGAGCCGTGGGTGATGCTGAATTCGTGGTTGAGAATGCTTTCAAACCAGAGCCACCAGTTGTTTAATCGTGCTTTGATGCTTCCTGTTTGCTTCTGCTGATCTGGTGCTGCCATAGACCTCTTCTGTCTAGAACGCCATCGCTTAGCGTCCCTCAAGCGATTTCCTCTTCTGTTCTGGAGCGCGCGTTTGTTGATTGCGGCTGCATCATACCATACCGCTCAAAAGCAGGTATTCTACCAAATCTGCTTGCCCAGTTCAGCATTTTGGCGGTGTCGTCCCTCCCCCAAGGAAGGTTCTTGGCGCGTCCGCCTACGGCTACCAACATTTTGTCCAACAAACGAGGCTTGTATCGCTGTGCATGGAAAGGCTATCCCGCTTCCAGATTGCGCGAGTGCAGTTGAGGCCTTTGGAATGACGACTCTTGAAGGGTTGTGGGCAGGCATTGGGATACGATTCTTGGAACAAGCGCTGGTAGCCGTAGGCGGACGCGGTGTGGACCGCATGGTGGGTAAAGCTGTTGCCGTCACTTTGATGAAAATAATTGCTAGGATTGCCCACCAGAGTGCGGAATTCCGCTCAGCGGGCTCGAAGCAGATCGTTGAGGATGCAAAAGGCTTCTCGCGCACTGCTAGCGAGAAGCCTTTTTGGAACAGGAGATCTTAGACGAGATTATGTTTGTTTAGGCTGCCGTTGATGGCTCGTGGCTTGTGGCTTGCGAGCGTTGGCTGATGCGCACCGTGATAAAGGTCATCAGCATAGCTAGGCCGATCAGCAGCGCGACCACACCAAAGGCTTGTTTGATATCGAGCATGTCGGCGATCCAGCCCATCACCAGCGGGGCGCTTACGATCGCGATGCCACCAGCGAGCACCATATTCGAGGCTGCGGCGTTGGCTTGGCCTGCGGCGACCTCTAGCGAGGCAGCATAGGTTAGCGGGAAGAGGTTGGCGACACCGAAACCAGCGATAGCAAGGCCCACGATGTTGAGCACAGCGATCGGCGAGAGCCAGAAGATCGGGAAGCCGATCAGGGTGATCAGCAGGGCGATGATCAGCAGTTTGTTGGTAGGCATTGTGCGGGTGAGACGGCTGCCCACGAAACGGCTGGCGAACATCGCTACAAAAAACCAGGTCATGGTGGCGGCGGCGAAGGTCTGATCGAGCCCGACCACGCGATACAGAAAGTCGGATCCCCATACGCCGATACACCACTCGATGGCGACGCAGAGCACGATCACAACGAAGTAGCCCCAAAACGCCAGCGGCAGACGCCCAGCTTTGCTCTCGCCTGCGCTCTCTACGCTGCGCGGTTTGGGCATCTCGATCTGGCGGAAGACGAGCCACACCACTACGACCGCGATGATCGGCAGGTAGAGCGCGCTGCGCCAGCCGAGGCCGTTGGCCTGAAAGGTGCCGATCAGAAAGGGGACGATGCCCGATCCGAGGCTGGCGACTACGTTCGATTCGGTGATCGCGATCGAGCCGTTTTCGCCGTGGTGATCGCTTAAAATCGCGCCGATCATGGCC
This sequence comes from uncultured Chloroflexales bacterium, assembly GCA_937902315.1. Taxonomy (GTDB): domain Bacteria; phylum Chloroflexota; class Chloroflexia; order Chloroflexales; family Chloroflexaceae; genus CALGUG01. Next base: position 122,381 of record CALGUG010000055.1, read on the forward strand.
AGAAAGAACGAGGCCAGCAAGCCCATCAAAAAGGTGCTGGGAATGCTGACCCATTCGTTTGGCGAGAAGAGAAAGAGTAAGCCACTGGCGGCTAGGCCCAGCGCACCACCCCAGAAGGTGAGGCTGCGCCCGAGGCGGTTGGCGATTTGGGCACCGATCAAACCAGAGACGATCATACCTAAAGCAAAGGCTGTTACATGCAGGCCGCCAACCGTGTAGGAAAGGTTGAGTTCTTCGCGGAGAAAGGGCATAATTGGCCCTAACGACGACTGCATGTACGAAAAATAAGCTAGCATCCCGTAGGCTAGCCAGGTGAGTTGATCGCGTCTAAAGGGCTTATTCACGGCCCTACTCCTTTGTTGAAAACGCCACAGTTACAAAATTGTTTGTTAGAATTTTGGAATGTATGCTGATGATACGTGCAGAAACACGAATTGTCAAGATGTGAATCGTCATAAAAACGCAAAAACAAGGAGAAACACGCAAATGCTGCATGCCGAACGGCGCCAATACATCTTAGAGCGCCTACACCGCGAGGGGAAGGTTGTGGCTGCCGAGCTGAGCGCGAGCTTGGCTGTTTCTGAAGATACGATTCGGCGCGATTTGCGCGAACTGGCCGAACAGGGTCTGCTCACGCGTGTGCATGGGGGCGCTTTGCCGCGCTCGCCCGCCGCGGTCGATTTCGATACACGCCAACGCAATCTTACGCCCGGCAAAGTGGCGATCGCGCGTCAGGCGGCCAGTTTGGTGCGCAACGGTCATGTGGTGTTGATGTGCGGCGGCACCACCAATGTGCAAATCGCGCAGCACTTCGCGCCCGACCTTTCGGCCACCGTGATCACCCACAACCCTTTGGTGGCGATCAATCTCGCCCATCATCCTACGATCGAGGTGATTCTGTTGGGCGGGCGACTCTTTAAAGAATCGCTCGTTACGGTGGGGAGCGCGACGGTGGACGCTCTGCGCTCGATCCGGGCCGATATCTGTATGTTGGGAGTGTGTAGCCTGCATCCAGAGGTGGGGATCAGTATCCCCGATTTAGAGGAATCCTATGTCCAACGGGCTATGATCGCTAGCTCCGCGGAAGTTGTTGCTCTCGCTTCTGCCGAAAAGCTCGGCACCGCTTCTTCCTATGTGGTAGGGCCGCTCACTGAACTTACGCACCTCATTACCGAAAAAAGCGTTCCTCCCGATCAACTCCAAGCCTATCGCGCTTTAGGCATAACCATTATGCAAGGATGAGTTAGGCAGCTGAAGCGCGCAGTTTGTTTTGCAAAAAGCGCCGTAGCAATAGATGAAATTGCGAGGCTGTGAAATCGCGCGGCAGATGGGCATCGGCTCCGAGAATATGGGCTTCTTCGGCTAAACGCACACTATTGGAAAAGACGATGATTGGAACTTGGCGTGTCGTGCAATCGGAGCGCAGAAAGAAGAAGATGTGCGGATTATCGATGCTCTTTGATAATTCCATCAAAATCAGGTCGGGGGTAAATTGTTGGACCTTTGTGCGCACCGCTCGATTGAGCAGCGATGCTGAGCTCATTTGCAGATTGTCATCGGTGTGGGCGAAATATTGTTGGATGTGTTGCCGGAGTGTGAGCGTATCGATGAAGCAACATATACGCGCCATGGTCGAACTTCCTTCTCCTCAATAGCTTAGACCTGCGTTTCCACGATAGCCGTAAAACTTTGTCAAATGGCAAACATGGTGTGAGAAGCAAGCAAAGACGCCATTTTCTATAGTTTCACATTATTTGAAACAAATGATGTCTAAATCGCCATGAAAATATGAAAAATTTATACAATGAGCTCTAGAGAGCGCGGTATCACCTCGATCTCGACATGGGTTACATCGGTTGCGATCACCTCCCCATCGGTTGCAAACGGCATCGGTCCACTGCTATCGATTGTAATTCGCCGCGCTTGCCCCATAGTTACCCATTTTAAGGTCGTATGTTTGCCTTCCATCAAGGTAGGAATATGGCGAATAATCGATGGCAGTCGCATCTTTTCAACCATACAGAGGTCTAGCAGGCCATCGTCGATCTCGGCTTGAGGTGTTAACCAAAATGCTCCACCTTGGCAGCGCCCATTCGCTACGCTGGTAAACAGCATACGCCGTTTCAGCTCGTGATCGTCGTAGCGGATGGTCATCGGATAAGATGTGTAGTTCCCAAGGGCGCGAATGATACCTACTAGATAAACGGCGACGCCTTTAATATTTGGCAACTTAGTTGTCTCGTATGCGACCCGTGCATCGAGTCCCATACCGACGCCATTGATGAAGTAGCGTCCGTTGGCAAGCCCTACATCGATCCAGCGGGTGCGACCCTCGGCCAAACGGCGAGCCGCGCCGACTACATCGTTGGCTTGAACGCCGTCGAGCACCTTGATAAAGTCGCTACCTGTGCCAACCGGAATTATCCCGAGTCGGCCAACCGGACCACCTTGGGCGCGGCTGCCCATTAAACCGTTTACCACCTCGTTGATGGTACCGTCGCCGCCAGCAGCTACAATCTGATCGAAACCTTGTTCGAGCGCTTGATAGGTCAGCTCGATCCCGCCGCCGCGCGCGTGAGTCTCGACGATCGTATAATCGACCTCAAACTTGCGTAAGGCTGCTTCCAGCGCCGGACGCTGCTGTCTCCCGTTTCCCCGACCTGCCCACGGATTGAGAATGATGAAGGTTTTCGACATAGCTCTCGATTGTAGACCATGAACCGAGTAGCGACGCTGGCACTCGGTTCATGCTGTTCTAGACTTCGACACCAAGGATATCCGCCACAGTGAAAATATCTTTATCGCCGCGTCCGGACAGGTTGACTAAGATGATTTGGTCGGGCGACATAGTCGGGGCCAACTTAATCGCGTCGGCTACTGCATGTGAACTTTCGAGCGCAGGGATAATGCCTTCGCTGTGCGACAGTTTCTGGAAGGCTTCGAGGGCTTCTTCATCGGTCGCGTAAGTGTAAAAGGCGCGCTCTGAATCGTGCAAAAAGGCGTGTTCAGGGCCAACCGCTGCATAGTCGAGACCAGCCGAAATGCTGTGAGTTGTGGCTATTTGACCGTGAGCGTCTTGCAAGACATAAGAGCGAGTTCCTTGAAAGACGCCCATACGTCCTCCGTTGAAGCGAGCGGCATGCTGACCGAGTTCGGAGCCACGACCACCTGCCTCTACACCGCGCAAATCGACAGCTTCGTCATCAATGAAACCGCTGAAGATACCGATTGCGTTACTGCCTCCGCCCACACATGCGATCACAACATCGGGCAAGCGTCCGGTAGCCTCAAGCATTTGGGCCCGCGCCTCGCGCCCGATCACGCTCTGAAAGTCGCGCACCATGGTCGGGTAGGGGTGTGGCCCCAGCGCCGAACCGAGCAGATAGTAGCTGTCGGGGTTGGTTACCCAGTCACGCATAGCCTCGTTAACGGCATCTTTGAGGGTGCGGCTGCCGCTATCGACACCGCGCACCTCGGCGCCCATCAGGCGCATGCGGAAGACGTTGGGCTTTTGGCGCTCCATGTCGTCGGTGCCCATGTAAACGACGCATTCGAGGCCGAGCTTAGCGCAGATCGCGGCGGTGGCAACGCCGTGTTGGCCCGCCCCCGTTTCGGCGATGATGCGGGTTTTGCCCATACGTTTGGCGAGCAAACCTTGGCCCAAGGCGTTGTTGATCTTGTGTGCGCCGGTGTGGGCCAGATCTTCGCGCTTGAGAAAGATGCGCGCGCCGCCCAAGGCTGCACTCAGATGGGTCGCTTCATAGAGCGGGGTTGGCCGCCCGGTGAAGCTGCGGTGGAGTTGCTCGAGTTCGGCCCAAAATGTGGGATCGGCCGAAGCTTGTTCATAGGCTTCTACTAACGCTCGCACGCTGGGCACGAGTGTTTCTGGCACAAAAGCGCCACCATAGTCGCCGAAGCGACCGGCGGAAGATGTTGCTGCTGACATAGGACTCCTTTCCGATATGCTGAGCAACTATACCATATCTGCTGAGCGAATCAAAAAGGCCCAATCCCGATAGATTAGACCTTTTTGAGCGTCTTATACCAGATTCGCACGATCGCTTCAAATCACAACAATTTGTTGGCGGAGAGGCTACTAGCTCCCATACGGCGTGTACCGCGTCCGCCTACGGCTATCAAATGGGCTAGCCCACCCTCATCCCCGACCCTTCTCCCGCATTGCGGGAGAAGGGAGCTAGCGCTTTCTGGCCCAACAATCATTCTTCTAACCTACCCAGAGCCTGTCGAAGGCTAGGTTCTTCGAGCAGAAATTTATATCAAATCCGATTACTTCGTTGCTTTTTAGCCTTCGGCAGAGTGGAACTTAACCATTCTTTTCTCGGTTTTCGTTGCTTCACGTTGCGAGAAAGCACGTTGCAAGCGGATGTAGTCTAAACACCTACCCTGAGCCTATCGAAGGCTACGCTCTTCGAGCAAAAATACAAACCTATTCGGAGCTTGTCGAAAGGTACCTTCTCTCGTTCTAGCCGTCTTCGCGCGAGAGCACAATTTCCAGCCGCAAGACCAAGTCGAAGAGCTCTTGCAGCTCTTGGTCGTTGCTCAGCTCCGGCGTAATGCGCTTGAGGATCTCGATGCTGGGCCGAAGCGGATAACTCGTATTCTTGCGCAGCAACTCGGCCAGCGCCGCTACCGTAGCCGCTTGTTGGAAGCGGGGAGGCATGCTGCTGAAATCATCGCTGATGGCGCCGCTCTCGAAGTCTTGGCTGAGCTCGTTGATCTGGCCTGTGCTGGGGTCCTCCCAACGCAGATTGACCGTCAGCGCTCGCCCTTCGCCCTGGCCGGTCAGCTCCACCTCTCGAGCAGCACCCGCGCGTTGTCGTCGTAGACCACGATCGCGACTGTGTCGCCCTCGCGCAGCTCATCGACCAACAAGGTCAGACTCTGGCGCACCAAGGGCATGCGATAGCGTTCGCGCATCGATCCGCTCGCGTCGATCACAAAGGTCAGGTGGGCGGGCTGGCATCGATATCCAGCGCTTGGATGCCGATGCGCAGCAGTTTGGTGTTATCGCCATGCCAAGGCGAGCTAGCTGCGTCGATGTGGATCCCGAAGACGCTGTTTTCGGGCTGAGGATAGTCGTAGTTGAAGTAGTTGACGAACTCTTCGGTGCGAATCGTGAAGTCGGGCGGCGCTTGACCGCGCTCAAGATAGCCGCGCGCTGAGCTGTAGGAAGCGGTATCGACATCGAGCGCGAAGGTTGAAAGCGAGTCTTGGGTCGTATCGACCATGGGGTTGGCGGGTCTCGGGTCGGAAGCGAGCGCAAGCGCTTCGGCTTCGCTGAGCTCTGCGAGCTCGGCTGCGCTTGTGGACGGTGCAGCAGCAGCAGCGCTTGTAGTCGGTGCAGCAGCCGGAGCGGCATCGCTCGGCTCTGCGCCTGCCAAGGGCGCCTGAGCATAATCGACAGCTGGCGCGCTGCCCGAGGTGTTCGATGCGGCGTCTCCACATGCGCTCAGCAAAAGGCTGACGACCAGCGATCCAAGCAGACAACTCAAGAAACGGCGCTTTTCCATACTGCTTTCCTTGCGATTGAGAGTTTGTAATTCAAATGCCAGAGGCATCACTCAGAAAGACGTTGTTGCGCCGGAATGGTTCCCGATCGAAGCCTGTCTTTGGATTGGAATTTGAAATATATAGCTCTGAGATGCTAAAATAGTATTATCTCTGTCGTTAGATGCAATAGGAGAAAAGCGATGCCTGCTACTCAAATCGCGCCCGGTTTGTATGAACTGTCGCTCGGTATGGTCAACGTCCATTTGCTCGAATCGGAGGATGGGTTGGTTTTGTTCGATACTGGCTACCCCAATATGTGCGACAAGATCTTGGCTGGTATCGCAGAGCTTGGCTATAGCCCAAGCGATCTACGCCATATTGTGATCACTCACTCTCACCCCGACCACATCGGTAGCCTCGCAGCTTTGCAGAAGGTCACCAACGCTCAGACCTATGTGCACCCCGCCGATGCCGAGATCGCGCGCACGGGCACGGGCTTCCGCAAGATGCAGCCAGCCCCAGACTTGATCTCGTATCTGATGTGGCGCTTTTTCATGCAAAACCCGCCCGTGCTGGAGCCGGCCCGCGTCGACCACACGATCGACGAGGGCGATGTTTTGCCCTTTACAAGCGACATGCAGGTCTTGCATGTGCCCGGCCATTCGGCTGGCCAGCTGATCTTTCTCTGGCCGCGCCACAAGGTATTGATCCTATCGGATACGGTTACAACCTTGTTTGGACTGAATCTCAATATCGGTTATGAAAACCTTGCCCAAGGGATCGAGCAGCTAGGCCGCATCTGCAGCCTCGATTTTGAGATCGCGGCCTTTGGCCATGGCAAGCCGATCCTCAAAAACGCGGCTCAGCGTTTTCGCCAGCGCTGGCCCTCGGCTGTTCCAGCCTCATCAGCTTAAAGCCTGATGGGGTATCCGACTGATTCCTTTGGCTTTCGACAGAGTGAAATTTGACTATGCTTGTTGTTTGAGCTTTCGCGCGACAGCACGAAAGCTCAAACGACTCTTGCCCCACTCTTTCCTCGCATTGCGACGATACATCACGGCGGAAGCGGTATGCGGTTTTGGACGGCTGTCTGGCTGAGCGCAGCCCTACTCCCTTCGCCCGCTTTGCGGGAGAAGGGCTGGGGATGAGGGTGGCTAGCCCTGTTTAGTAGCCGGAGGCGGACGCGCTAGAAGTCTTCTTTGAGGAAGAAACCACGCCGCCAAAAAAGAGCGCTGGACAAGGTTTATTGCCCCAAACGGCGGTAAAGCCGCGCTGAGAGCGGTATAAGGATCGCGCTAAGCAGAAGCGGCCAAGCTAGGGCCAGCCAGATGGCGTAGTCGTTCATCCACTGGTTGCTGCTCCAGATCGGGTTGCCAAACAAGATGCGCACAGCGTGCAAGCTGAGCAAGGTCGAGAGAATACGAACCGCTGAGGTTTTGCCCGCACCGTTCGGCCCGAGCAGGCCGCAAACACCTTCCATCGGCACATCGAGGCTGAAGTCGTTCAGGGCGCGCATCGTTCCGTACTGTTTGTTCAAGTTCCGAACATGGATAGCCATAGCCGAGCGTTGCATAGGCTCTTCCTTAGTGTGTGTAAAAACCGTACACTGTACGTAGATATTATAGCGTGCGATGTACGGTATTTTAAGGAAGGATTTTTTCTTTACTCGCACGTTGGCTGGCTTCGGCTATACTGATAGCGCATAGATGCAGAACTGAAGTTGCTGGCGAAACTTTTTAGCTGCCGAAACGTCTTACTTGGAGGTTGAGAGGCTATAAGGCGGATTCGTGCTTTACGAGCAGATAGAGCCATACAATCAGACGCATAGCTGAGGCTGTAGCATGAGTGAACAAGGAACTTGAGCATGACCAAGGAGTTTAGCGGGAAGGGCGATCCGCAACGTAGCATGGAGCTGTTATGGGGCGCCCAGAAGCAAACCGCCCGTGGCCCAAAGCCTGGAATCACGCTTGAGCAGATTGTTCTCACTGCGATCAGTATCGCCGATCGGCAAGGCTTAGCCCAGGTTTCAATGCGCAAGATCGCCGAGCAGCTTCAAGTGGGCACTATGTCGCTCTATACCTACGTGCCCAGCAAGGCGGAGCTCTTCGATCTGATGCTCGATCGCACCTACGCCGAACATACATTGGCAGGCCGTCAGTTCGATGGCTGGCGTGCAGCTCTAGAATTGCGCGCCCAAGAGGATTGGGATCGCTATCAGCGCCATCCTTGGATGCTGCAGATCTCAGGGGCGCGCTCTTTGTTGGGGCCGAATGAAACCGAATTATATGAGTTGACGTTACGTAACTTATTGGGAATCGGCCTAAACGGGCGCGAAATGAGCTATGTGGTAAGTTTAGTAACGGGCTATGTGCGCGGTGCCGCTCAAAGCGCAGTCGACGCGCTATTGGCTGCCCAGCAGACGGGCATGACTAATGAAGAGTGGTGGGCAGCTCGTGAGCCACTTTTTGATGCTTATTTCGATTCGCAGCGTTTTCCGACTATCGAGGCGCTGGCACGCGAAGGCGTTTTCGATCCGCTGGGCGAAGGCGACTATCTGTTGGATCGCGCTATCGAAGAGTTTCGCTTTGGTCTGCAGCGTGTGCTCGATGGTATCGAGGCTTTGATTCAGCTCAACCAGAACGACGCGGGCTAAACACGATTGACTTTAGCCCTATACGAAAAGATCTAGCTGCATAGGCAAAAATAATCGCTCGCTTGTTTTTGCGTTCAGCTAGTAGAAGTGTAAAGGAAGATATGGCACAGTTAACATTTCCCCTAGACAACGCTACAAAGGCGATCGTTTTCGACAAAGATGGCACCTTGATCGACTTTGATGCGATGTGGGGTTCGTGGATGATCGGTTTGATCGGGCAGCTTGAGCAGGCTAGTAATACTTCATTTGCGGCACGTTTTTGGGAGATTTTGGGCTACGACCCGACCACAAGTCGCATGAGCCACCGCACCGGCCAGACGTCGGCCTCGCTCGAAGATCTGCACACTGGCCTGATTACGCTGATGTGTGAGGCCGGGGCCGATGAGGAACGCGCTCGTCAAGCGCTCAAAGAGGTTTGGCATCTGCCGGACCCGGTGAAGTCGTTGGTACCGATCACCGATCTGAAGAAGCTGTTTGAGGCGTTGCGCGCCAAAGGCTATCATCTAGCGATCGCCACGGTCGACAACCAGGCTTCGGCCGCCACAAGTATGGATGTTTTAGGGGTGCGGCCATATCTCGATATGATTATCGGTGGCGACACCATGCCAAGCAAGCCCGCTCCCGATGCGATTCTGGCCGTCTGTGATCATCTGCGTATCCAGCCTTCTGAGGTGGTGATGGTGGGCGATTCGCCGGTCGATATGCTGATGGGGCGCGCGGCGGGTGCTGGCCTCTGCATCGGCGTGACCTCGGGCGCACACTCGGCCGAAGAGCTGAGCCAGTACGCCGATCTAGTGCTCGGCTCGGTGGCGGAGCTGATCAGCGCATAGTACGAGGCTCGGTTATTTGGAGGCGCTTTGGGCCTTGTAGAGCCAACTAGCCCCTTATTTCGAAGGAGAGGCTGTTGATAGCCGAAGGCGGACGCGCTAGAAGCCGAATGGGGCTAGGGCCTTCTCCGCCAGAGAATGTGCGGAATTGGAAAGAAGCGAAAGCTAGAATCGTACCCTTCGACAGGCTCAGAGTACGACTGTGGGGCAGACTGGACTAGGATTCGGTCTGCCCCACTTTGTATCTGTAGAGATGTTCTTCTTCCAGACCTTCGTTTTGTGCTACATAGCGCCAGAAGAGCGCGGTGGCTTGGGCGCAGTCGCGCGCGGCTTGGGCCAAGCTGGCTAGACGCTCCTCGGCTTTGGCGATCGCCTGCGAATGGTCTCCCCCCGCCAGCGCTTCGAGCACGGCGCGGATCGCCTCGATGCCATAGTGGCTCTTGCGCAGAATCGCGATCACCTTCAGGCGCTGAAATTGCTCGCGGTTGTAGTAACGATAGCCGCTCTGCTTGTTGCGCTGCGGCTTGATCAAGCCTTGCAGCTCCCAGAAGCGCAGAGTCGAAACCTTGACCCCGAGCAGCTTGGCGGCTTGGCCGATAGTGAGCGGCTGGCTGGGGTCGTGTTGGCTGTGCTGAGGCAGCTGCTCGGTTACGGCGCGCAGGCCGATCAGCATCTGCTCGATCTGTTCGCGCTCGTGGTAGATGGCGGCGTGCCTGCGATTGATGCGCTTAAAAGCCTGATCGCTCTGGCCCTGATGGTAGTCGTGCATGATGTCGGCGCTGGTCTGCCAGCCGTAGCCCTTGACCATGCCGCGCAAGGTTTGCAGAGCTTGCAGATGGCGCTCGCTGTACAAGCGGTAACCCTTGGCGCTGCGTTCGACGGGCGGAATGATGCCCCAGGCTTCGTAGTTGCGCACCAGCTGCGGGCTAACCCCAACCGCCTGGGCCAGATCTTTGGTGCTGAGCTTCCTCATCTAAAACCTTCAAGTGCAATTGGAGAGTTTCGGGCTAGCTGCGAAGTAAGTTTCCCTTTAGAAAGCGCTAGCATGCTGTCCAACCCTCAATTCTTGCATAACGCTTCTATACTACTCTCGTAGAGAGTATACAACATAAGGGAAGTTCCATGATTGAGGTAGATCAGCTTTCGATGACCTATCGCGTGCCCGTGCGTGCCTCGGGCCTGGGAGCGGCTGTGCGCTCCTTGTTTAAGCGCCAATTTCGTATGGTTGAAGCGCTGCAGGCGCTCTCTTTTCAGGTGGAAGCCGGAGAGATCGTGGGCTTTTTGGGCCCGAACGGCGCTGGCAAAACCACCACGCTCAAGATTCTGAGCGGCATTTTGCACCCAACTTCCGGCAGCGCTCGCGTGCTGGGCGCGGTGCCGTGGCGCAGAGAGAACAGCTTTTTGCGCCAGATCGCTATGGTGCGCGGCAGCCGCCCGATCAGTGTGCCGAGCGAATTGACCGTGCTCGACGCGCTCAACTTTCAAAAACTGGTTTATGAAGTGCCCGACGATGCTTTCAAGCGCAATCTGGCCGAACTGGTCGAACTGCTCGATCTGGAGCCATTGCTCGGGCGTCAAGTGCGGGCGCTCTCGCTGGGCGAGCGTATGCGGGCCGGTCTGGCTTGGTCGCTGATCTATCGTCCGCGCGTGCTCTTCCTCGACGAGCCGACGATCGGCCTTGATGTCGAAGCCGTCACTCGTATGCGCCGTTTTATCGCCGATTATCGTCTACAGACGGGAGCGACCATTCTGCTGACCAGCCACTATATGTCTGACCTCGAAGCCTTGACCCAGCGCTTGATCGTGATCAACGCTGGCAAGCTGGCCTACGACGGCCCCTTGGCGGCTTTGGGCGAACGGCTTGTGCCCTATAAACTGATCCGCGTCTCGTTCGCTAACCAACCGCAGATCGACTGGTCGCGCTTCGGTGAAGTGATCGAGCTGGATAGCGCGCGGGCTTGTCTGCGCATCGAGCGCCAGCAGGTCTCGCATGTGACGGCTCGCCTGCTCGAAAGCGCGGTGATCAACGATCTGAGTGTGGCCGATCCATCGTTGGAAGAGGTGATCGGCCTGGTCTATCAAGGAGCCTAGCCAATGAGAAGCATACGGCTTATCTGGGGCTATGTTCGCATCTCGTTTTTGCAGTGGTTCGCTTGGCGCTCCTTTGTTTTTACGCTGGCGATCAATCAAGCGGTGACGCCTTTGATCGGTCTGGCGCTGTGGAGCACCGCCCTGCCAGAACGCAGCTTTGTGAGCTACTACGTCGTGCTCTTGTTTGTGCGGCTGGCCACCGTCTCCTACGAAAACCATACCTTTTCGAACTTGGTCTATCAAGGCGAACTGGCCGATCTGCTGTTGCGTCCGCATGCGGTGGTCTACTCGCCTCTGAGCGAAAACCTAGCCATCCGCATCTGGCATATCTTCATCGTGATCCCCTTGATCCTGCTGGTGCTTATGGCCGTGCCGCTGCAGCTGAGCATGATCGATCTTGTGTACGCCCTGCCTGCGCTGCTTCTGGCGGCGGTGCTGCAGTTTGTCTTCACCTTTGGCTTGGCGCTCTCGGCCTTTTGGAGCGAGCGCGCCCACGGGATCACCAACTTCGGGCGCAGTTTGATCTTTCTGCTGGGCGGCGAGGCGGTTCCGATCGCGCTGCTGCCCGAGCGCTGGCGGGCGCTGGGCGAGCTGCTGCCCTTTCGGGCTATGCTGGGCTTCCCTGCCGAGATCGCCAGCGGCCTGCTGACTCAGGAGGCGATTCTGCGCGGCTATGCGGTGCAGCTGGTTTGGCTGCTGCTGATGCTCGGCACGGTCTATCTGCTCTGGTTGCAGGGCGTGCGCCGCTTTACAGCGGTCGGCGCATAGCTGCGAGGAGGAACTATGCGACGAATTGTGCTTTTGATGACGGCTATCTTCCGTATCGCGCTGCAACGCGCCTTGGCCCATCGTGCCAATCTGCTGTTCGAGCTGTTTATGGCGCTGTTTGGCACCGTCGCCGCCGCCGTGACCTTGCGGGTGGTGTTCGAATACACCAGCTCCTTGGCGGGCTGGACGCTGGGCGAGAGTATGCTCTTGCTCGGCTGCTACATGCTGATGAGCGGCATTGTCGAGGCTTGGATCCAGCCCAATCTCGATTGGTTCGCGGGCAAAGTCACCAGCGGCGAGCTCGATGATCTGCTCTTGCAGCCCGTTTCGAGCCTGTTTTTGGTGAGCTTCAACACAGTGCAGCCTTTGGCGCTCTTGCAAAGCATCTTGGGCGCTTGTGTGATTGCTTGGGGCTTGTTTGAGTTGGGCGCTGCGATAAGCTTTGCTGGGGTGTTAGGCTGCTTGCTGCTGCTAAGCGCGGGCCTTATGATCGCTTGGGCGACCCGTTTTCTAATGGCTTGCAGCGCTTTCTGGGCGCCCGCTTTGGAACCGTCGGTACTCTACAACGCCCTCTGGCAACTGGGGCGCTACCCTGTTTCGATCTATCACCCCGCCATCGCTGGTCTGCTGACCTATGTGGTGCCGGTGGCCTGTATCGCCACTTTCCCCGCTATGAGCTTGGCGCGCGGGCCAGACCCGATCATTTTGATCGCGAGCTGTCTGACGGCTATCGTGTTCGTCTGCTTGGCGGTCTGGATATGGCAGCGCGGTTTGGCCCAGTATCGCAGCGCAACCAGTTAACTTTTCGATCCCATCGGCCTCGTTGGAGAGAGCGATCCATCAGATGGACTCTCTCCAATCATGATTTTATTTTGAAATGATTTCTAAAAACAATATTTGAAATTGTTTACTGTAAATAAACTTGTGATACAATACTACGGCCACTCGTAAAATATGAGCGCGGCTGGCTAAAGCTGCAACTATGGGGAGAAGTGCCGTATGGAACAGCAAGGCTATTTAAACCCGCCCGGGCCGGACATTCCGCAAGACGTTGTTGCCTTTTGGAAAGATCCGATCGAAACCCTCAAGCGTTTGCACGCAGCCTATGGCCCTGTGGTCGCCTTCGATCCGAAAAACCCCTCTTCGGTATCGATCAGCGATCCAAAGCTCATCCAAGAGCTTATGACCAATCCGGATCGCTTCGCCTATCGTGTGACCCCGATCATTCCTTTGCCGCACACCTCTGTATACCGTCTTCTCTTCAGCTTTAGCCATATGGATCAGATCGAGCATCCCCAGCATCGCCAACCGATCGCTCGTTATATGCGACGTGATTCGATCCGAGGCAGCTTGAAGGATTTTAAGCAACAGATCGACGACTACATCAATAGCATCCCCATGGGCGAACCCTGCGATATCGACCAGCACTTCCAGACCTTGCTAGGCCGGCTCTCGATCGGCACCTTTTTTGGCGGTATGAGCTTTGAAGAGATGGATCGCTTACGCATGGAGGTCGATAAGTGGTTCGAGCTGATGGGCGATCCGACCGCCATCCCCGTCGAGAATCCCATCCCCGGATCATCCTACGAGCGCTTGATCAACTTCACCGATAAGCACGAAAAGACCTTGATCGCCGAGATCGATCGCGAGCGCGCCAACCCGGGCACGCACCCCTTGATCCGCACCATGCTCGGGATGGAGGTCAATGGCCAGCCGCTCTCAGACGAGATGATGGCTTCGCACCTCAATCTGATGATCGCTGCCACCACGACGCTGGGCTTCAGTATGTCGTGGACGGTCTTTTTGATGACACAGTTCCCTGAATGGACCGAGCGCATGCGCGCCGAGGTCGAGCGGGTCATCCCTGGTGAAGAGATCACGCTCGAGCAGCTCGATCAGCTCGATATCGTTTCGCGCTTCTACAAAGAGTCGCTCCGCCTCTTCCCGCCGCCCGCCATTTTGACTCGACGCGCTCTCTTCGACACCACTTTGGGCGATTATCATATTCAGAAAAATGCGAATGTCTTTGTCTGCTCGCATTTGATTCAGCGCGACGAGGTCTACTTTCCCGATGGCAACGCCTTCGATCCCGATCGATGGATCAACGCCACACCTTCGCCCTATGTCTACCTGCCCTTTGGGGCTGGTCCGCATATCTGTTTGGGCATGCGCTGGGCCCAAGCGGTCGCCAACCTGCTGATCGCTCGTCTGCTCAAGCTGCGCACCTTCAAGGTTGTGGCCAACAGCGAGGTCGATTGGGAGCTGCATATCGCCAGCCTACCAGCCAAGTTCCGCATCGAGCTGCAGCCCGCTGGCCTGCCGTTTGAGCTGAATCCGATCACTGGCAATGTGCACGGTATGGTGAATCTACCTGTTGCTGCCGCCTAGCCAGCTACACCAAAATCTATCAGCTAGCAAAACACAAGCGTTATCCCAATAATCTCGGGATAACGCTTGTTGCTATCTGCTATCATCAAAACGAAAATATTTCCGCCGATTGCAGCCCAAAGGAGAGAGCTATGGCGCGACTCAAGCTTGCCCGCCCATATCCGCCAGATTTTGGTTTGTATCGGCTTTGGAACCGAACAAGACCTGACTCATAGCCAGATTCTGGAAAATATCGCCGAGCTGAGTCGACATAATGCCTTTTTGGGAAGCTGCTCGCTAACCGCCAGCATGTCCGAATACCAAGCCTACCAAGCGGCTGTTTTGCATGCCCAAGCCATGCCCTTCCAAGACCCGAGCGTGATCAATAGCTCGATTATTTCGGCCACACGCGGCGAATTCGGCGACTATCACCTGACCGCCAAAACCGCAGGCAGCCGCCTAAAGATCTCGCCGCTGATGCCGATCTATTGGTTTTTTGAGGCTCGCAGCGTGATGGAGCAGAACCAGTTGCTGAAAGAGCTGATGCTCAGCTACAGCTTTGAGGAGGCGATTCGCCTAGGCATGCTCTATCGCCGTGGTGTTAAACCACGACCAGATACAGACCTGCTTTGAAACATTCCGTATTTGGCGTCAACGTTCCTAACTCCCATGCGGTCCTTGGCGCGTCCGCCTACGGCTATCAACATCCCGCCCAAACATTCGGCCTATCGAGCGACTTCGTATCACACTGCGCCTTCAAGGTGGCTAGCGCTTCTAGCCACCTTCACCATTTGAACGCTTGGAATTTAGACCGTTTCGTAGAGGTAGTCTTTCAGCCAAGATGGTACGGCATCGAGGTTTTCGGCGCGATGCTCTTCGGAGATAACGTCGATAGTCTGGCTCCACGAGAGTGCGCGGTTAAACATGCCTAAGCGAATCGCCAGCTTAACCGCTTGGTCGAGTTGGGCGCGGCTTGCAAAGCGCGTGAACGGTTCGAGATAGGCGTCGCGCATGCGGGCCAGCTCGGGGCCGTTCGGGTCGATCTTAAGCCAGTAGGCCGTGGCGCGCAGGGTCACGATCAGCGTGAAGAAGGGATGCCCAACGCTGGCGTCGCTCCAGTCGATAAAGGTGTAGCGCTCTCCATCGAATAAGACGTTGTTCTCGTGCAGCTCTTCGTGCACCAGCGTAACCGGCAGGCCGTAGCTGTCGAGTTGGGCGCAGAGCTGACTAAACTTGTCGAAGCCCGCTTGGAGCTTACGGTACTCTTCGCTCGTTAGCCCGTCCTCTTGGTCGATCAATAACTGTTCGCTCTTGCTGAGCAGCTCTAGGTAGAGGGCAGGCAAGCGCTCGAGTCGACGGTCGGGCGCGCCCCACGCGAGGATCTGCTCGCTTTTGCTGGCCAGCTCGATCTGCAATTCGGCGTAGCGCGGCAAAAGAGCATACCAGTGCGGAAGCTGCTCGGGGCTGCGGGTGATGCTGCGCAAGGTTTGGCCCGCATCCCACGAGAGCATCCAGCCTTGTTCGATATCGCTGGCCAGCAAGCGCAACGAGTTTTGCGGCTGCCACTCCGCGAGCGCACGGCTGAGCGGCACTTCGAAATGGAAGTGGGGCGCCAGCGCTTTGAAGTAGAGCATCCCCTCAGCGGTTTCCAATCGGGCCAGCGCCGACCAGAGCCGCTGATGCACCAGCTCGACCGGACGTTTCGCCCGCAGGCCGTGCGCGCTCAGTTGGGCGCTGATCCAGTCTGTGACCTCTTTATCCCATCCCTCCCTCTCCCAAGGAAGGCGCAACTGATTGTCTGGCATGTATCGCTCCTTTGCTTCTGCTTCGCCAGTGTTTGCGAATGGCTGTTAGCCTAGCACGAACCATTCAATCATACTACGAGCTTTGGACCTATCTTCATACCAAATCCGTTTGATACCAAATCCGTTTAAAGCGTTCTCTTTTTAGAAACATCTTTTAACATGGCCATCGATACGCAAAGAAAATCAGGGAAACATGAGTCATCCCGGAGTTTGTCGGGGTGGCTCTACAACATCAACATTCACCCCCTCGCCCGCAGTGCGGGAGAGGGGGCCAGGGGGTGAGGGCAGATAACTCTGACCTTATGGAGATTTGTGGGTAATGTACAGTTGCGGGAGAAGGGTTGGGGATGAGGGCAGCTAGCCCTGTTTAGTAGCCGGAGGCGGACGCGCTACACGCCGAATGGGAGCTAGAAGCCTCTCCGCCAAAGAAAAATTTATCAAATGGATCGGCTATAAAAGAGGGAAAGCGCGCTTTTCAGTGCGCGATCCTTTCTCGCTGCGTGAGGAAACGTGCGGCCTCGTGCCTTATGGCTGCGCGACCGCTGGCAGATCTTTTTCTTGCAGCACGCTGTTGAGCGTTTCAAGCGCGTAGATACCGCTGAGGTTTGGTTCCGTATCGCCTAGATAGCCGAGCCTAAAAGCATCTTCAGCCGATTTAAACAGGCTAGAGGCAACCGGATCGTAGGTGATTTCAAGGTTGTTGTAGGCTTGCTGCAGCACTTCATCGGGCAGGGCCCTGCTGGTGATCCGCTCGATCTTGCTGTTGACGATTTTCTTGGCTTCGTCGGGATGCTCGTTAATAAACTGTACGGTGTCGACGTGGGCGCTGAGGATGGCTTTGAGCAGATCGGGGTGTTCGTTCAGGAATTTGGTGCTGGCGATGATGTGGGTGGTGACGAATTTGCCCTGCGGCCAGAGCGTCTTCTCGTCTAAAAAGAGCTTTCCGTTGGCTTCGAGTAGCAGGCGGGTGCCCCATGGCTCGGGCACCCAAGCGCCGTCGATCTCACCCTTCTGAAACAGGGTCAGAATGTCGGGGTTTTGGGTCGGCACGATCGTCACCGTTCCGCCGTTTTCAACTGTGTCGAGGCCGTTTGCGATCAGATAGGCTCGCAAAGCGACATCTTGGGTGTTGCCCAATTGGGGCGAGGCTAGCTTTTTACCAGCTAGATCGGCGGCAGTGCTGATATTGGCTTCTGGTCGGACGATAAAGAGCGCTCCGGCGCTGGTCGCGCCCGCGATGATGCGCAGGGCCTCGCCGTTGCTGCGCACATAACCGTTGATGGCCGGATTCGGCCCGATATAGGTGATATCGAGCTCGCCTGCGAACATGGCTTCGATCGCCGAAGGGCCTGCGTTAAAGGTTTTGATGTCGAGCTTGACATCGGGACCAAGTGCTTCTTGGAAGCTGCCGCGTTCAACTGCGACCAGCGCGGCGGCATGGGTCAGGTTTGGGAAGTAGCCGAGCCGCACGCTACGCGCTCCAGAGCCATTTGCGGCGCCTGAATCTCTTGGGTTTTGAGTGCAGGCCGCAAGCAGGCTGCTCAGCAAGAGGATCAGTGTTGCAATGTGTATGCGACGCGACAGATCTTGCATAACGATCTCCTTTTCTTGCGAAGACTTGAGCTAAACACTCGCGACTCAGCACTCAGTTGTATGGAACAAACTCCACTGCTTCGTTATACTCGTTGTCGCTTGAAGCTGCAAAGCTGCTTCCTTGAAATATTGTAAATCTAAAATTTGATCTGTGGCAAGCTCGCTCTCCTGAGGCAGCAAAAGCCTAGGGCAGAAAGCTTTCTTCCCTAGGCTTCTCGAAGCGCTATAAGTGTTATAGCAGAAACCGGAAGCCTTTGACGAGGATGGTATCTATAATGAACATTGATATATTATTGGAATAAAATAAATTACTTCTAAAGTATGATTAGGCTTTTCCTCCTTAGTTCGTTCTATAAATTAGAATTCGATAATAAAATTCTAAGGAGGTGAAGTGGCAGTTCAATTTACTGAAACGCAAGCCGTGCGGAATGTTAAAGGGCGCTGGAGGAGACACTCAAGGAAGTCTAAGGACGCCAGGCTGTTACGAAAACATATCACAGAAACCTACACTTGGCTCAGGTTTGGTATGGTAGGCATTGCATTCATGCTTCCATGGGTTTTATGGGGTGTGGGACAGGCACTTTTTGATCAACCATTGCTTGGCACAATGAGTGCCTATTACTACTCACCGATGAGAGACGTATTTGTGGGCGGTCTTTGGGCTATTGGTACCTTCCTCATCCTTTACAAGGGCTATAGCGATCACGAGGAATTGGCTCTGCTTATCGCCGGGGTGTCCGCTATCTTGGTCGCTCTCTTTCCTCTCGACTGGCAGCCAGCTTGGTTCCCGACCGATGCCATCAATCCACACGGCTTGTGTGCGATGCTTCTCTTCTTGTGTATTTCGTATGTCTGTTGGTTTTGCGCGAGCGATACCCTAGGTCTGATACGATGCCGAGAGCTTAAAGAGCGCTATAACCGCATCTACAAGGCCCTTGCTATCGCCATAGTGGCGGTACCTATTGCAACTTGGATTTTCGTACAAGTTGCAGACCTTTCTCTTCTGAGAGATACGCAGCTATTTTGGCTTGAGACCATTGGCATCTCTATCTTCGGCTCGTTCTGGGCAGTAAAAAGCTATGAGATTCAAAATCATACACAAGCCGAGCTGCGGACTTTCAACCTACAGGCGCAGCTAGAATCTGATGGCCTACAGCCTGTGCCGCTGGAGACGAGCATTGAAGCGCTTACGACAATCGCAGAAGAGTTAGAGAGTAGCGAGCAAGCTGCTACGCTGGAACAAGGTGCTGCGGCATAAGCAGGGTTTAGCGCTAGCAGGACTGTCTACGCTGTGTCAACGAGCACATCGATTGAGATTGAAAAACGCGAGCAAGAATGAAAGGGATTTCGCACAGTGGCGCGAAATCCCTTGTATCACAAATGTGGCCCGCATGGAGTGTTAGCTCTGGTTTGGTTTCTGCTCGTAGAGGTAGAAGACAAAGTCTTGCGGGAAGGTTTCGACGCCAAAATCGTGCAGAATGCGCAGAACTTGGGCGCGGTGATCGGTGCCATGGTTAAGCACCTGCATCAACACCTGCCATAAGGTCAGATCTTTATCCTCAACCTCACCCTGATCTTCAGCAAACGGTTTGCTCGACAGCATATCGTCACGTAGGGTCGCCAGATAGGCACGCATATCGGCTTCGATTGTATCCCAGCGCGCGCGGATCTGCTCGCGGTTGGCGAAGTCCTCAGCGTTAAGCCATATAGCCTCGACACCTCGCAAGCCGCAAAACCAGGCATTATCGACGCTCATCAAGTGCACAAAGTGATTATGCAGCGAGCCAACGGAGTAGGGTATAGGTTGGGTGAAGAGCTCTTGGGGCAGCGGGACGATACAATATTCCCAAATACGGCGGTTGGTGAAGAAGTGGTAGTCGTAGAGCATCCGAAGGGCTTGGACATCCATCTCAACACTCCTTTTTGAATGGTTTCCATCCATCATAGCACGTTTGTGCGAATATGCAACGACCACAATGACCTTCGTCAGCCTTGAAGCGCTCCCCTTGCTTGTGAGATGGCGGATCCGCAGGCTCTTTTCACTCTGTTGGCAGAGAGGCGGCTAGCCCCCATTCGGCTTCTAGCGTGTCCGCCTCCGGCTATCAACATCCTTTCCAAACATTCGGCGGCTATCCCCCTGCGAAGCGAAACCGCTTGAAAGCGAAGCCTTCCAGTGTTGAGAGCGATGTCGCAACACCGCTCTCAACGTTTTGCATGTTGCCCAATGCGCCTTGCCAACAAAGCGCCTCAAAGCGATCGCTGGGTTTGCGATGCAGGCCTAGCCGAGCGCTTGGTCGAGGTCGGTGATCAGGTCGGCGGCGTCTTCGAGACCGACCGAGAAGCGGAAGATTCCATCGCCTGCGAAGCTGCGATAGACCGCCTCTTGGCTTTGGTCGAGGATAAATGAGCTGCGCAAGAGCTGGTCGGTTGGCAGGTAAAAGATCAAGCTGCGCTGATGGCCCAGCGAAACAGCGTAGTGGATCACTTCGAGCCGCTCGGCGAGGCGGCGGGCGGTCTCTAGTCCATCATCCTTGACTTGGAAGCTGATCATGCCCGAAAAGTTCTTCATCTGGGTGCGGGCCAGCTCGGCTTGGGGGTGCGAAGCGAGGCCCGGGTAGATCACGCGCTTGATCTTGGGGTGGCTCTCTAGCGCGGTTGCGAGCGCGAGGGCCGCCTCTTGGTGGGCGCGCATACGGATCGGCAAAGTCGAGAGGCCGCGCATAATCAGCCAGGCGTTGAACGGGCTAAGGATGCCGCCCATATGGATGCTGGCATCTTTTTTGAGCTGGGCCAGATCTTCGAGCCTGCCCAGCACCGCGCCGCCGATCGCATCGCCATGCCCGCCGATGTACTTGGTGAGCGAGTGCACTACAAAGTCGGCGCCCAGCTCGATCGGCCTTGTGGCGATCGGCGTCGCGAAGGTCGAGTCGACGATTAGCTTGGCGCCCACGCGATGAGCGATGGTGGCCACAGCGGCGATATCGGTCAGCTTGAGGATGGGGTTGGCCGGCGTTTCGGCGTAGACCAAGCGGGTGTTGGGCTTGATGGCTGCTTCGAGCTTGTTCAGATCCGAGAGGTCGACTCGCGTCACCTCGATGCCGCGCGAAGGCAGGTAGTCTTTGGCGAACTCGGCCGTGCCAGCGTAGCTTACATCGGAGATGATCAGATGGTCGCCCGGCTTGAGAAACTGCAGCAGCAGGCTGGTGATGGCCGACATGCCGCTGGCGAAAGCGATCGCGCCCTCGGCACCTTCGAGGGCGGCCAGCTTGCGCTCGAGCTGAGTCACGGTCGGATTACCCCAACGGGTGTAGAAGTAGGGCGTGTTCTCGCTGAAATCCTCCGCCGAGAAGGAGACATCGGCCGAAGTCACATAGGTGGTCGACATCACCAAGTTGGGCGCAGATGCTCCGGTCTGGGGATCGGGCTCTTCGCCTGCGTGAATCGCAAGGGTCGAGATGCCTTTGTTTGCGTTTTTTAGTGCCATTGCGCTTTCCTCTGAAGAGCATTATGAAGCCAGGCCAAGCTCGAAAACGATGCCATGCTTGATAAGTGCTCGCATAAGTTGAAGTGGTTCGAAGATCTTTTCGATCTGATAGACTCCGGCGGGATACGCTTTGCTGCACAGTTCGAGCGCGCTCAGTGTGGTCACTAGGGCGCTGCTTTCGGCAGTGCCCTTGGCGAGCGCAGCTAGCTTGAGCTGTACCGGGTGCTGTTGCTGGCTGCCAAAGGCCTCGACTTGAATAAGCGTTTGGCTGCCTCCCAAGGGGATTTTCGCCAAAAGCTGTGTGAGCCATTCGAGCTTGAGTTTTGCGAGGTAGTTTGTCAGCCCGATGCGTTTGGCGATTGCGAGCGATCTGGTCGCGAATGGCGAGTCAAAACAGACGCGCGTCGATACTTCGGGCACGCCTAGGCTGGTGCGCAAGAAGTGCTGGTCGGCGAAGTCGAAGCGGTAGGCCTTGCGCCTCCCAAAGGGCAGGGGCAACTGAACAACACGGCCCTCGCTGAAGCCCGAGATCAGATAGGCCGCGAACGAGCCATGCCATTGGAAGGTGGCGTTGGTTTGCTCAAGCATCCAGCGCAAAGAATCGACACCATGGCTCTCACCTAGATTGAGCAAAACCGTGATCTCGAGCCGATCGGTTTGTTCGAGCAGTTGCACAAGGTAAGCTGCCAAAAGATTGGTGAGGCCGGGCGCAAGCCCTACACTCAAAACAGCTGTCGCTCCGTGTTGCTGGGCTAGTGGATCGAGCGCTTCGATCGCTTCGAGCATGCTGCGAGAGGCCGAGATATCGATATAGTCGATGCCGCGTTTAAAGCATTCTGCAGCGAAAAAGTGGTTCTGTTGTTCGACACAAACGATAACGAGCTTCACGCCTTTGAGCGCTGCGGCATACTGGGCGGGGTTGGCTAGGTCGAGCTGCCGCGCGCTCAGCCTGTCGGGATAGTGTTGGGCCAAGGCTTGGGCTTTGGCTACGTTGCGCCCTGCCACGATAATCGACTCAGACGAGTGATCGACAAGCTGTTTTGCAATCAAGCGGCCGACATGACCGTATCCGCCAACTATCAGGATAGAACCTTGCATCTACTCGTATCTCCAGCAAGCACTTCAAACTGGCTCATGCATAGCTAAGGCAAGTTGTAAAATGATACCAACAATCTTAAGAATAACATAGCTCTTTGACTGCAAGCTGCTTGAGGGTTTTGACGGCGAGAAGCGCTTATGAATGCCAGATCTATTCAGTGTGGGGTAGGTCGCGGCGTTATAGTAGGTTCGCAAGCCCGATAAAGGCGATGATGGCAAGTTCGTGAGGCTTCGTTTTGGCTGGAGCTTCGCACGGGCAGTTAACCCACTGGATGGAAGGGCGGGATGTTGGTAGCCGTAGGCGGACGCGCTGAGGACCGAATGGAGGCTAGCGATCTGACCGCCAGCATGAAAAAAAGCGAATCAAGGCTTGGGAAGCGATTATCGGTGACGTATCGGTACTGTTGAAGCGAGCTGGATCGGATTTACTATGACATTGCGGCGCATTTGGTGACATACTTGATTAGGCGCAGACCTCGGTCTTAGGAAGGAGTGACGCCTGCTCTATCGTCTAGTATACTATGCCTATTCCTCTTCATTTCCCCTCTGTTGGACATAGACAATAGGCATGATCGACTCGTTTACACTGTTGGCTTTCAACATTCCCCTCAATCGATCTCTTTCTCACCCCACACCCTAAACCATTCCACTCTGCTGAAAATCTACCGATCGAACATGGTCGCTTTCAAAACCATCTAAGCGCGGAGTTTTTGTATGGAACAACACACAGCTCTGATTGGTCGTTATGGCGAACAGAAAGAGCTTATTCAGCACCTTGCTACGCTGCAAACCGGTCAGGGAGGTATTCTTCTCGTATCGGGCGAGGCGGGGATTGGGAAAAGCTATCTGTTAGAAGCGGTTTTAGCTCAACACGATCTGCTGGTGCTGCATGGGCTGAGCTGCCCCTATAACACTCCTCCTTATGGCCCGATCTGCCAAGTTCTGCGGGCCTATTTGCGCAAACCCGCTCACTCTCCTAGCGATTTAGGCAGCCTAGCGCCTCATCTGGCCGCCCTGCTTCCCGAGCTTGGCCCGCTACCAACTGAACATAATGCAGATCTTCAGTTTGAAGCGATCTGTCAAGCATTTCTGGCAATTACACGCCAACACAAGGCGGTTTTTGTGCTTGAAGATCTGCAATGGGCCGATAACGCTACGCTTGAAGCGCTGCCCGAGTTGAGTGAGATGCTGCGATCTGAACATGGTTTGATTGTGGGCGTCTATCGCGATAGCGAGTTGGGGCGCGACCACGCCTTGCGACGCTTGCGCGCTAGCCTGCGCCGCAACCAGATGCTGCATGAGCTGAGGATCGAGCCTTTCGACGACGAGCAGAGTGCCGACTTGTGCGCGAGCTTGCTACAAGAGCCAGTCAGCTCAAGCTTGGCTCAACTGATCTATCAACGTAGCGAGGGCAATCCGCTCTTTATCGCCGAATTGATTCGGGCTTTGCGTAAGTCGGGACAACTCAGTTCAAGCCCTGAAGGTTTGCTTGTGCAGACAAGTGATAGCTTACCCTTGCCCGAGACCTTGCGCGATGCTCTCTGCTTACAGCTCGATCGCTTGCCGACTACAGCTTTCAAGGCGCTTCAGGCAGCCGCCGTGATCGGCCAGCGCTTTTCGCTCGATCTTTTGCCCGCTGAATACACTGAACAGCTCGACTTGCTCTGTGAAGCTGGCGCGTTTGTGGTTTTAGAGCAGAACTATGGCAAGTTTCGGCATAGCTTGGTGCGTGAACTGATCTACGACGATATCCCTCGGGCTGAACGGCTTCAACTGCATACACAGTTCGCTCAGCAACTTGCTGCCAAGCAAGCGCCATCACTAGAGCTGGCCCAGCATTGGCTGGCTGCCCGAGAACTCGAAGCGGCTCGCCAGACCTTGGTTGCCGTCGCCGAGGAGGCGGCTAGCTTGCACGCTTATCACGATGCCTATGCGGCGGCTCAACAGGCTTTGCAGTTCTGGCCCAAGAACGTGGATCAAATTGGGCGTTTCGCTTTGCTTGAGCGAGCGGGCGGTTATGCCCAGCTGTGTGGCAATCTGGAACAGGCTAAGCTCTTTTGGCGCGAGCTGGCCGATCACTACGACGCTGAGCATGACTTCGCGGCCTGCGCCCAGATCGAGCGACGGATCGCGCAAGTGTTGGAACTAGAGGGCGATTGGCAACAAGCTCTGATCAGGCATAGCCGCGCTTCCAAATGTTTTGAACAAGCTGGTATGTTGGAAGAATCGGTCAGCGAGTTGCTGGTGGCCGCCTCACACTTGCGTTCAGCCGGACGCTTCCAAGCCGCCTTGGAATTGCTCTCGCAAGCCCGCCTTGCGGATGAAGGCCAAGCAGCTCGCCCCGATTTGCAAGCGCGGATCTGGGGCCTGCAAGGCAACCTTTACGCGCGCATGGGCGAAACGAAGCTTGGTTTAGACCTGTTGCAAGCCGCCCTTGCTTTGGCGCTTTCGCACAACTTCGCCCCTATCGCCGCCGAGATCTATCAACGCTTGGCAGATGGGCTTGAGCATAGCGGGGAGTATGCGGCCGCCAGTGAGAGCTACAGCACGGCCTTCGCGTTCTGCCAACACAATCAGCTCGATAGCACCGCTCAACTCTGTATCGCCTGCTTAACCGCTGTGCTGCGCCAAACTGGCGAGTGGGATCGCGCGATGACTCTCTGCCGCGAGATCTTGGCGAGCCCTGAGAACTCCTTGCACGCCCGCACGGTCGCCAGTGGCATCCTCGGCGGTCTGTATGTGCAGCGCGGCCAGTCGAGCCGTGCCTTAGCCCTCTTGTCTGAATCGGCAGCGCTGGCCCAACAGATCGAACTGGCCGCTATGGAGTTGTTGGCGGCTTGGGGCTTGGCTTTCTATCACGAACAACAGGGTGATTACCCCGCTGCTATCGAGCGCTGTCGTTTTATCGTGGCCCGTTGGCGCGAGATCGAAGATGTGCACTATGCGATCGCGCCTTTGCGCTGGTCGGCTAGCGTGTTTGCTATCCAAGGCCTTGCGACAGACCTGCAAGCTTGCACCGACTGCCTGGCCCAAATCGCGATCCGATCTGGCCAACCCGAAGCGCTCTCGGCGCTTTTGCACGCTTTGGCAGAAAATGCCCTTTTAGCTGGCAATAGCGAGCAGGCGGCCCGCCAATTCTCCCAAGCGCTTGAACTCTTGCGCGATGTTGGGGTGCCGTTTTGTTATGCTGGCAATCAACTACGGGCGGGCGTAGCTTATATCAAGGCGGGCCAGCCCAAACGGGCTTTGGCTCTGCTGCAAGATGCCCAGCGAACAGCCCGTAAACTGGGGGCGCGGCCTCTGCTGCAACAGATCGCTCAAGCGCTTGAAAGCATTGATACGCTTACAACTGGTGAGAGCAGCTCAAAGCAGCTCTATCAGCAGCTGACGCCGCGCCAATACGAGATTCTGCAACTGGTGGCGCAAGGCTTGACCAATAGCCAGATCGCCCAAAAGCTGGTGCTTAGCCCGCGCACAGTCGAAATGCATGTCGCTAATCTACTGGCGCTGCTGAACTGCCGTTCGCGTGCAGAAGCGGTAGGTAGGGCAGCTGAACAAGGTCTGTTGCAAACTACGGTATAAAGCTGCGTTTGGTACCGTAGTTTCCCGCATCCGCTTTGAACTTCAAAAAACTATACTTGCTCCTGTGGACACGAAGTACGTGAACACAAAGTATGTGGACACGAAATAGTAAGTGACATAAGGAGTGTTTCAATGACTGCGACACAACAAAGCATCGACTATGCTAGCGTTAAAACGCGCCAAAAGGCCCTGTGGGGTTCGGGCGACTATGCGATTATCGGCACAACCTTGTCGATCACGGGCGAATTACTCTGCGAGGCGCTTGATCTGCGCTCGGGCCAGCGTGTGCTCGATGTAGCAGCGGGCAATGGCAACGCCACACTGGCCGCAGCGCGCCGTTGGTGCGATGTAACCTCGACCGACTATGTGCCCACTTTGCTAGAGCGCGGCCGAACGCGCGCCGAGGCCGATCGTCTTACGGTCACCTTCCGCGAAGCCGATGTCGAGAATCTGCCTTTTGAGGATGGCAGCTTCGATGCGGTGATCTCGACCTTTGGTGTGATGTTTGCGCCTAATCAAGAGCAGGCCGCCCACGAAATGCTGCGTGTCTGTCGTTCGGGCGGCAAGATCGGCCTTGTCAACTGGACGCCTGAAAGCTTTATTGGCCAAGTGCTGCGCACAGTTGGCAAGTATGTGCCGCCTCCGGTTGGCCTGAAATCGCCCTCGCTGTGGGGCAGCGAAGCGCGCCTGCATGAGCTGTTCGGCAACGAGATCACTCAACTCAATATCACTCAGCGCCAATTCATCTTCCGCTATCGCTCGGCCGCCCACTGGCTGGATGTCTTCCGCAACTACTACGGCCCCATTCACAAAGCCTTTGGCGCCCTCGATGAGGCTGGCCAAAACGCCTTAGCCCACGATCTGCTTCAGCTGCTTCAGCGCTTTAACACTGGCGGCGACGAAAGCCTGCGCGTGCCCAGCGACTACCTTGAGATAGTAGCGATACGACGCTAATCAAAACGAAGGACGGCTTTCTAGCTTTTGAAGCGAAAAGAGTGAATTTATGTGGCATAGTTTCTAGCTGGAAGTTCGAAACCGATCTTATTCTAATAACGACTGTTCCATTTGATTTGGAGCAGTCGTTATTATTTTGAGCACTGTTGTAGTGTCTGAGAATGCTTGAAATGGGACCTCATTGCTTTACAGCCCATTGACTCTATGGCATGCTTAGTCCATGCATTCTGCCCATCAATAGGTGATCAATGAAGATTACAGGTCTTGAGCTGCTCAAAGTCCCACCCAGCTGGGTCTGGCTGTTTATCCACACCGACGAAGGTATTACCGGGATCGGCGAGCCATTTTTGGAAGGCCACCCCGAGAGCGTGATCGCCGAAGTTCGCCGTCTTGAAAGCGTACTGATCGGCCAAGATCCGTTGCGAATCGAAGCGCTCTGGAGCGCGATGTACAACGCGGGCTTGGGCTACAAAGGCGGCCCTGTGACCATGAGCGCGATCAGCGGGATCGATATGGCGCTTTGGGATATCGCGGGCAAAGCGGCGGGCGTGCCGATCCATAAGCTGTTGGGCGGTGCTTGCCGCGACCGCATCAAGATGTACCGCGCCACCGGAGCGGGCCAGCCCTACTGTGTCGAGCCGGGCCTGCCTTATCGCGCGGGCGCAAGCGCCGCCCCGGTCGACCGCAACGATCCCCAAGCTTGGGCCGACTACGCCCATACCGTCGTGCACGAGTGGGGTTTTCGCTGTCTGAAAGTACATTTTAGTCTTGGCGAAGATGTGTGGAGCGTGTCGCGCGTCGACCAAATCGCCGAGCTGTTTGCGGCGGTGCGCCAAGGGGCTGGCCCCGATGTCGAGGTGGCGGTCGATATCCACAACCCTCATCCCCGCATCGCGATGCAACTGATCGAGGCGCTTGAGCCGCACCGCCCGCTCTTTGTCGAAGAGCCTATGCCGATCGAGCGGGTCGATGCCTTGGTCGAGATCGCGCGTAGCACCCGCGCGCCCATCGCAGCGGGCGAGCGCTGGATGGGCAAGTGGATCTTTTTTGATGCGATCAAGGCGGGCGCGCTGGCGGTGGTTCAGCCCGACCTCGCCCACGCTGGCGGCATCACCGAATGCAAAAAGATCGCGGCCATCGCCGAGGCGGGCTTCGCCAGCGTGGCCCTGCACTGTCCGCTTAGCCCGGTCGCGCTGGCGGCGTCGATCCAATTGGATGCCTGTCTGCCCAATTTCTTGGTGCAAGAGCATAACGAGGTCAACGATTGGCGGGTCGATGGCAAAACATTGATCGGCTATGGCTTCCTCAAGCAGCCCTTTGAGCTGGACGCCGATGGCTGTGTGGCTGTGCCGCAAGGCCCGGGCCTTGGGATCGAGATCGATCGCGAAGGCTTGGAAGCGATTATGCGCCATCCTTGGAGCGAACAGCGCGGCTAGTTTATCCACTTGTAGCAAGGCGGAGGCAGCTCAACCCTCCATTCGTTCTCTAGCGCGTCCGCCTTCGGCTATAAATGTCCCAACCATCCATACAACGCCTCAAGCCTGCCGCTGTCTTCGCTGCCTTTCGCTGCGACCTGCCATCTGCAAGCAGCTAGCAGGTTTACACACTGCCTTTCGCTGCTTTCATTGCGACCTTCTTGGTGCACGCACTAAGAAGGTTTTTCGTTGCATTTTGTTGCCCAAAGCCCTCTAAAACCTTCACGCTGCGAAGCTGTTGAAAGGTTAGCGGCTAGGATGCCAGTTTGGAAAATCACGAATGAGCGGGTGTGCATACGCCCTTCTCCCGCCTTGCGGGAGAAGGGTCGGGGATGAGGGCAGTTAGCAGCTCTGATAGCCGTAGGCGGACGCGCTAAGGACTGAATGGAAGGTTAGGCCCTCGCCGCCATATGGTGTGTAGCACGCCAGAGCTGGGCGTTTCAGGTATAATCAACAGAGCGTTCTGCTCTTTGTCGCTGCGTTGCGCACGCGCTTGAATGCGATCAGGCCGCGTTGTCTTTGTTTGTGCGCTTTTACACGCTCTAAGCGGCTGCCTGCTTAGCATACCAAGGAAAACCATGACCTATAAACTTGTTGCAATCGACCTTGATGGAACCCTGCTTAACTCGCACCACCAAGTGAGTGCTGCCAATAGAGAAGCTGTCAAAGCCTGTCTCGAACGTGGAATTAAGGTTGTGATCGCCACGGGACGTCTGTTTAGCTCGGCCGGTGTCTATTGTCGCGAATTGGGTCTAACTGGGCCGACCATCACCTTGAACGGTGCCTTTATCGTCAATGCGGCTAGCGGCGAGATGGAGGAGGGGGCGATCCTCGACTTTGAGCTGATGGAACGGATCTTGGCCGAGCTGCAAAAACGCAAGATCGACTACACCGTCTTTGGAAGCACGCATTTCTACGTTGTGAGCGATACCAAAGCGGTCAATATTTTGCACGATTTCGGCGAGCCCGAAGTGATCAAGATACCGCAGATTTCGCGGGAATATATTCAGCAGCCCGCCAAGATTCTGGCCTTTCTCGATGAGGACGAGGCCCAAACCGAGCACGAATTGCGCCAGCTCTTCGGGCACGAATGCGAAGTGGTGCGCACCGGAAAGCTCTTCTTTGAGTTTTTGGCGCCTAATGTTAGCAAGGGCATGGCCTTGGCCCAACTGCTGCAGCGCTACCAGATCGATCCGAGCGAGGTCTTGGCGATCGGCGATAGCTTCAACGACCTCTCGATGTTCGAGATCGCAGGTATGAGTGTGGCTATGGCGGGCGCTTCGCCAGCGGTGCAAGAGCGAGCCAAGGCCATCACTACCAGCAACGATGACGATGGAGTTGCGCTGGCTCTGCGCCGTTACGTCTTGGATGCTGAATAGGGAGGCAAGCGAGGTGATCTTCTCGAATACAGCTGCTACTCTTCTGCAACGCGCTTTAGTTGTCCCGCTGCTTTGTGCGCTTCTGATCTTGGCGGGCTGTAGCTCTCAACCCGAGCCGCCCGCCCCAACGGCGAGCACTGTCCCTGCGACGGCCACGCCAGTGCCTACTGTGGCGGCCAGCCCGACACCCGAGGCGACCGAGGAGCCAGAGGAGACAAGCAGTGTTAGGCCGTTGGTGCTTTGGACCAGCGAGACGGGCGAGGCGCTTGAGCTAGTGCGCGAGATCTGTGACCAGTGGAGCGAGCGTAGCGGGCAGGAGGTGACAGTAGTTGCCAAAAGCAGCGATAGTTTTCGCAGCGATCTCTTGGCGCTCGAACTGGTCGATGGCACCTGGCCCGACCTCTTTTGGGGCAACCACGACGATCTAGCTGGCCTCTTGGTCGATCAGCGCTTGCGGCCCTATGCTTCTACCCAGAGCGCGGGCGGCTTTTTGCCAGCTGTGGTAAGCAGCGCCTCGCTTGATGGTCAACTCTGGGGTGTTCCCATCACCACCCAAGGCAGCATGTTTCTGATCTACAACACGCTCTTGACCGAGAGCGTGCCACGCACCACCGATGAGCTGATCGTTCAATCGCGCGCTGCTGTCAATAAAAGCAAGCAGCAGTATGGCTTGGTGGCGGGCTGGGCCTCGGCCCGTTGGACGGTCGCGCTTTTGAGCGGCTATGGCGGCAGCGTGATCGATAGCAGCGGCAAGCAGCCGACTCTCGATACGCCCCAGATGCGCGAGGCCCTCAACCTGTTGCGCGAACTGCGCGTCGCTGGGCAGCCTATTCCAAGCACCTATACCCAAGGGCGACGGCTCTTTATTCTCGATCAAGTCACCTACAACATCGACGGCGACTGGTCGCTTCCTGTCTATCGCACCTACAGCGAGACCTTGCATATCGGGATCGCGCCCCTGCCTATCGTGCCCGCTACCGGTCGATCGGTGTCAGGCCCGTTGGGTGGCACCTATCTGATGTTCAGCGCGAGCATATCCGATGAGGATTTCGCTCGTTCGCAAGATCTGGCCAACTTCTTGACCCAGACCGAGCAGCAGGTCGCGATCGCGAGCAAACTCGAACGCTTGCCCGCCTTAACGGTCGCGCTCTCTGCGCCTCAGATCACGCAAAACCCTGTGCTTGCTGCGGCCGCTCAATCTGCCGATCAAGCTGCAGGCATACCGCCGAGCATCGAGCTGCGCTGCACGTGGGAGGCGATCGATCTGATGCTGCCCGATCTGTTGACGGGCGACCGCGATTTGGAGGAGAGTATTAGCTTGATGCAGCGCAACGCCGAGACATGTATCGCCTCGCAGTAAGCCGTAGAGCTTTCAGCTTCGTAAGGCTATGATCGGTGTGAATAAGGGAGATCTCTGTCAGAGAACGAGATCTCCCTTATTATGCTAAAGCTGCAATGGAGAGAACATTGCGAGACGAGTGCCAGGGCTTGAGTCTGCTTGGTGCTTGCGCCAAGCAGGTCGCTGCGAACGCAGCGAAAAGGCTTCTGTCTGGCGTTGGGCGGCGCTTTGATAGCCGAAGGCGGACGCGCTAAAAGCCTTCTTTGGGGGAAGGTCCAAGCCGCCAAGGAGGCATGTAGGTGAGCGTTGCGGCTCGCGGCTTTTTAGGCGGCAGTTGGGCTGATCGGCTAAGATAGTTGTATGATAATCTTATAATACGATTTTACGTTTCGATGGATCGCGACCAATTTATTGAGAAATTTGCTTAAAGAGCTTGTTTTTTGCAAATACTATGTATAATTATAGCGTTGTTATTTTGTCGATCTTATTAGATTCTTCTGAGGTTTTTTGTAATGGAACGTGTCATCACAACAATTCAAACGCATCTCTCACAGATCGTTAAAGATCTTTGCGATAAGATGATTGGCGAGCAGATCGAACCCTACAATTCCTATCCTCAAACGGTTCTCGAGGAGAATATTACAGCCGCCATTCAAAAGCTGATCGTTCAGATGGAGGATGCGCAGTCGAGCCTGTTTGTTGACCATTGGAAAGAGGTAGCTCCAGCTCGGGTTGAACAACATGTTCCAGTTGGCAGGATCATCTATTTGATTACCTCAGGCATCGAGGCGATTACGCAAACGATCGAACAAGAGCTTAAAGATGACCCCGAAGCTGTGATCTGGGGTGTGCATCGCGTTCACGATGTCGCGATCCAAGGCATTCAATCCTTGTCGGAGACGTTTATCGCTGCGCATCAAGAGCTTATCACCAGCCAGGCCTCGCAGATTCAGGCGCTTGCAACGCCGATTATTCCTGTTTATAGCGGGATCTTGGTGCTACCGCTGGTTGGCGAAGTCGATACCAACCGCGCGACGCGCATTATGGAAACCTTGCTCGAAGAGATCGTGCGCGACCAAGCCGAAGTTGTGCTGATCGATATCACCGGTGTGCCGATGGTCGATACCACGGTGGCGAATTATCTGCTTCAGATCGGGAAGGCTGTTGAGCTGCTGGGCGCTCAAGTGGTGCTGGTCGGTATTAGCCCCGAGATCGCCCAAACCATGGTTCAGCTCGACATCAATATGAGCACGATCGTGACTCGCTCGAACCTGCAAGCAGGCATCGAATACGCTCTGAAGCTGCAAGGTCAGGCGATTCAGCCCATTGAGGAAGAGTAGCTCCTGAAGCTTTATCGGACGACTCGCTGCTCGCCCAAACCTTATATGGGATCTCGCAATAAGACTGCGAGATCCCTTTTTTGTTATACCAAATCCGCTTGAATACTTTCTGTTGTGGCCTTTGGCAGAGCGAAACGTGACTATTCCCTATTTTCGGTTTTGCGCTTTGTGGGCAATGTAGCACTTTAAGGTGCATGTGGTATGAACCGGCTTTAGTTGAAGGCACGGTTGTTGCAAAATCTGACCTCGATTCGTCTTCCATGCAATTCTATGATCGTCGAGCGTATGGTGCTAGCTCGTTGGACTGACAGCGCTTGAATGGAAAACTGTACAATTCATTAACTAAGTTTTAAAAATAATCAACTTTTTAAGGAAAATACAATATTTTTGGCTATTTGTATAAAAACTACGTTTAAATGTAATTTCATTATATTGAGACGAAAGATCATTGGCATACTTTTTGCTTTTGCCTATACCAGCAGGAATACAGCTCAGTCGTAAAGAACAATTCTTATCGATTGATTTGATGTGTCCAACGTTTGAATCGGATTAAGCAACGTAGAGATGACGATAAAGGTATTTTTTGGGTGAAATAACCTGAAATTGCTGGAACCATTCTACTCAGAAAGAAAACATGCCTTATGGAAAGAGTTCTCCTCCCTACACCAGAACAAACTCGATTAGAAGCACTTCACAACTACAAGATTCTTGATACTGATCCAGAGGAAGTTTTCGACGACCTTATTCGTCTAGCATCTTATATTTGTGGTTCTCCGATCGCGATGATCAGCTTGGTGGATGAGGAGCGCCAGTGGTTTAAGGCTTGTAAGGGCATCGATCTCTCTGAGACCGCTCGTTCCGACTCTTTCTGTGCTCATGCAATAAAACATCACGATGTTATGATCGTGCCTGATGCGCTTGAAGACGAGCGTTTCGCTCATCTGCCCTTCGTTACAGGCGAAGCTCGTATTCGCTTCTATGCAGGCGCGCCTCTGATCGACCCGCATGGCAATGCCCTGGGTACGATTTGTGTGATGGACTCGCGGCCTCACTCCTTAACCGAAGAACAGGTCGATGCATTGCGCATTCTGAGCCACGAGGTGATCACCCAGCTTGAGTTGCGCCAGCGCAACCGCCAATTGCTTCAGCTTGTCGAAGAGCGCAACCAGCTCAATCGCGAGCTAGAGGCCAGCTTAGCTATGCTGCGTTCGGCCATCGAGTCGATGCAAGACGCCATTCTGCTCACCAATATGACTGGTGGCCTGATGCAGATGAATTCGCGAATGGTCGAGCTCTGGCAGATCCCCGCCGACTTGCTCGAACGGGGCAACCAATATGAATTCAGCGCTTGGATCAGCCGCATGTTGCTTGATAGCGATGACGCTATATTCCGCATTAAGGAACTCGTCTACACTTCTGACATGGAAGATCGCGGTCTGCTTCAGTGTCGCGATGGGCGCGTGATCGAATACTACACGACGCCCCATACGATCCACGAAACGATTATCGGGCGGATCTGGAGCTTCCGCGATGTAACGGAGCAGATCGAGGTCGAGGCCGAGCAAGCGCGTTTGCACGAGGCCATTCTGGAGGCTCAGCTCAATACCCTCAAAGAGCTCTCTACGCCTTTGATCCCGATCAGCGATAACGCTCTGCTGATGCCGATCATTGGCAGTGTGAATAGCGGACGCGCCGATCAGATCATCCAAACGATGCTAGCAGGTTTAGAGCGATACAAAGCCAAAATGATTATTTTGGATATCACCGGCGCCCGTTCGGTTGAGAGTGAAGCCGCTCGTACTTTTGTGGCCGCTGCCAAGCATAGCCGCCTGTTGGGTGCCCAGATGATGATTACGGGCGTTAGCCCACAAGTCGCTCAAACTTTGGTTTCGTTGCGACTCGAACTGCCCGGCATTCAAATCTGCAGCACCTTGCAAGAGGGCATTCGTCGGGCGGTAGCCTGCAACTAAGCTCGCATCTTGTCGCCGATAAGCAGCGCAAACTATCGAAGCTCTGCTGTGATAAGCGAAGGATTTTTGAAGCAATGCAATCGAGCGTGTTGCGTTGAATGAGCTGAAACTCGTCGGCTAGCATCAAAAACAGGTTTCGTGTTTTACGTTATGGCGTATGGCACGAAACCTGTTTTGTTATGAAATCCCTACATAGCATACTGCGACCTTATCTGCCTTTGCCCGCAAAGCGCGCTATTATCTTAACAATTCAATAGGTATCACGAGCGGAGCGATAGCAACAAAAAGAGAAGAAGTGATGTTTTTTTCTTTTGTTTGACTCTATAGCCTATTAGGAAGAACAACCATGCAACACGTCATTGAAACGTTCGCAAACAATATTGAGCTTATCGTTACACGTATCAGAGAGCGCGCTCTAGATGAGCAGATCAACCCATACCATACAATGGACCTGTCTGCCTTTAATGCGATTTTTTACCATGTGCTTGAACGGGTTCGGCTCGATCTTGAAGAAGACAAACGCGAGCATTATCCGACCTACTGGCTTGAAGTAGCTGAGAGCCGCATCAACGATCACTTCAAAATCGGTGAGATTATGCATATCATCACCGCATCTACCGAAGTGATCAACGATACCATGAACGAGCTGCTTGAAAGTCGGCCCGAAGAATGCCAGTGGTTCAACGAGCGGATCTACAAGCTAGCTTTAGAAGGCTCTAGCAAGCTGGTTCAGACCTTTATTCAGATTCACGAGCACCGTATCGAACATCAGCAGTCGCAAATACGCACGCTTGCGTCGCCGATTATTCCGATCTATAGCGAAGTCTTGGTGATGCCTTTGGTCGGCGAGGTCGATACTAAACGCGCCACTCAAATTATGGAAGACCTGCTGCAAGAGGTGGTACGCCATCAAGCCGAAGTGGTTTTGCTTGACATAACAGGTGTTTCGGTAGTCGATAGCAATGTCGCTAACTATCTGATCAATATCGCCAAGGCGACGCAGCTCTTGGGCGCGGCCTTCTTTTTAGTTGGCATTAGCCCCGAGATCGCCCAAACCTTGATCCATCTGGGGATCGATCTGAATGGAATCAAAACCTTATCCAATCTGCAAGCCGGGCTTGAAGCGGCGCTTGCTTTGCAAGGTCGCGCCATTCTGCCGATCGCCTAACCGATTCTTGCTAGCAAATCCATCTGATTATTTTGTGTTTTGGCTTGCGGCGGAGTGGAATAGTGTTGTTGAGAGAGATTTTGCGCTATAGTGCGAAATCTCTCTCAACTTTTCCCCAGAATCTTGTCTTTCCCAAATGATGCGTGTGCCAGTCTTTAAGCGAAACTGTTAGCATGTGATTTCGGTAGCTAGAAAAAGGCCGCCCACTCGTTTTGATACCAAATCCGGTTGATTAGGTTCTTTTTGGCCTTCGGCAGAGCGGAACGTGACTCTTTTTGTTGTGTGCGATTTCGCGCGGCAGCGCGAAATCGCACAAGCCTTTTCCCGACTTTTCGTTTTTCTGAGCGAAGAGCATGCACGTCTTTAAACGGATTTGGTATGAGTGGGCGGCTTCGTTTCGCAAGAAGCTCGCCGTTCCGCCCGAAGAGGCTTGAATGTTGACAGCCTATGCTTGATCCATCATCATGATTCAAGCCGAATACACATCCTCCCGAATATGCTCTGTTGCAATTGGATTCGGGTTCTTTTTTTGCAAAAAAACTACAAGATCGTTGAAACCAATGAATAAAGTGCCAAACGGCGAAGTGGCGAAGTGGCGAGAACAGCTGCATACCATCATTTTTGAATCCGATACGCCAGCCGGCAAAACCTTCGACATCTTTCTGTTGATCACGATCATCACCAGCGTGGTGGTCGTGGTGCTCGATAGCGTTTCGAGCTTGCATACGCAGTATCGCGCCTTTTTCGTGGCCCTTGAGTGGATCTTCACCCTGCTCTTCACCATAGAGTATGTTCTGCGCTTACTCTGTCTCAAGCAGCCCTGGCGCTATGCAACCAGCTTTTTTGGGGTGATCGATCTGCTTTCGATCGTGCCAAGCTACCTCAGTCTGTTTGTGCCCGGCACTCAATATCTGCTGGTGATCCGCATTTTGCGCCTCTTGCGCATCTTCCGTATCCTCAAGCTGATGAACTACCTCAACGAGGCGACCGTGCTTGGCCATGCCCTCTTTGCGGCTCGCCGCAAAATCAGCGTCTTTCTGCTGGCGGTGATCACCTTGGTGATCATCATCGGGGCTATGATGTATGTGCTCGAAGGCGAGCAGCACGGTTTTGTCGATATTCCGACCAGCATCTATTGGGCGGTGGTTACCTTGACGACGGTCGGTTATGGCGATCTCGCGCCCCAAACGCCGATCGGCCAGTTCTTCTCGTCGCTGGTGATGCTCTTGGGTTACGCGATCATCGCGGTGCCGACCGGCATCGTCTCGTTCGAGATCTCGCGGGCGGCCCGTTTTGGGGTTTCGGCCCAAGCTTGCCCGGTCTGCGGGCGCCAAGGCCACGATATCGACGCCAACTTTTGCAAGTATTGTGGCGGCAAACTTTAAACGCACTTCATCCCTTCGAGCTTTTGGCGTCGAGCTCTCTCGCTCCCATTCGGTTCTCACCGCGTCCGCCTTCGGCTATCAACATCCCGCCCATGGAAGAGGCGGCTATCAGCCCGCGTGCTGAAGCCGCCCCCAAGATTCGCCGATGCCGCCTAATCCTCTAGCAAGCTGGGAAGACGAAAAGCTAAGGAAAGAGTGATTAATTCGTATCGACCAGCTCTTGCAGCTCGTGCAGTTTGATCAGCGCTTCGAGCGGCGTCAATTTGTTGAGATTAAGCCTGCGGATCATTTCGAGCACTGGATGGGGTGCGCTGGCGACGAGTGTGCTCTGAGTGGGTACAGGCTGAGCTATAACCGACTGAGCGGCGGGTTCGAGCACTGCTTCGATCATCGGCTCAGCCTCGACAACTGGCTCGGCTTGGGCCAGCGCCGTCTGCTCTTGCTCATGAGCCTGTTCTTGTTCGTGTTGCCAGTGGCGGGCCGCCTCGGCCTCGAGTTCGGCCAACAGCTCGCTGGCGCGCGCGATCACGCTTTGGGGTATGCCCGCTAGTTCGGCCACATGGATGCCGTAGGAGCGGTCGGCGCTGCCCGGGCGTAGCTCGTGCAAGAAGACCACGTGTTTATCGCGCTCGATCGCCGCCATATGGTAGTTCTTCACACGGGGCAGGCTGCGGCTCAGGGCGGTCAGCTCGTGGTAGTGGGTGGCGAAGAGCGTGCGGCATTGCAACTGCGGCTCGTTGTGAATGTATTCGATCACAGCGCGCGCGATCGCCATGCCGTCGTAGGTGCTGGTACCACGCCCAACCTCGTCGAGCACAATCAGCGAGCGACGGCTGCTTTGCAACAGAATCGCGGCGGTCTCGGTCATTTCAACCATAAAGGTGCTTTGGCCGGTCGCGATATCGTCTTGGGCGCCGATACGGGTGAAGATGCGGTCGACCAGACCGATCTCGGCGTGGTCGGCGGGCACAAACGAGCCGACCTGAGCCAGCAGCACAATCAACGCGATCTGGCGCATAACCGTGCTCTTACCCGACATATTTGGTCCGGTGATCAGAAGAAGCTGGTTGCTTTCGGTATCGAGCTCGATATCGTTGGGCACAAACTCTTCTTCCAAAACCCGCTCGACTACAGGGTGACGGCCTGCTACGATCTTCAGCCGCGTATCTTCGCTGAGAACCGGGCGCACATAGCGGTTACGCACCGCCACT
The DNA here is from genome assembly GCA_937902315.1 of uncultured Chloroflexales bacterium. Classification (GTDB taxonomy): domain Bacteria; phylum Chloroflexota; class Chloroflexia; order Chloroflexales; family Chloroflexaceae; genus CALGUG01. The sequence continues at coordinate 160,381 of CALGUG010000055.1, forward strand.
TCGGCGAGGGCAGCGAAGACATCGATGCGCGCTAGCAGACGGGCTGTGGTCAGCAGGCGTAGACCGGCTTCGGCCACCTGCAGACAGATTCGCGCGAAGGCTTGCTGCTCCAGCTCTTTGAGCTTGGTCTGAGCCGTTTCAACATACTGCTCGTAGTCTTTGAGCTTGGCGGTGATATAACGTTCGGCGTTGACCAAGGTCTGCTTGCGCTGGTAGTCGCTCGGCACACGATCGGCGTCGGCCCGCGAAACTTCGATAAAGTAGCCGAAGACCTTGTTATAGTCGACTTTGAGGTTCTTAATGCCCGTTCGCGCTCGCTCGACCGATTCCATCTCGTCGATGGCCTGCTGTGCCATGCGGTTGGCGCGCACCACCTCGTCCATGCGCGGGTCGAAGCCCGGTCTGATCACACGGCGCGGTTTTTCACCGCCTTCTTCGCTGCGCAGATAGTTCGAGCTGCCGAGCTGGGCGGGCGGATCATCGTCGAGGGCGCGCTCCAACAGATCGCCGATATCCTCACAGGGATCGAGCAGCCTATTCGAGGGCGGCTGGAAGCGCAAGCTCGCTTCGCTGGGCTGCGGCTCGGGGCTGCTTGCTGGCTCCTCTTCAACACCGAGGCCACCGAACAGATCCTCATCCCCAAACAGATCGTCCATCGGCACGCGTGGCGCTGGGCGACGGCGGCTGCTTGTGCTTGTGCTTCGAACGGGCGGCTCAGGGGCGCTCTCGAAAAGCGGGGTGAAGACGTTGGCATCGGCGAAGCGCTCGAGCGGCAGATCGCCGAGAGCTTCTACGATCTTGGGCAAGATCCGCAGGGCTTCGCGCAGGCGTACAAGGTCGCGCGGAGTGGCTACGGTGGTGCCTTGCATCAAGCGGTTGACGACGCGCTCCATATCGCCGATCGATTTTAGCTGTTCGCGTAGATCGCTGCGCAGAATCACATCGTCGACAAAGGTTTGCACCGCATCTTGGCGCTGTACAAGCGCTTTGAAATCGAGCAGCGGCTCCGAGAGCCACTTGCGCAACAGACGCGCGCCCATCGGGGTGCGAGTCTGGTCGAGCACATGCACCAGCGAGCCTTTACTTTTGCCGTTGTTGCCCTCCAAAAGCTCGAGGTTACGCCGAGTTTGGGGGTCTAAAAACATAAACGCTGTGGTGGTGTAGGTGCGTACCGTGGTGATCTGGGCGACGGCGCTGCGTTGAGTTTGGCGCAAATATTGAATGATCGCTCCGGCGGCTCGTAAAGCTAGCGGCATGGCTTCGAGACCGAAGCTCTTGAGCGAGTGGGTACGAAACTGCGCCAGCAAAGAATCGCGGGCGGTCTGGAGATCCCAGTGCCAGTCGGCCAAAGCCGTTACATGGCCGTTGGTCCAGCGCGCTTGGTTTTCGCGTTCGAGCCGTTTGGCAATGCGCTCGTGGTTGAGCAGCATTTCGCGCTCTTGTTTGGTCATGGGCGCCAAGTCGTGCTCTAGGCGGGCCGCCGCAGGTTCAAGCCCGGGCAAGCGCTGGTTTGGATCTTCGGGCACCAACACCTCGGCGACTTGCAAACGGTTGAGCTCGCCTTCGAGCTGGGCTTGAGCGCGTTCGCCTGAGAAGCTGGTGGCAGCGAATTCACCCGTGCTGAGATCGGCGTAGGCCAGGCCGATCTCGCCGCGTTGAGTGATCACCGCTGCGAGGTAGTTGTTTTGGTGGGCGGTCAGCAGAGCAGGATCGATCAAGGTGCCGGGCGTGATAACGCGCACAACTTCGCGCTCGACCAGCTTGCCGTTACCCTCTTGCTGTTCGCGTCCGGCTGCGAAGACCGAGCCGGGGCGGATATCTTTTTTGCTGCTGGGGGTTTCGCTCATCTGCTCGGCGATCGCCACACGATAGCCTTGGCCCACCAGTCGCGCTACATAGCCTTCGATCGCACGATAGGGCATACCAGCCATAGGGCTATAGACCTTCTCTTTGCTGCCCTTGTGGGTGCCCATGTCCTTGCGCGTTAAGGTTATATCGAGCAGTTCCGAGACAAGCTTTGCATCATCATCAAATGCTTCATAAAAGTCGCCGAAGCGGTATAAGAGCACGGCATCTTGATAGCCAGCCTTTAATTCGCGATATTGACGATACCAAAGATGAATATCGATACCCGGAAATTCTTCTTTTAATTTACGTTCAAGCGCTCGGCGCTCAGCATAATTATTTTGCATGGTTTATCTCGTCATTCAATGATCCTACTCGTATAGGTTCAAGTATAGCACATTTGAGCGTCAATTTCGGCCACAACACAGGCTGGTGCAGCCCGTTTCGCCGCATCATAATCGCAAGAATGTGATAGCTATCCGCCTGCCATCATACCATAGCCTCTAAGCGAGTGTGCATGTGCGAAACCCTACCTCCGAAAATAGCGAACACCTTACAAGGTCAAACTCGATTTCGCATTTCCAAGCTCTGGCGGAGAGCTTTTTAGCATCCATTCAATCCTCACCGCGTCCGCCTACGGCTATCAGAGCGGCTAGCTGCCCTCATCCCCGACCCTTTTCCGGCAGTGCGGGAGCTGTACATTAGCCACAAATCGACATACGGTCAGCGTTATCTGCCCTCACCCCCGACCCCTCTCCCGCACTGCGGGCGAGGGGGTGAATGATGATGTTGTATGCGATTTCGCTACGCGAAATCGCATACAAGCTCTCTGCGTTCTGTGCTCTCAAGGATACTCCCGCGATGCTATGCGAACGATCGCCTGTTGCTGCCGACACGACTGTTGGCTAATGCATAGCTGCGGGAGAAGGGCGTGTGCGCACTCGCTCATGCGTGATCTTCCAGACTGGCATCCTAGCCGCTAACCTTCCCGCAGCTTCGCAGCGTGAAGGTTTTGCAGGGCTTTGGGCAGCGAAATACAACGATCCGACCTTCTTGGTGCTTGCACTAGGAAGGTCGCAACGAGAGCAGCGAAGGCAATGAAGACAGCGAAAGCAGCGCTAGGCTTGAGGCGCTGTATGGCAGGGCGGCGATTTGGTAGCCGTAGGCGGACGCGCTTGAGAACGAATGGGAGGGTGAGGCCAGACCGCCAAGAGTGCTGAAGAAAGTAAGCGGCTTGCTAAGACACAAGCCCCACCACAATGGCAGGGCTTGTGCTCGATCGTTAGCGCGGATGGATTTCTAACAGCTCTAGAGAGCTATTGTGGATATCGAAGAGCGTTGAGGTCGCGAGGCTGCGCGCGCTCAAGCGTTGGCCAGTTTGTGGATCGTAGAGGCCGATCACGATGGTGCTTGGCTCGTCTGGCATGTTGAGGGCCAAGGGCACCGCGACTTCGGTCGTTATAAAGCGGTTGCGCTCCCAAGTTGAGGTCGGCAGTACAAGGTCGCTCTGCGAGTAGCGTTGACCATGACGCCCGACCACATGTAAGAAGATCGTGAAATCTTGTTCCGGCTTCTTCAAGGTTTGCCAAAAGAGTTTGATGCGCAGCATCTCGCCTCGGCGCGGACTGTTTTCGAGCGTGTAGCCGCGCAGGTTGAAGCTTTCGCCGAACTGAGTCGGTCGCGGATGGGCCACGGGCGGGCCGATCTGGTAGATCCAAGCGTAGGGCACACCTTCGATCACAACCGTATGAATTGGCTCCATCTTTTCATAGACTTGGTCGAAGGGCGGCAAGGGCTCTACTTGGGCGTCGCGCACATAGACCACGACGTAGCCGGTTTGGGGCGAAAACTCGCCGTCTGGCACGGTGGCTTGAATGCCCGGCTTCAAGAGCGGTTGAAGCGTGTCGCGTTGCGTGCTGGCGGTGATCACGCCCGTGCTGTCGGGCTGTTGGTTGAGCCATTTGGCGACTTGATCCATGCCTTCGCCCCAGCCGATCATAAAGGTATTGGCCCCCGCTTGGGCGCCGCCGAGCAGTTGGTTGAAGGCTGTGAGGCTGTAGGGTTGCCAGAAGATCGCGTTCAGCAGGCTGCCGAACATCACCAGCAGGGTGGTTAAAAAGGTGACGCGCGCTCGGTGCGAGATATCGCTGGTGCGGGCGAAAAAGCGACAGAGTGCCCAAAGACCCATGGCGGCTAAGATATCGAGCGAGGGGAAGATCGGCACCAGATAGCGGTTGAATTTTTTTGGAAAGACGCTCATCGCCAAGATAAAGAGGATGGAGAAGAGCGCTAAAGCTGCCAGCATACGCCGTCGCTCGGGATTGATTTCGCGCAGCACAAGCGGCAGCAACAACAGGCCCACCATGCTGAATGGGGTCAGGCGCAGGGCGACCGCCACTGGGTAGAAGGCCGGGCCGGGCGCGAGGTCTTCTTTGCCCATAAAGAAGTTGCCCAGCATATGCGGTTGCGCGCCTTCGTCCATTACGCCCGAGCGAATGCGCTCGATCGCTAGGCGCGGATCGCTCCAGAGCGCAGGCCAGATCACGATCACTGCTATGCCTAGCGTCGCTAGCCAGACACCCGCTTTGAGCATGCTCGTCTTGCGCTGTTTCTTGTCTTGCGCGACCCAGATATAGTGGCCTGCTAAGGCCAAGGTCATGGGAATGAGCAGTAAGGCAGGCGATTTGCTCAAGATCGCGAGGGCGGCGCTGATGGCCGAGAGCAATATAAAACGCATGCTATCTTGGCGTTGTAAGGCCAAAATCGCTGCCAGTAAGCTGACGGTGGCGAAGCTGCCAGCTAAGGCATCAACATGCAGGAGTTTGCTATAACCGATAACAAAGGGATCGGTCGCCCATAAGAAGGCGGCCAAGGTTGCGATCGAATGCGGTAAGAGGCGGCGTAGCAAGTAGAAGCCGACTAAAATGGCTATTACATGGGCGCAGATCACGGGCAAGCGCATCAGCCCTAGGCGCTGGCTAAACGAGGGGTCGTCCATACCGAGGCTTTCCAGCGCTTGTTGGATCATTAGACCGATCGAGCCAAGCCACATGGTTGTGACACCTGGGTGGGTCGAGATGGCTGTTTCGTGAAACTGTCCAGTAGTGATCGCCTCTAAAAAGCGCTCTGAGCGCATGATCCAAAAGTTGACCTCGTCGGGTGTGAGAAAGAGGTCGAGCTGATAGGCGCGTAATCCAAACGCTAATAGCGCAATAACAAAATAGGGAAATCCGGCTAACGTTGCTTCACGTACCTGAGTACGTGGTAAGGCAATAGCCATATCCACCCCCGTAGGTGTTACAAGATTATAGATCTTAACAAGCTGGCTAGCTTCAGCTTGCTGTTTGTACATCGGCTACAACATGAGCTCGGAAGGGCACAGAATCGGCGTTGATTATGCCTGTAGAGGATGTTGGTAGGTGCGAGAAGGGGAAGAAAGCAGCGTGCTTACATTCCTATGAGAGATTTTGAACTTGCAACCTGAACCGAAAGACATCGCATCCTAGTAGTAAGACGCGGTAAAACTACTAAGAAGTTACATATTTTGCAAGTAGAAAAATAGTCTTCAAAGCTTTGTTCCATGCCTCGTGTTGCCCGCCAGCAGGCATTTCACTAGCAAGTTGTGTACTCAGATCGTTCGCTCACAACTGCAATCAATCTGAGAACTGCTTCTGTAAGAGCTTTTTGTAAAAAAAAGTGTTTGACAAACAACGAACTGACTGGTAGGATTCGGCAATAGAAACACATCGCCTGAAAGGAGGTGAGCACATGGCAGACCCTGACCTTAGTGGCCTTAGCCGCTGTTCAATAGTTTTAAGACATAATAGACGTGACACATCTCGTGCTCACCAACTGAAGGAGCGCTAAGGTTATGACGAACCCGAATACAGATAAACCTACAATCGAACGGTACGATCCCGCGGCTATTGAGAAGAAGTGGCAAGAGCGTTGGGAAGCAGACGAACTCTACAAAGCAGGTGATCCCGATGATCGCCCCAAGCACTATGCGCTTGACTTCTTCCCGTATCCTTCGGGCGATGGCTTGAGTGTTGGACATGCTCGCAACTATGTACCGACCGACGTACTTTCGCGATACTATCGCATGAAGGGCTACAACGTCCTGCATCCGATCGGTTTCGACGCTTTCGGCTTGCCAACTGAAAATGCGGCTATTAAGCAGAAAGTGAACCCGATGATCTTGAACGAGCGCTATTCGGCCAACTATGTGCGCCAGTTCAAGATGCTGGGTCTGAGCTACGATTGGTCGCGTCTGTTCAATTCGAGTAACTCCAGCTACTATCGCTGGACGCAATGGATCTTCCTGCGCCTGTTCGGATCGTGGTACGATCCGCGCGAAGACGCTGCACGCCCGATCGAGACCTTGGAAGCCGAATTGGCTGCCCATGGTAGCGAGCGCCTCTTTGCTTATATCGATGAGCATCCCGAACAGGGCAATGCATTTGCAAAAGACACTCCTCCGATCACGGCTGCCCAATGGAACGCCTTCACAAAGCGCGAGAAGAACGAATACCTGATGTACTTCCGCTTGGCCTTCCGCTCGCAAGCGACCGTCAACTGGGACCCGGTCGACAAAGTGGTGGTCGCCAACGAAGAGGTCATCGATGGCCGCGCTTGGCGTTCAGGCGCACTGGTCGAGAAGAAGGTCCTCAAGCAGTGGAACTTCCGCATCACCGCTTATGCCGAGCGCTTGGCGAAGGATCTGGATACGGTCGACTGGCCGGCTCGAATCGTGACCATGCAGCGCAACTGGATCGGCAAGAGCGAAGGTGCCGAGGTCGACTTCATTGTTGCCAATACCGGCAACGATGAGACCGCTCCTCGTATTCGTATCTTCACCACTCGCCCCGATACGCTCTGGGGTGCTACCTTTATGGTCTTGGCGCCGGAGCATCCGCTGGTGCCAATGCTCACCACCGATGAGTATCGCAGCGATGTTGAAGCCTATATCAAGCAGGCCAGCACTTTGAGCGAAGCCACCCGTGGCGACGAAACCAAGGAGAAGACTGGCGTCTTTACGGGCGGTTTTGCCATCAACCCCGTCAACGGCGAGCGCATTCCGGTCTGGATCGCCGACTACGTGATGATGGGTTATGGTACCGGCGCGATTATGGCGGTTCCGGCCCACGACCAGCGCGACTTCGAGTTCGCCAAGAAGTTCGGCTTGCGTATTCGCTTGGTAGTGCAACCCGCAGGCCAGAGCGCCGATGTCGAACTGCAAGAGGCTTGGCCCGGCGAAGGTATCATGATCAATTCTGGCCCGATCACCGGCGTGCCCGCCGGTAAGGGCGAAGGTCAAAGCGTTCAGGCCGCCATCGCCTACCTCGAAAAGAATGGCATGGGCAAACGGCGCGTCAACTACCGCATTCGCGACTGGTTGATCAGCCGCCAGCGCTACTGGGGCACCCCGATCCCGATCATCCATACCGAGGATGGCGAGGTACCAGTGCCCGAGGAAGAGCTGCCGGTCAAGCTGCCCGAAGTCGAGAACTACGAGCCGACCCAAACCGGCGAATCGCCGTTGGCCGCCATCGAATCCTTTGTGAATACGCCGCTTGGCCGCCGCGAAACTGATACCATGGCGACTTGGGCTTGTTCGTCGTGGTACTACATGCGCTTTGCCGATCCCACCAACGACGAAGCCATCTTCGACAAAGAGAAGGTAGCCTACTGGCTGCCGGTCGACACCTATGTCGGCGGCGCCGAGCACGCTGTACTGCACTTGCTCTACGCTCGTATGTGGACCAAAGTGCTCTACGACTTGGGCTACATTCCCTTTATCGAGCCGTTCAAGAGCCTGCGCAACCAAGGCATGATCTTGGCTCCCGATGGCAAAGAGAAGATGTCGAAGTCGAAGGGCAATGTGATCACCCCCGACGAGGTGATCGCAGAGCACGGCGCTGACGCACTGCGCGGCTACGAATGCTTTATCAGCGACTTCACCCAGAGCGTGCCTTGGAACACCAACGGTGTGCCCGGTGTCTGGCGCTGGCTGGATCGTATCTGGCGTATCTCGCTCTATCCCGATCAGGATGTTGGTACACCAACCAACTTCACCGCTCGCCAACTGCAGCGAGTCGTACACCAGACCATCGAGCGAGTCGAGCGCGATATCCTAGACTTCAGCTTCAATACAGTTGTTTCGACCCTGATGGAATTCACCAACAACCTCTTCCGCGCACGCGACGGAGGTTTGGTGGGCACCCCCGAATGGGACGAAGCGATCGATGTTTTGCTGCGTTTGGTCGCCCCGATCGCGCCTCACATGGCCGAAGAGATCTGGGCACGCTTGGGCAAGCCCTACAGCATTCACCAGCAGAGCTGGCCGGTCTCTAACCCCGAGCTGGCGGCTGAAGATGAGGTCGAGGTGGTCTTGCAGGTCAACGGCAAGCTGCGCGACAAGATCTTGCTGCCGGTCGATGCCGATCAAGACACCCTGCGCGAGAAGGCGCTCGCCAACGAGAAGGTGCGCAACTACACCGAAGGCAAGACTGTGCGCAAGGTTGTGGTTGTACCTGGCAAGCTGGTCAATATCGTCGTAAGCTAATTACCCTAGCTTCCCAAAATAAGGATGCCTTGGCGAAAGTCCAAGGCATCCTTTTTGTTTGCCTGTTACTACACCCACATCTGCTTGATATGTTGTATGCTTTAGCGGCGTGCTCTCTTCCCCAAAGAAGGCTTCTAGCGCGTCCGCCTACGGCTACCAACAGCTCGCCCGCCGCATCAGGCTGCTAATTGCAACGAAGCCGCCCCCAATCTAATTTTAAATCCGGCTGATCACTTTGTGCTTTTGGCCTTCGGCAGAGTGCGACTCATCTCTAGCTTTTGTTGCCAAAGACGACAGCTTGCGGGTCTACGAAAAGCCCACAGCCAACATTACCCCAATCACAAATGCTACAACCGCGAAGATCAGAAGAAAAGCGAAGATATTGACTGGCGGCATCTCTGCCTTGCTTGGCTCGATGCTGATGGCTTGTTTAAGAGAAGCAGGCCTCGGCGAGATATTTGGACGAGAAACGCTCGCTGCTGAGCTCATCAGGGCTTGGCGCATAGCTGCGGCGCTAGCCGGCCGCTCCTCAGGCGAGATCGCCATTGCTTGGCTGATCAGTTCGTCTAGATGAGCTGGTATTTGGCTATTGAGCGTTCTGCTTGATGGAAGCGGGTCAGGCTGCTTGTTGCAGTGGGCCGTCGCTCGGCTGAGGGCATCGATCGGTTCGCGTCCGGTTGCCAAATGGTAGAGGGTCGCTCCCACGGCATACAGATCGTTGCGCGCGTCGGGCGCTTCGCCTTGAAGCTGTTCGGGCGCTGCATAATGCGAAGGATTCGTAGCTCTGCTCTCGTCATTGCTCGCTGCTAGCAGACTGCTCAAGCCAACATCAAACAGTATGAGCTTGCCATTGCCAGCGATTTTAAGATTCTGCGGCTTGATATTGCCATGGATCACAGGCGGATTATGGCTGTGCAGATACTCCAACACATCGAGAAGTTGGCTTCCCCACTTGATCACATCCCCGATCGCGAATGGTTGCCCACGATAAACTAGTTGGCTTGCCAAGTCTATTCCGGGAATGAACTCCATCACCAGATAGAGCTGACCGTTCTCTTCGAAATGATCGAATAGACGGGGCAATGACGGATGTTTTACGTTAGTGAGCACGGGCGCTTCGCGAGCAAAGGCGGCCACAAATTGTGGATCGTTACAGTACAGCTGTTTGAGCGCGACAGGGGTACGTAACTCTTGATCGAAGGCTTGGTAGACTGTGCTCTGTTCGCCCTTTCCAACCAAGCGCACAATCTGGTAGCGATTATGAAGGACCGTGTTCTTATCGAGAGCTGTCATGAACAGAGTATTCTTTCAGAATAGGAGCGAGAAACTAGTTGTAGAGAATATTATATTGCTATTACTAATAGTTTTGTAGTCTCTTTTTTATTGCACATGTTCTTATGCTTTTGATTATTATCAAATTATTATTTGGTAATACAAATATATTAGACTCGCTGCACAACTGAATAAGCAACGACTAGTGAATGAACATCCGCAACTTCGTAAAGGAACGAAGCATGAGCATTCAAGAACCGTTAGACGAACTGTTTTTTGCAGAACCTCCCAGAAAATTACGCGAATTACTTGAGCAAATTCCAGATACTATTTTTTATAACAAGGACGGCAATCCTGACTATAACGGCATCTTTGTGGAGATTACTCGGACAATGTATGGGCGCGAAGATCGACACTTTACGATAGATAGCGAAGACTTTTTGAATGGTACCTTGCCCAATCTCTCTACCTTCCAACGAAGTGTCTCTTACGAACGTGCTCGTCGTCGGAAGCAATACTAAAAGCACTGGGCATGTGTGAACGAAACCACACATGCCCAGCGTAAGGCTAAGGTTCTATTCTATTCAAAAGGCGGACTAGTCGTCGCTTACCCTCCCTTCCGAGATAAAGGAGAGCAGATCGGCGTTAAGTTGCTCTTTATCTAGGTCAGGAATGCCATGCGAGGCACCAACATAGACTTTTAATGTGGCATTGGGAATCAAGGCAGCCGACTTTTTGCCCGAAATCTCTAAAGGCACCACTTGGTCATTATCGCCATGTACAACCAAGGTCGGTACCTCGATTCGTTGTAACTCCTCGCGAAAATCGGTCTCTGAGAAGGCCTTTATGCAGTCATAGACGTTTTTAAATCCAGCCAGCATGCCCTGCTGCCACCAAGCGCGAATCAAGCCATCGCTTGCTTTTTTATTATAGAATGGCCCGCTTGGCACATCCATAAAAAATTGAGCCCGATCTTCGAGCACGTTTTTGCGGAAATTATCAAAGACCTCAAGCGGAATCCCATCAGGATTATCTTCAGTTTTGACCATCAGGGGCGGCACTGCGCTGACAAGCACCAGCTTGGCTACCCGCGCCGAGCCATGCCGCGTTAAATAGCGTACCGCCTCGCCGCCACCCGTCGAGTGACCTACCAAAACTGCATCATGTAGGTCAAGGTGCTCAATCAACTGGGCAAGATCGTCGGCGTAGGTGTCCATGTTGTTGCCTTCCCAGGTTTGGTCAGAACGACCATGGCCGCGACGATCAGGAGCAATAGTGCGATAGCCCTTTTGCGCTAGGAAGAACATCTGATTCTCCCAAGCATCGCTTGACAAGGGCCAGCCATGGCTAAAGACAACCGGTTGACCTTTACCCCAATCCTTGTAGTAGTACCCGCATCCGTCCTTGAGCGTTAGATAAGCCACACTAACTCCTTTCTTGAAACAGTAACCTAACGTTTAATGTCAGCAAAAACGTATACTGATCGTATGAAAGGGTCGCTAACGTGTCAGATAGAAGTTGAATGAGGGTAAGAAGAACAGAACGCCTACGAAACCTGTTTGTCAGGTCGCGCTTTGGGGTTCTGCCGAGAAGCAGAGGATCGTTTTGGTGGGCGAGCTGTTTGTAGCCGAAGGCGGACGCGGTTGAAACCGGATGGAGAGGAGAGACCACCCCGTTAAAGCGCTAAGCTCATCTATCAGATGCGCTATTAATAGCAGTATAACTCAGCTTTTGGTTTCTGCAAGCGGTTCTTTGATTAAAAATTTCGAGTTAAAATAATTTGCATTGAGGGTGGATGCGATTTGTGGGCTGCGCTTTTCGTTATAATATAGAAGTACCTATTTTTCCCATTGTGTTCAAACAAGCTTTGGTTTCATAATGCTATTGATAGCGGGTTTGGCGTGCTCTTTTGTGCTTGCGCTCTGGGCAGACCCGCTGGTAACAGGCGCTCTCAACGGGGATGCCTGTCTTGAAGTGGTGATGCTCCCCCGCCCGTGCATAACAGAGCAAGGGGAGCGAGTTGTAGAATGGCGCTTGTAGACGCTCGGATCGTTCTGGCTTAGTTACCGTTGAGTTCTGCTTCGATCACTGCGATAAAGGTATCGAGCGGGTGGGCGCCGGTGAGGAGCTGTCCATTGATCATAAAGCCGGGGGTGCCGCGTAGGCCCAACGTGAGACCTTGGTTGCGATCTGCAAGCACTTCGCTGGCGTGTTGTTCGCTCTTGACACAAGCTTCGAGCGCATCTGGATCAAGGCCGAGCTCGCTGGCGGCGTTGCGGTATGTCTCGACCGACGCCTCGTCGCTGACCTTCCACTCGGGCGAGCGGGCGAACATAGCGTCGTGCATATCCCAGAACTTGCCTTGATCGGCGGCGCAAAGGGCGGCTTGCGCAATGTTTGGCCCTTGTTTGGTGATGATCGGCAGGTCTTTGAACATATAGAAGACTTTGCCGGTGTCGATGTAACGGGCCTTGATCTCGGGGAAGGTCTCTTGGTGGTGGCGCACACAGTAGGGGCAACCGTAGTCGGCGAACTCGATCATGACCACAGGGGCGTTGGGGTCGCCTAGGTAAGCAACTTCTTCGGGTGTGAGCTTGAGGCGTTCGAACAGCGCTGCATGTTGCTTCGAGAGCGTGTAAGGCCCAGATTGGGACGCTTGTTGACTATCTTCGCTTGCTTGGCCCGTTTGCCCGCAGGCTATCAGCAATAGGCTGAAGAGGCAGATGATGCTGTAGTGTAGAAACTTCATTGTAAGACTCCTAGAGATTGCATATTTGCAGGCATATGCTGTTCGCGCTGGTGGAAATCTGCCAGTTTGGGACACATCGGACGGATGCGTTCTGGGGTGGCCAGCTCCTTGCGGCCCTATCCGCGAAGAGGCTTAAGACGGCGAACAGTGCGCTTGTAAAGAGTGATCGATAGAGATGATGACCGCAATAAGCGATCAAGAGCGCCTCACTGAGGGTCTAACGCTATCGCAGAAACATAAATTTGTGATCTTTTTTGTTCAGTTTTTTCAAGTTCACAAACCTTCATTCCGTTATATACGGTATAGATATGATAGCCTAAATCGCTTATCTTGCGATAGTGTAGCGCATATATAACACAATGGCAAACGATGTGTGAAAACAAGACATTACAAATAATTTTTGTTGTTTAAAAAGTTCCTTGCTAAAGAATGTCAGAATCTTCGTTTAGAATCGAAAAGAGGCTTAAATTGGGCAAAATGTTAAGTATAGAGATATTCATCCGAAAAATAAAGATTTGGATTAAGGGAAACGTGCGTTTGGGCTGACCCTCTGCTCCACACGAGCGAAGCATCTTATTTATCATCTCATACCTTGCCACAAGCAGGAAAGGGGCTACGCATCCTATGACTGGCAAAATCTATGATCGAACAGCTTTTATCGAGGCCTACCTAGCGAGCTTGCAGAGCCATTTTCCCATCAATGAGCGCGAGCGTTTTCTGAAAGCACGCTTTCGCAGTTTGGAAAAGGCCTTTGGCGTTCAGATCTCGCAACAGGGTGTGCCTGCCCATTGCTCTCCAACCCTCTTTACGCTCTTTCAAGGGGCGGTCAAGGCCTATTTGGGTTTGCCCTCCAATCAAGACAATGTAGTCGATAACAGCCTGTGGAACATTCAGTTCAAACAGATCGGCGCAGCTCCACAGAGCCGTAAACTGCTAACAAGTGCCTCTGCTGCGGGCTACGATGAGAGTAAGCAGGCCCTTTTTGAGATGATCGAGCGCACCTTTATAACGATCTGGGGGCCACTCGATCGTATCGTTCGGTCAGAAGATCTGCTGCGTTATGGCTTTGATGATAGCCTCGAACCTGAGCAGCCTGATTATTGATCCTAAATCTGCTTCGGCCTAGCGGTGTGACTTTGCCTGTCACAACTAGGGTATACACTAGTAAAAAAGCACAAAGGGAGCGAGAAGGTGTATATCCGAAGCGATCAAGTAGAAGTTCAGATCTCTTATGATGCGCTCGAACCTGCGCTGCGCTATCCTGCTGCCTTCTTTCGCCAAGTGAGCTCGATCCGGGCTTGGCCCAAAAGCGGCAGCGTGCTGATCTGTGGGGTCGGCCCCGATGCGCAGCTGATCAGCATTCGCCATAATCAGCCGGGCGACCTGCGGGCCTACCGCCTGAGCGAAGCCGGCCTAGAGCAACTGAGCGACGAGTATAGCAACGATGCGATCGAGCTGCCCAACGGCGGAATCGCCTATTCCGACGGCCAAGGTTTGGTGCTTCGGCGCGGCGTTTGGCAGCAGCGCTTTCGGCTCGGCCCTTTTTCGTGGGGCGCGCCAGCGCTGGCCTGCAATCACGATGCCAGCTTGATCACGCTCGGCAAGTGGAAGGGCGACGATTGCAAATTGGCCTATCTGCGCAAAGACCAGTCACGGGTCGAAGTCACCCCGCATAATTTCTTCTCGTACATCGCCATCGATAATCAGCTGGTGTTTATTCAACAGGGCCGGCTTAAGCAGCTCGATCTGGGCCAAAACAAAGCCACTACAATCGGTAATAAAACCTTCCAGAGCCGCATTTTTGATCTTCTCGACATCGATCCTCAAGCCCATTACGAATGCCAGTTTTCAAAACTGAGTCGCTTGGCTGGCGAAGTGATCTGCTGTTTGGAGCTGTTCGATCCGGTGAGCTATTGCCGGGTTTGGCAGGGCATTATTCAGCTGCCCTCCGAGCGCGCTGAACTGGCCAAGCTCTACGCTACACCCCAAGGCTGGCGAATCGCGCGTCTCACCAGCAACGAAGAGAGCGTTGCGATCGAGCTTGAGCGCTTAGAGCAGCTGCGGGTTGTTGAGCGCAAGACCGCCTTTCTGGGCCTGCTGGCCGAACGCCCTCAATCTGGCTGGTGGCCCATCGCTAGCCCGCTCACCCCGGCCATCAGCCTGGCCTTCTACCCCTAAGAGCGGTGCTCTTGCGAGCATGTTGGGGGTCATGTTGCTTGATTACTTTAGCACTCTGGCGGCGAGCTCTTGTCCTTCCATTCAGTCCTCAGCGCGTCCGCCTACGGCTACCAACATCCCGCCCATCAAATAAGGTCTATCTCGCTGTGCGGCGTGACCCCAAAAACGAAGCACTTCAAACCTGTCATACCAAATTCGGTTGATTACTTTCTATTTGGCCAACGTCTTTCCCTCGTTTTGTTTTCTCGCGTTAAGCAAATGCACGTCTTTCAAACGAATTTGGTATCAGCTACAACAGCTTCGGCTGCATGTTCGAAGAGAGTGAGAGGCCAATCCATGGGTTAGCAAAAGGTTGCGAGCCACGAGTTGCACAGTAGTGTTAAGCGCGATAGGCACTGCGCCACTGGCCGGGCGGCAGACCCTCCCACTGCACAAAGGCGCGATGGAAGGAGCCTGGCTCTTGGTAGCCCAGTAAAAAGGCGATCTCTGTGAGCTCTAGCTCGGAAGATTGCAGATAACGTTTCGCCAGTTTGTGGCGCACCTGTTCGAGCAAGTGCTGAAACTGAACGCCCTCTTCGGCCAAACGGCGCTGCAAAGTGCGGCTGCTGATATGCAGCTCTTGGGCGATAGCTTGAATAGTGGGCGAACTGCCTGCGATGCGCTTTTGCAACAGCTCGGCTACCTGATCAACAAAGCTTTGGCTTGAGCTTAGTGGGACTAAGGCGCTTTCGAGTTGCGGCTCGATCAGCGCCAGCAGATCGGGGTTGGCGCTCTGGAAGGGCATGTTAACCTGATCGTCGGTGAAGATCATTTGGTTCTTGGCAGCGCTGAACTCGATCGGACATTGAAAAAACGCTTCATAGACGGCTCGTTGGCTTTCTTGACGCTGGTAGCTGACTTTTTGCGGATAGATCTTGTGGCCTGTGCCGCGTTGCCCCAATTCCAGTATGTGGGCAAAAGCCGCATCGATGAGGATGGCTGGCGGCGGCTGCTCGATCGGCCAGATGATATCGACCAGCCAGAGATTAGCTTGGCGCTTGAGGGTGATCTCTTCGGCGCTAAAGAGCCGCTTGTAACGGGCCATTTTCTCCAGCGCGCCATAAAACGAGTTGGCCGAAAGCGCGGTGATCCACAAGGGGTCGTATGGCTCGTTTTGAAACAGTTGCGAGACCTGTAACCCTAAGGTTGGATCGTCGAGCTGGGCGGCGAATGTAGACCAGAAGGCGAACCACTGGCCAACTGAGAGCCGAATATGCTCTTGTTGAAGCAGATTGCTGGCTAGCCCAGCTTGCTGCAGAACATCGCCGATGGCTAGATCGAGCTTGTTGATACGGGCGATCATAGAACGGCTTAGTCGTATCTGGCGCATAGACTCTCCTAACTGAGCGCTTATTTGCTGCGTACCAGCCCAAACTGAAGCAGGCTTTGGGCGGTTGCCATAATCGTTTCGCTATTGGAGCGCGGCTGCCAGTCTAACAGTTGGCGCGCTTTGACATTGCTAGCGGCCCGAATCTGGCCGAGTTCGCGAGCTAGGTTTCTTGCAGTCTGATTGTAGCGCCCTGCCAGCCGTACGATCCAGTCAGGCATAAGGCGGGTTGAGACGCGCGAAGCTACAGGGCCGAGTTGCTCTTTGAGCATGCTGGCGATCGCTTGCAAGCTTAGCACTTCGTCTGAGGCGGCGATAAAACGCTGGCCTTTGGCCTCAGGACGCGTCATAGCGCGGATATGCAGATCGGCCAGGTCGCGCACATCGACCATGGTGATATAGGTGCGCGGCAGGAAGGGTACTCTTCCATTTAGGATCAACCTGATGACATGAATGGAATCGGAGAGATCCTTGCCGAGCACCGGTCCAAAGATACCCACCGGATTGACAACTGCGAGTTCGAGGCGGTTTCCGGGCTGAGACACGAAATCCCAAGCGGCCCGTTCGGCGATCGTCTTCGATTTCATATAGGTCGTTATATCGCCTTGGAGATTGGTCCAGTTTTCTTCAGTGAACGGTTTGTTTTGCGCTGCTTGGCCGTAGGCTACAGCGACAAACGACGAGGTCAACACAACCCGTTTGACACCAGCGGTTTGGGCGGCGCGTAGCACCCGCAAGGTTCCGTCGCGGGCTGGCACAATCATATCATCTTCGTTTTTGGGCATGTTTAGCGAAAAGGGCGAGGCGACATGCAACACATAGCTACAGCCCTGCACCGCCTCGGACCAGTTCTGATCAGAAGTCAGATCGGCAGCTACAAACGAGAGACGTTCGTCCGTTTCGATGCCCGCCTGTTTGATCATAGCACGAACCTCACTCTCGCGCGCCAGCGAGCGCACGCTCGTGCGTACCCGATAACCATCTCGCAATAGTTGGGCGATACAGTGGGAGGCTACAAAACCAGAGCCGCCCGTTACCAAGACCGTTTCGTCCTTCATCGCTTTGTCCTTATACGAAATTCGATTGAACACTTTGTGTTTTGGCCTTCGACAGATTTGATCGCAAATACGCACGCTTGGCTTTGCAGGGGGCGCTTGGGCGTAGGCAGACGAGCCGTCGAATGTAGTGAGCAACGTGTTGATAGCCGGAGGCGGACGCGCTAGAAGCCGAATGGAAGGTTGAGACCTCTCCGCCAACGAATGCAGCACCCGAAGTGCACAAGCGAATTTGATATTATCTGTTTGACCGCTCTCCAATTCGTACTATAGGAGCGATCCGGCTTTTTCTCATTAGCGAATCGCGCCAAGCTCTTAACAAATCGCGCCAATCGAGCGCTTTTCGTTAGGCGCTTGAACCAGCTTGAAGCGAAAGGAAGGGGATATGCCAGAACTGAAGTTGAGCGCTGACTGCGGCAATTCGCCTAAGAACCAGTTTGTCGAGCAGGTGACGGTTGCGCTGTTGCTGCACGATAGGGACACGCTCGAGCGTTTGTTGAGCGCTGATCTGCGTTGGGAGCGTATCGGAGATGAGGTCATATTAGACAAAGCGGCGATTTTGGAGGGTAAACATCTACCGGACGCTGATGCGATCGCCGCTCTGGAGATCGAGCATGTGTTGACGCACGGCAAAGTGGGCGCAGTCAACGGGATCGCTCGCTTTGAAAGCGGGCGTAGTTGGTTGTTCGCTGCGATCTACGAGTTTTTCAATGCCAAAGCTAGCAGTATCAAAGACATCAAGTTGTATCTGATCGAGGCTGATTGATACCAAATCCGTTTAAACACTTGCGCTCGTGTAAGGTAGGGTTCCACTCTGCCGAAGGCCAAATAGAACGTAATCAAGCGAATTTGGTATAAGCTCACCGGCTTTAGTATTAACTGATCGAGGCTGACTCATCGTACAAACCTGCTATAATAGTAGTACGTTTGTACGATTATGGTGAGGTGGCGATGAGCACAGTGATCAAACTTGAACCTGATCTTCAGCAGAAACTGACTATTTTGGCTGGAGAGGCCAGCGATGAGATCAACGAGATCCCGACTTCGCCAAGCATTGCGCCGAGTAGTGAGCATCCGACTGGCTTTATCTACAATACCGCTAAGTCGGGCGGCGGCAAGATGCCGGTCTTTAAGGTCTTGCAGACCAATGCCTGCCGCTACAGCTGCAAATATTGCTTCACCTCGTGTGCCATTAAGCGCAAGCGCACCACCTTCAAGCCCGACGAACTCGCGACCACGTTCGTCTCCTTGCAACGCTCCAAAAAGGTCGAAGGCATGTTTCTCTCGTCGGGGATCGTGCCTGACCCCAACACAACCATGGAGAAGATGCTGGCGACGGTCGAGCGCCTGCGCTTCAAAGAGAAGTATCAGGGCTACATCCACCTTAAGCTGATTCCGGGCGCTTCCTTCGACTATATCGAACGGGCTGTCGAGCTGGCCGACCGCGTTTCGCTTAATCTGGAAGCGCCCAACGCCGAGCGGCTGGCCGAGTTGGCGCCCGACAAAGAGTTCCAAGAGAGTATGTGGCAGCGCCTCGCCTGGGCTGGCGAGCTGATCGGCCGTGCGCGCGCCGAAGGACGCCCTGCTGCGCGCAGCCTCACAACCCAGTTTGTGGTCGGCGCCGCCCGCGAGAGCGACCGCGAGCTGATGGAGACGGTCGAACGCGCGCGACGCGAGCTTGGCCTTTGGCGGGCCTACTTCTCGGCCTTCCACCCGATCGCGCGCTCGCCCTTCGCCGACGAACCCGCCGAAGATCCCACCCGAGCGATGCGGCTCTATCAAGCCGACTTTATGCTGCGCGACTACGGTTTCAGCTTCGATGAGCTGCCCTTCGACGAGCAAGGTCTCTTACCTCGCCATAAAACCCCCAAACAGGCTTGGGCCGAGCGCAATCTGCACGAGCCGATCGAGGTCAACCGCGCCTCGCGCTCGCAGCTGCTGCGCGTGCCCGGCATCGGCCCCAAGAGCGCCGACGCCATCTTGCAGGCGCGCCGCCAGTGCCGCCTGCGCGATCTTTCGCAGCTTAAGGTTTTGGGCGTGACCACCAGTTGGGCTGCCCCTTACTTGCTGTTGGACGGGCGGCGCACTCCCTATCAGCTCCCGTTGTGGTAGCTGTTTAGCCCTCAGCCGCTTTGGCCTTGAAGTTTTCGCGCTGATCGTGGTAGAGGGTGTAGAGCACACTGGCCAAAGTGATGCTCGCTCCGATCACGGTCATCACGCTCGGCAGCTCTCGCCACAACAGAAAGCCCCACATAATGTTGATCGGCAAGGTGACGTATTCGAAGGGCGCGATCACCGACGCCAGCGCATAGCTGTAGGCTCGTGCGCTCAGAAACATGCCTCCCGCCCAGATCAGGCCGAAGCTGAGCATAATCAACAGGTCGAGCAGGCTCGGCATGCTCCACGGGTTGAAGACAAAGGCGATACTAACGGGCGCATCGGGCATCGGCCCAACCATCATCGCCAAGGGCGCGAGTATAGCCGCCGCGATCAGATAGAAGACCGAGCTGTAGTAGGACATAGTCGCGCTGCTGTCGCTCTTCTGGAGCTGACGCGTAATGATAGCCGAGAAGGCATACAGCAGGGTCGAGATCAAAATGAAGAACGAGCCGAGGTTGAACGAAGCTGAGCCCGGTCGCACGATGATGATCACCCCCAGAAAGCCGATGATCAGGGCGATCCAGTGGCGCAGCTGAACTTTTTCGCGCAGAATCAAGACCGACAGGGCCGTGATCATTAATGGCCCCGAGAACTTGATCGCGGCGATCTCGGCCAGCGGCAAGGCGGCGAGACCCATAAAGTGGGTGGTATAGGAGAGGAAGAGTAGGAAGCCGCGCAGATTTTCAAGAAAGAGGTTTTTGCTACGCGGCAGACCGCGTCCGCCTTCAAGCCAAAAGAGCAGCAGAGTGATGGGCGTGGCCATAAGGGCGCGAAAAATCACGATCTCAAGAACGGGGTAGTTGCCGCCGATCCCTTTCACGGCGATATCTTGCAGCGAAAAGATCAGCATAGAGAGAACGATCGAAGCGATGCCTAAAAGCGTGTTGTTTTTCAAAGTGTCTCCAAATGTCGATAACTGGACGTGAGAGTGTTGCTATGGCGCAAAGGGTGTGGGATGATGCGCTTGGGCCCTAGTATACTCGCTTCGCGATGCGCTTTGTTATGATAATATTCCAAGAATTTTGCCTATTTCTGCAGATAGAGAGGCGAAATGCTTGAATTACACGTTGTTTTTGAGTAAAGAAATAAAATACGCCTAAATTGTGTTAAACTATCTAAAGAAGCCTTCTTCTGCCTATTAGTTGAGCGGTCTCCTTTGTAATCAAGCTTTTCGTGCCAGTCGTACACTTTCTCCGTCTTGCCTCTACAAAGTTTGGCCTAACGCAAACGCTTCGTTTCGTTTACCAACGCTTAGTGAGAAAGGATTGTGCAATGACCGATCGCTCGTACAGAAGCCTTCTCCTCAACTTGTTGCGGCAAGATAACCTCGATGAAGCGACCTTTTTGCGAAACCTCGATGAGACGCAACGCAATGCCACCGGAACTCCTCAGCTGTGGTCAGCGAAAGCTCATATCGCCCATCGCGCCTATTGGACCCAAGATTTTGTCTTCAATGTGCGGGCGATCTTGCAAGGCCAAGAGCCAGTTGCTCGCAGCGAAAGCGACGACCAGATCAACGCCCGCATCTTCGAGCGCCAGCGCGAGCAGTCTTGGGCACAGGTTCAGGCCGAATCGCAGCGTAGCTACCAAGAGCTGGTGCACCTGATCGAGCAGCTGAACGATGAGGATCTGATGGAGACCGAGCGTTTTCGGGCCATCAGCGATGGCTATCCGCTCTATGGGGTGATTTTGGGGCTTTGTTACGAACATGGTCAAGAGCATTTGGCCCAATACTACAGCGATCACCACCAGCTTGATAAGGCCATCGAGATCCGCGAGATGTGTGTCGAGCGCATTTTGCGCGCCGATCCACCCCTGCCCAACTGGCTGCAAGCCAATTTCCTCTACAACCTCGCCAGCTTCTATCAAGAGCACGGTCTACTCGACTACGCCGATGTGTTGTTGCAACGGGTCTGTTTGCTTGCGCCCGAGCTGCAAGAGCGTGTGTTACGCGACCCTCATATGAGCAAGTTGCTCGAACGAACCGCCTAGCTCCTTCAATTGAACAGAGTTTTTAAATTCGATCCCTTTGTCTGTCGATTTGGGTCTCGCACGAACGACTAGTTGACGAAGGGATCGAAGAACGTTCTTGAATTAAAGGAGTAGAGCAATGCGTAAACTGATCATTTCCGAATTTATCTCGTTGGATGGCGTGATTCAGGCCCCCGGCGGCGCCGAGGAAGATAGCGATGGCGGCTTCAAACAGGGCGCCTGGACCATCCCCTACTGGCATGATGAGATCGGCCTTCATTTCGATGAGGTCGTCCAGAACTGTGATGCCCTTCTGTTGGGCCGCAAGACCTGGCAGATTCACGGTTCCGCTTTCGATCCTATGCCAGCGGGCGACCCGTTCTTCGATTTCATGAACTCGACTCGCAAGTATGTGGTTTCTACCACCTTGAAAGATACCAAGCTGTGGCGCAATTCGACCTTGATCAGCACAAATGTGGTCGAAGAGATTCGCGCTCTCAAGGCCAAAGAGGGCAAAGATATCGTGCTTGATGGCAGTAGTGTCTTGGCCCATACCTTGATCGAAAACGATCTGGTCGATGAGATCCGTTTGGTGCTTTACCCTGTCTCGTTGGGCGGCGGCAAAAAGCTCTTTCCCGAGGGCACGCGCGTGAATCTGCGATTGGTCGATTCAAAGACGCTGCCCAATGGCGTAGTGCTGTTGAACTACGTTGTTGAACGCTAAATAGCCATAAGCTTGCCTTTTGTTGCTAAAGTGACAGAAGGCAAGCTTTTTTGTTTGTCTTTGAATTGACATAATGCTATCAGCCTCAGTCGGTGATCCTTGATTACTTCAACACGTTGGCGGAGAGATCCCTCTCCTCAAAAAGAGCTTAACCGCGTCCGCCTACGGCTACCAAATCGCCGCCCAGCCATACAACACCTCAAGCATATCGCTGCCTTCGCTGTCTTCGCTGCCAAAGCCCCCAAAACCCGGCAGCTACTTGTAATTGCAAGGTTAGTGGTTAGGATCTCAGTAAGGAGAACGGTGGAGAAAGCAGCGCTACGAACGCAGCAACCTGGCTGTCGCAAGCACCAAACTGCTTGAAACGCCGTGTTTCGATGCTTAATGCCTCGCTACGAAACGGCGGGAAGCTCCGAGTTTAGGATGCCCGTCTAGAACATCGAGCATGTGTGGGGGTGCATACGCCCTTCTCCCGCATTGCGGGAGCTATGCATTACCCAACAGTCGTGTCGGCAGCAAAAGGCGATCGTTCGCATACCATCGCAGGATTATCCTTGAGAGCACAGAACGGGGTGCATTCACCCCTCGCCCGCAGTGCGGGAGAGGGGGGCCGGGGGTGAGGGCAGATAACGCTGACCGTATGTCGATTTGTGGCTAATGTACAGCATTGGGGGAGAAGGGTTGGGGATGAGGGCGGCTAGCAGCTCTGGTAGCCGAAGGCGGACGCGGTGAGGACCGAATGGAAGGTTAGGACCTCGCCGCCAGAGTTGGGTGTTAGACGAGATTGGTAGATGCCAGAAAATAGAGATCGAAGCATATGGAACGATTTTGCGCGTTCTTATCGATTGGCTAATCGCTTACCGTTTGCGGCACTCTCTGAACTTGCTAGATAGGGATAGCTCGCGTATACTTAGTGTTACATCTAGAGGGTATGAAGAAGTGAATATCTCGATTTTCTGGCAGCTTAGCTCTAGCTGTTAGGTGAATCGCACCTGCTTTTTGGCAGAAAGATTTTACAAGTACACAAATTATTATTCTTTAAAATGAATTGTGCTCAAAAGACTTGTAAGATCTTTTAAGATATTCAGCAGCTTCGTATATCGCGACCAGCATTGTGGAGTACCTCTCATGTCTTACACGCTTCTTCGTAACGGAACCCTGATCGACGGCCTTGGTGGAGAGCCGGTAGCTAATGCTGCTGTGCTGATTAAAGATAATAAGATCGAGGCCGTTGGCCCGATTTCTTCTATTAAGCTGCCCAATGAGCCGATCAACGAGATCGACGTCAACGGCGGCACCATTATGCCCGGCTTTATCGACACCCACGTCCACGTGATGCTCGAGAACCCCAACATGTTTGAGGTTATCAACGAGCCCTTCTCGATGCGCTTCTATCGCGCCGCTACCTACCTCAAGCGCACCTTGGATGTGGGTATCACCAGCGTGCGCGATGCTGGCGGTGCCGATGCTGGCGTCAAGATGGCTGTCGAGACCGGGTTGATCCCCGGCCCGCGTATGCAGATCAGCATCACGGCGCTCTCGATTACGGGCGGTCACGGCGATGGCTGGACGCTTTCGGGCCAGACCGTCGACCTCTTTGCGCCCTATCCCGGCGTGCCCTACTCGATCTGCGATGGTGTCGATGAAGTGCGCCGCCGTGTGCGCGAGGTGCTGCGCGCTGGCGCCGATGTGATCAAGATCTGCTCGACCGGCGGTGTGCTTAGCCCGACCGACCACCCCGAGTTCACGCAGTTCTCGCCCGAAGAACTGGACGTGATCGTGCGCGAAGCTGCCTACCGCCGCGGCACCAAGGTGATGTCGCACGCTCAAGGCACCGAAGGTATCAAGACCGCTATTCGCGCCGGCGTTCACTCGATCGAGCACGGCATCTATCTCGACGATGAGGCGATCGAACTGATGCTTGCCAACGGCACCTACTTGGTTCCGACCCTGCTGGCTCCGGTCGCCGTTCTGGAGATCGGTCTCAAGGGTGGCATGCCCGACTATGGCGTGCGCAAGGCCGAGGAGTCGATCCAGGCTCACAAAGAGAGCATCCGACGCGCCCACGCCGCAGGCGTTAAGATCGCCATGGGTACCGATGCTGGCGTTATGCCGCACGGCACTAACCTGCGCGAGCTCGGCCTGATGGTCGATATCGGTATGACCCCTATGGAAGCGCTGGTCGCTACCACCCGCGTGGCTGCTGAGTGTATGGGCTGGCAGGACAAGGTCGGCACCTTGGAGGTTGGCAAGCTGGCCGACATCGTGGTGAGCAAGACCGATCCGCTGGCCGATATCCGCTCGCTCGAAGATGCCAACAACATCGCCCTGGTTGTCAAAGACGGCGCAGTTGTCAAGGATCGCCGCTCCTAATTTCGGGCGATCAAAAGCAGTTTGAGCCTTTTGGAAGCGTACAAACCACGAGGGGCCATGCCGATCGGTGTGGCCCCTTGTTGTTGGCCTAAAAATCGCTGTGACTCTAGCATGAACGCAAATCGGAATCGCCGAATCGATGATAGAAAGTAGACACGTATGAAAATTCTTCTGTTAGGAGCGACAGGTGGAGTTGGCAAGCAACTGTTGCAACAGGCCCTTGAGCATGGCGACGAGGTGACCGCTTTTGTGCGCGATCCAGCTAAGTTGACCTTGAGCCATGCGAACCTCAAGGTTGTGCAGGGCGATGTCTTCAACAAAGACGATGTGATGCAAGCCATGACGGGTCAAGAGGCGGTCGCTTCCTGTTTGAACACCTCGCGCGGCATTCACGAATCCGATGAGCTGGAGCGTATGTTCGCCAATGTGGTGCCCGCCATGCTGGCTCACGGTGTCAAGCGGATCGTCTACTGCGCCTCGGCGGGCATCTACAACGAGATCCCGGGCGAAATGGGCAAGCAGGTGATGTTTATGCTGCGCCACCCCTTGCACGATCACGCGCAGGCGGTCGCCGCTATCAAAGCTGCTGGCCTCGACTATACCATCGCTCGCCCGCTCGGTTTGATCGATGCCCCGCTGACCGGCCAGTATCAAGAGGTGCTCGAAGGCGTGCCAAGCAACGGCAATACCATCGCACGCGCCGATGTCGCCCACTTTATGCTCAAAGCCCTTCACGACGATAGCTATATCGGCACCTCGCCCGCGTTAGCGAACTAAAAGGCGATCTGCGTTCAGGCGGCGGCTTCGCCCTAAGTGCCGCAAGCCAAAAGAGAGGGAGATTTTGCGTTGTTGTGCGAAATCTCCCATACTCAAAAGCATTTCCATTCAGCCCAAAAGTGATCCACCATCCAAGCCGTTCAAGGACATCAGCTTAACACCTTCACTGCTCAGGCGGCGAGCTCTCTCCCTTCCATTCAGTCCTTGGCGCGTCCGCCTACGGCTACCAACATCCCGACCACCCATTGATGGGCTAGCTGCCTGTATCGAAAGACCACTCCCAATGCGACGACACCAACAGATCTCCGATACCGTGCCCACTGTTTTTGCTTGTGTTAGATCGTATGCTTATTGCAATATGAGGAGTTCGCCATGCAGAGTTCAGCTCTACGTCATTTAGCGCGAATCGTGCTTGGCCTGATCTTGCTCGTTGCCGGAATCGGCCATTTAAGCTTTGCGCGCCAAGAATTTCAGGCTCAAGTGCCCGATTGGCTGCCCCTAGACAAAGATACCACGGTTGTGCTCTCCGGCTATGTCGAGATCCTGCTGGGTGCGCTTCTGCTGCTGACGCCCAAGCGCTATCGCCCGAAGCTGGGCCTGCTGGTCGCCCTCTTCTTTATCGCAGTCTTTCCTGGCAATCTCTCGCAGTACCTCAACCAACGCGATGGCTTTGGCCTGAACAGCGATACGTCGCGCCTGATTCGGCTCTTCTTTCAACCAGTTTTGGTCTATTGGGCCTATACAAGCACCCGGATCCCGATGCCTAAGCATAGCCATTTGGATAAGTGAGTAATGGGCTGATACGCTAACAATTGTCTGTTCTAGAGCAACGAGCGAAGTTTTGCACTTTTACTCTCTATTTACAGCCAAAGACTCTATAAAAGCAAGATCGCTCTATGCTATCTTGGTTGAGTGGCAAAGATTGCTAGAAGCGAGGTGAAAGCGATGAGCGAGCTAGTTTACGCTAATCAGGCCGAAATCTTTATTGCTCAGCGAGCCGATATCAACGATGCGATCCGGGCGGCTTTTGGTGCAAAAGGGTTGATTTTGACTGAACAAGAGCTTGATCCCAGCTTTTTCGATCTTCGTACAGGTTTAGCTGGTGAGCTGTTCCAAAAAGCGGTCAACTACCATATTAAGATCGCATTGGTAGTGCCCGAACCCGCCAAATATGGCGATCGCTTTAAAGAGTTGGCCTACGAGCATCAAGAGGATAACCAAGTGCGCATCGTGCCCAGCATCGAGCAAGCCGAGGCCTGGCTGTTGGCAGCCTAAGCACCACCTTGCCGAATGTTTTAGTGGGTTTAGGCTGGGCTGACTTCTGTCTGTTGGCTTGGCGTTCTGCTTGTTTGAGAGGGGCCGCGCTCGTTTTGGTGTAAACGAGCGATTGTGCGCTGAATCAGTTCGTGTTGAAAACGATAGCTGCCTTCGGCGCGTATCAATAGCTTGTGCTTGTGAGCAAGCTCGAGCCAAGCTATAAGCCGTAACGGTGCTGGTGTGCTTAGCGTTAGCATACAGCGCACAAGGTAGTGCTGCAGATAGGCTAGGCCGCCGTAGCGCAGCATACCAGCAAAAAACCCGATCAGTCCGCCTGCAACAAGCCCTACAATGGTTCCGCTCACTAGCCCGATCAGCCAGCCATAGGCCAAAGCGATCACGACCCCAGAGAGCAGTCCAAGCCAGAAGCCGTTGAAGAGGCCAAAGATCAGCCATGCCAACAGTGCATTACGTCCCGAGTTGATAATCCTTTGGTTTGGCAAACGTATATCTGGCGCCTGCTCTTTGATCAAGCCATGGGGTATCAGCATAATCAGGCCTATGAAGAGGCCAGCACTTATTCCTAAACCAAGAGCCTGCAATAGCGGCAGAAAGCTCAGAAAGACAATACTTGCCAGCAAGCCTGTTATCGCCCCAGCTTTGAGCGCGGTCGAGATCTCCAGACGAAGCGCGCGCCACGACCAATCGAGCCGCTCTGTGACCAAGCTATCTTCAAGCTCGAGTCTCACCCAAAGCACGATTCCAAGCGCTATTCCCGCGCCAAATAAGGTCCAACTGAAGTTGATCCAAATGCCTAACAGCCCGACCAAAAGGTAGACCAAGCCAATCGCGCTTAGACCCATAAGGCTGAAGATCAGCATTTTGAGCCCGAGAAAGGCCATTTGCCATGCCTTCGAAGGCAACCACGAGCTATCCAGCTTTTCAAGGTAAAAATGCTGTTGATTGCCCTGTTTGAACATCGCAGCAGCTAGCCAGCCTAAAAAAGCCTGCATCTCCTCGATTGGATGTTCTCTGGTGTGGGCCTTCTTGAAACGCTTTTGAATATACGTTTCCAGAAGCTCTTGGCTGATATCGCGCCCAGCAAAGCTGATCGATTGGTTTAGCTTGTGGTCGTTGTACTCTGTGACCAGAATGTGCAAAAAGAGCGGGCTTTGAGCGATTGTTTGCAGCTTCGCTTGGCGATCCAGCATCTCTAGCAATTGCGTGCAGGCTTGATCGCGAAGGTAAGCTTGTATTTCAGCGTAATCTAACGCTTGAATATGGACTTCGCCATACAGTTGAAGTTCGGGCAGAGCACGATACTCATCTTCGCGGCAGGCCAGCACCATGGGCTGCACCAGATCTTGTGACTGCTGTTGGTAGCTATGGAGTGCTTTAGCGCAATCTAAGCGCGCTTCGAATGAAGCGATTTTATCAAGATCATCGAAAAGCGGCAGGATCAGATTAACTTTGAAAAAACGCTCGATTCGGGCTGGTTCTTTGTTCAAACTCTGGGCAAGCTCCTGAAGCATCCAAGTTTGAAGCGACTGCTGTGGCTTCCAGCTAGTGAGCGAAAAGATCACTGGGATGGGCTTTGTTGCATCTTGGCTGGCCTCTTCGAGTAGATCGAGTGCTAATTGGGTAAGCAGAATAGTTTTGCCCGCCCCGATCGGCCCAAGCAGTACAAGCTGCTTGTATTTGTAAAAGTGCTCAAGTAATGAGCGCTGCACAGACAATGTCTCGTTAGGCTCATCTAAAGAGCATATAATCGGCAGATTGATAGTTAGTGTGGCTGGTTCTAGGTTTTTTTGGTAGTCCGATCGTAGATGTCGAATAAGGAAGTTGCGGTTGTTGTGGTCTTTTTCAGGACTAAAATCTGACTCTGTGCTGTCAAGGAGAATATCAAATGCAGTCTCTTGATCGTAGAGCAGGTTTTCAACTGCAACTCCAAGCTCGCGAAGTCGCTGCTTTATAGTTTGGATCCTGTTGCGTTGATCGGTGAGCCTAGCAAGCTGCTCAGGCGAAGCATGCGCCTTACCTCCTTGTTGCGCGATTTGTTTCAGTGTTATAGAGAGCCCTTCTCGATGCTGATTGAGCAGTTCCTCTAATTCTTGAGCTTCCTGAATGTTGGGCATCGTTATGTACCAAGGGCTACTATTTGGCAGAATAAAAATGCGCTGTATTTACTTTGGAAGCGTAGGATCTAGATTTCGAAAACGTACTTGGTTAAGGTGTTGCGTTGGGATCTTGAAGCAAGTATACAGTATGTAAGCAAGAATTGCTAGTGTATTTTTGGCCTTCTGAGGCGGAAAATTTATTATTGTTCTGTAGTTCGAAGCTGATATGAGATCCGTTTAAATCGGTGTGTTTTGGGGAGGCCTCTGTACACAGGCTGATAGCCCCTTCTTTTAAGGGTGGGATGTTGATAGCCGAAGGCGGACGCGCCAAGGACCGAATGGAAGCCAGCGACCTCGCCGCCAAAATTGGAAGCGCATCAACCGGATTTGCGATAGATATTAGGCTCGATCCACGAGATGTTTATAGCTTCTTTCGATGTTGAGAGCCTTGCCAACAAGTGGCAAGAGCAGCTTGGATGTTGGAAGCGATAATAGCTGCCGAAACGAACGATCAGCCCGGTTTTACAGGCTTTTTCTCGCCAAATGGGCGTATTCTATAACGCTGATGCTAACGAGGACGATAAGCGACCATAACCAGCGCCAGATGGCTGGTTGAAGCCAGCTAGGTTGCAGCCATTCGATCTGAAACTCGTTGTCATGCTTGTGTTTGTGCAGATTAGGGGCCAGCCAGCCTAGAGTTCGCTTGAGCTTGGCAAGCTGTTTCTGATCTTGTCCGGCCGGTTAGCTGCAAGGATTGGCGATATAGTCCACGATCACTTGCTCGCGATCGGCAACAAATGCGCTGAGCGCTTGCTTGTAAGGCTCATTTGTTGCTTGACATATTAGATCGTATGTTCTAGATTGTCTGCAACGATCAAGCCTCGATCTCGGTTTTGTTGGCTTAGATAGAAAGAACGTGAGCCATGTTGCAGATAGATCAGCAGACAGCCCGGCGTTTTATTCTTGGCAAACAGGGGCTTTGGCCCGGGCGGCGTTGGCGCGGGCTGGCGGGTGTAGAGCGTGCTATGCGCGAGATCGAATATCTTCAGCTTGATCCGCTTCAAATGATCGCTCGCAGCCACGACCTGACCTTGCATAGTCGTGTGCTCGATTATCAGCCCGGCATGTGGGAGGAAGTTACCTACCAACAGCGCAAATTCTTCGATTGGGGTGGCTGGTTGGCGGTGCGCCCGATCGAGGAGCTGCCTCATTGGAGGGTTGTGATGCGGCGCGAACGCGAGGCGGAAGGACGCATTAGCAACACTTTGAGCGAGCACGCCGAGGCGATCGAAGAGATGCGGGCCATTTTGCGCGAGCGCGGCACGGTCAGCAATCGCGATTTTGCCATGAATCAGCGCAAACGCACCGATAGCTACCGAGGACGCAAAGATAGCGCGGTGGCTTTGTACTACCTTTGGCGGGTCGGCGAGGTGATGACCCATCATCGCGAGCGCTTTGAGCGGGTCTATGCCCTCAGCGAAAACGTTGCGCCCGCTGAACTGCTGCGCGAAAGCAACGAGGACGAAGCCGACCGCTTTTTGGTCAAGAAAGAGCTAAGCTTCTCGGGTTTGGGGCGGCTCAAACGGCTCAGCGATTCGTTTTTGCGCGGTCTGCCGCTGGAGCGCAGCGCGAAACTGCAAGCCAGCCTGCTCAAATCGGGCGAGGTCATCGAGGTCAAAGTTGAAGGCTGGAAGGAACTCTATACCGCTTTGGCAAGCGATCTTGAGCTGCTGCAAGAGCTGAGTGCTGGCAGGATACCCCAAGCGTGGCAGCCGCTTGAAACTACCTGCGAGCAAGAGGTGGTGTTTCTCGCCCCGCTCGATCAGGTTAGCGCGCGTGGTCGGGCCAAACAGCTGTTTAGCTTCGACTATGTTTGGGAGGTCTATAAGCCCGAGCACAAACGCAAATATGGCTACTACGTTTTGCCGATCCTCTGGGGCGACCGTTTGGTTGGGCGCTTCGATAGCAAACTTGACCGCAGCACAAACCGCTTTCAAGTGCTGGGCTTTTGGCTCGAAGATGAGGCGCTGGGCGCTGATCGTGCCTTTGCCGAGGCGCTGGGGCGCGGCTACGAGCGCTTTGTGCGCTTCTTAGGGGCCGAGTCGGCCGATTTCAGCGCCATTCAGTATGCTACCCTGCGCGACGCTAGCGAGAGCATGCTCCGTGGATCGGCTCGCTGATCGCGGTCTGCCACGAAAAGAAGGCGTATAAGCAGCTTGCAATGCTTATACGCCTTCTTCCTACTTATTCGCTGGCTTTCTGGCGACGTTTGGCCCGTTGGACGGCGAGATCGTAAGCTTCTTGGATCAAGGGCTTCAGCTCTTCTTCAAACAGACGCTCGCTCGGCTTGACGACGCAGATCCACGATTGAGCCGCGTATTCGGGGTGGGGCATAATCGTATCGCTTTGGCTAAAGTCGTAGCTGCCGATCTCGGGTTTGTCGCTGCCGATCAGGCGCTTGAAGCTCTCTCTGCTGACCCCGATATTGAGCCGAAAGCGATCTGGTGTGTTGAGCTTGGAATAGCTGTCGTACTCATTATCGCTGTTGGCGATTGTCACAAAGGGCAGGGTGTGGTCGGAACCGTAGAAGAAGAAGTCGTAGCCGAAGTTCTCTGAGCTTTCGACGCCCTGAAAGTTGTTTTGGATGTAATCTACGATCTGGTGCTTATCCATCGCAGGACTCCTCGCTAGCTGATGGTTTTGCGAATGTGCCAGCGCATCGATGGCAGAAGGGCGACTCCATGCTACTGGGAAGAGCGCACAAATGGATCGGCAGATAGACCGAGAATCTAGATATCGACTGCGACGACGAGCGAGGTGCGGCCCCAATCGCTCAGATCTTCGTTGTAGATCGGCTGGTACTTCGCGACGACGATGCGGCGCGCTAGGCTATCTTCTTCGCCGGCTGCGAGGATGCGGGCATGGCCTTGAAAGTGTTGATCGCGGATACGGAAGCGCACCTTGGGCTGTTTGCGCGCGTTTTTGACCCAGTCGGACTTATCGCGCCCGCCCGCCAGCATATAGATCGTCCTGCCCTCGAGCGCGAACCAGATCTCGATGGTGTGTTCGCGTCCGCTCACCCGTCCGATAGTTGTGAGGTAGCCAAACTCCTCGTTGGCTAACTGCGCTAAGTTTTGATCTACCATGAAACCCATCTTTGCTGGTAAAACTTGTTGAAACCAAGCTTCAAGCGCTTGGCTTGCAGCAATAACGCGAATCTCCTTGTTACAATCATAGCAGCATTCTTGCAGCATGCGATCGGGAATTGCCTTACGCTTGCTTGGCTTTTCATACCAAATCCGTTAGATCACTTCCTTTTTGGCCTTCGCCAGGAATTCGACTATTTCTCGGTTTTTGTCTTTCCGCATTGAAAGAATGTACATCTTTGAGCAGATTTGCAATGATATGCAGCGCAAGCTGCGACGGCATGCTGAATGTTTGGAAAGGATGTTGATAGCCGAAGGCGGACGCGCTAGAAGCCGAATGGGGGCTAGCAGCCTCGCCGCCAGAGCGCTGAGCGAATCGAGCGGAGTATTCGTTCTAAAGGCTGATTTAAGCAGCGCGGGATGTATGAGACCCCTATTTTTTGGGTTTTGAGAGTTTAGGATGGTGTTGTATGGGTCAGAGAGCAAATCTGGTGCTGATTGAGAACGGCGAGTGGCAGCTTTTTTATGATCACTGGATCGCCAATAGCTTGCATTATGAGCTGCTGTGGGGGCCGAGCATAACTGTGGACTATGTGCGCGGTATGAAGCAACAGGCGCCCGACAGTTGGCTCGATGAGGTCTGGTGCGAAGGCGCGGCCTTGATTGATTTAGATCGCAAACACTTGCTGTGGTACATGACGGGAAGAGCTTGCAGTTGGCATGCGATTGAGGCTTTGATAGCCCTGCTGCACTATCAGTGGCAAGGTTGGACGCTTGAGTGGGCTTGGCAGGGCCTGATCGACTTGGTGCGCTATCTTGGTTTGCCCGATCACTTGGTGCTCGCTCCAACTTGGCAAGGGGAGAGGGAGCGCTTCAGCGTGGATGCGGAGTTCGACGAAAATAACACGATCTTGGCATCGTATAAACAGCACGGCGAATATCGGGTTGGGCGCATTGCTAGTTGGGAGGGGATCATCGAGGAGCGAAGGGGTGAGGATTTGAGCGAGTCGCTCGCTCTGCTGCAAGCGACGGAACTGGTGTGGCCGGATATGGATGGGCCGAGCTCTGGCATTCACCTCGATTGCGATACCCAGACGCTCTATTATTGGACGCTGGAGGCTTTTCCTTTAGCCCACGAGCGCTTAGCAGCTTTGTGGCCTAACTGGAAGACTGTCTATCTGTTCGATAACCCTCTTCAGAAACATCTGGCGCTCCTGCCGCTCGAGATCCGTATCGCGCAGCCGGATCTGCTGAGCTTGCAGCAGGAGTGGCTTGAGGGTCTGGCTCGCCACTATGCTCGTGGCGTTTCAAATCCGATAACAAAGATCGCTGAGCGCTTTCAGCAGGAGGGCAAAATGGTGCAGATTAACCCATATGCCTTCTATTCAGCTCCTTCGGTGCGCGATGCTGAGAAACAGGCGATTTTGCAAGATCTGCAGGCGCGTCTGCCGATCGCCTAACGGGCGAAGCAAGGCGTGCTTTGTTCGCGGCGGCTTGCTTGAGAGAAAGCCGTCTAACCTTTCCAAACCAATGCGAGCATGGTGCGCACTCGTTCGAGCTGCTCGGGCCGAATAAAGTAGTAGGCCCAAAGCCCTTGTTTCTTGAAGTCGACGATGCCAGCCTCGCGCAGCACGCGCAGATGGTGCGAGATGGTGGGCTGGCGCGGGCGCTGCTGGGTCTGAGGATCGGGCAGACCGACCACTCCTTCAAAGGCGCAGACGCAGATCGGGTCGGCCTGTTGGAGCAGCATATCGAGGATCTGCAGGCGGGCGGGGTCGGCCAGCGCTTTGAGGAAACGGGCGCTCTGTTGGGCCGCTTCGTCGCTCAGGCGTGGTCCCGCAACTGTTGCGCGATAGCTCTCGATAGTTAGCGAATCGATCAGAGGAATACGATCCTCGCGTTTCTGTTTTGCCATGGCTGCTCCTTGCTGTATCGTTCCTGTCTCATTCTAGAGACGATGAATGGCCCTGTCAATTGAGCCAAACTTGCTTCGATTGGACAGTGTCTTTTCGCTCGTTCTATGGTAGCCTAACACTACAAACCCTATACAACAAGGAGCTGTTTATGGCCAAGGTTTTTCCCGAGATCAACGAGCGACTGCGGAGCTTTATAGAGGCCCAACACATGTTTTTTGTGGCGAGCGCCCCGCTGACCGCCGATGGGCACGTCAACCTCTCGCCCAAAGGGATGGACTGTCTGCGGATCTTAGGCCCGCTTCAGGTCGCCTATCTGGATCTAACCGGAAGCGGCAACGAGACCTCAGCTCATCTGCAGGAGAACGGACGCATCACCTTGATGTTTTGTGCCTTCGAAGGGCCGCCCAACATTCTGCGTCTCTATGGCAAAGGGCGCACCGTTGTGATCGGCACACCCGAATGGGATCAACTGTTGCCGCTCTTTCCGAGCTACCCGGGCATGCGCCAGATCATTGTGGTCGATGTGGAGCGCGTCCAGACCTCCTGCGGTTTCGCTGTGCCGCTCTACGAATTCAAAGGCCAGCGCGAGACCTTGAAGAAGTGGGCGATCGCGAAGGGCGACGATGGGCTGGTGGAGTATTGGAAAGAGAAGAATATGACGAGCATCGATGGTCTGCCGACGCCCTTGGGCCAGCAACTTAGCCAGAATGTAGAGGCTCTGGAAGAATAAAATGTCGCTTCGCCCGTATGGAAAGAGCTCCATGCGGGCTTTCGCATAATAAGCTCTATCAAACCGAAGCAGTATTGACTCGCCTGAAACGCTCGCTATAGTTAGGCTGTGTTCGCATAGTGGAGGGACTATTGCATGATCGATCGAAACATAGCAACGATGGAATCTCCTGCCTCTGTTTGGCCGAGCGAGCAAGGCGGAGCAATCTAAGCCCTATGCAATACCCCTGTGGGAAGGATTCTCTCTCGTTGAACGCGGCTATGGGTCATCGAGAAGCGCAGGCTTCTCGCTGAACGACGAGGCGAGATCCTTGAAGAAACACAGAGGTTGATATGCAGACAGGTAGATCGAAGGACGGGACGCGCATCGCGTTTGAGCGTTTGGGCCAGGGACCGCTCTTGATTTTGATCGGCGGAGCGCTGCAACATCGGGCGCTCGATCGCATGCTGGGCCAGCGGGCTGAGGTCTTAGCCCAGCACTTCTCGCTGATTCACTACAACCGCCGCGGACGGGGCGATAGCGAAGATAGCCCGCACTACAGCGTAGAGCGCGAGATCGAGGATATCGAAGCCTTGATCGACGCAGTCGGCGGGCGGGCCTCGCTGTTGGGACTCTCGTCGGGCGGGGCGCTGGCGCTTCAGGCGGCGCTCAAGTTAGGCCGCAAGGTCGAGCGCTTGGTCGTGTTTGAGGCGCCCTATAACGACGATCCCGAGGCACGCAAGGCGTGGGTGGGTTTGAGAGCTGATATCGAAAGCTTGATCCGCACGCAGCAGCCCAAGCAAGCCTTGATCCGCTTTATGACTCATCTGGGCACTCCGCTCGATCAGGTTACGCCGATGCAAGCCAGCCCGCTTTGGCCGCTCTTTGTGGCGGCAGCGCCGAGCTTGGTCTATGATATGGCGGTGCTGGGTAGCGATAACAGTCTGCCGAGCGAGCTAGTGAAGCGGATCGAACAACCTACCCTGCTGATCGATGGGGGAGCGAGTTTCGCCTTTGTGCGTGCGACCGCTCAGCGTTTGCAGGAATTGATCCCGCAGGCGCGGCGGCGTACTTTGGAGGGCGAAACCCATGCGGTTAACGCTCAAGCGCTGGCGGCGGCCGTGCGCGAGTTCTTTCGTGAAATGGGCCCGCTCGAAGCTGAAGCCTAATCCTGCTCGCTAGACTCTGCAAGCGCGCTGTTGAGTATACAAAAGGTGTCGGAGTGTTGAGACTCCGGCACCTTTTTTTGCTGCTTCTGGGCAGAAAAGTTATAGTATTGTCTAGCTGCGATGGCTCTTAACAGCATCGGGATCCTTAGCTTGGGCCGCTTTGCGTTTTTTGGGCTGCTTGGCCTCGAGCAAAATCTTGTCGTAGATCGCCTCGATCTGGCGACTGCCCGCGTCCCACGAGAGTGTGTCAACAGCGTGCTGACGCGCTTGGCGGCCTAAGTCGGCAGCCAGCTCGCGGTCTTGCAGCACGCGAATCAGTTGGGCGGCCAGATCTTCGGTGCTGCCGAAGCGGGCGTAAGCGGCGCGGTGGCCCAACATCTCGCGGTTGACGGGCGTATCGAAGGCCACGATCGGCAGACCCATCGCCATATAGTTGCTGATCTTGCCGTTGCCCTCGGTATTGCTCATCTTGGGCGCGACCGCTACATCGCCCAGCGCCAGATAGCTATGCAGATCTTTGTAGAGAATGCGGCCCGGCAGGGTGACGCGGTCGGCGATGCCGAGCGACTCGGCGTATCTGCGGTAGCTGCCCGGATCGGGATAGCCCATGATCAAGAAGTGCACATCGGGCAATTGGGGCGCGATGATCTTGGCGGCGTCGAGCAGCACGTTGGTGCCTTGGTAGGGCGCGAGCAGCCCAACGTAGACCACCAAGCGTTTGTCGGCCGGGATGCCTAACTGGGCGCGCAGCTCTTGACGCTGGCGCTCCCACTCGGGATTGCCATCGAAGGGGCGGAAGCGATCGGTCTCAACACCGTCGATCACGGTATAGAGACGGCTGGTATCGATAGCTGGATCGTTATGGAGCAACGAGGCGGCGTTGTGGGTCGATGTAATGATGGCATCGGCTTGAGTGTTGATGTAGC
The DNA here is from genome assembly GCA_937902315.1 of uncultured Chloroflexales bacterium. Taxonomy (GTDB): domain Bacteria; phylum Chloroflexota; class Chloroflexia; order Chloroflexales; family Chloroflexaceae; genus CALGUG01. The sequence continues at coordinate 196,656 of CALGUG010000055.1, forward strand.
GCTCGAGATTGACCAGAGGAATGTACAACGGGCTTTGCTTCTTGATAAAGCCATGGTCGAGCATTTCGCTGGTCATACTGCCTTGATAGTCGAGCACCAAGGGTACGCCGATGATTCGTTTGAGCACGGTGCCGATCAAGCCAGCTTCGTGGGTGTGGGCGTGAATGATGGTTGGTTTTTCGGCCAGCGCAACGCGCAGCGAACGCCACGAGAGTCCTACATCGCAGTAGAGTTTATGACGAGTCGAACCGACCATCACGCGTTTGATCCATGGGACATCCCACGAACGGCGGATATCGATCTCCGGCATGTCGTCGCCGTTATGATAGGTGACGAGGATGACGCGGTGCCCAAGCTTCTGCAGCGACCGAATTTCCTGCCAGATACGCACATGGCAGCCATAGTCGGCGAAGAAGCTAGTGGAGGCGATCATTAATATGGTTTGCATAGCTCACAATCAAGCGTAAAGCCGCGCTCGATACGATAGTAAATTGCGCTTTACCCCTGAAGTTTTTCAAAAGCGAGATGAAGCGCTGGACCTGCCTCGGCAGGCAACTCTCCTTCGAGCACAGCCTCGTAGTGTAACTCATCGAAGGGCAACTTCAATTCGCTAATGATATCGTCGGGAAGACGCGAAAGTTCATCATCGAAGGCGAAGTGGAGCGTGCCATATTCGCCGTAGAAGGTTGTCTCGGTAAGGTCGTAATGCTCTTCAACGGTCTCGGAGCCATCGTAAATGCCGTGGGCCCAAGCGACACCATTGCCTGCGACTTCTATCCAGACCGCGCGCGTATCCAGCTTCTGAGCCAGATATTGGGCTAGAAAGCGGTCGCCGAAATAGCGCGGATCTTCCCAAATCGTGATCCAGTCGTTGTGCGGCGGAATGAGATAAAAGAGACGACGGAATTTCTCTGGGATGAAAATGCGCCCAAGCGATTCGCCTGGACGGTGTGCGCTCAGCTGAAAACCGATCTGCTGCATATAGTCGCTCACTAATGAGGCGACCGCAGCGATATCGTGATATTTGACATAAAGAGCGCCGTTATTGTTCATTGATCGAGGCCCTGCCTGTTAAGAGAACCGTTGACCTTGGCATTCTACCGCAGGCAATCGCTGATTGCAAACCATAAGGCCGCCCAAAGCTCCTCCTTGAGCGGCCTTATCTGCGTTTTACTCCGTGTATTCTCTTGGCGGAGAGGCGGCTAGCTTCCATTCGGCTTCTAGCGCGTCCGCCTTCGGCTATCAACAGCCATTGCTTACATAAGGCAGGTTTCCATTTCGCTTCGCGAAATCTTCCTACTGCGCCCTTCGCTCTTCTTGCCAAAACAGCACGTCTGATATCACATCCGCTAGACTGCTTTCTATGTGGCCTTCGGCAGAATGGAACTCAACTCTTTCCCCGTGTTCGTTTTTTTGCATTGAAAGAAAGCACGTCTTTGAGCAGATTTGCTATGAAGCGCCCTAGGGCTGGATCTCGCTGCTAGCTTGGCCCGCTCGCTGGCCCCCGATCCAGAGCTGTAGGCTGTATTCACCGACCGGCAGCGGCTTGTTGCTGGTGAGCGCGATGGCGCTGCCGACCGACGAGACGCCGCCCGGAATGATCCGGGTGCGCGCCAGGTTGGGCGGCTCGACTCCGTTGAAGCTCCAGACTTCGCGCAGCTCCAAGAACTCGACTCCGGCTGGCAGCTCGATCAGATAGGCCAGCGTTGTGATGCCGTAGCTGAAGCTGCTCGCCTCGCCTTCTAAGCGGCCATCGACCAGCGCTGTGCCGAAGCGGATCTTGGCTTGCGGCCCGTTCTCGACGATCAGCGGCAGATAGAGCGTATGGCTGGGCGGCTCGCTTTGGCTTGGCAGAGCCGCATCGCTCTTTGGCGCGGCCGGGTTGGCGAACCAGACCTGCTCGACGAGCTGAAAGCCGGGCGTTTGGGCCGAGCTGGGCGCTACCGCGTACCAAAGCGGTACAGCCAGCAAAAGCGCTAGCAGAAGCCTCGCTCTCATGCTTCACCTCGCTTGCGGCGTATTCGCAGGCTTAAACCGACCAGCCCGCAGACGATGCCCGCCATCAACAGCGGCCAGATCGGCAGCCTGGCAGGCTCAGAGGTTTGGGGCAGGCTGCTCGGGATCGCGCTGATTGGCGTTGGAGTAGCGCTCTCGCTCTGCTGGGCTTCGCTCTCAGCGCTGGCCGCGACTTCTTGGCTCTCTTCGACGGCAGCGCTTGTCTCGACGGGTTGCTCGCTGAGCTGCTCGGACGTGGCCGTGGCCTCGGCGGTTGCGGTGGCCTTGCGGCCGCTATTGCCGCCGCCCGATTGGTTGCCGCTGGGCTGGCTGGTGGGCGTGGGCGCGAGTGTTGCGCTCGCCTCGGGCGTGTTGGTCGCCACCGGTGTGCTCACTGCGCCGCCTCGAATTCTGATGCGCACCTCGGCGCGGCGCGGCGACTCGACGCGGTTGCCGAACTCGTCGGCGACATCGACGGCATCGGCGCTGTTCACTATGGCATCTTCGATCTCACCGATCACCAGATAGCTGGTATCGATGCTGATCTCTTGCTGGGGCGCGAGGCGTGTCATACCGAGGCTGGCCAGCAGGTTGTTCCAGCGCAGTTTGCCGCTCTCGGGGTTATGCAGATCGGGCTGCACGCTCGCCCCGAGGAACTGGATCACATCGGGGCGATAGCTATCTTCGAACGGCAGCGTAACGATATCGGTATAGCCATCGTTGCGCAGGGTGAGCGTAAAGCTGATCACAGGCTGATCGAGGCGGATAAAGCTCTCCTGAAGCTCCTTCAGCACGATCACACTGCCGCCTTTTACTTTGCCCGTGGCGGCGTCTTGGCTGGCACCGCCGCCCTCTCCGTTCTGGCCGACAGCCGCTTCAACGCGCGCTCGGTTGATCACTTCGTCGTCGATGCGCAGGGCCCGGAAGACCGTTTCGATTTCGAAAACTTGGCCTGGCCCCATATCGCCCAAGCTATCGGTCAAGTCGTCCCAGCGCATAACCCCCGTGCTATGGCTGTCGGGCGCAGGGTCGATCCGATCGAGCTGCGGCTCGAGGATATTCGGCTCGTACTCGTCGATCACGGGCAGGGTTGTGATCGTGATCGTGCCGGTGTTCTCGATGCGGATCGTGAAGGTGAGGTATTGGCCGACCTGCACCTCATCGCTGCCGTGCAGTATCTTCTCGATCTCGAGGCTGATGGTGCCGAGCGGCATTGTTGGCACAGCGGTCGGGCTCTCGGTCGGGGCCTGCTCGATCTGAGCGCCGCTGGTCGATTCGCTAGTTGGGCTGGCGCTGGGGCTAGCGCTCGCAGTAGCACTTGGGCTAACTGCTGTGCTGGTTGCGCTTGGAGCACTGGCGGTCGCGCTGGGGCTAGCGCTCGCGCTTACGGCACTGGCGGTCGCGCTTGGCGTAGCGCTCGCGTTGGCTGTGCTGGTCGGGCTGGCTGTAGCGCTCGCGACGATTGTGTGAGTAGCTGTGGGTTCCGACTGGGTGGGGCTTGGCGTGCTCGGCTCTTGGCTCGGATCGCTTTGGGCGTAGACAAGCCCTGAAGAGTGGAACAATGTCAGTGGGCTGAATAACAAGAGCAAGAGCAGACACACCACCATGAAACGATAGGGCCTACGTTGGTGAGAACGGGCTGACGGTGTCACAGCTTGGCTCCTAGATGAAGAAATTTTAAACTATTTCCAAAATACATTATAGCATTGGTGGCAAGTTAGGCTATCGACTATCGCGCTACAGAAGCCAGTAGAGCGCCTATCACTGCTTGGTGGGGCCTAGCGACGAGCGAGATGGTCTATAATGGAAGAGGACGATGTCTTGATCCGAACTGATCTATTCCCCTTTTCGGCTGATACTTGTTCAGTTCTAGAAAGGATTATATGAATCAGCAGCAATCATCTCTAGAGGGGACCATTCGGATTGTCCAGACCCAGGCTGAACACATCCCACAGTTGGTGCTCCATCAACAGATCTGCTTCCCTACCCTCGAACCGTATGAATGGATGCGGGCTGAGCATTTCGAGTCCCATCTGCGGCTCTTTCCTGAAGGCCAGCACGTGGCCCTCGATGGCGATCGGGTGGTTGGCCAGAGCAGCACCTTTCGCATCAGCGGCGAGATCGCGCTCAAGCAGCACAGCTATATGGACATTCTGGGCCAGAGCTATTTTACGCGCCACGATCCCCAGGGCGAATGGCTCTATGGTGCTGATATGAGCGTGCACCCCGACTATCGTGGGCGCGGCCTTTCGAAGCGCTTGTACGATACTCGCAAGGCGCTCTGTCGCGCCCTTAATCTGCGCGGAATGGTGGCGGGCGGCATGCTTCCGGGCTATCGCCTCTACAAAGATCGCATGTCGGTCGAAGAGTACGCTCAAGCCGTTGCACGGGGCGAGTTGGTCGATCCGACTTTGACGCCTCAGTTGCGAGCCGGTTTTGTGTTGGGCGGAATTTTGTACAACTATCTGGAGGGTGGCGAGTATGGCAACGACTCGACCCTAATTGTATGGCATAATGATGCCTATCGAGAATCGTAACCCTATCTCTTTCCCTCTCACCTTTTCTCATATCTGGATGCAAAGGAGCTTACCGTATGGCGAAAGTCTATTACAACCAGATCGGTGGCGAATACGTACCCTCGTCGAGCGGCGATACCACCGAGATACGTAATCCTGCCAATATTGACGACGTTTTGGGCCTTGTACCCTCCTCGACCGCTGAAGATGTGCGAGCTGCTGTCTCTGCCGCCCACGACGCTTTTGGAAAGTGGGCTGGCATGACCGGGCCAGAGCGCGGGCGCATTCTCTACAAGGCGGCCAACCTGCTCGAGAGCCGCATCGACGAGTGGGCCGAGGCTTTGACGCGCGAAGAGGGCAAGACCCGTATCGAAGCCCGCAACGAAGTTGTGCGCTCGGTTGAGTTGTTCCGCTACTTCGCTGGCGAGGGCTGGCGGGTCGGTGGCGATGTGTTGCCGCCCGATACGCCCAACACCCTGCTCTACAGCGTGCGCGTGCCGGTCGGCGTTGTTGGCTTGATCACGCCTTGGAACTTCCCGCTCTCGATTCCGGTTTGGAAGATGGCTCCGGCGCTGGTGGTTGGCAACACGGTGGTCTTCAAGCCCGCCTCGGCCACCCCGATTATGGCCCTGATGCTGGGCGACCTGCTCAAAGAGGCTGGATTGCCCGCCGGTGTGCTCAATATCGTGACGGGTGGCGGCGGTGTGGTCGGCGATGCCTTGGTGACCGATCAGCGTATTTCGGCGGTCTCTTTCACCGGATCGTACAAGATCGGCCATTCGCTCTATCAGAAGACGGCTCAGCGTTTGGTACGCACCCACCTCGAGCTGGGCGGCAAGAACCCGCTGATCGTGGCGGCCGACGCCGATCTCGATAAGGCTGTGACCACGACGGTGCGCGGCGGCTTCGGTTTGACGGGCCAAGCCTGTACAGCGACCAGCCGCGTGATCGTCGAGAAGCCTGTGTTGGAAGAATTTACCAAGCGCTTGGTGGCCGCTGCTCAATCCATCAAGGTTGGCCCGGGTCTCGCCGATGGCGTACAGATGGGTCCGGCAGTCAGTGCAAGCCAGCGCAAGACTGACCTCGAGTATGTGCAGATCGCTCAAGAGGAGGGCGCCCAACTGTTGACGGGTGGTGTTGCGCCCGAAGACGGTGACTATGCCAAGGGTTACTTTGTAACCCCGACGGTGTTCGCCAATGTGCGCAACGATATGCGCATCGCCCGCGAAGAGGTCTTTGGCCCGGTGATCGGTGTGATCGCAGCCGAAGACCTTGAAGAGGCCTTTGCGATCGCCAACGATACCAACTATGGCCTCTCGACGGGCATTGTGACCAACGATGTGCGCACCGCTCTGCGCTTCGCCGAGCGCGCCGAGGCCGGTATGGTCAAGGTCAACCAGCCGACCGCCGGTCTGTCGATTCAAGCGCCTTTCGGCGGTTTTAAAGACAGCGGCTCGGGTATGTTCCGCGAGATGGGCAAGGGCGCGACCGATTTCTACACCAAGATCAAGACGGTCTATATCGACGGTCAATAAACTTGGCTTGAGCGCGCTCTACATGCCTTAGTCCTGTTTGAGCAAGCCTAAAGACAAAGGCTGATTATGGAGGAAAAGCCATAATCAGCCTTTTTTATAACAATCCGCTTGTTAGATCAGTCACTATTTTGGCCTTCGACAGCCTGGAAGGTGACTGTTGTTGTTTTTGCTGCGTTGCGAGCGTATATGGTGTTAAGCGGATTTGCTGGCACCGGGCGATACGCCCCGTTTTGATGGGCGGGATGTTGATAGCCGAAGGCGGACGCGCTGAGGACTGAATGGAAGCTAGGGAGCACGCCGCCAACGTTCTGAACCTATCATCCGATGCAAGATGCCATCAGAAGATGCGATTTCGGTCTTTGGAAGGCTGGACCTAGGAATAGACGAAGGGCAAGAAGAGCTGATGCTGATAATTATTGCCACACGTGCTGTTCAGACGCTCTTGGACAGCGGCGATCTCTTCTGGGGTACGGCTTACAGACGAGATGCGCATGGCTTCCACAATGCCAGAGAAGTTCTCTTCGGGCACGGCCGAGTCATCTTGGAAGAAGACTGCATGGCTTGGGGGGGCGGTAAAAGCTGCGTCGCTTGAGCCGATCAGCTGGCCTTGGAAGTAGATATCGATGGTGCTTGGTGAGGTTGAAACAAAGGCGATGTAGTGAAGCTGATTTTCGCGCACATCGGGCGAGCCGAATACCTCGTGGGGATAGGCTTGGATACCGTTTTGATAGTAGTACCAACCGTCATCGAGGTTGGGGTCGAAGCTAAATAGTTTGCGCCAATGGAGGGTGTCTTCGGGCGTGAGCACCATCTCGATCGTATAGGGGTGTTCGATCAGCGAAGCATAGGCGTTCCACTCTACGCCGGCGACGGCGGTCTGTTCGATCTTGAGACCCGAGCTGCACCTGCTGGATACGATGCTGCCACCGATCAGGGTGAGGTCACGACCGTTGCCGCTGCTATCTTTCACATCGTTTTCGAATTCGAATAGGCCGAGCACATTGTCTGCAGGGGGAAAGATCGACTGGTTTGCGCTGGTTTGAGCACTGTTGCTCTTGGCAGCTACGTTTGACAAGAGTGTAGCGCAAAAGCTTCCGACAAGGACAAGAACGCTGGCGAACAAGAAGAGCGTGTTTTTCCGTCGATGCAGGGAATAACGATGCATACAATCCTCCAACTATAATCCGGAAATGGATAAAGCGGCTTCGTTGCCTTGCTCGAGTTTGCAGGATTTTGTGGAAAAACCAACAGAGAATAAGGAGAGGTGGCTATCCCGTCCCTTCCAAACGGGATAGCCATATTCGATAAGCGTTTAGTCGCTGAGCAAGCTGCCGAGGTTGATGCCGCCTCCGCTGCTGGAGCCACCGCTGCTGGGCAGGTATTCGGCGATCGCCTTGGCGAGATTCATGGTCGGCATGGTCTGGAGCCAAACACGTCCCGGGCCGCGCAAGGTCGCAAGGAAGAGACCTTCGCCACCGAACAGGATGTTCTTGAAACCGCGCACCATTTCGATATCGAACTGCACGGTCGGCTCATACATCGCGACGTGACCGGTATCGACCTTCAGCACTTGGCCGGGCTGGAGGGTGTACTCCATAATTTCGCCGTCGAGCGCCACAAAGGCTACGCCGGGGCCGGTCAGTCTCTGCATAATAAAGCCTTCGCCGCCGAAGAAGCCAGCGCCCAGCTTGCGTCGGAAGTGGATGTCGAGCTGAACGGTTTTTTCGGCCACTAAGAAGGCTTGTTTTTGGGCGATGATCTCTTGGCCGGGCCCGAGGTGGAGCGGAATGATCTTGCCCGGGAAGTCGGAAGCAAAAGAGACGATGCCCTTGCCATTTTGGCTGGTATATTCGACTAAGAAGAGCGATTCGCCGCTGAGCGCGCGCTTGAAGAAGCCGCCCAAACCGCCGCCGCGACCGCTGGTATTCATCACGATATTGCCGCTCATCCAAGCCATACCGCCTGATTCGGAATAGACCGTTTCGCCCGGATCAAGCTCTAAGATGACGGCCTGGAGTGTGCTGCCGATGATCTGGTATTCCATACCAGTTTGGCCTTTACCGCGTGCTGTCACATGTGCGCTAGGCAAGTCGATGCGCTGACCAGGAACGTTGGTATACGACCCGCCCGAGTTGGTCTCGAAAATGCCACCGCCCGTTTGGTCGGAGGCTGCGGCGACCGGGGTGCCACACGATGTACAGAATTTAGCATTAGCCGCAAGCTCGGCATCACAGTTAGAGCAACGCATATGAAACTCCTTATAACGAACGATCAGTCTTCTACAAGTACGAATGTTATTTCAAAATGGTTGCAGGGCATTTTGAAATATTCTGAGAGAGATACGCACCGGCTGGAAAAAAGTTGCTTTACACGAGCGCACATATCTACCGATCGTTACATACACATTCAGATCAAAGCTCGAACATGATACGTCAAACCCTCTCAGGAACCAAACCTTCCTGAGAGGGTTGTGATACCAAATCCGTTTGATCTTGATCTCTTCAGTACTCTAGCGGCGTGCTCTCTTCCCCAAAGAGAGCTGCTAGCGCGTCCGCCTACGGCTACCAACAGCTCGCCCGTAAGCAGGCTGTTGTAATTGTGTGCCGAGCGTCCGCCCTAACATACAACCATTCAAGCGGATCGCATATGAGCTAACGAAGTCGGGCTTAGGGTGTGCTATTAGGAGCGCTCAGCAGAAGCATCTGTTGAGGATCTGCTCGCTTGATCTGAGCTTTCCGGCTGGTTTTGAAAGAGCTTTTCGAGCGAGAAGCCAGCCTTGTTTGCAGCTTGCAAAAAGGGCGAGATCGTGTCGATCGGCAGCGGGAAGACGATGGTGCTGTTTTTCTCGGTTGCGATCTCGGTTAAGGTTTGCAGATAGCGCAGCTGCAAAGTAACCGGTTCGCCCGAAATGATAGCCGCAGCATCGGCCAGTTTTTGCGATGCCTCGTATTCGCCCGAAGCGTGAATGATCTTAGCGCGCTTTTCGCGTTCGGCCTCGGCTTGCTTCGCCATAGCGCGCTGCATCGATTGAGGCAGTTCAACGTCTTTGACCTCTACAATCGTAACCTTCACGCCCCAAGGCTCGGTCTGTTCATCGATGATCTGCTGGAGCTTTTGGTTGATCGTTTCGCGCTGAGCCAGCAGTTCGTCGAGTTCGACCTGACCGACCACACTACGCAGCGTGGTTTGAGCGATCTGCATGGTGGCTCGAATGTAGTCCATCACTTTGGTCACGGCCCAGTTGGGGTTGACGACCATAAAGTAGAGCACTGCATTGACCTTAATCGTTACGTTATCGAGCGTGATGACCTCTTGGGTGGGCACATCCATGGTGATTACACGGGTATCGACCCGCACCATGCGCTCGAGGACGGGCACGACGAAGAAGAGACCCGGACCACGCGCGCCGACCAGACGCCCTAAACGGAAGATAACGCCGCGTTCGTATTCGGGAATAATTTTGATGGCTGAAAGCAGGATAACAAGAAGCAAAAAGGCCAAGACAGCCACACAAGCGAAAATGGTTGGGCCCATGATAGAACTCCTTAGCGGTTTCAGGCTATCGGATCCTTGTCTTCAACCGCCTCATCGACACGTCTCACAAAGAGACGTAGTTCATGCATTGCGGTGACGCGCACAAGTTCGCCCTTTTCGATCGGGCCGCTCTCGCTGAGCGCGCGCCATAAAGCTCCCTCAACAAAGACCATGCCCTCGGGGTCAAGCCTTCGACGCACTTCAGCGATCTGGCCCACAATGCCTTCGCTGCCCGTTACCGGTCGAATCACACGGTTGCGCAGCACAAACCAAAGGCCGAGGCCTGCAAAGATCGCGGCAGCGAGCGCCATAATCACCACAACCCAGAGCGCTACACTGACTCCGGGCGCTTGGGCCGGATCGTAGAGGGTGAGCGTGCTTATAACGAGTAGAGTGATACCAGCGATGGTAAGACCTCCATGGGAAACAACAAAGAGATCGGCACCCATCAGACCAAAAGCCAGAAGCAGTCCGAGCAGACTGATCAGGCGAATCGGCAGCACCAGTAAGCCAGCCAGCGACAGCAGCAGCAGAACAACACCGATGCCTGCCAGAATGCTTGTCCCTGGCGTAACGAATTCACCATAGATGGCGATCGCTCCCAAAACCATCAGCACAAAGGCTACGGTCGGGTTTGAGATTAGCAGTAAAAACAGCTCCCACAGGTTCGGTTCGATTGCTTGCGCGCGACGAGCCATGGTATTGAGCGTGACCGCTTGGCCATCTACAAGCGTGACGATACGACCATCTAAGAGTGTAAACAGCTCTTGCTCGTCGCGCGCAACAATGTTGACGCTCGGTGGGTCGGTCGCTACCGCCTGTTCGCTCGTAAGAATCGCCCCTTCGCGCACCGCTCGATCGACCCAATCGCTGTTGCGACCGTTGCGCTGGTTCCAATCGCGCAATTGCATCGCCACACTATCGAAGACCAGATCGCGGGTCTGCTCGCTCAAAACGCTATCGATCTGCGTGAGCGGTGCTACGCTGCCGAAGCTAGCCCCGGGCGCCATGGCCGAGATATGGGCCGCGCTCAAGAGAAATGTGCCAGCGGCGCCCGATTCAACTGCGTCTGGCCCAATATAGACCACGACTGGCACCTTAGCTTGGGCCAGTTGATTAGCAAAAGGGCGGATATCCCGCAATACCGCGCCTTCGCTTTGCACAACAATAACAAGCACATTGGCTTGGGCCGATTCGGCTTGGGCGAGGGCGCGTTGCAGGTAGTTGACGGTATATGTGTTGATGACATCTCCGATCTCAACCTGATAGATCGGCCCGCTGTTGTGTGTTTGGGCTAGACCAGCCTGAGGTAATGCGACTAGGGCCGCAAACAGGCTGAACAATAGGCCAAGCAGCAGCAGACCGATGCGACGTGACGCCCTCGCTATCTGGTTAGAGCTCGGATAAGGTGTCGCTATCATACTAAAATTTCGGGACACTTAAAGGGATGATTTATCGGGGTTTGCAGGCTCTCCCCGGCTAATAAACTTTTTGATACGGCGTTCGAATTCGGCCCGTGGCAGCATGACCTTGCGATCACAGGTTAAACAACGGATACCGATTTCTGCACCTAGACGCACGATACGCCAGGTGTCGCCACCACATGGATGTGCCTTACGCATTTGGACCACATCATCAAGGAAGAGTTCGATCGGTGCAGCCATTACATCTCTCCTAACCTGCGTCGTTGCAAGCGGGCGCCCAACACGCCCTTATCCTATCTCTTCATTATAGCGTGTTTGCCCTTGTAGCGCGCCACAATCAAGGCCATATCGTCGTGCATTTCTGCTTTATCGACGAATCGGTCGACTTCGGCAAAGATATGGTCGTGCATAGCTTGGGCGCTATGGGTTGGCCCGCATCTGATCGAAGCCTCAAAACGCTCGAAGCCATACATCTCTTTGGCCTCGTTCATAGCCTCGATAATGCCATCGCTGCAGAGAATCAGCAGATCGCCCTCGTGAAGCTGCTGGCTGATCTCTTGATAGTTGAGCAGATCGGCCAGCGGGGTGCCGAGCGGCAGCCCGCCGATATCGAGCATGTGCAGCTCGTCGCGCCTGCGAAGAAAGGGCGAGATCGCGCCTGCGTTAGCGATGCGCACTTGGGCATCTTCCAAATACACCAAACAGAGCGCGGCGTTTTGTTGGCGTCCCACCGATGGTTGTAAGATCTGATGGATCTGGCTGAGCGTGATGCTAGGAGCAAGACCCGCTTGGATGGTGCCTGCTAAGGCGGTCGCGCAGGCCGACATCAAGAGCGCAGCGGGCATACCTTTGCCTGCCACATCGCCCAGCGCGATCGCTAGCGCGCCCGATGGGCGCTGATAGTAGCCGTACAGATCGCCGCCCACCCGCCGCGCCGTACGAGACGAACCGATAATTTCGTACTCGTTGCTTTCGGGAGCTTGGCGCGGCAGCAGGCTGAGCTGAACCGAACGGGCCGCTTCCAGTTCTTGCAAGGTTTGGTTCAAAACCGAGATCGAACGGTAGGTATTGATCGAACGCAACAGCAGATCGTCGAGATCGAGATGGGCTTGGCCCTCAGCCTCTACGATTCCAAATAACATCAGCGTTTGGGAATCGTTGCTGAGCGGCTGCATAATGCACGCTTCGCCCGCTTGCATCCAGTGCAAGGGTGGGAAGGCTTCGAGCGGCCCCTGCCAGACCTCGTTCTCTTCGCGCAGGCTAAAGCGCTCGCCGCTGATCAGATGGCTGTCGGGGTCGTAGAGTGCGCTAAAACTCATGGCAAAGCCGTTAGAACTCATGTAGCGCAGCACGGCATCGAGCGATTGATGTGCGTTCGATTCGCGCAACAGATCGATCGTGTAGTTGATCGTATTGATGCGGTCGGAGCGTTGGCGCTGTTCCAGCAGATGCGTGCGAGCTTGGTAGTGGTGATAGCGCGACATAGCTCGCCAGAGTGCATGTTGGTAGTATTTGGGGCTGTCTTCATTCTGGGCTTGCCAGAGTGAGTCGAGATAGTCGAAGACCGCACAGGTGTCCCACTCGTAGCGTTTGCAGTCTGAGAGCAGCGTATCGATCTCTTCCTCTATACGGTGATTATGGTGAATGGCGTCGCGAATGCCTTGTAGCACGATTTGGGCTTGGAAACGGTCGATCGCTCTGCCCTCTCGGCTCACCTGTTGAGCGAAGCGGCTGAAGGGGTCGCTGTTTTCGCTCTGGTTTTGCTTTGATCCACACGAAGCACGAACAATGAATTGGGAAGGAAGCGCCGTATAGTCGGGCAAGTCGGATTGAGTTTGGGCTTGAGACAAGAGCATGACGGCTTCCCAACCGATCTGGAAGATGGGCTGTCGCACCGTGGTGAGCGGTGGTGTCGAGTCGCTTGCCGCGCTCACATCGTCGAAGCCGACCACTGCCACATCGTCGGGGATACGGAGCTGAGCTTGTTGAAGGGCATAGTAGGCACCGAAAGCCGACATGTCGTTGGCGGCGAAGATCGCATCGAAGGGGACCTTTTCGCTTAACAGCGCTTGAATCGCCTCCATTCCTTCGATACTGCCAAAAAAAGCAGGACGCACCAGCCGTTCGTCATAGGCGATACCGCTCTCTGCTAAGGCATCGCGATAGCCGCGCAAACGCTCGGCCGCCTCTTGCGAATGGGCGAGGCCAGCTAAATGCACGATCTGACGCCGCCCTTGTTTGATCAGGTGAAGTGTGGCTGTACGGGCTGCGGCATAGTTGTCGGAGCCGAGCGAAGGATAGCCCGGAACTGCGCCGTTATAGCCCAACACAAGCGCACCGCGCGAACAACATTCTGCAAAAACCGCTGGAGTACAGTTGCCGGGCAGCAGATAGGCGTCTACATGATTGGCAAGCAGGGGTAAATCTTTGAGTTCGAGGAGATAGCGGTTAAGACGTGTGTTGAGAGTGCTGTAGAGCAGGAGTCTACAACCGGTTTCGCTTGTAGCTCGTAAGGCTCCTCGTACAAAGGGGTTCATGTAATAATTACTTACATGCTCACCCAAAACAATACAAATCGTTCGGGAAGATCCTTGTCTGCTCATAATTGGCTCTATACTAGTGTGGAAGCTGTTTTCATATTATACACCTCTCAGCAATTTTATGAGCGTTTTTTGTCATCACACAGCTCGATTGTCGGCTGATTCGCCGCTCGAGACCTCATAACCGTTGACCTGTTGGTTATAGCCGTCACCGATGCCCTAGAGCTTTGCGCCGTCTATAAGGCACATGCTATAATCCTGATAAAATCTTGAATGTGTCATGCATAACCATGGCGCATACTTTTTAGGAAATGGGTTTACTTTATGGCGAGTACTACTGGAAATCAACGTGATCTCCTGCTTCAACGCCTGCAATCCTTACTACTAACATACGGAGTTGTACCCGAAACACTGAGTGCTCAGATCGAAGCGCTACTTGAAGAAGTGCTTGAAGATAAAGATCTTCTGCCCGAGCCACACATGTTGCCAGTTGATGAACAAGATGAAGATCAGCGCATCGTCATAACTGGTATGGGACTCGTAACGCCTTTTGGCCTTGGACGTGATGTTTTTTGGCAGGGCTTGTCGAGCGGTGCAAGTGCTATAAAACCTATTTCCCTCTGTGATGCGTCAGAGTTTCAGACCAAAATCGCCGGTGAAGTGAACGACTTCGATCCTCGCGAGTTTATGGATGCCAAAGATGCTCGTCGTATGTCGCGCGCCAGCCAGTTTGCGGTTGCTTCGGCCCGTATGGCGGTCGAAGATGCCAAACTGACGATCGACGATGGCAATCGTTATCGAATCGGTACCTTGGTGGGCTGTGGCTCATCTTCCATGCCCGATATCGAAGCAGCAGCACGCATTATGTTGCAGAAAGGCAAAGATCGCGTGAGCCCGCTTTCGATTCCGGCCTCGCTGCCTAATATGCCGACCAGCCAAGTCGCCATTAACTTGGGGATTTACGGCTATACCACCAGCATCTCAACCGCGTGTGCAGCGAGCTCGCAGGCGATCGGCGAGGCCGCCGCTGTGATTCGACGCGGCGACGCCGATATTATGCTCGCTGGCGGCACCGAAGCCCCGATCACCCAACTGAGTTTGGCCTGTTTCAACGCTATGCGCGCCCTTTCGACCCGCAACGAAGAGCCGACTCGCGCTTCGCGCCCCTTCGATAGCGCGCGCGATGGTTTTGTACCGGGCGAAGGCGCTGGCATGCTGGTGCTCGAGCGGCTGAGCAGTGCTCGACGGCGCGGCGCATATATCTACGCCGAGCTGATCGGCTATGGCACCACCTGCGACGCTTACCACGTTACCGCGCCCGACCCAGAAGGCGAAGGTGCGGCGCGCGCCCTGCGTTTGGCGCTTGCCAACGCCCAGATCGGGCCACAGCAGGTCGATTATATCAATGCCCACGCGACCAGCACGCCCTTGGGCGATATCGCCGAGACCAAAGCGATCAAGCGCGTTTTCGATGAATACGCCTACAGCGTGCCGATCAGCGCTTCGAAGTCGATGATCGGCCATTTAACGGGCGCTGCTGGTGTGGTCGAAGCCTCTGCCACGATTTTGGCGCTCAAACACGACTTGATACCACCTACTATCAACCTCGACGAGCCTGACCCCGAATGCGATCTAGACTACGTGCCCCACAAAGCTCGTCCGGCTCATCTGGAGATCGCGATCTCGAACTCGTTTGGCTTCGGCGGCGTGAATGCGGTGCTGGTCTTCCGAAAGTTTCACGCCTAGGCTGCAAGCGAGTGGAAAGAGTAAATAGAACGATTGAGTAGCGAGATGGCGAACTGGGAAATGATTGGACACGAATGGGCGGTCGATTATTTGCGCCGCAGTATCGAAGCGGGGCGGGCCGCCCATGCCTACATTATCAGTGGCCCCGAAGGTATCGGCAAAAACTTGCTGGCGCTGCGTTTCGCCCAGACCCTTAACTGCGAGCGGGGCGGCCCTGACCCGTGCCTGACTTGTCGCCATTGCAAACGAATCGAGCATGGCACCCATCCCGATGTGCGGGTGGCGGGCTTGCAGGTGCAGGCCGCGATCTTGGGTTTGAAAGAAGAGCAAGCCGAAAAGCAGAAGGTGCTGCGCGTCGAGTTGATTCGCTCCTTTCAGGGCGATATCACGCTGCGACCTTACGAGGCGCGTCGCCGCATTCTGATCTTGCAAGACGCCGAAAAGCTCAGCGAGCAGGCTTCGAACGCCTTGCTCAAGACGCTTGAAGAGCCGCCGCCCTATGCCACATTGATTTTGATCGCCAACAGCGGCGGCGAGCTATTGCCGACCGTGACTTCGCGCTGCCAGACCCTCAAGCTGCGCCCCTTGCCGCGCCAACAGGTCGCGACGGCTCTGATGGAGCGCAAAAACCTGGCCGAGCACGATGCTAAGTTGTTGGCCGCTTGGAGCGGCGGACGCTTGGGTTGGGCTATGCAGATGGTCGATCACCCCGAAGAGCTAGAGACACGCCAAGAGCAGCTCGATACTTTGATCGAACTGCCCAGTAAGGGTTGTGCAAGCGCTTTTCGTTGGGCCGAGGAGTGCGCCAAAGAGTATCGTGCGGGCCAGCAGCAGTCGGTCTTCGCAACGCTCGAACTCTGGCAGAGCTGGTGGCGCGATGTGCTCTTGACCAGCGCCAACTGTCGCGAGGCGGTGACTCACATCGACCGCCAAGACCAACTCGATGCGATCGCACGGCGCGCCAAGCTGCCCGAGATCCACGCCTTTATCACGCGCCTCAGCGAGGCGGCGACCTACCTGCGCGAGAACGTTAATCCGCAGTTGGTCTTCGAGAATGTGGTGCTGCATATGCCCAGCCGCTAAGCCTTTCAAGCTTGTCCTTGGCATCACACAACTCTTTATCGTTTCACAAACGCTTCTTTCTCTTTTGGCGGAAGGGCTTCCAGCTCCCATGCGGTCCTCAGCGCGTCCGCCTCCGGCTATCAGAGGGGCTAGCCCACCCTCATCCCCGACCCTTCTCCCGCCAAAAGCGGGAGAAGGGAGCGAGCGCCTACTCGACCCAAAACAATTCTCCCTAGCCCAACATGCTTCTAGATCCGCAGCTTAGCGCAGAAATGCTATTGGGGTTTCGCGCTGCTGCGCGAAACCCCAATCTGTTGAAGGCCAAAACACAATGTGATCAGCCAGATTTGTTATTCCTTGCTCGCTTTTTCCTGCCTTACAATCGGCAATTGGGTTGTATAGACATCTTTGCCAGCGAGCTTGCGGTAGGTGTAGTAGGAATCGCGCAGATAAAGCGGTTTGCCATCGACAGCGTAGCAGGCTCCACCTTCGCAGGAGGTATCTTCCTTAAAGTCGATGCGCACGATGCCCCACTGTTGGGCCCAAATCCCCTTGTTTGGATCGCTTTTGTAGGGCGGGAAGTCTTCGTACTTGAACCAGAAGACATTCTCGACGGCGCGTTGGCTCTCACACTTGAGGCTTGGGTCGAATCTGCGCTTGTAGAGCGAGCGATAGACATCTTCCATAAAGCGCGCTTGGTCGAGCGCTGTGATGGGCGGGATCGGGTTGCGCGGCCCATCGCTGTCGAAGCCCACATTCATACCGACCTCGGTGATCCAAAACGGCTTGCAGGGATCTTGCACCTGCTTCATCACCTGCTCCATGCGCGTGAGGCCGATATCGACCAGATTGTTGCTGATGCTCAGCTGGATCTCTTGTGGATAGGGGTGATAGCCGATGCCATCGATGGGATAGAAGCCGTAGGTCTGCTTGAATTCCTCGAACGGCCCGTTTTTGGCGTACATGGCTTTGATATATTCCACATCGGTCATCACAACCTTTTCTATAACTTTACCGTTTTCTTTGATCATGGTTGTGGTGCCACGTGGGTGAAGACCGCCCAAAATGATTTTGGTATCGGCGCTGCAGCCATGGTTCTGGTTGCTTGGGTTGATATTTTTGCAAAAGCGGTAGAACTTAGCCATTAAACGCGCTGTGATCTCGGGTTTGATGGCATCGCCTGCAACACCGTTTTCCTCGTAGTTGGGTAGACGGTTCTGCTCGTTTAAGATCTCGTAGGCGTCAATGGCTGGGCCATAGCGATCGGCGATCATGAGGGCGCGTGTTAGCCATTTATCCATAGCTGCATTCACACCGCCGCCGTAGATTGTATTGGTTGTGCTCAGGTAGCTGGTGCTGTTGAGATCGCGCGGGTTGGCACCTTTCAGCAGGTCGAAGCTCAGCAGTGCGAGCACTTTAAAGTTATGTCTGGGGGCGACCACATTGATAAAGTAGTCGTTTTTGGCGATCTGCTGCTCGATCGCCTTGCTGTCGCTGATGCCAGCGAGGATATGGAAATCGAGACGCACCCACTTTACTCCGGCGCTCGCCAAGATCTCGCCCATGCGATTTTGGGCCTCGTAGTTTGGCTCGTTCGGCTTGTTGGGCGCCGTGCCGAAGTCGTACCAAGGATCGCGAATCACCATACCCATAAAGTTGGGGTCGAGCGCTTCCTCATCAGCTGCCGAGACGCTGTTGAGAATCTGCTCGCTGGGAGCGGCCAGCAGTGGGCTGATGAGGGTGCCGCCAAATAGAAACACTAGGCAGAGCAAAAGAAATTGTTTCTTCATAATCGTACTAAGCGCAGCATGCGTCTGCGTCTATAAGGCTCTCTTATGCGGAAAGACACCATTGCCATAGCGATGCTCGGCTGTTTGGTGTGGATATAAACGAGGCCCATCTGCGCTTTCGACTGCTATAAAACTGAGAAGCTTGTGAGAAATTGCTCAGATCGATCTGTTAGATCTCGTGTGTTGTTTGGCTTCGACAGCTCAAAGCTGCTAGCAGCTCTCATCTCCGTCTCTTCTCTCGCACGGTGGGAGCTGTACATTAGCCACAAATCGACATACGGTCAGCGTTATCTGCCCACACCCCCCGGCCCCCTCTCCCGCACTGCGGGCGAGGAGGTGAATGTTGAGGTTCTGTGCTCTTAAGGATACTCCCGCGGTGGTATGCGAACGATCGCCTTTTGCTGTCGACACGACTTTTGGGTAATGCATAGCGGTGGGAGAAGGGTGTATGCTCTTCCCCTCATGCTCGATGTTCTAAACGGGCATGCTGGCCACTAATCTTTCAGCAGCTTCGCGACGAGAAAGTTTCTAAGGCTTTGGGTAGCGAATGCAGCGTTTGAGGCTGCTCGCAGCGAAAGGCACTGTTTGCACCTGCTAGCAGCTTGTAGCTGGCAGGTCGCAGCGAGGGCAGCGAAGACGGTGAGGGCAATGAAGGCAGCGATCGGCCTGCCGAATGTTTGGAAAGGATGTTGGTAGCCGAAGGCGGACGCGCTAAGGAACGCATGGGAGCTAGAAACGCTGCCGCTAGCGAGAGACAAGGCGTGGGTTCGTTTGGGCAGTGGTCGGGTGGATTTGGATATGAGGGGAGAAGGTTTTGAACAGCTCTAAAGAGGCGAATAAGCTCATTCGCCTCTTGGATATGAAAAGAGGATAAGCGCTAGAGTTTGGCGATATTCTTTAAGATCACATAGCCGTCGACACTGGGGATGGGCAGCCAGCTTCCCAAGGTGAAGAAGAGATTGTAGATCAAGCCTAGGGTCGCGATATCGCCGCCGCCTTTGTTGCGGCGTAGTCGCCAGATGCCCCACCAGCAGAGCATAGAAATCGCTGACCCGAGCGGCCCGCCGACCGCGCGGCCGATATGCTGATAGGGCTCAACATCGTTGTTATCGTAGAGGGTGTAGCCGCGCACGCCCAGCAAAATACGATCGATCGGCGCACCTACCAATGCAGACGACACGAGGTGGCCTGCGATATGGTTGGCTTCGGCTTCGAAAAAGAGCAGGGTACTGGCGAGCGCCAGTCGAACGGGGTGCGGTTTGTTGCGCGCTGCGATCAAGCTGAGAACGAAAACGGTAATTGCTGGTAGAATAGCGCTTGGTCGCACGTCGACACGAAGACCCAAGATGCGCATAGATTTCCTCGTGCTCTATCAGACATGGTATACTACGCGGAAAGGTCGAGTGAAGATGTGTGGTGTCGTTACTACATATACGAAGTATAAGGAAATCAAATGGCTCCGTCAAATACACAAGCTAACACCGAAAAGCTTCCAATGGTCTCGCTCGTTGTGATCGCGGTCTTTTTGATTGCAATGGTTGCTTCTCTGATCTGGATGGCTCAACCTGATGTATTGGGCTACAATCATTCGCCTTATCAGGTCAACCCGACTCAGATCGTAATCCCCTAAACCAAGCGGTTAAACAGAAGGAAGAGGAGGGCGAGTAGTGCTAGCTACTCGCCTTTCGCGTTGTTATAGCACATTCGATTGATTACTTTTTTTTGGCCTTCGGCAGCGTGTTACTTGACTCTTTTCCCGGCTTCTCGTTGTCTCGCACTAAGAGACTGCAAGTCTTCAAATGAATTTGATGTTAGCTTTGACGCTGTAACCAGGCCTCCCAGTCTTCACGTGTGAGGGCGAAGCGTTTATGGTCTTGCCAACGCCCATCGATCTGTAGATAGTTCAGGGCTGTGCCTTCGTCGCGAAAGCCTGCCTGGGCTAACACTCGTTGCGATCCATGGTTGTGCAGCAGCGTGGTGGCTTCGATTCGATGCAGACCAAGCTGCTCAAACACAAACGGGCAGATTGTGCGCACGGCCTCGCTCATAATGCCTTGGCCGTTGTGAGCCTGATCGAGCCAGTAGCCCAGAAAGCAGTTTAAAAACGCGCCTCGTACCACCTGCGAGATATTGATCCTGCCGATCAGGCTGTGCGCTGGTTTGAGGAAGATCCCAAAACTATAGGCGCGGTCTTGTTGCCATTGCTCGGCGCGCCAAGCGATATCGTTGCTTTGGAATTCGAGCGTGTAGGTTTCGTCTGTGCTGGCGGGCATCCAAGGTTTAAGAAAGTTGCGGTTGCGCAGCATGAGATCGTGTAGGGCTGGCGCGTCGTCCGCACTCAGCGGGCGCAGCACTAAGCGTTGGCTCTCAAGCATCATCTCTTCCTCTCTTTGTCGCTGTTGTGGCTCCGTCTGCCATCAAGGACAAAATAGAGTATAATCGCTCCGTTCCTATTTGTATCAGGCGGAAGGATGAGCCCCGATGCGGGTTGCGATTGTACACGACTATCTCAATCAATATGGCGGCGCGGAACGGGTGCTTGAGGCATTGCACGCGCTCTACCCCGACGCCCCTGTTTATACTTCGATCTACGACGCCGAGGCCATGCCCGAGCACTATCGCTCGTGGGATATTCGCACCTCGTTTATGCAGAAACTACCCGCGTGGCGAAAGCATTTTCGGCGCTACTTTATGTTATATCCGACGGCCTTCGAGCGTTTCGACTTTAGCGAATACGATCTGATCATCAGCAGTAGCAGCGCTTATGCTAAAGGCATTATTCCACCACCGCATGCCCTGCATATCTGCTATTGCCATACGCCCATGCGTTTCGCTTGGCGCACCGAAGACTACGTTGAGCGCGAGTCGATTTCCGGACTGCAAGGGGCGATCTTGCCCTTCCTGCTGACCTATGTTAGACTGTGGGACGCTGTTAGTGCCTCGCGTGTCGATGCGTTTATTGCCAATTCGCACGAGGTCAAACAGCGAATCAAGCGATTCTATGGGCGCGACGCGGAGGTGATCCCGCCACCTGTCAAACTGCCGCCCTATATCGATACTCCACCGGGCGATTATTATTTGGCTGGTGGTCGATTGATTCCCTATAAACGGCTGCATCTAGCGATCGAAGCTTGTAATGCCCTGCGTTTGCCCTTGGTTGTTTTTGGCGAAGGGCGCGAACGCGCGGCCTTAGAAGCGATCGCTGGGCCGACCATTCAGTTTACAGGTTGGGTCAGCGAAGAGCGTCGCCGCGAACTATTCGCCCATTGTCGTGCTTTTATTTTTCCCGGCAATGAAGATTTTGGTATCGTTCCTTTGGAAGCCATGGCGGCAGGGCGACCTGTGATCGCCTTCGCTGGCGGAGGAGCGCTTGAGACCGTGGTTGAAGGCAAGACTGGCCGCTTCTTCTACCAACCAACTGCTGCGGCTTTGGCGGCTGCTATCGCTGCCGAACGCGCCGATCGCTACGATCCGCTTGCGATTCGTCGCCACGCTGAGGCTTTTGCAGAGCCGGTATTTCTCGCTCGAATGCGCGAGTTTATCGAAGAGGAAGTAGCTAAGCGCCAACATAAAGCGGTGCTTCAGGGAGGACACTCGTAGGTTCATGCAATTGCGTCACTACCTCAGTATTGTGCTGCGCTTCTGGCCGCTTGTGCTTGCACTGCCGATCATCGTTGGTATTGTGAGCTTTCTGCTTGCTGTGCGCCAACCCGTCAGCTACCTTGCCAGTGCCGACTTCTTGCTTTTGCAGGCTCTGCCCGTGCAAGGCGAGATCCGCGAGCCTTCGGAGTTGCGCGACCAATGGGGTGGCACCGAATATGTGATCGACGATCTGCCCCAAGTGGTGGCCAGTACGCGCTTCGCCCAAGATGTAAGCGCTGTGCTGACCGAACGTGGTATCGAGCTTTCTCCGGCAGCGATCAAAGGTTCGTTGAGCGCTCAGTCGTTGCACCGAACGGTGACCATCAACGCCGTGTCTGGCTCGAGCGTGCATGCGGTAGCATTAGTAGAGGCGGCTGTTGAAGCGCTGCGCCGCAATGGCTTGGCCTATTGGGGCCGCAGCGATCTGAGCGAAGGCTCTGGCCTTGAAGTCTCGCTGCTCAATATCTCCGAACAGGCTACTCCCCAAAGCAGCATGCGGCGGATCATCTTAAACACTGCGGTCAGGGCGGCCTTGGGCTTGGCAGCTGGTATTGCGCTCGCCTTTTTGTTCTCGTATCTTGATACCCGCATTCGTTCGCGTTACGATGTGGAGGAAGGCTTGGGTCTGCCCGTGGTTGGTATGATTCCGCCCGAATAGATCGGCAAGTGCTCCGCTGAAAGTGCTGTCTTGTACCGAAACAAATCGATTAACAGCCGATTGGTTGTGTAAGTTCCGAATGAGGAAATCGTATGAAACTCCAAGACTACATCGCCGTACTGCGCAAGCGTTGGTGGGTGATCGTGCTCACAGCATGTGTGGCGGCGGTCGTGGCCTATGGCGTCAGCAAGCTGCAACCGCGTATCTACACATCACAAGCTGTTTACTTGTTTATCGCGAACCAAGCTGATAACGGTCTCAACATCACCTTGCGCGATACCATGAACAGCTACAAAGAGAGCGTTCAGCAGCCCGACGTGCTTGAACAGATCAGCCAGCAGCTTCAACTCGACATCAGCGGCGAGCGCCTGATGGAAGATGTCGATATGCAGGCGCTGCCCGACGAGCAGAAGCTGATCATCGAGGTTGAAAATCGCATTCCTGATCAAGCCCAGCGGATCGCCGAAGCGATAGGCCAGCGGGTTGAGGAAGAGGTCAATCGTCGTAACGCTCTCTTTGAAGGTACCAGCCGCATCTACGTTCAAGTGATCCAGAAAGCGCGCTACCCGACAGCCCCTTCCAGCCCCAAGACCAAGAACAATGTGTTGGCAGGTCTGATTCTTGGGCTTGTGATCGGTTTGCTGCTCGCGTTTGTGCTGGAATTCCTTGACGACACCTTAAAAACGGGCGAAGATGTTGAGCGCTTCGTGGGCCTCACCCTGCTTGGGGCTATCCCCACGGTAGAAGGCCGCGAGAACAAACCCAAAGCGCTTTCGAGTTAGCGAGTTGGCTTGCTCGGCCTGCAGAGCGCCTGTGCGCTTGCTAGCCTGTAGGTGGTTTGTTACAGAGATATTGCATCAGCCTGTGCTGATAGCTAAAGGATAAAGAGGTAGAATCTTGACGACAAGTTCAGCAGCTACCGATCTGATTGCTTTGCGCGATCCGCGCTCGCCAGCAGCGGAAGCCTACCGTACCCTACGTACCAACATTCAGTTTTCGAGCTTAGATCGACCGCTCAAAACTCTGTTGGCGACCAGTACGGCCCCCAACGAAGGCAAAAGCACCACGATCGCAAACTTGGCTGTAACCATGGCTCAGGCCGAACAGCGCGTGATCTTGGTTGACTGCGACCTGCGCCGCCCCAGTTTGCACACGCTCTTTGGCGTCTCGAACGAGACCGGCGTAACCAGCGCCCTGCTCGACCAAGCCGATGCGCCGCTGCCTTTGCTAGAGACCGAAGTGCCCGGTTTGAGCCTGCTGCCCAGCGGCCCGTTGCCGCCTCGCCCGGCCGACCTGCTTGGCTCGCGTCGTATGGAAGCGCTGATCAAGCGCCTGCAAGAATCGGCCGATATGGTCTTGTTCGATACGCCGCCCGTCATCGCTGTGACCGATGCAGCCGTGTTGGCGACCCGCGTCGACGGCGTGATTTTGGTTTTGCAGGCGGGCAAAACCCGTCGTGATCGCGCCCGTGAAGCGCGCAACATGCTCGAAAAGGTCAAAGCGCACGTGGTCGGTGTGGTGCTCAACGACGCCAAGACCGAAATGGGCTACGGCTATTACGGGGCCTAAAGCGCAAAAGGCTGGCGCTTCAGCGAAACCGGCTCGAAGTTCAACAATTTCGTTTTAGGAAGCCTCTTCCAACAATAGAGATCGATAGGCAACGCTAGCTAAAGGCACATGAGAGATTTCGCACGACAGCGCGAGATCTCTCATTCTAAAACCGAACGATTCGACGAGCTTCTATTAGGCTCTTTTCCCAAAGCGGCGCGTGCTGATGCGAGAATAAGAGCACAAACTGAAGAGACGTTTTCTACGAACAGGAGTATGGCACTCCAATGATTGATCTTCACACCCATATTTTGCCCGATATCGATGACGGATCTCCCTCGCTGACGGTGTCGCTTGAGCTGGCGCGTTTGGCGGTAGAGGACGGGATTACGACAGTTGTGGCAACACCTCACAGCCCCGATTCAACCGTTGGAGGGCGCTATTCTGTCTCGTTGCTGAATGAACGCTTTGAACTGCTGCGCGAAGCTCTGCAAAAAGAGCAGATCCCACTCAATTTGGTGCGCGGCACCGAGATCACGATCGGCCCGAAGCTGGTCGAGCGGCTGCGCGCTGGCGAGCTGCTGCCCTACGAGAACACTCGCGTCTTACTGATCGAGTGCCCGGGTCACTATATGAACGAGCCGGTGCATAACGCTATCTTCGCTCTGCAAGCGGCGGGTTATCGGGTGCTGTTGGCCCACCCCGAGCGCCTGCAAGATGTTCAGCACGACCCCGAAGTGCTGCGCCCCTTAGTTGAGCGCGGCGTGATGATGCAACTCACTGGCGCGGCGATCGCGGGCGAACAGAACGAGCTATTGGGTCGTACTTCTCACGAGCTGTTGAGGCGCGGTCTGGTGCATGTGGTGGCCTCCGACGGCCATGGCTTCCCACCCCGGCGGCGTATTCTGCTCAAGAGCGCCTATGAGGCGACCGCCAAAGTGATCGGTCAAGAAGCGGCCCACGCGCTTTGTACCGCCAACCCCGAAGCGCTGCTGGCCGATAAACCGCTGCCGCCTCAGCCGCCGATCGTGCTCCCCAAAAAGCGCTGGCTCTGGTAAAAACGCAACCTGAAGGGTCTGTAGCTGCTCCAGGCCCTTTTGATTGCTTCCACATTCGCTTCCATCCTTCTGGCGGCCAAGCATCTCCCTCCCATTCGGTCCTTGGCGCGTCCGCCTCCGGCTATTAGATGGGCTAGCGGCCCTCACCCCCCGGCCCCCTCTCCCGCAAAGCGGGCGAGGGGGTGAATTTTTGTTGTGTGAGATTTGGCGCCTAAGCGCCAAATCTCACACAACGAAAGAGAGCAGTTCCACTCTGCCGAAGGCCAAAAAGCGATGCAGCACTCGAATGAGCCATGACCTGCGAGCGTTTTTACGGTCTGGTGTACAATTGAGAACATCCTCGCACAAACAGCTAGCCACTTTATAGGGAGTTTTATGACAACGCTAGATTTAGCATGGATCCGCGGACAGTTCCCGGCTCTGCAGCAGACCCACAACGACAAACCGTTGGTCTTTTTCGACGGCCCCGGCGGCACCCAAGTTCCTCAGCGTGTGCTCGACGCCATCAGCAACTATCTGATCAGCGCTAACGCCAACGCCCACGGTGCCTTCATCACCAGCCAGCGCAGCGACGCTATCATCAACGGGGCCCACGCTGCCATGGCCGATCTGCTGGGCTGTGACCCCGACGAGGTGGTCTTCGGTGCCAATATGACCACCTTGACTTTCGCCTTCAGCCGCGCGCTCGGGCGTGAGTTCGGCCCAGGCGACGAGATCGTGCTGACCCGCCTCGACCACGATGCCAACTTCGCCCCTTGGAAGGCGCTCGAAGAGCGCGGCGTGACCATTCAGGTGGTCGACGTCGATGTCGAAGACTGCACCTTGGATATGGACGATCTGCGCAGCAAGATCAACGAGCGCACCAAGCTGGTCGCGGTTGGCTATGCTTCCAACGCGGTCGGCTCGATCAACGATGTCAAAGAGATCACACGCTTGGCCCACCAAGTCGGCGCGCTGAGCTTTATCGATGCGGTGCACTATGCGCCCCACGGCGCGATCGATGTGCGCGATATCGACTGCGACTTTTTGGCTTGTTCGCCCTATAAGTTCTTTGGGCCGCACTCGGGAGCACTCTATGGCAAGCGCGAGCATATGCAGCGTTTGCAGCCCTACAAAGTGCGCCCCGCCTCCAATGCGCTGCCCGACCGCTGGGAGACCGGCACCAAGAGCCACGAGGCCCTGGCGGGTGTGACGGCTGCGGTCGACTATCTGGCCGAGCTGGGCCGCAAGGTCAGCGGCAATCAGGAAATGTCGCGGCGCGAGGCCCTTGTGGCGGCTATGAACGCCATTCAGCTCTATGAGCGCGAGCTGGTGAGCAAGCTGATCGAAGGGCTGCTGGCTATTCCGGGCCTGAGCTTCTACGGCATTCGCGATCCAGAACGCTACGGCCAGCGCACCCCGACTGTCGCGATCCGACTCGAATCGCACAGCCCGGCCGAGATCGCCCAATACCTGGGCTCACATAACATCTTTGTCTGGGACGGCAACTACTACGCGCTCAATTTGACTGAGCGTTTGGGGGTTGAAGAGAGCGGCGGTATGGTGCGGATCGGTCTGACCCACTATAATACTGTTGAAGAGGTTGAGCTGTTGTTGAAGCTGCTGCGCGAACTGGTTGGCTAACAGCACCTATTTCGCTCTCTGAGCGCTAAGCTCAGAAGCAGTTTTGGGGTTGAAACAGGCGAGAGATTTCGTGCTGTGGCGCGGAATCTCTCAACCCTTACGCAGCCAGCACTCTTGCGCTTGATGGGCTTCACTCGACTGCGGTCTAATGAAATCTGTTCGTTTCGTTTTTGGGGTGGCCTTTCCGCACGATTAGCAGCCTCGTTTGGTGGGTGAGATGGTGGTAGCCGAAGGCGGACGCGCCAAGGACCGCATGGGAGCGAGGAACCTTGCCGCCAGCGTATGGCTGGTGCCAGTAGAGAGATCTGAGAAAATTGGAGCGGATTTTGTATCAAGCGCGTTTATAGCGTAGATTTGCTGTGTTCAGGTTGCATAGTGTCGAGGAGCCGACTGCGCTGCCGACCTGCTGGTTGAAGGTGTATGTATACTCTTGTAGAGCTAACAGATTATCCTCACACCGTACCGAGCTTGATCGATCTGTACCAGCGCGTCTGGTCGCGCACGGGCAGCGATTTTGCCGAGCGCTTCCAGCGCCATCGCAGCTATCCGGGCTTTCGCTGCTTGGTTGCTCTGCGCGACGAGCAGCTTGTAGCCTTTAGCTATGGCTATCAATCGCAAGAAGGCCAATATTATAACGGTCTGCTTGCGCGCGCGTTGGGGCCGGAGCTGAGCCAGAAATGGCTTTCGGACTGTTTTGAGCTGGTCGAGCTGGCGGTTGAGCCAAGCGTACGCCGCCAAGGTTTGGGCGCCCAGCTCTGCCAAAGGCTTTTGGCCGATCTGCCCTACCGAACAGCGATCTTAACCACCCAGACCAATAACGAGGCAGCCCGTGCGCTCTATACCCGCCTCGGCTGGCAGGCCCTGTTCGAGCCGTTTTATCCCAACACCTCGCAGCCTTTTGTGATTATGGTTAAAGAGCTCCAGGCTGAGCGGGTCGCTTAAGGCTCTTCGACCAACGAGAGCATGCGTTGGCGCAAGACTTTGAGCTTGATGTCGGTGCCTTCGGGGCGAATGTAGATGTCGTCGCGAATCTGGCTGATCTGGCTGCGAAATTCGCTGATGGGGCCTTTGTTGAGGTCGCCGCTGCGCTCGTAGGCGAGGGCTAAAGAGGCGTCGACGACCACCAGGGTGCGCTCGAATTCGGTGATGTCGTTTAGGCGCAGGGCGTTTTCGGCGTCGACCAGTTGGTTGGCGGCCCGCGCGATGTAGAGGGCGCTCCAGAGCTCGTCGACCCGAATCTGCAAGTCGAGCAGCTCTTGGCTCAGCACACGCTCGTCGGGCGGCAGTGCTGGGGTGCGAGTCGCGATCACAATCGTCGGCACAACTGCCAGCGTTGGGCCTGGGGTTGGGCGCACAACGGGTTGAATGCGTGGCTCGGGCTCGTGGCTAAACCAGATGATGGCCAGCGCCAGTGCCACTGAGACCAAGCTGGTTATCAGGTGTGGAACGATTTGATAGAGCCATTTGCGCCACTTGGGCGCGGTTTGTGGGGATAGAGAAGATGTCGCCTCCTGCTCGCTCTGAGGTGTAGGCGATTCGCTGATGGGCTTATCGGTCGAAGCGTTTTGTTCCTCTGTCACAGTGGCCTAACTATACAAACAAAGCAGGTGCAGGAAGCTTCAAGCCTACTTCTTCCTGCACCTAGGTTGACCCCCGATTACGGTTACTTCTCGATCTCGTGAGCAAGTAAGAGCGCTTGTGCAATTTCCTTCATCGACTTACGTGTATTCATCGAAAGCTGTTGGATCTTGCGGAAGGCTTCAGCTTCCTTGAGGCCTTGGCTGTCCATAAGGACACCCTTGGCGCGCTCGACCAACTTACGGGTCTCCAGCGTCTCTTTGAGGTCGGAGATTTCCTCATCCATTTTGAGGAATTCTTGATAGCGGGCCATTGCGATTTCGATTGCGGGCAACAGCTCGCCTTCACGGAAGGGTTTAACGATATAGTTTACAACACCCGCCTCTTTTGCCCGGTCGACGAGTTCGCGGTCGGAATAAGCTGTGAGCAAGAGGACTGGTGCGATCTTTTCTTCGGTCAACACTTTGGCGGCTTGGATACCATCGATCTTGGGCATTTTGATGTCCATCAGCACCAAGTCGGGGCGCAGCTCGCGCGCGAGGTGAATCACGGTTGCGCCGTCACCTGCCTCGCCAACTACGAGATATCCTAAACCGACCAGTGTTTCTTTAAGATTCATGCGGATAAGCGATTCATCATCGGCTATCACCAAGCGAATCTGTGCCATGGTGCCGCTCCTTCGGTAATCTTACTATGTATGCTTCATCCTTTTGAGTATATCACGAAAAACAGCAGACGGTCAATTCTTAGTATTTGGCTATACAATAGCAAAAAGTATAGTTTATTGGCTTTGTTATTGGAACTTTACAAAACCATTACACCTTATAGAAGACCTTATGCGAGAAGCTATCAGAAATTTCAGACTTTAGACTGATGCCGATAGTTCTTAAGGCGTGATAGTGTGCTTGGGAGTGATTCTCATTAGCCTAATGGAAGTGGACCAGATCCTATGTTGTTTGTAACTGTAAACACAATCAACAAGTTGAACGGGCAGGACCGCCAGCGCATGTTGGTCGGTCTGCGCGGGTTTGTTCAAGGGATCAGTGCGTCCACTATCTGGAGACTGCGAAGTTGACACTTCATTGAAGTAAACAAGTCGCTTCCAGCCGTGGACGAGACTGAGATCTCAGTTCACGGTTTTTTGTTGCCATAAAGGCCGAACCGTGATGCATAGAGGATGTATGACGGTTTGGTCTTTTTGTATTTGTGGTTTTGCTGGAGGAGGTTGCGATGCTTGAGATCGCTTGTGTGAACACGATCTGTGTGGCTCGAATCCGAAACGTGGCGTATCGTTCGACAGTCGTTGCGCCACAGGGTGTGCTTGACGACTGCTTGTCGCTAGGGACTGGCGGCGCAGCTTGGTGTGCTGCTAGGCCCACGTGTCGGGCACAACAGTCGCCTTTGCAAGGCTAGCGGGTTTAGGCTGCATGGTCGTGCGCGCCTAGACCCGAGGGAAGAGCCATGGGTCTGCGCAGACAAACAGGTCGGAAGAAGGTTGAGACCAGTTGGGATGAGGTGGCGGATTGGTATGTGGGCTGGGTCGGCACTCAAGGCAGCAAACATCATCGGCGTTTGGCGATACCAAGCGTGATGGAGTTGCTGGAAGTGCGCCCTAAAGAGCAGATCCTTGATTTGGGTGCGGGTCCCGGCGTGTTGGCTGGCCCGATCGCAGAGCAAGGTGCGGTCTATACGGGCATCGATGCTAGTGAGCGCTTGATCCGTTTCGCCCGTCGACATCACGGAGATAAAGGACGTTTTGTGGTGGGAGATGTGCGCCAGCTCGAGAGATTGCCCTTTTTGCGGGCCGGTTCGTTTGATGGGGCGGTCTTTATGCTCAGTTTGCAAGATATCGATCCTATCGAAGCGGCCCTACGTTCGGCGGCTTGGGCCTTGCGCACGGGTGGACGTTTGGTGCTGTTGCTGACGCATCCTTGCTTCCGCATTCCGCGCCAGAGCGGTTGGGGTTGGGACGAAGGGCGCAAATTGCACTACCGCCGTGTCGATCGCTAC
Source organism: uncultured Chloroflexales bacterium (assembly GCA_937902315.1). Lineage (GTDB taxonomy): Bacteria > Chloroflexota > Chloroflexia > Chloroflexales > Chloroflexaceae > CALGUG01. Next base: position 226,915 of record CALGUG010000055.1, read on the forward strand.
TTAACGCCCGTGGCTGTGCCGCTCCGCGATGGTGCAACACGCAGCTTTCATCGACCTTTACATATGTACATCAACGGTTTAGCCGAGTGCGGTTTGCTCTTGGACTGTATGCGCGAAATTACCAGCTACAAGCAGTTTCACGAGCGGGCCGAGCAGCGAGCCGAACAAGAATTCCCTGTATTTCTCGCTTTGCGAGCGCGCAAAATCGCTAGCGGGTAAGTTTTGAACTAAGGAGGTTCGCAGTGAGCGAAGTACAACTACATGAACAATCGTATCGTCGGCAGATCGATGAAAACCTCGTTTTGCGTTGGTCGAGCGCGGCAGATCGCGATGCGATTCTCGAGCTGTATGGCTATGTTTTTCGGCAGAAAGAGGACAGTCCTGCGCCGATCCCCTTGCTGACCTTTGTGAGCGACTTGTTGAGCGACAAGCATCCGTTCATGTCGTCGAACGATGTAGCGCTGGTTGAAGATACCGCAAACGGCAAAGTCGTTGCTGCGACCGTCTTGCTGCGCCAGCCGGCCGAATACGGTGGCATCCCGCTGACCATGGGTCGTCCCGAGCTCGTTGCCAGCCTGCCGGAATATCGCAATCGCGGTTTAGTACGTTCCGTGTTCGAGCTGATCCACGCCCGTAGCGCCCATATGGGTCACGATTTCCAAGGCATCACAGGTATTCCCTATTACTATCGTCAATTCGGTTACGAATACGCTACCCCGCTGGAAGGTACGCTGCGTGTGCCCTTCGAGCGTATCCCCAAGCTGGAAGAGGGCCAGAGCGAAACCTGTAGCCTGCGCCCCGCGACGCTTGAAGACATCCCTCTCTTGATGGAGCTGGCTGAGCGCGAGCGTAGCTGGCCGCGCCGTGCCGCCGACCATCTGCCTCCTCAGCCGCCCATTCTCTCGGTGCCGATCCCCGAGCCCTATTGGCGCTGGATGCTAACCAAGATGAGCCCGGCTATCTCTGATTCGTGGAAGACGCTGGTGGTCGTCGATAAGGCGGGCGAAGCGATCGGCTATGTGCTACATCGACCGCTGCGCTGGGGCAAGGAAGTGCGCATCGTCGGTATGTCGTTTAAGGAAGGTGTTGTGATACCCGCTCATCTGCCTTCGCTCTTGCGCGCGCTGAAGGCCTTCGCACCTTCCGTTTCGCCGGCGCGCGACGATCAGCCCAGCGAAGCCGATGCCTTCAGCTTTGTGTTCATCGGCCATCACCCTATAAACGAACTGTTGTCGCCCGGTTTCGGCGAGAAGCAAGGTCGGCAGTACGCTTGGTACCTTCGTGTGCCCGATCTGCCAGGCTTTATTCGCAAGATCGCTCCGGTTTTGGAACAGCGCCTAGCGGCATCGCTTTTGGCTGGCTATAGTGGCGAGCTCAATATCGACTTCTACCGCAGCGCTCTGCGCTTGGTCTTCGAGAATGGGCGCTTAGTCACTGCGGAGCCGTGGCGCAAACCGGTCTGGGACGCCAAGGTTCATGCTGGCTTCTATCCCTTGACCTTCTTGAAGCTCGTGTTCGGCTATTGCGACCTGAAGGCACTGCAGGCCGTATTCCCCGACGTTTGGGCTAACGATGAGGCGACGAAGTTGTTGGAGGTGCTCTTCCCGGTACAGCCGACAGCTTTGCTGCCTTTGGACTAAGTTCGGCAGCGGTGTGGGGATGTCAAGCGCATCCCCACACCTTGGCAAGGCGTGGCGCATTTCGAGCAGATGATGGGGTGGTGAGCGGAGATGCAAACAGAACGACGGCCATACGAGCAGGATTATCGCCGCGAGCTGGGCGATGGTTTGGTGCTGCGCTGGTCGACACCCGACGATTGTGCTGGGGTGCTCGAACTCTACCATCTGGCCTTTCGCAGAAGGCCCGATGAAGCGCCGCGCAAGCATAGCGTCGCCTCGGTGAGCTGCATGTTTCGCGGCAAAAATCCCTATGTTCGATCTACTGACTTCGCTCTGGTCGAAGAGCGCGCCAGTGGCAAGATTGTGGCGGCCAGCCTCTTGTACCAGCAGCCGATTCTGCTGGGCGGTCGGCCCGTCACGATCGGCTGTCCCGAGATGGTGGCGACTCGTCACGAGTACCGTAATCGCGGTTTGATCCGAGCGATTTTCGAGCTGTTGCACGCTCGTAGCGAGGCGCGCGGCGATCTCTTTCAGGCCATCATCGGGATCGACTACTTCTACCGCCAGTTTGGCTACGAATACGCCCTTGCACTCAGCTCGATGCCGAAGGTGCCCTTTGAGCGCATTCCAGCGTTGCCTGAGGGTCAGGCCGAAGCTTTGCGCGCCCGCGCTGCCCGCTTAGAGGATCTGCCGAGCTTGGCTCCGGTCTTTGCGCGTGAGGCGAGCATTTTACGGCGTGTGACGCCTTCTAGCCCGGCTATGCCTGCGTTTGTGTGCGCGCCTTGGCCCGTGGAATTTCAGCGTTATCAGGTCGATTACGCTGCAACGGGGCTGCCCGCTTGGTTTAAGACGCTCTACACCCTCGTCGATCAGAATGACCAGCCTGTTGGCTTCTTTTCGACCGCTGTGGTGCGCACGGACGAGTGTGTCTATGTGACGAGTCTGATGCTGCGCGAAGATCTTTCTTTCGTCGAAGTCTTCGCGTCGCTCTTGCGGGCGATTGCGTCGATAGCTGATGGAGTCGCGCTTAGAAACGAGCAGGTGCCGCCGGCTAGCGCGCTCTGCTTCGACATTCCGGGCAGCCATCCGATCTATGAGCTGCTGGATGGGCGTTACGTCAGCAGCCGCGAGCGCGAAGCCGCTTGGTATGTACGGGTTCCTGATCTACCAAAACTGTTGCGGCTTATACGGCCTGTGTTGGAAGAGCGACTGGCGGCTTCGGCTATGGCTGGCTATAGCGGCGAGCTAAAGCTCGACTTCTATCGCGATGGTTTGCGCTTTGTGTTTGAGCGTGGAGCGATCACAGGGATCGAACGCTGGTCTAAACCGCTTTGGGAAGCCAAGCCAGATGCAGCTTTTCCCCCACTGCTCTTTCTGAAGCTGCTCTTTGGCTATCGAAGCCTGCACGAATTGCTGCCGATGTTTCCGGATCTTTGGGCCAGCGCTGAGGCGGAACGTCTGCTTCAGATCCTGTTTCCTGTTTTGCCGAGCTCGCTGCAAGTTATCGGCTAGCTTCAGATCGAGGTATTACACTACTTTACTTACAGATCGGAGAACATATAGTTTATGGCAGAGTTACAACCCTTTGAACAAGATTACCGCCGCGATCTGGGCGATGGTTTGGTGTTGCGCTGGTCGACGCCCGACGATTGCGACAAAGTGATAGAGCTCTATTGGCATACCTTTGGTTCGCCGGAGGAAAAGTACGGATTTCGGATCACGGCCGATTGGGTGCGCAGCATGTTTATGGGTATTCACCCCTTTGTTTCGGCCAACGACTTTGCCCTGGTTGAGCATGTGCCGAGCGCTACGATTGTGTCTGCGGTTATGCTGATGCGTCAATCGGTGAAGTTCGGCGGTCTTACGATGACGATGGGCCGCCCCGAGATGGTTGCCACCCTGCCCGATTATCGCAAGCGCGGTTTGATACGCACCATTTTCGAGCTGATTCACGCTCGCAGCGAGGCGCGCGGCGATCTGTTCCAAGCCATCAACGGTATCGCTTACTACTACCGCCAGTTTGGCTACGAATACGCCGCCGACCTTGGTTCGCGCTACACCATTCCGCTCGATCGCATTCCGGCCCTAGCCGAGGGCGAGAGCGATGCCTATCGTGTGCGCGAGGCTTATGCCGCTGATGTCGAGCAACTGGTGGCGATCTCTGCTCGCGAGAGCAGGCTGCTGCGCCGCCGCAAGCCGGGCGAGCCAGCCGTGCCTGCCCTACTAAGCGTGCCCTACACGCCCGACTATCTGCACTGGCAGGTTAATTACGAAGGCACGCCCTTCCCAGAGACCTTGTACACGGTCTATTGCATCGTCGACCGTAACGATCGGATCGTGGGCTGTCTGCGCTTGCAGCCGACCCGCTTCGATGGTTCGATCACGGTCGAATCCTTGATGTTGGCCGAAGGGACTTCGTTGAGCCAGGTTCTGCCCGTGCTTTTGCGCGCCCTGCCGAGTAGAGAGCCGAATGTGTGGCGTTCCAAGGAACAACTCGGCCCTGTGACCGACGTCTGTTTCCATATCGCAGGTAATCACCCGGTCTACGAGCTCTTGCACAAAGATCTGTTGCGCTCGAGCTACCAATACCCCTATGCCTGGTATATACGTGTGCCCAACCTGCGGCGCTTCCTCGAGACGATCCGTCCGGTGCTCGAAGAGCGCTTGGCCGCTTCGCCGTTGGAGGGCTATAGCGGCGAGTTGCTGATCGATCTCTATCGCGATGGGCTGCACTTGCAGTTCGAAAAGGGGCGCCTGAGCGCTTTGGAGGCGTGGCGCGACGACGATCAGGACTCGCGCGCGAAGCTACATATTCCGCCTTTGGTATTTGTGAAATTGCTCTTTGGTTATCGCAGTCTGGCACAGTTACGGGAGCACTATCCTGACATCATCTTCGATGTCGGTCTTGAGCCTTTGCTCCAAACCTTGTTCCCTGCTCTGCCTTCGTCGTTGTTGGCCTTGAGCTAGGTCGCTTGGGAGGTGATATGACATCCGTTTGTGGCATGGGGGCGGCTTCGTCAGCGAGGCAGATACAACCTCGGGGTGGCGGACAAGCCGTTGATAGCCGAAGGCGGACGCGGTTGGAGCCTTATTTGGGGTGTAGACCTCGCCGCCAAAGCGCTGGAGTGGGCAAGCGGATTTGTTATTAACTGATCAATCTATAGAAAGTGATCTATATGCAACATACGCTTCCAAAAGGATTTACATTTCGAGCGACAATCCTTGGCGATGCTCAGGGCATCGTCGATCTGATCAACCTTTGGGATGAGATCGAGCTGGGCAAGTCGGAGCTGAGCGTGCAGTTTATCTTTGACGAATGGAAACTGTTCGATATCGAGAAGGCTGGGCGGGTTGTGCTCGATTCCGAAGGGCGTGTGGTTGGCAGCGAAGAGCTTTTGCATCGAACGCTTGAAGAGCCCTATTTGCTTGATGGTTATGTGCATCCCGACGTTCAAGGTTTAGGGATCGGCAGCTTTCTGCTGAGCGATGGCTTGCGACGTGTGGCCGAGAAGGCTAAACACGATGGCAAACAGAGCTATAACGTGCACGTCAATATCTTTGGCGGTAATCGCTGGGCTCAGCAGTTGCTGCTTGAGCATGGCTTTCAGGTTGTGCGCTACTTCTATCGCATGGAACTACACTTTGTCGAGCCGCCGCAAGAATCCGAAGTGCCAGAAGGGATTGAGATCAAGCCCTTTATGCGCGGCCAGCATGAGCACGAGCTCTATGAAGCACTCGAAGAGGCCTTTCAAGACCATTGGAACCACTTCCGGCAGTCCTTTGAAAACTGGCGCGAGCAGCTCTACAGCGATGGCTACGAAGATGGCCTCTCGCTGATCGCTTGGGATGGCGAGCAGATCGCTGGCGCGGCTCTCTGTTACAATCGTGGCGACGGCGGTTGGGTGCGCAACCTCGCCGTGCGCCGAGCGTGGCGGCGACGCGGAGTCGGCCACGCCTTGCTGCAGTCGGCTTTTACAAGGTTTTATCGCAAAGGGTGCCCGTGGGTCGGTTTAGGCGTTGATGCTGCCAACCCCACCGGAGCGACCCGGCTTTATGAACGGGCTGGTATGCAGATCGCAGCCCGCTATGAAACCTACGAGTTACAACAAACATTAACAGACTCGGCCAGCTGATCGCTTCGGTCGAGTTCGAGAGGGGTGTGTTTGTCTGTAGGGGCATACACGCCAAGGAAAGGTTATGCAGCGCTCATCACGAAACACATTACAGCTGTTGTGGACATATATTCGACCGCAATGGCGACGCACGCTGTTGCTGGCGATTCTCTTGCTTGCGAGCATTGGTTCACAGCTTTATAGCCCACAAATTATTCGACAATTTATCGATCAAGCGACCCAACAAGCGCCGATCTCTAGCCTTGTTTGGCTCGCCGTGCTCTTTCTGATTGTGGCCGTTTGTACCCAAGTCTTGACACTGGGGGCGACCGCGCTCAGCGCACAAGTCGCTTGGCAGGCGACCAATGCCCTGCGCGCCGACCTCGTTTCGCACTGTATGCGCCTCGATCTCTCCTTTCACAACGCCCGCACTCCGGGCGAGCTGATCGAGCGCGTCGACGGCGATGTCGGTACGCTGTCCGACTTCTTCTCGAAACTTGTCATCCAAGTGATCGGGAGCGTTCTGCTGCTCTCGGGCATCTTGTTGGTGCTGTTTTTTGAAGATTGGCGCATCGGTCTCGCCCTTAGCATCTTCACCGTGATCGCCGCTATCGCGCTCTATCTGATTCGCGAGATCGCTGTGCCGAGCAACGCCGCCAATATGCAAGCCCACGCCATGCTCTTCGGTTTGATCGAAGAGCGCATTGCAGGTATCGACGATCTGCGCGCCAATGGCGGCGGTTGGTATGTGATGCGGCGCTTCCAAGAGGCCATGCGCAACGTCTTGCTGAAGGGTCGCAAAGCCTTGGTGCTAGGCGGCACAATCTGGTTCGCTGTAGCGGTTCTGTTCGGTACCGGTATCGCGACCGCGCTGGCCGTGGGTACCTATCTCTATCTCAACGGCTTGATCACACTCGGTACCGTTTTTCTGTTTGTGCAATACACCCAACTCCTGCGCATCCCGCTGGAACAGCTCTCCGATCAGCTCAAGTTGTTGCAGCAGGCGATCGCCAGTATCGACCGTATTCGCGAGATCTTTTCGTATCGCTCGACCGTGCTCGATGGCGCGAGCGACCAAGCTTTGCCCGATGGCCCCCTGAGTGTGAGCTTCGAGCAGGCTTCGTTCGCCTATAACGACGGTCTAGTCAACCCCGAGACCGGCGAAGATGGCTCGACGCGCGCTGTGCTTTCACAACTGAACTTTATGCTCAAACCGGGCGAAGTTGTCGGCCTCTTGGGCCGCACGGGCAGCGGTAAAACGACCATTATGCGCCTCTTGCTGCGCCTTTACGATGTGACCGAAGGAGCGATCCGCTTGGGCGGTATCGATCTGCGCGAAACCACTATCGGTCGCTTGCGCTCGCGGATCGGTGTGGTGACACAAGATGTGCAGCTCTTCCAAGCCAGCGTGCGCGACAACCTGACTTTGTTCGATCCGAGCATCTCTGATGAGCGGATTATGGAGGTGATCGAGCAGCTCGGTCTCAGCGACTGGTTGCGCTCGCTGCCCAACGGCCTCGATAGCGAACTGTCGCATGGCAACGGCGGTCTCTCGGCTGGTGAAGCCCAGTTGTTGGCCTTCGCCCGCGTCTTCTTGCGCGACCCGGGCTTGGTGATCTTAGATGAAGCCTCGTCGCGGCTCGACCCCGCCACCGAGCGCCTGATCGAGCGCGCTATCGACCAGTTGTTGAAGGATCGCACAGCTATCATTATCGCCCACCGCTTGGGCACCGTGCAGCGCGCCGATAGCATTATGATCCTTGATGGTGGTCGCATTCGCGAACATGGCCCGCGCCAAGCTCTGCTGGCGAACCCTAATTCGCACTTCTCTCACTTGATGCGAACCGGTATGGAAGAGGTATTATCGTGAGCCTACAACAAGCCAATAAGCCGGCCCAAAGCTATTCAACTTGGTTCTACGCTTGGCGGGTGATGACAGCCCGTCCGGTGCTCTATTTCACTGGCTTGGTCGGCTGGACTATATTTTTCCTATTTCCGCTGCTCTTTGGTTGGGCCTTGCGCATGGTCTTCGATGCGCTCTCGTCGGGCCAGGCCAGCACCCCCGGTATTTGGTGGATGATCGCTCTGGTGGCGGCGGTCGAGATCGCCCGTGGAACGTGGATGCTTCCCATGTTCTACTCCTACTTCACCTTTTGGTTCGCGGTCGAAGGCTTTTTGCGCGGCAATATGATGCGCTGGCTGATGTTGGGCCCGGGCACGCGTAAGTTGCCGGGCACTTCGGGCGAGATCGTCAACCGCTTCCGCGACGATGTCAACGAATTGGTAATGCTGGTCGATGTCTTTATCGATGTCTTCGGCCAAGGTATCTTCGCCCTGATCGCGCTGGTGATCATGGCCCAGATCAATCCCTATCTCACCGTTGTGGCCTTCTTGCCCATGGTCGTGATCGTGATCTTGACCCAAAAGCTTGGTTCGCGCGTGCGCCACTATCGCCGCGAGAGCCGCCAAGCGACCGGTCGAGTGACCGGTTTTGTGGGCGAGATCTTCAGCTCGATCCTGTCGATCAAGGTAGTTTCGGCTGAAGATCGCATCGTCGAGCGTTTTCGCGCCTTGAGCAAGTCGCGCGAGCGAGCGGCTGTGCGCGATCAGGTCTTCTCGGCTCTGCTCGATAGCCTAAACGGCAATATGATCAACATCTGTACCGGCTTCATTCTGCTGTTGGCTGCCGGAGCGATGCGGGCTGGTAGCTTCTCGGTGGGCGATTTCATTCTCTTCACCAGCTACCTCAGCTCCTTGGTCTCGCTGCCCCGCATGACCGGCTCGATGTTGGTGCGCTTCAAGCAGTCGGGTGTCTCGATCAAGCGCATGACCGATCTGATCGATGGTGGCGATCCGCGCGAGCTGGTGCGCCTGCCTTCAACCTACACCGATGCCAAGCTGCCCGAGGTGCCTCAAGTCAAGGCGAATGCGGCTGATCGCTTGGAGCGTCTGGAGGTGCGCAACCTCAGCTACAGCTTCCCCAGCTCCGAGCGCGGTATTCGCGATGTGAGCTTTAGCATTCCGGGCGGCTCGTTCGTGGTGGTGACCGGTCGCATTGGTTCGGGCAAAACTACCCTGTTGCGGACCTTGCTCGGTTTGCTCGAGCGCGAACAGGGCGAGATCCTTTGGAACGGTCAGCCGATCCGCGACCCAGCCAGCGAGCTGGTGCCGCCCAAGGTGGCCTACACGCCTCAGGTGCCGCGCCTCTTCAGCGACACCTTGCGCGACAACATCTTGTTGGGTCAAGAGCTCGATGATGAAGCCTTGCAGCGCGCCATTTACACCGCCGTGCTCGACCAAGACTTGGCGCGTATGGAGGAAGGTCTGGCGACTAAGGTCGGTAGTCGTGGTGTGCGCCTGTCGGGCGGTCAGATGCAGCGTACGGCTGCGGCCCGTATGTTCGCGCGCGACGCCTCGCTGCTGGTCTTCGACGACCTTTCGAGTGCGCTCGATGTTGAGACCGAACGCCAGCTCTGGGAGCGCGTGATGGATGGCCTCGATCAGCAGAGCCAGCGCACCGTTTTGGCGGTCTCGCACCGCAAGACCGCGCTGCGCCGTGCCGATCAGATCATCTTGCTGAAAGATGGTCGGGTCGAGGCGATCGGTACGCTCGATGAACTGTTGCTCACTTCTGAAGAGATGCGCCGCCTCTGGAGCAGCGGTGAACACGAGGCCCAGCCCGAGGAAGAGGAGATCGAACAGCTCTCTGCCTAGTTGTAATAAGCTCACGTACCCCGCAATATGCCAAGGTACGTGAGCTTTATCCTAAATTCGCTTGATTGTTTGACTGCTTAGGCGGCGAGGTCTTTCTCCCTCCATTCGTTTCTCAGCGCGTCCGCCTACGGCTACAAGCATCCTGCCCTCCAAAGAGGCGTCTCTACCTGTGCCGAAAGATCCCCCCAAAATGCACTAATCCAAGCAGTTTCAAGGCAAGAAAAGAGAGAAGCAGCTCGCCATTCTGTGAAAGGCCAGTTCAATCGTACCCTGAGCTTGTCGAAGACTACGAGCTAGTAATACCAAATCCGTTTAAAGACGTGCATGCTCTTCGCTCAGAAAAACGAAAAGCCGGGAAAAAAAGAGTCACGTTCCGCTCTGCCGAAGCCCAAAGAGAACCTAATCAACCGGATTTGGCATACTATCAAATGCACTTCTATGCTTTTGCAGACTGCGGCTTCTAGCTCTCAAGTTGGCAGCGGTACCAAGCGAGCGTGCGACGAATCCCTTCGCGATAGGGCGTTGCAGTTCCACCGAACTCCTGCACGAACGTGCTGCTATCGATGATATAGGGTGGCTCAAACTGGTAGAGTAACTCTACGGCTTCGCGTGCCAGCGGCCATACCAAACCGAGCGCTTGTAGCACAGAGCATCTAAGTGCGCTCAGCTTCGGTTTACGATCGGCCTCTTCAAATACCATCTGCACAAATTCGCGACCTGTTGTGGCTTGGTTAGCGGGCACATGCCAGATCTGGCCTGCCGCGCTTTGTTCTTGCCCTAACACGATCAGAGCGCGCGCAAAATCGTCGATAAAGAGTGGGTTGATCGGCGAATCGAGCTTGCCGGGCCAGAGCGCTCGTTTGCCCTTCAGCGCCGCCCGAAAGATATTTGTTCCGATCAGCGACTCGACTTGAGGCCCAAATAGCTCGGGCGCTCGTCCGATCACAGCGCGCACTTCGCCGTGCGCATGGGCCTGCATTAGGCGCTCGGCCATGCGGGCACGAAGCAGACCTTCGGGTCGCGGAGGATGCTCTTCGCTTGCGCTGCCATGCACTTTGCCATACATCCAAGTATCATCAGCGAATACCAAGGTTGTATTGTGGGCTTGGCTGATTTGCTCTCTATCAAGTGCATCAGCTTGTAGCACTTCCAGCTCGGGAGGAGCCTTACGCCAAGCGCTGCGGCTGATCGCCCGCACCCGTCGCTCCAACCACCCCATGCAGATTCAGCTCGCTCTTGGAATTGTCTTTGTGCTTTCTTATCGTGCTGCTTGCAGCTTGTCGCCAGATTGTTTCATCTCTCACAATTTATGCTAGGCCCCGAGCTAAGCCGAGCTACATCAGAAAAAATGATCGAGGTCATCTAAGTTTTAAGGCCGAGAACATCATGTTCAGAAGTCGATTTTCAATTCCAAGCGTTTCAAGCTTTTTACGACCTTCCAAAGAGAGATCTTCACCATGAACCTTCCAGCTCCGAGGAGCTAGAAGGTTTTGGAGGCTGCTTTTGCAATGAAAAGCAAGGAAAGAACCTGCTTGGTGCTTGCACCAGGCAGGTCGCAGCGAATGCAGCGAGAAGGATCGTTCTTTGGTGACGGGCGAGACCTTGGTAGCCGTAGGCGGACGCGGTCGGAACCTTTTTTGGGGTAAAGCTGTCTCCGCCAAAAGCTGTTTGGAAAATAATAAGAGGGCTGAGCACAATCGCCCAGCCCTCTTTGCGTTAAGCGAGATTATTCGGGCTTGTTGCCTAAGATCTCTTCGATCTTCGCCATGACGTCGTCGGTCAGCTTAGCCACAACGTCGAGCGCCTTCATGTTCTCGGTGACCTGCGAAGCACGGCTCGCACCGGTAATTACGGTGCTAACGTTGGGGTTCTTGAGACACCAAGCCAAACCGAGCTGCGACATGGTTGCACCGATCTCGTCGGCGACACCTTTCAGCTGCTTGACCTTGGCGATCTTCTCTTCGGTGATGCCTTGCTTGAGCCACTCGTAGCCCTTGAGGTTGGCGCGGCTATCGGCGGGGATACCGTCGTTGTATTTGCCGGTCAACAGACCCGAAGCCAGCGGGCTCCAGATGGTCGTGCCGTAACCCAGATATTTGTAGAGCGGAGCATACTCCTTCTCGAAGCGCTCGCGGTGGAACATGTTGTATTGCGGCTGCTCCATAGTCGGAGGAGTCAAACCGTACTGGCGGGCGATGCCGTCGGCCAGCGCGATCTCAGCGGCGCTCCACTCCGAGGTGCCCCAGTAGAAAGCCTTGCCCTGCTTGATCACCTGATCCATAGCCCGCACGGTCTCTTCGATGGGGGTGTTGGGGTCGGGGCGGTGGCAGAAGACTAGGTCGACATAATCGAGTTGGAAGCGTTTGAGCGCGTTGTTTACGCCTTCGATCACGTGCTTGTGGGAAAGACCGGTGTCGTTGGGACCTTTGCCGCCCCAGAAGATCTTGGTCGAGATAACCAGATCCTCACGTCGCCAGCCCTTCTTCTTGATAACATTGCCCATGACGATTTCGGCGTTGCCCTCGGCATAACCTTCGGCATTGTCGAAGAAGTTTACACCAGCCTCATAGGCGGCTGTCATACACTCTTCGGCAACCTGTTCGCCGACCTGCCCACCATATGTTACCCATGCGCCAAGCGAGAGCGCACTTACCTTCAAGCCAGATCGCCCTAAACGACGATATTCCATTGCTCAACCTCCAAATCATGACAAACGGCCTTGCGTGAAGGCCGTGGTTCGAGTTGTCTTAATTAAAATCGATGATGTTGCTCGCATCACCATGCCCGAACATGTTCATTATACCAAGCTTTTTGCAGCGCGAAGATGAATTTGAGGCTTTAATTTGGCATAGCAAGATCATTCGAGTTCTTGGAGGGACACTTTTTCCACATTTGGAAGAAAGCGATATAGCCGAAGAGACTGATCAACAAGATCATGAGATTAAGGGGTAAAGCGAGAAACAAGCATACAATGCTGAGAGAGCTTAATTGAATTTGGTCGGCAGGGAAGGCGTAGTGTTCCATTGGATCATGCACAAAACGAATCTGCGCCCCTTTGCTGACCCGCCAAAAGATAATTGGTTTGTCGTAGCTTGTCTCGTCGATTGTCAGCTCATCAAAGCTTCTTGGGACACTTGTGATATTGCTAACTGTGCCTTGTGCTTGGACAGGGCCTTCGATTATGGCGCGTGTATGCACACCCTGATAGCTGGCGTACCAGCCAAAAGCTAGCATGCTTGCTATCTATACTGATCATATCTCTGAAACAGCCCTCGAGACATCCTTCACTCTGAGCTTGTCTACTTGTGACGATCCCATTCAACAAGACTCCGTTTGCGATCAGAAAAAGCGCTCCATAGATTGCATATTCCATCTCAGCTCTTTCTGTTGATGCCTGCTTATCTAGGCTTCCTTTAGACTGATCTCATGCGAAAGTCATAGCCTAACATTTAGAGCACCAGGCTTTTTTGGCTTTGCAGTGCGCAATATTTCTGTCGGAATCCATGGCACGTATCCTGCCGGAAACTATGCCCGTGTGAGAGCGATCTCACTGCAACGAGCAAACGTAAGGAGGAAATGATGCGACATATTACTGTTGCGATCGCCCTACTCATCGCGCTCGGGTTGCTTGCGCCAAACCACGCATTTGCTCAAGAAGACAGTGCGCGGGTTCGAGTCGCCCATACTTCGCAAGATGCGCCAGCCGTCGATCTCTATATCGATGGTGAACAGAGCGCAGAAGACATCAGCTTTTTTGATGTAAGCGAGTATTCAACCATTTCTGTAGGCGAGCATGAGATGCAGATCACTGCCGCTGGTGATCCTGTAACCAATGCAGTTCTTGACACTACCATCGATCTTGGTCGAGAAGACTACACAATCGTAGTCGTTGGCGATAGCGGTTCGCTTCAAGCGCTCGTGCTTGAAGATGCCGATCTCCAGCCAAGCGCGGGCAAAGCGCTGATCCGCTTTGTGCACGCTGCTCCTGATATCTCCGCCGTCGACTTCAAACTCGCCAATTCCGACATCCCCTTCCTAACCGATCAATACTACACCTCAGCCGACTATGTCGAGATCGATGCCGGCACACTGACCTTCGAGGTCGCTCCTGCGGGCACCGAGAATGTCTTCCTAATCACCCCCGAGATGCGCTTTGAGGCTGGCTGGGTCTACACGGTCTATCTGACGGGCGTCATGGTTGGCGAACCCCAAGCTTGGCTGCAAGTTTCTCTCGATAAAGCTCAGCTTGAATAACCTTACACTGTGAAGCTAAAAGCGGCTTTCAGTGGTTCTATTGGTAAAGCTTTCGGCTTGTGAACGAAGCTCGCTCGTTGTTGCCTTTGCGCTAGAGCATAACCATGCTCTAGCGCGGGAGAGATTTCGCATAGCAATGCGGAATCTCTCTTTTTGTGCGCTTGGATAGCGCTATATCAAGCGAAAGAGCTAGATTTGCGAGCGATTGTAGGACAGCTTATTGCTATATAGTGGCTAAGAGCGTAGCGAAGTGCTATCGCGATAGAGGGAGACGAGCATGAGAGCGAGTCCGATAGGTAGCATTCTCAATATTGTCGCCGTGGTGAGCGTGATCGTGATGAACTGGTTGGCGAATACGCTGCCGTTTAATAACAAAAGTACCGGAGAGATTTCGGACCAGTATCCGGTTTTGATTCAACCGGCGGGTTATGCCTTTTCGATTTGGAGCTTAATCTATCTCGGTTTGATCGCTTTCGCTGTTTACCAAGCCCTGCCAAGCCAGCAAGACAATAAACGCATCGAGCGGATTACGCCATACTTTTTGATTAGTTGTGTGGCCAATATCGCTTGGCTGCTGACATGGCACTACGAGATCTTATGGCTCAATATCATAATTATGCTCTGTTTGTTAGGCTCGCTGATCGCGATCTATCTGCAGTTGCGCGGCGATCAAGAGCCGATCTCGGTTCGTGAGCGCTGGTTTCTGTGGCTGCCCTTCAGCCTCTATCTGGGCTGGGTGACGGTCGCCACGATTGTGAACATGGCGGTTGTGCTCTATGCGGCGGGCTGGCAAGACCTTGGCATAGTTGGCGTTGCGCTGACAGCGATCTTGATCTTAACCGCAGCAGGAATCGCTATTCGTATGCTGTTTTACAGCCACGATCCGGCTTATGCCTTGGTGGTGGTCTGGGCTTTAATTGCGATCGCAGTCAGACAGAGCGCTAATAGCCTGATCGTCGGCACGGTGATCGTTGCGCTTGTGGCGATCGTAGCCAGTATGCTTTATCTTTTCGCCACCCTGCGCAATGGCAAACGCCTGCTGCTCAACTACTCCCAGCATTGATCCACTCTACAAAGCTAGCGACTAAGATAGCTTTTCACGCTATGCTGCGAAATCAAGACGCTCCTTGTGTCGTTTTGGCGGTGAGATCTCTCCCTTCCATTCGTTCCTAAGCGCGTCCGCCTACGGCTATCAAGGTTCAGCCCTCAGAAATGAGGGCCTCTTTTTGCCTTCGTTGCGAATATTCACTGCTTACCAGCGCAATAGTCGCTGCCCATACAGCGCCACCAGCGACCCAGCGAAGAACAAATAAAGCCTTGCTTCGTCTCAAGCTGAACAAAAGCGCTCAGGCGATATGTTTTGCAATAGGAGGAAGCTGTCCTTTCGAGCAACGTATGTTTTGTGCTGAAGTGATTCTAGAGTGACTTGCATCAAAATTGCTGCACTAAAGCGCAGCGAGACATGGCGTTATGTCACTCTTAAGCCGGGCGTTCGTCCACTCGATACGCTGGCCGTTGAATTGGCCAAGCTTCAACAAGGTGATCTTAGCCAAGCACTGAACCTCAGCCACCAACTTGCTGAAAGCGACCGTTCATTCTTTTTGGCCCTCGAACTGCTGCTCGATCGAGCCGCTGGCCAACGCTTGGTGCTGATGGTCGATCAATTTGAAGCGCTTTGGACTCTGGCTCCGCTTAATAACGAAGCGCTTCAAGGGCATACTAGTTTTATCCATAGTTTGGCATTTAGCCCAGATGGCAAGCTCCTAGCTTCTGGTAGTTGGGACACCACTATCCAATTGTGGGATGTGAAAAGTCAGCGGTGCCTTGGCGAGCCGCTCCAAGGTCATACTAAGCATGTCAATAGTGTGGCGTTTAGCCCAGATGGCACTATCTTGGCCTCTCGCAGTTCAGATGCTACCATCAGGTTATGGGATGTAGCTAGTCAGCAGCTGATTGGTGAATCGTTTCAAGGCCTTAACGGCTCTATCGGGAGCGAGACATTTAGTGCAGATGGCAGGACCTTGATCTCTTTTGATGGGGCAGCTACCATCCGGCTGTGGGATATAAGTCCCCAGTCTTCGAGTGAGAGAGCTTGTCGAATTGCTGGTCGCAATCTAAGTATGGATGAGTGGGTGCAGTTTATCGGTTCGGAGCGGCCTTATGAACGAACTTGTCCCCAGTTCCCGCCCGGTGAAGGCGCGCCGTCAACAGCGCAGTGATCTACGAAATCGCAGATAGAGGCAGATATGAATCAAGAAGAGACATCCCCAAAAGATCGGGGATGTCTCTTCTATTTATGCTCTAGCGGCTTACAAAGGGCAAGTAGACTTGGTAGCTATTGCTGCTTGTGGGCGAGATCGAGATCGGCCCATAGCGCCGGATCTGTCCATCGCTCTGCTGTTCTTCGAGCCAGTACTGATAGCTTTGACCCGCTATTGCGCTGCTATCGATCCACTGATAGCTGGCTGGCTCCTTGCGATTCACGCCCTTCTGGCAGAATGAGCTGATCGTTTTCGTTTAGGCGTTCGCCAGCTTGCTGATTACCAGCGCTGCTGCGACCTGTTTGTAGATCGACATCGCTATCGTTGCCATTGCCGCTGGACTGCTCGGTGAAGCGGTAATCGTTTGGCAGCGCGACCGGAAAGCTATTCACTGCCGAAACCTAACTGATACGGAATCCACTTCTCTATTGTTTACTTTGCGTTCCATTCTTACATTCTCAACTTAAGAAATAGCTTTTCTTAGAGTCAAATGCTCGCCCATTTGACCTTTTTATCGATCTTTTTCGAAAAGATTATTTCGGATTAGAATGCCGAATTCTTCTCCTTACTATCTGATTTATTGTATAATTTGCTAAACTTGGTTAAGAATGATTATTGACAATATTGCTTATCTATATTAAGATGAGCTCGCAGTGATAAAGCGTATGCAAGGTTGCGAGTAGCTTGGTAGTGGCTGCGTATAAGCCAGCCTACCCTAGCTTTTTGTTGTCTAAAAAAAAGGTTTGTAATGGCGCGTTTTCGTTTAGGGTTTTTGACACATCTTGAAGGTCATGGCGATTTGCGCCGTATCTATAAAGAGACCCTTGAGTTGTTCGTTGTAGCCGATGAGCTAGGATTCGATGTTGGCTGGGTTGCTCAGCACCACTTAAAACGTGCAGGCGGCGGTTTGCCCTCGCCCTTCCCGTTTTTGGCGGCGGTCGCCCAGCGCACCAAACATATTCGTCTAGGCACCTCGGTAGTGGTTTTACCCTTAGAGAAGCCTCTGCGTGTCGCTGAAGACGCCGCTGTGGTCGATGCCCTCAGCGATGGGCGCCTTGAGCTAGGCGTGGGTAGTGGCCTCGATCGCGAAGCCTTCTCGGCGTTTGGCGTCGATGTCGAGCAGCGCGGCGCTTTGACCAGCGAAGGCTTGAAGATCATTCAGCGCGCCCTGCGGGGCGAAGGGCTGGGCGATTACGGCCTAGAGATGCTGCCTCCGGCTCCGGGTTTGGTCGATCGCATGTGGCAGGGCTCGATGAGTTTGGCGGGCGCACAAAACGTAGGCAAGGCGGGCATTGGTCTGATGTTAGCCCGCTCGGCGATTGGTGCTCCGGTTGGCCAGCCGCTTCATGAAGCGCAATGGCCCTTCTACCAAGCCTATCTCGACAACTGGGATCCGGCCAACGGCAAACCGCGCTTGGGCATTTCGCGCGGAGTCTTCCCGGCCGAGAGCCGCCAGGCTGCCCTCGATGGTCTGCGCGACGATGTGCTGGCTTACGCGAGCCGCATCGCCCAACAGCGCAATCAGCCGCTTCCAAGCTCGCTCGAAGAGATCTGCGCCCAGCAGTACATCGCGTACGGCAGCTCTGAAGATATCGTCGCCAGCCTGAGCGCTGACACGTTGCTGCCACACGCCGACGATCTGATTTTGCAGTTTAATCCGGCGGTACCAAGCTTCGAGCGCGCAGTCAAGCAGCTCGAACAGATCGCAACCGAGATCGCTCCGGCCTTGGGCTGGAAGCCCCGCTGGGCCGCTGTGAACGAGAGCGATCCTGTAGCGCTTGAGGCCTAATCCCTAGTAGAAACTCGAGGTAGCGATGGGTGCCTATATTCTCAAACAGCTTGCCTTAGCAGTGCCGACCCTGTTATTACTGACCTTCGTGGCTTTTTCGCTGACGACAGCGGCCCGCGGCGACCCCGCCGAGATCGCCTTGCGTCAAGGTGGCAACGACCCGACGCCCGAGCAGATCGCGGCCTACCGCGAAGAGCTCGGCCTCAACGATCCGATCATTGTGCGCTATGGACGCTGGATGCTGGGGCTGACCCAAGGTGATTTGGGGCGCTCCTTCCTTTCGCAGCGCGAGGTAAGCAAAGTATTGGGCGAGCGCATCGTGCCTACCTTGCGCCTCGGCCTGACCGCGTTTGTGGTGGCAAGTGTGTTTGGAATCGGCTTGGGCGTGCTGTTCGGCCTTAGCGCTAACTCGTGGTTCGACATCGTTGGGCGCTGGCTGAGTCTGCTGTTCGCAGCCATTCCCTCCTTCTGGTTGGCGCTGCTGCTGATTGTGATCGTAGCCGAGCGCTGGCGACTGTTGCCGGTGGCTGGCTATGGCAACGGCGATCCTCGTTACATGATCTTGCCCGTGATCGCGCTGGCTTGTGGTCCGGCTGCCGCCCTGATGCGCGTTACGCGCGGCGCGGTGATCGAAGTTTGGCGCCAAGATTATGTGCGCACGGCTCGCTCGCACGGCCTGCGAGAAGTGGCAATCGCACTGCGCCACGCTCTGCCCAATGCCCTCTTGCCGATTGTGACGCTGCTTGGTCTACGCTTCGGCCAGATCTTGGCGGGCGCGATCATCATCGAGTCGATCTTCGCTTGGCCCGGCATGGGCACCGAGCTGAATACCGCCATCTCTGGGCGCGATCTGCCCGTGATCGGCGCCTATGTCTTGATCGCAGGCGTCTCGTTTATCGTTGTGAATCTGATCACTGATATTAGTTATGGTCTGCTCGATCCACGTATTCGCTTGGGCGCCGGGCAAGGAGGCCGAGCATGAGTTTGCATGAGAGTTTAGAGCAACCTTTTCGACCCAATTTTTCGCGCACAATCCGCCTATCGTGGCTGAATCTGACCTGGCTCAAACGCTATCGCGCCTTGTTGATCCCAGGCCTGATCCTTGGCTTGATTGTCTTTGCTGGCTTGTTTGCACCGCTGGTAGCACCCTACGATCCGAACGCGATCGATATCGGCAATGCCCTGAGCGCGCCGAGTTGGGAACATTGGCTCGGCACCGACCAACTTGGGCGCGACTACTTCACGCGTGTGCTGTATGGAGGCCAAACGACGCTCTTTCTGGCTGGCTTTAGCACGCTTGTGGTGATTGCGATCGGCCTAGCGGTCGGTTTGATCTCGGGTTATGTAGGTGGTGCCGTCGATACTGTGATCTCGACCTGTTTGACCGTGCTTTTGGCGTTGCCCAACCTGCTGCTGACCTTGGCGATCTTGGGCATTTTAGGCCCGAGCAACCAAACGCTCTTGATCGCGCTGATCGGTGCGGGCTGGGTGGGACATGCGCGCGTTTTCCGTGCCTCGGTGCTCTCGTTGCGCGAGCAGGTCTATATCGAAGCGGCCAAAGCGCTTGGCTTCAGCCCATGGCGGATTATGTTTCGCCAGCTCCTACCAAATTTACTGCCAACTGTTGTGGTGTTGGCGACCCTCGATATCGGAGCCTTCCTTTTATTGATCTCCAGCTTGAGCTTCTTGGGCTTGGGCTCGCAGCCTCCTGCTGCCGACTGGGGTGTGATGTTGAGTGATGCACGGCCCTATTTCACGCAAGTACCGATGTTGGTGTTTGCTCCCGGTGTGCTGATCACCTTGGTTGTATTGACTTGTAATCTGCTTGGTGATGCCATTCGTGATCTCGTTGATCTGAAGCGTTAGTCGAAGGAGCATCTGTAGCAATCAGCTCTTTGGTATTGACCAAGCTTACTGAATAGCTCTAGATACACGTAAGGAATAGCAATGTTGAAGCATACTGCGCAGCGTCGATATCGGCGCCTGTCTGATCTCGTGCGTCCATTTTCGTTGGTTTTGTTTGTGATATTCTTGGCTGCGTGCGGCGGTGCTCCTGCTGCACCTGCGAACGATTCTTCAGCTTCCGACAGCACGACCAATGCGGCCACCGTCTCAGAGATCCCGGCTGGCGAGCCGAAGCTGGCTGAAAAGCAAGAGTTGGTGGCTGGTATTTCACGTAACTTGGTGAACGGTCCGGAAGACTGGCTGTATGCCCATACCAGTTTGCAGGTTTGGGAGCCATTGGTTGCGTATGATGACCAACTGCGCCCGCAGCCCGGCTTGGCCGAAAGCTGGGAGCTGAGTGCTGATGGTAAGGTCTGGACCTTCAAATTGCGCGAGGGTGTGCGCTTCTCTAACGGCGATCCATTGACGGTCGAAGATGTGATCGCGACCATCGAGCACTTCCGTAAACTCAGCGGGCGCCCGTCGATCTTCTTGAGTGGCATTAACTTCCCAGAGATCTACGGTGAACCGACCGCGATCGAAAAGGTCGATGAGCGCACTTTGCGGCTTGCGTATGCGGAGCCGCGCCCGCTGCTGATCTATGCGATCTCGAACCACTACAGCGCGGTCTATTCGGCTAAAAACTTCGATGAGAACGGTAACTTCAAAGATCTACCGATCGGTACAGGCCGCTATCGCCTAGTTGATTGGAAGCGCGATCAGTACGCTATTTTAGAGCGCAACGAGAACTATTGGGGCGAACTGCCCGCCCTGACCCGTATCGAGTTGAAGATCTATCCGAACGAGAACTCGCGTTTGTCGGCTCTCAAAGCGGGTGAGATCGATGCGCTGGTCGAGCTGGGCGCGGTCTCGGCGGCTCAGGCCCGCGAGCTGCGTAACGACCCGAACTTCGTTGTGTCGCGCCATGATTCGACCTGCACCACCCATATCGCCTTTAACGGCGAAGCGGGCCGCGTCTTCAGCGATATGCGTTTGCGCCAAGCCGTGAGCTTGGGAATCGATCGTGAGGCTTTGGTGCGCGATCTGCTCTATGGCTATCCGACCGTCGCCCAGAGCATTATGATCCATACCAATGCCGACTTCTTCAATCCGAGCGAGAATGCTTCGTTTAAGTACGATCCCAACCTCGCCAAGCAACTGGTGAACGAGGCGACCCAAGGGCAGCGTGTTAAGGCAGTTCTGATCTTCACTCCTCCGGGTGAAGGTATCACGGCTTGGCCCTACCCGCAGATGGCCGCCTACTTCCAAGCGCTCTTGCAGCCGATCGGGATCGATCTCGAGCTGAAGCAGCTTGAGAGCGCGGCCCTGACCGATGCCCGCAACAACGGCGAATTCGACTTGGTGTTGGGCAACTACTGCTGGGCGAGCGGCGACCCGAACTACATTTTGGGCCGAATCACCTCTTCTAAGTCGAACCAGAACGTGGCTCAGCACGGCGGCTATAACAACCCCGAGGTCGATGAGTTGCTCGCCAAAGGCTTGGTCGAGGTCGACGCTAAGAAGCGCCAGGAGTACTACTTCCGCATTCAAGAGATCGCTGCTCAGGAGCTGCCGATCGCGCCGCTCTATGACCAGCCGACCATTATCGCCTATCGACCGTATGTGAAGGGCCTGAGCCAGCGTGTGGCCTATGCCCCCACCTTTGAGACGGTCTATATCGAAGAGCACTAAGCCGAGTTCCGCTTGCTGCGCGCAGCAAGCGGATCGCAGCGAGAGCTGCGATGGCTAAAGGCTTGAATGTTTGGAAAGGACGTTGATAGCCGGAGGCGGACGCGCTAGAAGCCGAATGGGGGCTAGAAGCGCATCCGCCAAAGGAGCGATGCTTTGGAAAGTAAGAGCTGCTAGCTAAAAACCGTAGCTAGCAGCTCTTTGTATCCCAAGAACTCGGCTTAGTGTCTTGGAGAGAAGCCTTTAGACTTTTAGCTCTTTCCAAGCGCCTTTTTGATAGCGCCACCAAGCGAGGAAGGATTGGGTCAAAAGATCCATCGACATGGCGATCCAAGCGCCGAACAAGCCCCAACCAAACCAGAGGAAGAGCGGCGTGAATGGCAAGCGAACACCCCAGGTGCTGATGAGCTTGGTGTAAAGCGGCCAACGAGTATCGCCAGCGCCGCGCAAACCGCCCGAGAGCACAAAGTTGACCGCCATAAAGGGCTGGCGCAGGCCGACCAGTCGCAGAATGGGAGTGGCTGCGTCGATCACCGCTTGATCGTTGGTGAAAACGCCAAGGATCTGGGCGGGGAAGAGGAACATAATCACGCCGATCGTGCTCATAAAGATGGTCGACTGCCAGAGCGCTTCGTAGCCATTCATCTCAGCCTCGTCAGGCTTCTTGGCTCCTAGGCTTTGACCGACTAGCGCCGTGGCGGCTGTGGCGTAGCCGAGACCGGGCAGGAACGAGAACGAGTCGATCGAGATCACGATATTGTGGGCGGCGTAGGCGGTTGTTCCAAGGCCCGTAATGAAGCGGAGGAACAGGATCATTGCGCCTTGGAAGATCAGCTGTTCGCCAGCGCTCGGCAAGCCGATGTTGATGATACGCTTTAACAAGGCGAAATCGGGCTTGAGGTTGGGCGAGAGCTTGAGGTTGGAGCGCCCGCGGAATAAAATGCCGAGAAGGACGAGGCCGCCGCCGCCGCGCGCGATCGCAGCTGCGATCGAGACGCCTGTCATGCCGAGCACCGGTAGGCCGAAGTGTCCGTTCACCAAGAGCCACGACAGCAGGATATTAACGGCGTTGACGCCTAACATAATGTAGAGCGGAGTGCGGGTATCGCCGACACCGCGCAGAGCAGCTGTGCCGATAAACAAGAGCGCGGCGAATAAGAACGTGCTTGAAACGATCTGTAGATAGGTGGTGCCGAGCTGCAAGACTTCTTCAGTCGGGCCTAAGATCGAGAGCATAGGACGAGCAAAGCCGCCTGCTATGACGGTAGCTATGATGCCCATGACTGCGCCAACTAGCATCGATTGGCGCAACACACTGTTGGCTTCCTCCAGGTCGCGGGCACCACGCGCACGCGCGATCAGCGCTGTGCTGCCGACGCTCACCGCCATAAACAAAACCATGATGATCATAACGATCTGGTTGCCGAGGCCGATACCTGCAATTGCGCTGGTGCTGTTGTAGCCCAGAATGGCTGCAGCTTCAGCGCTGAGGTTACCAACTAGAAAGGTGTTGGTAAGGCCGACAAAGGTGTTGAGGATCTGTTCCCCTACTGCCGGCAGTGCCAGAGCCCTCACATTTTTACGAATCGCCGCACGTTCTGGGTTACGAAAAAAACGAGAAAGAGCTGTCATAAATACTTCAAGTCCTCAATCCTAATCTTGGGATGTCCAGATGCTGGTATCGCCAGAGAAGTGCGAACGGGCATTGGGCATGCTCATCAGAAGGTCCGTTAGCAATCTGTTCTCGAACAGCTACGCTCACAAGTTGTTCGAAGAGCAGTTGGCAGCCTCAGGATGTTGGTAGTCAGTGACGTTGCTTGGTATGACACAAGCAGTCCATCCGATGGGCATTTATGCTTGAGGAGGATCGGAATAGAGTGGAACGACCTAAAGTGATAACAAGTTGCTGGGCACTCTCGAACCAAAAGCGCAGAGCTTCAGAGAACCAGCCCTTGGAGTCGCAATCAATCGTGCTCTTTTAACAGGCTATTCTGGATCCTCGTTGGGAACAACGACGTTCTACCTTACATCGCAGAGATGGAGCGCAGGAAGGCCGACGCGCTCATCATTCGTATGATACCAGATTTAGCGGAGTTTATGGACGATTGTCCGGATAAGTGAATCTCATAACTGCCCGGCTTTTGCCGCATCTTGGTCGGAAAAAGAGCTTGTAGTAGTCTGTGGTTTGGCCAAAGGGGATTTCAATTTTGATGATTGAGAGAGGAGAATACCGAATCCGTTTGATCAGTTCAGCACTCTGGCGGTCTGGTCTCTTCCCCAAAGAAGCCTTCTAGCGCGTCCGCCTACGGCTACCAACAGCTTGCCCGTAAGCAGGGTGTTGTAGTAGCGTGCCGAAAGACGCCCCAACAGACAACGATGCAAGCGGATTTCATATAAGTCGCTGTTTAGATCTAGCTCAACAAAATGTAGGGTAAATGGAAAAAGGCTTCTCCGTTCTAACAGACGGAAAAGCCGCGATGAGCAACGGGGTAGCGCTGATCCAAAAAGCTTAGCTCTTTGGCGATTGGCTAATAACCAGCTTCGCACGCGCGTGGCCTGTATCGAGCCGCTGAAGGGCGCTAGGCAATTGTTCAAATGCAAAGGACTGTTCGATCACAGGTCGAATAATGCCCTGTTCGAGCATATTTCGCAACTTTTCAAGGTCTTGAGGATTATTTTTGACCATTAGGCTGCGCACGCTGCGGCCACCCTTTTTTGAGCGCAGTGGGCCTAAAACAAGCGCTTGAAAGAGTTGTTTGCCGCCCCCGCCAATCATCATATAACTGCCTTGCGGCTTGAGCACTTTGAGATAATCATCGATATGGCGGTTGCCATTGACGCCAAAGACCACATCGTAGCGATCAGGATAGGTTGTGAAATCTTCGCGGGTGTAGTCGATCACTTTGTTAGCGCCTTGGGTGCGGGCCTGCTCTAGATTGCGCGGGCTACAGACAGCAGTGATATCGAGACCCATATGTTTTGCGATCTGAAGCAGGAAAATGCCTACTCCGCCCGATGCACCATGAATCAAAATACGTTGTCCTGCCTGCACTTTACTATTTTGCAGCGCTTGCAACGCTGTGATCGTAGCGACGGGCGTGGCCGCGGCTTGTTCAAAAGAAATATTTTCTGGTTTGATCGCCAGTAAGTCGGCTCGAACCGCCACGAATTCGGCGAAACCGCCAAATCCTGCCGAAGCGATATCGCCAAAAACAGCATCGCCAACCTTCAACCTTGTCACTTGCGAGCCGACCTTTACCACTTTTCCAGCGATATCGCCGCCTAAAATGGGGTAACGCGGTTTGAAAAGGCCGTATCCCGCAAGGCGAATAGGGAATGGTTCGCCATACAGTAGATGCAGATCGGCTTGGTTGAGGCTGGTGGCATAGATCTGAACCAAGACTTGGTCGGGTTTAAGCTCTGGTGTAGAGACTTCGCGTAGTTGCAGTTGTTCGGGCGAGCCATAACGTTCAAATACAAAAGCTTTCATCAATGGAGCACTCCTATTCAGAAGAAACGACGCTGCGTTGCAAAGCGATTAAGGTGAGGCCGAGATTTTGCACCTTGCGTAACAGTGCATGCAGTGCGGCTTGGTCGCGAAGCTTCCCTGAAAGAATGGTGGTGCCTTGGCTGCTCAATGAAAGCGACATATTATCGAAATAGCTGCTCCAACTGAGATCCAAATGATCTTGAAGCTCGATCAGATAGCTGTATTCGCCGTTACACTGCTCCATACTGCCACTCCTCGCGAAGCTGTTCGACTGCCTTCTGTGGCTAGTATAGGGAGCGAGCTATGGCTTCTCTAGATACTAAAGTATTGTTTTGGGTATGGCTCAAAGCAGCTTGAGTTCGCGCGCACGGGCGACTGCCTCGGTACGGCGCTGCACATGCAGCTTATCGAACAGATTGCGGATATGGCCTTTTACCGTGCTTAAAGCGAGCACCAGCTCTTGGCTGATCTGCTGGTTGGAATAGCCAGCGGCGATCAGGCGCAAAATGCTTAGCTCACGTTGGGTTAGTCCTTCGATCAAATCGGGAGCTTGAATCGTTGAGGCCGGGAAGGCTTGCAGCAGGCTTTGGACCGTTGGGCCTAACAAGGCATCGTGTTGGACGCTATGTAGGACGCGCCGCATGGGTTCGCCAAGATCGAGAAGATAGCGGGTAATATGGGCATTTTCAGCCAGATGAAAGGCTTCTCTAAGCGAATAATAGACTGCTTCAGGCTTTGCCAGCTCGTATTCTGCTAGGGCTTGCAGCAGCAGACTTTGAAAGCGTTCTAATTCCCAACCCTCTGCGCCCAGACTGGCTTGATAGTGTTCTATGCTTTTGAGCGCCCGTTCAGCTTGGCCTTGGGCGATTAAAACCTGTATCTGACTCAGGCTTTCTGGCTGGGCTTGTTGGGCCGCCCTTGTCAGATCGCCCTGCCCTAAAGCCAGCTGGACTTGCAGCTGGGCAAGCTCGGCCCTAAGCTCAGCGAAAGGCGTTTGGCTGGCCCGTTGTGCCAACTGGCCAAGCTGCTTTTTGGCCTGTTTGAGATCCGGGCCAGCGCAGGCCAGTTTGGCTAAAAAGAGTTCGCTCATCAACACGCGGTCATTCTGCTCAAATTGTTGGGCAAGTGGCAGCGCTTGAAGAGCATATTTGCGCGCCTGTTCGAGCTCATTCTGATCATATGCTAGGCGCGCTAGCCCGATCAAAGCCTCGCTCATGATCGGCATATCGAGCCCGCCGATCGCTATGGCCTGTTGAAAGTGCTGCTGGGCTAATTCGTATTGCAAGCTGCTTGTATACAATTTTCCCAAGCCAATCGAGCTAGTAATACTCATGATGTTGTGTTTGATAGCGAGGCCCATATCGAGCGCCGTTTGGAACGATTTGCGTGCTTCAAGCCGTTGGTGTTGGAGCTGATGAGCGTAGCCTAACATCCAATAGGTTGAGGTGCGTACAGCCAAGTTTGTTGGGGCTAAGAGCTGTAGCGCTCGCTCGGCCTGAGCAACAATGCTTGCTAGATCGTGTCGGGTGATCGCGACCGTTGCGCGAATCGCGGCGACGTGGCCTAACAGATCGCGCAACTGAGGATCGTCAGTCTGGCTAGGCAGGCGTTGCTCTGCTGCCTCTAGCTCGCGCTCTACTTTTGGAAAATCGCCCTTTGTGAGTAGGGTTGAAGCGTAGTGGACATGCAGTTGCGGATAGGCTGCGAAAATGCTAGGCTCCAGCCTCTCCAGCCAGCTAAGCGCACGGCTATGACCGCCACGAAAATAGAGCGGCACCCCTTTGCCTTCGAGCAGCTCGATGCTGCGCGCTATATCGTTGGCGGCGATAGCGTGTTGAAAGGCTTCAAATTCCAGGCCTTGTTCTTCAAACCAGCGACTGGTGGCGAGCTGAATCTGCTCGATCTCGTCAGCAGTTAGGCTTTGCGTGAGCCGTTGTTGCAGCAGTTCGGCAAAAAGATGGTGAAAACGATACCAGTTTCGCTCTTGGTCTAGGGCAATAATAAATAAATTGGCTCGTTCGAGCTCTTCAAGAAATACTTGGCCTTTGCTTGGCTCTAACCCAGTCAGCGCTTCGCATAATGGCCCACATATGCGCTCAACCAGCGATATACGCAGTAAAAACTGAAGTTGCTCTTCCGATTGGTGTTGGAGCACTTCTTCAAGCAAATAGTCGAGGATAAAGCGATTGCTGCCGCTAAAAGAGGCAACAAAAGCTGCGCTATCGGGGTGATTCTCGAGCGCTATGCCGGCCAGCTGCAGCCCGGCGGCCCAACCTTCGGTGCGCTCTGTCAGCTGCTCGACCTCTCTCGGGCCTAGCGGCTGTTTGCTGATCTCTTGCAGCAGAAGGGCCGCTTCCTGATGCGAGAAACGCAGATCGGCTGCCCGTAGTTCGAGCAGCTCGCCGTTAGCCCGCATACGAGCCAAACGCAGATCGGGGTCTTCGCGGGCCGCGATCACAATCTGCAGTTGGGCCGGCGCATGCTTAAGCAGGGTTTGTATGATCTCGTCGATGGCAGCGGCTTCGATCAGATGATAATCATCGAGCACAAGCAGAAAAGGTTCGCAGATTGTATCAAGCTCGTGAATAAGCTGCATTACAAGCTTGGCGGTGTTGATCTGGGGATTTTGTAAAGCTGGCAGCAGTTTATTGCCCAATTGCGGCTGAATCTGCTGAAAAGCGCTGATCAGATAGCTAAGGAAGCTTTGAATATCATTATCGTTGCGATCGAGCGAAAGCCAAGCGACAGGGTGAGATGACTGGTGTAACCATTGATTGAGCAGCGTAGTTTTGCCAAAACCCGCAGGCGCAGAGATCAGAATAAGCCGTTTGTCGAGACTGTGAGCCAGCCGTTCAAGCAGCTGAGAGCGCACCACAACCCGTTTATTCAATTGAGGCAACGAATATTTTGAACGCAACAAGCCGAGCATAGGCACTCCCCACCTTCTCCGCTAGAGCTCAAGAACGATCGATTGAATGCTTCAAGCATAACTGAGGCTTTTCGTTTAGGCAATGGTCTTTTATCTGCTCTTTCGTTGCTATCACTATTACGAAATCTGCTTGTGCGTTCAGAACTCTAGCGGCGCGGTTTCTGGCCTACATACGGCTTCTAGCGCGTCCGCCTACGGCTATCAACAGTTCACTCGCCAAACGACGGTGCTATCTGCTCAAAGGGGTTTTTTATTTCGTGCTGATTGCTATACCACTGGGATGTTTGTGGCTCATAGCGAATCTCACCGCCCTTTACTTTCAACACGATCACGCCATGCTCGGGATGCACGATCACAAAGTCGGCTTCACCATAGAGGCGATTTTTATATTTTTGGCGCAAATTCCAAGCGACACTATGGTAGACCACGATCTGATCGTCGAGCTGTTGTTGCAAGGCTTGGTAGAGCTTGCGTTCAGCGTTGCTTTCGCAAGAGTCGCTTATGAAGGCAGGAAACATAGTTGCCATTAGCGCTGCTCCTCGACTTGCACTAGGCACTTCTGCAGAAAATCACGCGCCAAACCGCGTTCAAGCTGATCGTGATAGACTTGGTTGCGGTAGGTCCGCAAACATTCATAGCAACTGGTTTCCGGCCCACAACAATCGTTATTTACGTGATCAAAGGCGCTTTGCAAAACTGTTTCGAGCTCTTGATAGATTAGCTTAACGTGGCCAGCGCCGCCGGGCACATTGTCGTAGAGGATGATGGCCGGGCGCCTTTCCTTGTCAAAACGATAGATTGTTCCGTCGATATCGTCGCGACGAATGGCGAGGGCGCGCGATGCGCCTTCTAGCAGAGCGTAGGTTAGCGAGCGCCAGAGATTATCGTTTTCGAGCTGCTCGAAGGTCATAAAGCGCAATTCGATCACATCGGTGAGAAAATCGTGCCCCAAGTGGCAGGTATTAAAATAGGAGGAGGTACATGCCTTACCTGTACGAGGATCGTTGTGACTCTCGCTCTTGCGGCTTAGCGATCGCCTACCTCGACCGTTCAGGGCTAGTGCCGAAGGAGCAGGTTCGGCGAAGCCACAGTGGATACAAACTCGGAAGCCGCGCCCATCTGTACCGCTATTCACCAGCGCAAGTCGTCCGAAGCGCGAATAGTAGGCCTCAATCTCGAGTGCATTTGTGAGCACTCTTTTCTTCTCGTGAGCATCTTTGGCGTATTCCGAGAAGTAGATCCGCGAAGAGAAGCTACGTTTTGGTCGTGATTCCCCGGTAGGGTTTCCGCTGTTATAGGCCGCTACAAAGCCGAATTCGGGTTTGATGTATTTGCCTTGTAGCGGGTTGTCTTTCTGCAGGTTGGCCCCACAGTTAGGGCAGATCGTTAGCTCATACACCCCTTGATGAAAGCGCCCACAACTTTGACAGACAGCATAACAAAGCTGAACCAACTCTTTGCGTGGCTGTTTATAGATGCCACCGCTGCGCCAGATATGTTTAGCGGCAACGACCTCGGCCCCGGGCGCATATTCCGAGATCGCAATACGTAGGTCGCGCTGAAGCTGGATATCTTTGGCGTGCTTCCGTTCTAGATAGTTAGTGCGTAACTCGACGAGGTCGGTTGGAAAACCATATTTGGGTAAAATATTGCGAGAGGCCAAGAAGCCCAATAGTGAACGTTTCTCAAGCGTGTTTATAACTTCTTTGTAGAACTGGGCTCTACCAAATTGTTCATGTCTAGATGCTTCATTCTTGAGCTCTTCATAGAGCTTTAGATCATCAAGCACTTCATTGCTCACCATCTTCATCAGTTCGATGAAGCCGTCGCTTTCGACAGTGACCAGCCAACCCCAATCATCGAGCTTAAGTTCGGGTTGCATCTGCTCTGGCACAATCTCTTTCAAAGCTAGATAGACCTGAGACGGCCTACTTTCGGCGAAGCTGATCGCTTCCTGATAGGCTTGTTGTGCACGGTTTGTATCGCGAAAGAAACTACCAACACTTCTAAAAGTGCTCTTGTCGACTTGGTAACGCTGACGGAAGTATTCTGCCAAGAGCACGGCTTGCATATGACGCCGAATGATTTTGGCGTTTTCGATGCGAATCTGAGGCACTTGAATGCGCCCAGCCACGATCTGAACGGGATCTTTGTAGTGACTGAGATCATGCGAGCGACGTTGAGCAAAAGTGAGCGCAAAGGCAGCCGAATCGGTGCGGCGTCCAGCACGACCAGCCCGCTGAAGATAGTTGGCGGTTGTTGGCGGTACATTGCGCATCAGAACGGCTTGTAGCTCGCCAACATCGACACCGAGTTCGAAGGTGGTAGAACAGCTTAGAATATTGACCTCTCCGTTAACGAACTTCTCTTGAATCTGGCCCGCGATATCACTATTCCATTGTGCAGTGTGCTCTTCAACTGCCAAGGAGATCGGTTTCAGCGAGCGATACAACTGGCGGTAGTGTTCAAGCTGAGCGCTGTTGGGATTGAAGGGCTCGAGTTTGCCAGAACAGCCGTTGTGCATGCAGAGGCCGCGTAGATTGATCGGGCTGATCGACTGACAGCGTTGGCAGCGGTAACCGCTTCCCTCTGCTGATGGTTGTAGCTCCCAGAGGCGATGGTTGAGCTGAAATATCATGTTTTGGTTTTTGACACGCTGACTGATTAGGTAATCGGGCCATTTCTGCAATTCTCGCCAAATATTGCGCAGGGCTTCTCCTGCCAGTCTACGCCGCTCTTGGGGCGAAAGCTGGGGCGCGTTCTCTTCGAGCAGACGCAGCAAGATCGTGAGACGACGGTTTGTGCCGCGTGTAGGCATCCAACTTAAGATCCCAGCTTTGGGATCACTCTCCTCTTCGCGAACATACAGCGCCTTGTTGCGGGGCGCAAAGATCTCATTGCGTGGGTCGATGCCATCGATAAAGCTGATACAGCCTTGTTGTCGCAAGGTATTGACCAACAGGCTGATCAGGTCCCAAGCCTCGTCGGAGCTGAGATTCCACGGATCGCTTTGCAGAATCTCAGGTGCTTGCCAGTTGTGAGGCTTGACTAGGCAGAATGTGAGCATGCCCAAACCTTCGAGACTGTGGCGACGGTCGGTCGCAAAGCTTTCGCGCATAAGCCAAGAGCCCACGATTTTGCGTCGTTCAACCAGACTTTGTTGATGGTTGAAGAGGCCAGCGTCTTCGGCGACACGCAGTAATGGCTGAACTGCATCTTCGAGGCGTGCTTGGCCTTGTTGTGCGTCAGGGTCGTTCAACAGCGCTTGCAAAATCAGACGACGCTGCAGCACTACGTTGTAGGTGCGTTCAAGATAGGGTGCAAAGAAGGCTGCATCTTGGCGGCTATCCGAGAAGATCAGCAGCTTGCGTCCTCCTCCCGGAAGATCGCTGCCCGAACCATGTTCCTGAGCAGGAAGATTCTGATAGAGCGAGGTAGCCAAGACACTTACAGGTGCATCTTGACCAGTAAAGAAACGATAGATGATATCAGAACCGCTATGGGAGCCACAGGCCAGACAAGAGTGGCTCGGCTCCTTGTTGCTATCGTTGAGATAGGCCGTGATCTGTTGGGAACGTATGCCGCATTCGCAATGTAGCTTTTCACCTTTATTGACGCTTAAACAGCTCAAACAGATTGTGTAGCGACTGGAGTTTGAGAGCTCCTCAGTATTATCGACACCTTCCGCAACTAGGTCATCTTCATCAATGTCCTGTAGATTACGATTAATCAGCAGATATTCGGCTGTTTGAAAGAGTTCGTTTTCTTGAGTTACGAGACGTCCCAGACCATCATCTCGTTGTTTCAGCTTACCGACTAGATAAAGCGCTCCACAGCGGCTACAGATCGCTAGCTCAGCTACATTGCTGTCGCATTCTGGACATTTACTATGTCGTTGCAGAAAGAGCAGGTACTCCTTTGAGGCATGTTTTTCTTTATTGAAGCAGATAAAAGCTCCTTCGAGCGAGCGAACGAAGACGTGGTAGCGGGCGGGTAGTAAAGGTTGGTCGTGGCTCTGTGGGCGTGCTCGTACAGCTAGATTGACCAGATCGACCAGTCGGTCGTTGGCCCGCTCGTGATGGAAACACTCTTGAGCGAGTTGGATAGCAAGTTGTGGGCACTGATCGAGATGGTTGCGAATCTGGTGTACGGTCTCGTCGCCGCGCAAAATCTCATAGAGGAAGGCTCCGATGGCAGCCGAACTCCGCTGGCTCGGCTGATCCTCGTGATTCTTCCACTGCTTACGGGCGGCATTGAGCGCACCCTCAAGCACTGTTTGGGGCAATTCTTTGCAGCTCATTTGTAGCGGCTCTATAAGCTCTTCGAGTGTCGTTGGTGTATGTGGCAGTCGGGCGATCTGCTGGTTAAGTGATCGATAGAGCTGTTCGCTGGCGCCCCCCCAGATTGTGCCAAGTTGTGCGATCGGAACGCGGCTCGCGGCAACGATATCTTGCTGATCGGGGTCGTCTTTGTTCCAGATAAACGGCTCTCCGAAGAGCTGTGAGGCATAGTTTACCGCCTTGGGATAGTCGCTTTCGCCGCTGCCCAAGGTTGCCGAGGTGGCGATACAGCGCAGCCGCTTGGCGCTATTTTGTCCAATCCGCTGCTTGAGCCGCCGGACCAACATGGCCAGCTCGATGCCGATCGCACCGTCGTAGATATGGGCCTCGTCGAGGGCGATGAACTGCCAATGCGAGCCGGTCTCGCCATCAAAAAAGCTGCAGTCTTCGGGCCGCACCAACAGGTATTCCAACATGGCGTAATTGGTAAGCAGAATGTGGGGCGGCTTGGTGCGCATCTGATCGCGGCTGATCAGCTCATTACTGATACGCGGCTCAGCAGGGAATTGGTAGATGAATCGCTCCTCGGCTTTGCTTAGGCTCTGTTCGGTCTCGCCTGTGTAACGCCCGAAGGTAACTTCGGGCGTATTTGCTAAGACACGCCGTAGGCGCTTAAGTTGATCGTTGGCGAGCGCGTTCATGGGGTAGAGCAGCAGCGCGCGCACGCCCGGCTGATCGAGCGTGCCAGCCGCTTTCTCACGCAAGAGATGGTCGAGAATCGGTATCAGAAAGCTTTCGGTTTTGCCCGAGCCGGTACCTGTTGCTACAATCACATTACGTTTGTGAGCTACCACCTTCTGAATAGCTTGGTCTTGATGAAGGTGTAGTTTGCGCTCCCACGGCAGTGAATCGGAACAGAGCTGGGCGAAATCGCTATGTAGAATGCCATCGGCGACCAATTCGCTAATGCTGCGCCCTTGTTGGAAAGGAGCCGCCGCCTCTAAGAGCGGCCCTTTGATAAGTAATTCTGGTCTTTCAAGCTCCTGCCAAAATAGCCGTTGAATAGTAGAATTTTGGACGGGATAGATACTTTTTAAGTAGCGGATATAGCTATCTCGGATATGTTGGGTAGTCTGAATTGGATGGAGTTGGTTCATAACCTAACCTCGCTAGGGGTGTTGTTAGCTGACTACGATTCTCGATTAGCCGATCTGTAGCTCGTGAATATTAGAAGCCGCTTCCTGATGCAGGCATTCTAAGTCGGAGGAAACGGTCTCTTCTTCTTGAGAAGCTTGCTGAACTTCTTGATTGTTTGGTAGCTCTAAATCTTTTCTCAATTGCTTAAACTCTGGCTTCTCTTTAAGACATCTGATAGCTCTCGCTTCGATCTGACGTACCCGTTCGCGCGTTAGACCTAGTATTTGTCCGATCTCTTCTAGAGTATGTCGATGACCATCCTTTAAACCGTAACGTAACGAAAGGACAAAATACTCGCGTTCCGTCAATTCACGAAGACCGTTTTTGATTTGTTGAGCGAGTTCTTCGTTGTCGATTTCATCGAAGAGCTCAGCTTGATTGGGGTCGCTGATAAAATGCAGCAGTTCGCTCTCTTCTTCTCCTACCAGTTGATTGAGCGATAGGGGGAGCGAGTTATAGGAGAGTGTTTTACGAATCTTTTCCTCGCTTGTATTAAGCCGCTCAGCGATCTCGATTGTCAGCGGTTCGCGATCAAGTTCGAGCATAAGCTCTTGTTCGGCACGTTTAATCCGGCCAATAAATTCGCCTATATGAACGGGCAGGCGCACCAGCCGAGCCTGATCGGAGATACCGCGCGTGATGGCTTGTTTGATCCACCACGTGGCATAGGTCGAAAATCTATGCCCTTTGGTATAGTCAAACTTATCTACAGCCTTGAGCAGCCCGATATTGCCCTCTTGAATGAGATCCTGTAAGGACATGCGTTGGAGATAGTATTTAGCGACACTTACTACGAGGCGCAGGTTCGAGACGATCAACTCCTCTCTCGCTTCATTTCCTTTTTGAATCTCCTGCTTGAGCAAGTGTTGTTTTTGGGAGAATAAGTTATTCAACTGTTGTACTTTTTCGAGCTGTGCTTGGGCTTGTTTACCTCGTTCTATATGTATCGCCAGTTCGCGCTCTTGATCTGCATTTAAGAGTGGAAAGCTTCCTATCTCGTAGAGATATTGGCGAATGCTGTCAAGAGCGGGCTCTCCTATCCGCTCTCGTAACATTGCAACGAGATCCAGCCCGTCGTTTTGCGAGGGTTCGAGCAGTCTAATGCCTAGACGGTTGAGCAGGCTTCTAAACAGTTCCTTTTCTTTGAGCAAACCGGTGAACAGGAAATTTTTGAACTTCTGAAATTCGAGTCGTCGTAGATGAATCGCGTGATAGATCGTTCTGCCTGAGTGGGGAAGGAGCAACTTCAATATTTCCTCAAGGCTGAGGTGAAGTTGAAATGGAAGTTGTTGGTACAATTCGGCAACAGCTTCAAACAGTAGAAGATAGTGTTGTTTGAGTAGCTGTTCTATGGATTTTGCTTGCGGCTCAAGGAGTTCGAACCAGCTTTCTGGATCACGCAGTGCGAGGAGGAGTAATGTTTGAAGCAAGTGAACGACCTGTGTCGGCGAGTCTATGCGCTTCAATTGTTTACTATACTCAAGCATTAGGTTCTGAGAGCCAGCGAGGATTGCGCTAAGCACTCCATCGAAGCGCCTGCTTTCGTCGGAAGCTTGAACGATTTGGCGGCGTAGATATGAGAATTGTTCTACTCGCCTCCCGACTTCGAAGTCGTTGCTCGCTTCGTGTGCCAAATAGGGGAAGTTGGGTCGTAAGCTTTGCCATCGATCGTTAACTTGTAACTCAGCACGATACGGCCCGGGTGGTAGTTCCTTTTGACTCAAGCTCCAGCTTGCATCATTTATTGCAGATTCAGGAAGTACTAACTTGATTGGCTCTTTCCAAGGTTGCCAGAGCGACCAAAGCAATAATTGCAATTGCATATTGGTATTGATGGTCCGCCAACTAACACGTAGTTGAGTTTGGCCTTGGAAAAGCATGCTTTGGCAACGAAATCCTGTAACAATTACTTTATGGCTTAAATGAAGTGTAGTGTATGTTTTGAGCGCTTCCAGAGTATCAAGTTTATTGATAGTAAGTGTAAAACTTATATTGTTTTGCTTTTGGTAACGAATCTCATCAATGACTTGGTTAAGCGGGAAGTTATATTGAGTACATTGTGGATTTACCTGAGCTTGCAGCTGTATTTTGCCTAATCGATAAGCCATCTCTAAGCTGATTTCGCAGCGCTTTACAGGGAAATAGCTTGGCTCCACTGAGATGTAGAGACTAGGTAATTCGGCATCGTTGAGCCAATCGAGAGTTTCATAGAGGCAACGACTGATTGCAAGCTCTGTTTGATGAGTTTTCCAATACCAGACTAAGCGCGGTAGAGCGATCAGAATACGTATTTGTACGTTTGATTGTTTGGCAATTAGAGTGATCTCGCTTAGGTCGCCTGGAATATCGATTTCGTAGACTTGGCGGTCTAAAGCTGAAATATTTGTTTCGTAGCAGCGAAGCTCAACCTCTGGCTTGGTTTCGATCAAAATGCTCGTGCTTTCATAACGACCGTACGCGTCGGGGAGACGGATCTTTTCATCCCAAACGATATCAAGTTGGGGCAGGTAGCTAAAACGCAGATGGGCATCGCGTCCAAGTTGACCGCGCAGGCTCACTTGGACATGCATCAAGCGATCGTTGCGCAGCCCTAGTGTGTTCAATGGAATAATGATCTTATTGTTTTCGACACGACAAAGTTTTCGTAGTGAATGAAGTGAGTAAGAATAGCTTGCTCCGTTCGTGTCGTGAACTAATAGATGCCAACGTACGAATTCTTGATCAACTGTATCGCTGATTGGTATGCAAATCTGTGGCAGATCACGAATATAGAGGGGTGGAGCGCCGCGTTGTTGCCCGTAGGGAAAGAGCGCTTCGTCGCTTAGATAGGGTCGTAAGTTCGAAAGATCTTGAATGGTTGGGATGGGCGTACCATTGATAAAGATCTGTTCCGCTTGGCTCAGATCCCAACAGCTTGCCTTGAAGCCCTGCCATTTGCCATGGTTGATCGTACACTCTTCTAAACATCGCCCGGCCGGAGCATCGATGGTTGATTGTTCGGGATAGAGCAACCAAAGCTTGCGGCGTGGCAAATGTTTATTGGCGATGTCGATGTGATCATAGCTGTTGCCATCGAAGACGAGTAGCTTATGTTTGTCATCGTTGTGAAATTCCCACACACGCTTTTGGGATCTGGTATGGTTGTGAAAGATGATGTGATAACTACCTTTGTAGGGCAGTACCTGCTGCTGCGCTTTGCTCATTACTAGAGAGCCATCTGTATAGCAGACGACAGGATAACGTGCGACTTCTTTAATCTCCCATTCAAAGTCCTGTTGTTCTGACAGCGAGAATGTTTGAGCTGGTAGATCAACCATTACCCCCTGGCCATAAGGATCAAGCCAGATTTGAGGGCGCACAAAGCGTTGGAAGCTGCGTTTACTTTCGGGCTCTTGCTCTTGAACCCAAGCATGGAAAGCTGTAACGATGCGCTCAGGAATACCAAGTTCGTGGGCGCTGGCGAGGTACTGCTGGCTTTGGTAGTGTCGCATCATCGTGATGCAACGACTTACAAAATCGCGCGCATACTGGCCGCCCTCTTGTAAAAAGCGCTTGATCGGCTTATCGACTTGATAACGGTGGGAAGAGAAGTGCAACCAGTCGTGAATGTACTCTTCAAGGTCGAAGCTGAGCGAATCTTCCAGGTTAACGATCGGAACCAGCACATGATTGAAAAAGTCGCGCAGCGAGAAGTTGGGAATGCCGCCGTGCACCAGAATACGTGAGACATAACGATGCCCTTGCAGATCTTCGAAAAGGGGTTTCTTCCAAGCTGTCAATATATCTTCAAATGCCCTGCCCCAAGCTTGGAAGGATGGTTCTTGTCCATGTAACCCAAGATTATCGGCAATATGCCCCCAATAGTCTCCATCTTTATAGCTATAAATGCCTTCAGCCACTAAATAGCAGACAAAAGCAGCGGGATAGCTTCTTTTTAAGATCGTAGTGGCAGCTTGGAAAGAGTGTGTTCGAAGCAGCGATTTGATGCCAAGCCGCAATTCCTCCAAATGCTCTGGACTAAGATCGATCTCTGCAATCAAATTCACAGAGGAGGAGACGCGGCGAAGCTGTACTTCTAGGGCGAGAAGAAGATCATTCATAGTCACACCCTTTGGGTTTAGCAATGGTATTTGTAAGTAGTTAATGCGTGTGCTTCACATATGTAAAGGCTGTAAACCTACGTTTACTTGAGCCTAGAAGGCGTTAGGTTTGAAGAAAAAGACTTCTCTCCACTTATTAGTTACAATTTGTTGTAAAAATGCTCGAGCTTGCGATGCATAGTTACCCTGTGCTCGATACGCATTGAATGTTTCCATCTTTCAGATTTGTTGTTGGCATAGATCTCTTTGGAATGTAATGTTCAAAATAAAAAGCTGTTTTCCCAGCTTTGGTAAGAGGAAAACAGCTTGTTTGAATGTGAAGTGCTAGTGCTTTGAAGCTTTGAGCTCAGAGACCAAGCTTTTGCGCTATCAAGCGCCAGTCGATCAGCTTAAAGTTCTGATTATCGGGTCGGTTATCGCCATCTTGTACAACGAAGATACCTTCTGGAAAGTCTGGCCCGAGCGGCCCTGCCAAAGCGGCGATGCCATCGGTGTCGCTGACCGCATCGATCGCATTGTTGGCTTCGATCTCGAAGTGGCCGAGGTAGCTATGAGGTTCTTGCCTGAGATAGACGCTAAAGCTGCTCGCCCCTTGGTTTGAGGCGATCAGGTAGCCGGTGCCATCGGGGTTCTCATAGAGTGTTAGGCCCTCGATATCGTCTGTGAGCTTACCCTCTGGCCTGACTCGATCGATCGCTATGCGCTCTTCTCCAGCATCGGGTTCGGCGGCGTAGCGCCAGATCGCCACATCCTCTTCGGCGATATAGATCCAAGCGTTGTTATCGTCGGCGACGCAGCCTTCGGTTTGGCTACCGACCTCAAAACTACGCACCAGCTCGCCCCGCACTCGCCCGCTTGAATCGAGGCTGATCGCCCACTGTTCGACCCGCCCATTGCGCGTCGTCGCAAAGGCGTAGAGCTTGTCGCTGATCTTGCTATGGTAGAGGCACAAACCGTAGATCCGATCGACCTCGATCGGCTCGTTTTCTAGGCGCTGTAGACTTCGATTCTCTTCATCGAGAGCATAAAAAACGATCGTACCCTTTTGCTGTTCGCTGATCGCTACCAGCGTAGTGAAGCCCTTGCCATAGGCTAGATCTTGGCGCAGATCGACATTATTGAAGGCACCATCGGCATAGTAGGCCAACTGGTTGCCCGTGAGATCATAGATCGCCACGCCGCCCAGTTTATCGCTGCCGATAATTAAACTCTTGCTTGGGTCGTGTATGTCGCGCCAGATCGCCGGATCGTCGGCTGAATCGCCGTTGTTAGGCACCGGATCGGTCTCGTAGCGTGCGCTGACGCCCAGCGGAAGCGGGCTAGCAGTAGCAGGCTTGGTCGTTGTGGGCTCTGGTGCCGCCAACTCAGAGGCTGTCGGGCTTGGGTTGATGCTAGGTTTGGGATCGCTTGTATCGAGCGTTTCGGTGCTTGGGCTTGCAGAAGCCGAGTCACTAGCTGTAGGACTTAAACTTGCATTTGTTGAGCAACCTACAAGGGCAAAAAGTGTAATGAAGAATACAAATAATTGTTTCATACCAACGATCCAAATAGGAAGGATGACCGCAGAATCAGTATAAAGCGCAATCAAGGGCTAGAAACGTTATTTATCAACCCAAAGCAGTCTTCAAGCAAAGATAGCCTCGCAGGCTAAAGCCCAGAATAAGCAACCAAATCAAGCTATGGAAGATAACTAAGCTTAGTCCAATCGAGCTAAGCTGTGGATCATGGAGCGGATAGATAACTCTGTGGGAAGGATCGTGAATATAGTCTATTTTTTGGCTTTTTTGAGTTTGTAACTGATTGAACCAAACTTTATTCAGAGTTTTATAGTTGTGATTTCCAATCGTAACAATACGACTAGCAGAGCGGCGAGGAGATGAAAAGGAAAGCTCGCTGACAATACCTGAGCCGTATCGCGGGCTCTGAATTAAATTGCTGATATCTTGCGAGATAGATCTACAAGGAATGAATACGAAAGCGCAACAGCCAAGCAGAATCGAGATGCGCACAAAACGTTGTGTAGAAGAGAGTTGTGATGATAGAACGATCAAAAATCGGTAGCAGCCAGCAAGCAAAACGAGCATTAGAGCGAAGACGATAATGCTTGTGATATGTAAGCTGCCGCTTAGATGATCGTAATAGCTGGATTGGCGTGTAAGAAAGAGAGTTGCTCCTACATCTAGTATCAGGAAGAGAAGGAAAACAAAACCGTATGGCGAGAAGAAAAATGCCTCTAGTGAGGTTAGCTCGCCGAATTGTGTTGATAGTCGTAGCTTCTGCTTGAAATAGAGCGCTCCATTCAGCTTCTTTTTGAAAAGCGCCTTAAATGCCCCGGTTTTAGGTAACGAAAAAATAAAGCCAACTGTTCCGATCGAAAGAAACAAGAAAAGTAGGAAGAGAATGAGCGAAAGCATGGAGCACCCTAACTTCAAAGCGAGATCGCTACGCTATCTACGCGAAAAGAGTGCTGGCTGTTACAAACCATCAAAGCAGGAAGCTAGGCCGACCTTATTGGGCTGCCTAGCTCTTTTTGGATAGTACTGCTGGGGTGTTTATGAGTTGTGTCCGACTACTCGCTCTAGGGTTTGGCTGCCCTGCAGCGCGTGCTCGCGTAGGGTGTCGTAGAGCGCACCGCTGAGCGGCAGACCGGCGGCTTTCAGCGAGGCGGTTGTAGTGTAAGGCCGGGCCGCGATGATCTGGTTGGCCTTTGCGGTCGCGATGCCTTTAAGCGCGATCAGATCGCTCTCGCTGGCGGTGTTGAGGAATTCGAGCAGGCGATCCTCTTCCTCGATAAAGCGCAAAATGCTGTTGATCGTGAGTGGTTGGCGGGCTTGTTCCAGCTCGGTAAGGTCGATAAACAACGAGTGGAGCCGAATCGACTGGATCGTGATTGGGGATGGCTCTTCAAAACGGGCGTTTTCATCGCTTAGGAAGGCGACGAAGAAGCACTCTCCTTGGGCGAATTGGTGGATGTTGTGGAGCGAGCGCAGGCTTTGCAGACAATCGCGGTAGCCGCGTAAGAGCACCTCGCGGTTGCTGCCCAAGCAGACATTCAGCAGTACAAGCCGTTCGCCGCTGTGAATCAGTTGGGCCGCCCGCTGGTCAAGCATATCGAGCGAGAGAGGGGTAACGCCGCTATTGAACAGGGCTTGCAGAAGCAGTTTGCTAAGCTCTTGCTCTTTGCGCTTGCGGGTCGCCTCGCTGGCTTTTTTACCCACCTTGGCTTTCTTAAGCAGGTTGGGGCGTTCGTACCATTCGTACCATCTGCGGAGCCGCTCCAGAAGCGGCAGGGCGCTGGAGCGCAGCTCAAGTTGGTCGCAGAGAAAGGTCCAGACTCGCCGTAGGTCGTGGCACAGCTCCTCGTAGAGCTGTTGTTCGCCGTTGCTCTGTTGCAGCAGATAGCGACGCTGAATCGCGCGGCTGCTGAGCTGCCACGAGCGGCGCGCCTCGGACTGAAGCTGTTCGCCCCAGTTAGGCGGCGGCAAGCGTTGGGTCTGGGCGAAGGCGTGGCCCCACAAGCGTCCCAAGGCCGAGGTGATCTCGAGCACGCTCTGCTGCTGTTCGAGCTTGCGCAGCGCCAAACAGCGCAACTCGGCATCGCGGATCTGGGTGAGCAGCTTGAGGGCGCGTTTATCGGGGTAGTGTTGCAGGCTAAGCTCTTCTTCCAAGATGGCCCAAGTGGTGTCGGGGGCCTGTTCGAGGGCTAACAAAGCTTGCTCTTCATCGTAGTGGACTAAAAAGGCCGAGAGCCAGGGCGGGAGCTCGCCGAGCGGCAAGAGTGCGGTCAATTGCTGCGCGAGCGGGATAGATTGCTCGACAAAGCGCTGATTGGCGGCCTCTATGCGGCTTTGGCGCGCCCTGATCTGCTCTTGCTCGCATTGGAGCGCTGCGGCGGTGACAGAGCGAATCTCGTCGTGTTCGGCTAAGAAGCGCAGAAGCGCGGCCAGTTCTGCGCGAAACTGTTGAGGAGGCGCTTCTAAGACCAACTGCATGCGGCGTTCGAGTGAGCGCAGAAGATATGCTTGATCCACCGTGGTCCCCTCTCGCGAAAGGATGGAAGGTCGCAGTTAGGCAACAATGGTTACGATTACGAATAGTATTCTAGCATATCTGTCTACGCCTCAATAGCTACTCCTAGAGGGGTAATTTTTAGTTTACAGCCTTCAACAGAGCGCGCAACCTTTGCATAGGCCGTAGATCGCTTTGGCGGATAGGTCCCAACCTTCCATTCGGCTTCTAGCGCGTCCGCCTCCGGCTACTAAACAGGGCTAGCCTGCCCTCGTCCCCAGCCCTTCTCCCGCAACTGTACATTACCCACAAATCAACATACGGTCAGCGTTATCTGCCCTCACCCCCCGGCCCCCTCTCCCGCACTGCGGGCGAGGG
The DNA here is from genome assembly GCA_937902315.1 of uncultured Chloroflexales bacterium. Classification (GTDB taxonomy): domain Bacteria; phylum Chloroflexota; class Chloroflexia; order Chloroflexales; family Chloroflexaceae; genus CALGUG01. Next base: position 268,679 of record CALGUG010000055.1, read on the forward strand.
GGTGAATGCACCCCGTTCTGTGCTCTCAAGGATACTCCCGCGATGGTATGCGAACGATCGCCTTTTGCTGCCGACACGACTTTTGGCTAATGCATAGCTCCCGCAACGGCGGGAGAAGGGAGCTTGGCCGCGTTAGGCCTAAAACCGCGTTTAAGCCCTGTAATACCGAATCCGATATTTGGCCTTCGGCAGAGCGGAACTTGACCGCCCTAGCTGTGTTCTCTTGCCTTCCAAGAGCGCAGGTCTTTAAGCAGATTTGCTTTGAACAGGAGCGATCGTACCCTTCGACAGGCTCAGGGTACGATCGCTCAGTGCATTGTAGGTGCTGAATGGGCCTTGTGTAGACGCTGAGTTGGGCTACGCCGAAGGCCATCAGCCTGGATGGATGGATAGGTTGTTGATAGCCGGAGGCGGACGCGGTGAGGACCGCATGGGGCTAGAAGCCTATCCGCCAAACTTGTTGAAGCGATCGGCAGTTGTTAGGCGTCTTGAAGGTAGCTGATGCCTAAACTGCGTTGGGCTTCGCTCAGGGTCGAGAAGGAGCCGGTGATGCAGATCAGGTCGTCGGGCTGAGCCAGCTCTTGGGCCAGCGCCACCGCCTGCGCGATGTTAGGCGTGCGGTAGAGCTCGCCTTTGAGCCAAGGGCGCACGCTGCTTTCGAGGGCATCGAGGTCGTCGAGGGCGCGCGGCACCGCCGGGATGCTGAGAATAACCGTGTCGGCTGCGGGCACGATGCCTGCTGCGATCGCTTCGTAGGCTTTGTCGCGCAGCACCCCCAAGACTAAAATCAGCTTGTTGTAGCTGAATTCGCTTTGCAGCGCCTCGGCCAGGCGTTGGGCCGAATCGCCGTTGTGGGCTGCGTCGAGCACGATTTTGGGCTGATCGTGAACCAGTTCGAGCCGACCGTGCCATTCGGTGTTGGCTAAGCCATACTCGCGTTGCGCTTGGCTGACAACGAAGCCTTGAGGGCCTAACTGCTCGAGGCAGGCTAGGGCGAGCGCGGCGTTTTTGCGCTGAAAAGGGCCGCGCAGGCTGAGCGGCGGCAGATCGTTGGGCTCCGCTTCGACGAACTGCAGCGGCGCGTTCTGCTGTTGGGCCACCGCGGCGATCACAGCGGCAGCCTCGGCCACCTGATGGGCGCTGACAACCGGCACATTGGGCTTGATGATGCCGGCTTTGTCGTAGGCGATTTTGTCTAAGGTGTCGCCTAAAATCGCCATATGATCGTAGCTGATCGAACTGATCACCGACACCAGCGGCGTGATCAGATTGGCGCTGTCGTAGCGCCCGCCGACCCCAACTTCGAGGATCGCAATATCGACGTTTTGCTGGGCGAAATAACAGGCGGCGACCCAAAAGAGCAGCTCGTAGCTGATCGGTGGCTCGCCGTAGAGTTCGGTATCGAAATCGCTGAGCAGATCGGGCAGGCGGCTGGCGATCGCGGCGAAATCGATGTCGCTGATCGGCTCGCGGTTGACCTGAATCCGCTCGCGATAGCTCTGCAAGTGGGGCGAAGTCCACAAACCTACCCGATAACCAGCGGCTCGCAGCATGGCTTCCAGCATAGCGCTGGTGCTGCCTTTGCCTTTGGTTCCCGCTACAATCACACTTGGAAACTGTGTATGGGGTGAACTCGCCCACTCTAAGAGGGCTGTCATTCGTTTGAGATAAAAGTCGGTGGAAGAGCGCCCGGGGGGCAGTTTACGCTCGACATGGTTGAACGACAAAATGTAGCCTAACGCTTCTTGATAGCTCAGCATGTGAGATAGCGATCCTTTGTTGTTGGCGTTGCCAAGCGGAAAGGGTCTCTGGCAACGCAGACGAGTAGCGAGAGAAACCGGTTCCCTCGGCCCAAGCGCCCATGGTACAATGTTCACGATGAAAAAACGAATCTTTGCACACAAGCGCGTCGTGCAGCGAATCTGGCTTGCGTTGCTTGCGCTCCTTTTGAGCGCCTGCCAATTCGCAGAGATACCGCTTGACGATGCGTCAGAACCGCAAACAGAGCCTACACGGGCCTCTGCAAACGATCAAGTGTCGGCGGCTCAACTGCTTGAGCGCGCTCTGCTCGCCCATCAGCAGGGCGATTACGCTACCAGCGCCCAACTGTTGAGCGATCTTATTCGTTCCAATCCCTCTCCTTCCGAACTACGTCAGGCTCGTTACTATCTGGCCGAAAGCTATGCGCTGCGCGAACGCTGGACCTCGGCGGTCGAGTCGTTTCGGGTCTTTGTTGAAGATGGCGAACAGGATACGCTGCATCAGCAAGCGCTCTTCTGGCTAGCACGCGGCTACGAGCAGGCAGGCGATTGGGCGAACGCTGCCGAAACCTATAAGCGCTACCGCTCCTTCGAGACGGTGTTAGTCCCCTATGCGGCCATGCGCGAGGCGGCCCAACGTCGTGCGCTTGAGCAGCCCGTCGAAGCTGCTGAGCTGTACGAGTTGGCGGCGGCCAGCGATATCGATCGGGCCGAGCGGGCTGGCAGCTACGAGAAGGCGATCGCCCTGCGTCGTCAGTTGGGCCAGCACGATCTGGCGCTCGAGCACTATCGCAAGCTGCTCGAACTGGCCGACCTGCCTAGCTACCGTTCGCGCATTCTGAACGAGGCGGCCGATCTGGCGGAAGAGCTCGGCCTGCCCGATCAAGCTCGTGCTTGGCGCATGGAGCTGGTGAGCATTGCACCCCAAAGCAGCTACGCTCTCGGCCTGATCGACAGGCTCTTGGCCGATCCTCAGTCGGGCTTCGGCTCGGCGCAGGCGGCGCGCATGCTCTTCGAGAGCGAAGCCTACGAAGCGGCCTTGCCCCATTTCGATGCGGCTATTCCACAAGCTGCGCCTGAGGAGGCGCTTGAGTTGCGCCGCCTGCGGGCTTTGACGATCCGCGCCTTGGGCGATTTGGCGGACGCTCTGCAGGAGTTCGCGGCGATCGCGAGCGAGGCGCCCGGCAGCGAAACGGCCCGCCAGGCCGAGCTGGACTATGTGCAGACGGTCGGCTGGAGCGGTGATACAACCCAAGCGATCGCGGAATATCGCAGCTATGCCGATCGTTATGCGAACAGCGATCCAGCGGAGCCACGCGCTGCTGAAGCGCTCAGTCGTGTGGCCCAGCTCTACGAGCGGCTGGGCGACTATGAGGCGGCGGCCCAACAGCGCCTCGAGTTAGGCCTGCGCTTCCCGCAGAGCGAACAAGCGCTGAGCAGTTTGTTTAGCACAGGCTGGTATTTTTATCGCAACGGCGATAAGGCCCGCGCCCAACAGGCTTGGCAGCTTTTGGCCGATAACGAAGCGCTTGGTGTTGGTGAGCGGGCGCGGGCTGCCTACTGGAGCGTTAAACTTGGGGCCAGCCCTGAAGAGAGCGTAGCGCGTTGGCAGCAGGCCTTTAGCATCGCGCCCGAAGCCTATTATGGCACCCGCTCCGCCGACCTTTTGAGCGAGCGCAACCAACCCTTGCCGCATAATTTCAATAGCCGTGCCTTGGGCGCAGAGTTAACCAGCGACGACTGGCGCGCGGCGGGAGAGTGGCTGGCGCTCACCTTCAGCTTGCCGGTCAGCGAGACGGTGGCTTTGCTGACCCAAACGCCTTCGGCGATTGCGAGCGAACCGGCGGTGTTGCGCGGAAAAGCGCTGGAAGCCGTGGGTTTACATAAAGAAGCGCTGAACGAGTGGAACAGCCTGCGCAATCGTTGGAGCGATGATCCGCTCAAGCTCACACTGCTGGCGCGCACCGCTCACGAGGCCGAGGTGCACTCGGTCGCGATTCGGGCTATGTTCCAGCTCGAAGCGCTGGTGCCCAATAGCGCTCTGTTGCCCGATCCGCTTTTGCGCGTGCTCTATCCGACGCCCTATAGCGATTTGGTGCGCGCCGCAGCCCGCCAAGAGGGCATCGATCCCTTCTTGCTCTACGCCTTGATGCGCCAAGAGAGCCTTTTCGATGAGGGTGCGATCTCGTCGGCGGGTGCCATGGGGCTTGGCCAGGTGATGCCGGGCACAGGTGCGGGCATCGCTCAACAGTTGGGCATGCAGGAATTCGAGACCAGTATGCTGCTGCACCCGGCCGTTAGCGTGCGCTTCGCGGCTTTTTACTTGGCGCGCCAGATCCAACAGATGGATAACAGTATGCTCGCAGCTCTCTCGGCCTATAACGGCGGCCCGGGCAACGCCATACGTTGGATCGATGAGCATGGCCTTGAGGACATGGATTATTTCGCCGAGAGCATCGATTTCTATGAAACCCGCGCCTATGTTAAGGCGGTTTATGCCCAGTACGACCTTTATCGCCGTCTCTATCAAGAGTAATACCAAATCCGAATAGTTCAGCGCTCTGGCGGTTTAGTCTCTTCCTCCAAAGCGGGCGGCTAGCGCGTCCGCCTACGGCTACCAACATCCCGCCCGTAAGCAGAGTGTTGTAGCTGTGTACCGAGAGACCGCCCCAACATACAACAAGGCGGATTTCATATCATACCAACTCGGTTTTAAGGAGTTACTTTCCCACAACGTGGAAAAACTACAAGCTGTGGAAAGAGAATAGCCTCGTTCCACTCTGCCGAAGGCCAAAAAACACAAAGTAATTAGTCGGATTTGGTATAACTTGCCCGAGCGGACATTTTTGGAGAGAACACTACTTTTTGTAGAAAGCTTCCAATCCAGATATGGCTTGGGAGCTTTTTTATCTGTAAAGTCGGGCTACAATAGATAAGGAATGGAAGTCCTTTTCCTAGTTAGAAAGATGCCTATAGAACTATGCAGTTACGACGTTTCGCTTTTGGGGTAGCGGCTCTTGTCGCTTTGCTTGGCATGCTCTATCGTCAGACTCGCTGCGCTGCCGTGCAGCATATTCGTGTATGTGACCAGCGCGAGGCCGCTCCAGCCGAGGCCCTGTTGGAATGGGACTTCAGCCCGGGTCAGCGACCGCTCAGCCTGATTATCGATTTAGAGAGCGAGAGCGGTGTCGCTGGCAGCCTCACATGCGATGGCGATCAGACCGTCGCTTGGCTTCCTCTTCCAGCTCAATTTAAAGGGCGCTATACGCTGACCACAACCGCGACTTATCGCATTTATGGCTTCCCAAAGGTGATTACCACTTATAGCGATGGAGAATTTTAGATAGTAGTTCGGAATATTTCAACAGCTTTTGCTGTTTTTATTGACAAAAAGAGTAGTTCGGTAGTATAATACCACCATTCTATTGAAACATCATTTGGCGAGGTCTGCTGTGACGACAACGAATCTTTCTTCGACACGGTCAGTTGATCAAATTGTGCAGCACCTTCAGCGCCACGGGCAAGCGACAATTCGCGAGCTGGAACAGGCAATGGGTGTCAGTACAACCGCGGTCCGTGAACACTTGATCCATCTGCAAGGCAATGGCCTTGTCGAGGCAAGTCTGGTCCGACGCGGCCCCGGACGACCATATCACGTCTATAGTTTGACAACCAAAGCACAGCAGTTATTCCCGCGTAACTACGATGTGCTGATCGACCTATTACTTCGAGAGATAGCAGCGCGGGACAGTGCAGAATTGGATAGCTTGCTCGAACGTATCAGCGAGCAACTTGCTGAACAGTATGCACTAAAGATTACTGGCGAGGAGCTGGCGAAACGTCTTCACGAACTGCGCGCCACCCTTGTTCAGCAGGGTATCCCAGCTGAGGTTTCTCCTACTTCTGACGGTTTGTCAATCTTTGCCTGTCCCTATTACGAAGTGGCACGCGAACATGTACGAATTTGCGCGATGGAACGCCAAATGATCGAGCAGGTCTTGGGCGAGAAGTTGGAACTTCAGAACTCCATTCGCGAAGGCCACCACAGCTGCCATTTCGCCGTCAAACGCGAGTCCGATACGTAGTGCAGTAAGCCAGAGAGCTCTAGGCCATGGCGCTTTGTGCGTCAGGCTCGGCTACTGCTGTCTTGCAAACGTACGACATATAGATATTTGAAGGATAAGTTTCGAGGAGTGTATGACGAACGACTTAGTGATCAAAGATTTGCGTGTGAATGTTGCCGATCAAGAGATCCTCAAGGGCGTAAACTTGACGATCAAACAGGGCACAATTCATGCAGTGATGGGCCCGAACGGCAGCGGCAAATCGACCTTAGCCTATACAATCGCTGGTCACCCGAACTACGAAGTCACGGGCGGCGAGATTTGGTATAAAGGCCAGAACATTTTGGAATTGGAAGCTGATGAGCGCAGCCGTTTGGGCGTTTTCTTGGCCTTCCAGTACCCCGTGTCGGTGCCGGGTGTCTCGGTTGCGAACTTCCTGCGCGCCGCTATCAACGCTCAGCGCGCTGAAGAGGGCAAAGATCCTAAAGAGACCGCCATTCCGATTGCCCAGTTCCGCAAGATGTTGCGCGAAGAGATGGGCAAGCTGCAGATGGACGATTCCTTCGCTCGACGTTACCTGAACGAAGGTTTCAGCGGTGGCGAAAAGAAGCGCCTCGAAATCCTTCAGATGAGCATGCTCAAGCCGACCATGGCCGTTATGGACGAGACCGACTCGGGCTTGGATATTGACGCGCTACGTATTGTGGCCGAAGGTGTGAACCGCAACTTCACCCCCGAGATGGGTGTGATGGTGATTACGCACTACCAGCGCCTGTTGAACTACATCAAGCCGCACGTTGTATCGGTCATGATGGATGGCCAGATCGTTCGCGAAGGCGGCCCCGAACTCGCTCTCGAGCTGGAGGCCAAGGGTTACGACTGGATCAGGGAGGAAGTGTTTGGCAATGCTAGCAAATAACGAGCAAACGAACCCTTCTTCGGCTCTGTCGACAGTGAGCGCTTTGAGTGTCGATGCCCTATTGGAGCAGTCGCGCGCCAATGGCGAACCAACTTGGTTGCAAGAACGTCGTGCAGCGGCTTTCGAATACTATCGCGGCAATGAAGCACCCTTCTGGAAGCGCACCGATCTGAGCAAGTTGAACCTTGCCGATGCGGTTCCTGCTAGCGATGCTAGCTCGACCACCGTTCAGTGGGACGAGAGCTTGGTTGCGCAGGGTGTGGTCTTTACAACCTTGAAGCGCGCCCTCGGCAGCCATAGCGATCTGATCGCTAAGTACTTTGGCGAGGCCGTTAAGTACGATGCAACGATCTACAATGCCCTGCACGCCGCTCTGTGGCAAGATGGTGTTCTGCTCTACGTTCCCAAGAATGTTGTTATCGAGCAGCCTCTCCATGTGATCTATACTCTTTCGGCAGCCCGTAGCCTGATCGCTCCGCACACCTTGGTGATTCTCGAGCAAGGTGCATCGGCAACCCTGATCGAAGAGTTCATCTCGCCCGATGGCCTCGAGCAGCCGATCGCGCTTCCCGCCGCAGAGGTCTTCTTGGGTGATGCTGCCCAGCTACGTTTCTGCAGCTTGCAGCAGTGGGGCCGAGGCGTCTACCACATTGGCGCTCAGCGCGTGATCTTTGGTCGCGACGCCAGCTGTGATTGGCTTTCGGTTGCGCTCGGCGCTAAGGTGCAGCACATCGACGCTGAAGCTCGTTTGGGCAGCGACGGTGCGCGCGTCAACTGGTTGGGTGCGACTTTCGCCAATGAAGAGCAGCATTTGCTTATCGCTCCTTGGTTGCGCCACGCTGCCAACAGCACCGATGGCTATATGGAATTCCGTACAGTCGTCAACGACAAGGGTTATAGCGTCTTCGACGGCATGGTTCGCATTGAAGAGGATACCCACGGCACGATCTCGCGTCTGGAAGAGCATGCTGTACACCTCAGCCGCGAATCGCGCAACGACTCGATCCCTGGTTTGATGATCGACAGCAACGACATTGCACGTGCTGGCCACGCTTCGACTAGCGGTCGAATCGAAGACGAGCAGCTCTTCTATATGCAGGCTCGCGGTATTCCGAAGGATGAAGCCACCCGCATGATCGTGATCGGTTTCCTCGAGTCGGTTATCTCGGCGATTCCGGTTGAAGAGCTGCGCGAGCGTTTGGTTCAGGCCATCGAAGAGAAGATCTAAGCTTCTGCAAAGGGAAGCATTGAAGAGGCACTGACTTTTCAATGCTTCCTAGACATTGAATTATGGCAGTTGTAACACCTTTGGATGCTGCGAATCTGCGCCGCGAATTTCCGATTTTGGGACGCGAGATTCATGCAAAACCGTTGGCCTTTCTCGATAGTGCAGCTTCTTCTCAGAAGCCTGCCCGTGTTATCGCCAAGCTCGAAGACTACTATCGGCGTTACAACGCCAATGTGCATCGCGGCGTCTATACACTGAGCGAGGAAGCGACCTTGGCCTACGAAGAGGCCCGCGAAACGGTCGCGGCGTTTATCGGGGCCAAATATGCCAAAGAGGTGATTTTCACCCGCAATACCACCGAGGCCATCAATCTGGTAGCCTACGCTTGGGGAAGCGCCAACATCAAAGCGGGCGATCGGATACTGCTGACAATGATGGAGCACCACTCGAACATTGTGCCTTGGCAGTTACTCGCCCAGCGTACAGGCGCAGTGCTCGACTATCTGCCGATCGATAGCGAGGGAAGGCTCCAGATCGAGCAGCTCGATCGCTTGTTGAGCGAACAGACCAAACTGGTGGCGATCGCCCATCAATCGAATGTGTTGGGCACGCTCAACCCGGTGGTCGAGATCGCGCAACGTGCGCATGCGGTGGGCGCGAAGATCTTGCTCGATGGCGCGCAAAGTGTGCCGCATATGCCAGTCAATGTCCAGCAGCTCGGAATCGACTTTTTGGCTTTTAGCGGTCATAAAATGTGCGGCCCGACTGGCATCGGTGTGCTTTGGGGGCGGCGCGAACTGCTCGAAGCTATGCCGCCTTTTCTGGGTGGCGGCTCTATGATTGAGGTCGTTGAACTTGAGACCAGCAGCTATGCCGATATTCCGGCCCGTTTCGAGGCGGGTACGCCTGCCATCGGTGAGGCGATCGGTTTGGCCGAAGCGGTGCGTTTCTTGAGTGAGATCGGCATGCAGGCCATTCACGAGCACGAGCAGCAGCTTACCGGTTATCTGCTTGAGCGTTTGTCGGAGATCGATGGACTGACGATCTATGGGCCACGCGATCTCAAGCAACGAGGCGGCGCAGTCGCCTTCACGCTCGACGGGGTGCATCCGCATGATGTCGCCGCCATTTTAGATGGCGAAGGCGTTGCAGTGCGAGCAGGCCATCACTGTGCCCAGCCGTTGCACCGACTGCTCGATATCCCAGCCAGTGTACGGGCGAGCGTCTATCTTTATAATACCCCAGCCGACATCGATCAACTAGTGCTTGGCCTTGAGCGTGCAAAGCGTCTTTTTCTTTAGTTGCTTTTGAGCAAGCAGATTGAGAAGCGTACAGAGTTATGGAAGACATCTACCGCGAATTGATTATCGAGCATTCCAAAATGCCACATAACTTTGGCAGTTTGGAATCGCCAACCATCAGCCATGAAGAGCATAATCCGCTCTGTGGTGATCGGGTGCGCTTCGATTTGTTGATTGAGGATGGCATCATTCGTGATGTTCGTTTTCAAGGCAAAGGTTGCGCTATTAGCCAAGCGAGCGCTTCGATGTTGACCGACGAGATCAAGGGTAAATCGGTTGAAGATGCGAAACTCTTCAGCAAAGAAGACCTGCTCGATATGATCGGTATTCCATTGGCGAAAAACCCCGTGCGCCTCAAGTGTGCTCTTTTATCGCTGAAAACGCTCAAGGCAAGTCTGTACGGTATCGGTGCTTTGAGGGCAGATGAATTAGACTAATTGTTGTCTGGGCAGGCCTGTTTAAGATAGGCATTCAAGCTTCAACAGCGGCCTTCTATATCTGAAGGAAGCAGTTTCTTGTGAGAATTGTCACAAAAATCGCGGCTTCCTATCGTGTGACTATCAAGGATTGCGCGAGGGTGTTCGTTTGGACTGGGCGCGCAACATACAACGAGACTGCGATCTTGCAGCCAGGAGAAGATACAAATGGCCACACAAGCAGCCACTTTAGAATTTGATTACAGCAAGTACGGCTTTCGCGATGAAGAGCGCTATACCTTCAAATCGGGCAAGGGCTTGAGCGAAGAAGTCATTCGCGAGATCTCGGCCATGAAGGGCGAGCCCGAATGGATGCTGAAGCGACGCCTTCAAGCCTATAAGATCTTCCTCGAGAAGCCTCTGCCCGTTAAGGGTACTTGGGCTAATGAGGAGCTTGCTGAGCTCGATTTCGACGCGATCCACTACTACGTGCGCCCCGGCGAAAAGGTTGGAAAGAGCTGGGACGACGTACCCGAGAATATTAAAAACACCTTCGAGCGTCTAGGTATCCCCGAGGCTGAGCGCAAGTTCTTGGCGGGTGTGGGTGCGCAGTACGAGTCGGAGGTGGTTTACCACTCTTTGCGTGAGGAGTGGGAGAAGCTGGGCGTGATCTTCCTCGACACCGATACTGCTGTCAAGGAGCAGCCCGAGCTGGTGAAGAAGTATTTCGGCACGATCGTTCCGGCAGCCGATAACAAGTTTGCCGCTCTTAACACGGCGGTTTGGTCGGGCGGTTCGTTCATCTATGTGCCCAAGGGCGTGAAGGTCGATATCCCGCTTCAGGCTTACTTCCGCATCAACGCCGAGAATATGGGCCAGTTTGAGCGCACCCTGATCATCGTCGATGAAGGCGCTGAGGCACACTACATCGAGGGTTGTACAGCACCTATGTATTCGACCAACTCGCTGCACTCGGCAGTGGTCGAGATCATTGTGCATAAGGGCGGTAAGTTCCGCTATACCACCATTCAGAACTGGGCCAATAACATCTTCAACTTGGTGACCAAGCGTGCGGTCGCCTACGAAGATGCCCAGATGGAATGGGTCGATGGTAACATCGGCAGCCGCTTGACCATGAAGTACCCATCGATCTATCTGATGGGCAAAGGCGCTCGCGGCGAGATCCTTTCGGTAGCTTATGCTGGTGAGGGTCAGCACCAGGATGCTGGTGGTAAGGTTATTCACGCTGCGCCCTACACGACGAGCCGCATCACCAACAAGTCGGTCTCTAAGGGTGGCGGCAAGACCACCTATCGTGGTTTGGCTAAGATCGCTTCCGGCGCCTACGGTTGTAAGATCAACGTCAACTGTGACGCTCTCATTTTGGATGATAAGTCGGCTTCCGACACCATCCCTTACATCGAGGTCGAAGAGGACGATGCAACTCTGGCCCACGAGGCGACCGTTGGCCGCATCGGCGAAGAGCAGCTCTTCTACCTGCGTTCGCGCGGCATTCCCGAAGCCGAGGCTCTTTCGATGATTGTATTGGGCTTTATGGAGCCCTTTACCCGTGAGCTTCCTATGGAGTACGCGGTTGAGTTGAACCGCTTGATCCAATTGGAGATGGAAGGCTCGGTCGGCTAGGCAATCGCCAATTTAACGGAGATTGAATCCAAAAGGCGAATGATAGAAGCTACCTTGTGGCTTTTGTCTTCGCCTTTTGTTCCATCTATCGCACGATAGATGCTGAATGGGATACTAAATCCGTTTGTTTTCGGACGGTCGTATGGCACAGGCTGCTAGCACCCCCTTTAAATGGGCGGGATGTTGGTAGCCGTAGGCGGACGCGCTAGCAGCCGTATGTAGCCTAAAGACTATGACGCCAGAGTGACAAAAGTCATCGGCCGGATTTGGTATGATGTTTGTAGGACGATTTAACGTGTTTGATAAGATGAGGTAGATATGGCCCCAGTACGTGTTGCATCAACTAGTGAGATCCCAGCCGGAAGCGTATCGGGTTTTGAAGTCGATGGTGTGATGGTGGCGATCGCCAATGTGGATGGCGAGTTTTTTGCGATTCACGATGTTTGTTCGCACGCCTTTGCGATCTTGAGCGAGGGCGATCTCGATACCGAAGAGTGTACGCTTTCGTGCCCCATGCATGGTTCGGCCTTTGACCTGCGCACCGGCCAACCGCGTTCCTTCCCCGCTTTTGAACCGGTTCCGGTTTATCAGGTGACGGTCGAAGGTGATGATATTTTTGTCGATATTTCTTCGTAGCTTGTTGTTTCGAGCTAGGCACTTGTAAGCGTAATCTTGACTTTGTTGAGCATATAGCATATAATTTTGCTACGAATGCTGTAGAATCTATACAATGAGGAGTGATATTATGGCTGAGTATGCGCATCCTGAGGTTTTGGTTGACACCAACTGGCTCGCCGAGCATTTGAACGACCCGACGGTACGCATTTTGGAGAGCAATGAAGATATCTTGCTCTACGACACTGGCCATATCCCTGGTGCTTTGAAGATCGACTGGCTGGCTGACCTGAACGATCCGGTTCAGCGCGACTATCTCGATAAAGCAGGTTTCGAGAAGCTCGCCTCGCGTTTGGGCATTAACAACGATACCACCGTTGTTTTCTATGGCGACAAGAATAACTGGTGGGCGACCTACGCGTTTTGGGTCTTTAAGCTGTTTGGCCACAAAGATGCTCGTATCCTTAATGGCGGTCGCGCCAAGTGGATCGCTGAGGGGCGCGAGCTGACCAAGGAAGTGCCGCAGGTCGCTCCGGGCAGTTACGTCGCTAACGAGCGCGACGACAGCTCGATCCGCGCCTTCCGCGATCAGGTCTTGCAGCATATCAAGCAAGAGGGCGCTGCTTTGGTTGATGTACGCAGCCCGCAAGAGTACAGCGGCGAGCGCACCCATATGCCCGAGTATCCTCAAGAAGGCACCCTGCGCGGTGGCCATATCCCGACTGCCAAGAGCATTCCGTGGGCTAAAGCTGCCAACGAAGACGGAACCTTTAAGAGCCCAGATGAATTGAAGACGCTCTATGAAGGCCAGGGTATCACCCCCGATAAGGATGTAATCGCCTATTGCCGCATCGGTGAGCGTTCGAGCCACACATGGTTTGTGCTCAAATATCTGTTGGGTTACCCGAAAGTGCGCAACTACGATGGTAGCTGGACCGAGTGGGGTAACGGCGTGGGCTTGCCGATCGAGAAATAAAGGTATAGAATGTGATAGACCACTCGAAGAATCTATGATAGAACTCTAAGTTCTCGGGTGGTCTCTCTATTCAGTTTCTCATTTGGTCTCGGAGCTACTATGAATCGTCAGGAAGTTATTGAGCGTTTATTAGACCACTATCGCAGCCCACGCCATCGCGGCAAACTGCCTGATGCAGATGTGGTACGCTCGGGAGGACATCCCGGCTGCGGCGATGTTATAACAGTCTATCTCAAGGTTGATCCCGAGAAGCAGCAGGTTGCTGCGCTCAGTTTTGAAGGCGAAGGTTGTACGGTCAGCCAAGCTGCCGCATCGATCTTAACCGAAAAAATGCAGCATGCTGATCTCGCAGAGATCGAAGCGCTCGATGACCAGGAGATGATCGATATTCTCGGGCGAGAGGTTGTACAAGCGCGTGTGACATGTGCGACTCTAGCATTAACAACTTTACAACGTGCTGTGCATCAATATCGCCGAGAAGCCTCCAAGCCTCATGAGTAACGATGACTTTCTACGATAGTTATTTGCGAACCGGGTGCTAGGAAGCAAAGCAAAGTGGCGCTTCTTGGCTCCTGGTTTGATATTTTCTAGCGAGGGATACGTGAGCGTAACAAGCTCCTTGGTCGACCCCGCAATCGTTGGCTTAGTTGGTAATACGCCGTTGGTGCGACTCAGTCGCGTCGATCCTACTCTTCCACCTAAGGTTGCCGTCTATGCCAAAGCGGAGTGGTATAATCCCGGTGGATCAGTTAAGGATCGACCAGCACTATGGATGATACGTGATGGCGAACGGCGCGGCTTGCTGCGGCCCGGTATGCGTATCGCCGATGCGACTAGTGGAAATACTGGCATTGCTTATGCGACGATTGGGGCGGCCTTAGGCTATGGCGTGACGCTTGCGCTGCCAGCCAACGCTTCCTCTGAGCGAAAACGTATTCTGCGTGCTTTGGGCGCGGAACTGATCTTGACCGATCCCATGCAAGGAACCGATCAAGCGATCCGCACTATTCGCGAACTGGTTGCTGCCGATCCCGAGCGCTATTTTTATCCCGATCAGTATAGCAACGCTGCCAATGTTCAAGCCCACTACGAAACGACTGGCCCCGAGATCTGGCGACAGACCCAAGGGCGAGTAAGCCATTTCGTCGCAGCTTTGGGCACGAGTGGCACCTTTGTTGGCACAGGGCGGCGCTTGCGCGACTATAATCGAGCTATTCGCCTGATCGCTGTTCAGCCCGATAGCCCCTACCATGCTCTCGAAGGCGTAAAGCATATGGCTACGGCGATGGTTCCCGCCATCTATGACCCCACGCTCGCCGATGAGGTGCTGGAGGTAAGCAGTGAAGTGGCCTTCGATACCGCTCGCTGTTTGGCTCGCTTAGAGGGGCTGATGGTCGGTGTATCGGCGGCGGCCAATGTAGCGGCTGCTTTGCGGGTCGCCCATAGTTTAGATGAAGGCGTGGTTGTGACAGTGCTGTGCGATGGCGCAGCCAAATATCTTAGCGAGCCGTTTTGGGAAGAACAGGCGAGCTGTGTTGAGGGTGACGGAATTTAAGATATGTCATTAACGATTACAAATCAGGTCGCACAAGAGATCGCAAGCCATGCTCAGGCTTCCTATCCTCACGAGTGCGTCGGCTTGTTGTTGGGCCGCCTCGAAGGCGACCACAAGCTGGCCGTCCAAGCCTATCCTGTTGAAAATACCTGGAGCGAAGAGATCGCTCTGACCGATTCTGAACACGAGCACTCGTTGCGCGACCGCTTCTACCTTAGCCCGCGCGACTATCTCAAAGCCGATCGTGCCGCCCGCGCCGCTGGGCTCGATGTGATCGGCTGTTACCACTCACATCCTGACGATATCGCCCGCCCTTCCGAGCGCGATCGGGTTGGTGCCCAGGGTGTTGGTGGCGGCGCGCTGTTCTCATTTTTGATCCAGAGTGTTAGACTTGGGGTCGCTGCCGAACTGACCAGTTGGTTGTTGGTTGATGATGGCGCGCGTTTTAGCGAAGAAGAACTTTCCATTAATTAGTGGCTAACAAAGTAAAGCCTCTGTTGGTTGTATAATCGACTCATCTGTTGATAGAGATAAGGACTTCAGGAGCAATTATGGCTGTTACTATTACCATTCCCACTGCGCTGCGTCAGTATGCTGGTGGGCAGAGCAGTGTTACGCTGGAAGCCGAGACCGTGGGTGCCCTGTTGAAGGGCCTCGTCGAGCAGAACCCCGATCTGGGCAAGCACCTCTATAGCGAAACGGGTAAACTGCGCTCTTTTGTAAACATCTACGTTGGCGATGAGGATATTCGCTACCTCGATGGCGAAGATACCGTTTTGAAGGATGGCGAGACCGTCAGCATTATCCCCGCGATCGCAGGCGGAAAATAAGACACGTTGAGGAAAGCTGTGAGCGCTCGTGCTCATACTTGGCTCAATAGTGAGGCGTTAATTGTATGACGAATGTAAAACTCTCTAACGACGAGATTCGTCGTTATAGCCGCCACCTGATTATGCCCGAAGTGGGCATGGAAGGTCAGCGTAAGCTCAAGGCCGGAAGTGTGCTGCTGATCGGTACAGGCGGCTTAGGATCGCCTTTGGCGCTCTATCTCGCGGCGGCTGGTGTTGGTCATATCGGCTTGGTCGACTTCGATGTGGTGGATGAAAGCAACCTGCAGCGCCAGATCGCTCACGGCACCAGCACGATCGGTGTGCCCAAGACCGAGTCGGCCAAGCAGCGCCTGAAGGATCTGAACCCCTACGTTGAGGTGACCACCTACGAGACTCAGATCACCAGCGAAAACGCGCTCGATCTGATGCGCCCGTACGATGTGGTGATCGACGGCACCGACAACTTCCCCACACGCTATCTGACCAACGATGCCTGTGTGATGTTGGGCAAGCCGAACGTCTATGGCTCGATCTTCCGCTTTGAAGGACAAGCGACCGTCTTCCACCCCAAAGAGGGCGGCCCATGCTACCGCTGTCTCTACCCCGAGCCGCCACCTCCCGGACTGGTTCCCTCGTGTGCCGAAGGTGGTGTATTGGGTGTACTGCCGGGCGTGATCGGTACGATTCAGGCTACTGAAGCTATCAAGTTGATCACCGGTATCGGCGAGCCGTTGATCGGGCGTCTGATGCTCTACGATGCGCTTTCGATGCGCTTCCGCGAGCTGAAGCTGCGCCGCAACAAAGAGTGCCCGGTCTGTGGCGACAACCCGACCGTGACCGAGCTGATCGACTATGAGCACTTCTGCGGCATTGTGCCGCAAAACGACTCGCTGGGCGAGCAGTACGAGATCACGCCGCTTGAGCTGGCCGAGTGGCTCAAACGCGAAGATCGCCC
Source organism: uncultured Chloroflexales bacterium (assembly GCA_937902315.1). Lineage (GTDB taxonomy): Bacteria > Chloroflexota > Chloroflexia > Chloroflexales > Chloroflexaceae > CALGUG01. The sequence continues at coordinate 284,942 of CALGUG010000055.1, forward strand.
CTATCTGCTCGATGTGCGCAACCCGCACGAGTACGAGATCGCGCGCATCCCGGGCGTCGATAAGCTCATTCCGGTTGACGAGCTGGCTAACCACCTCAACGAACTCGATAGCTCGCGCGAAATGGTAGTCTACTGCAAAGGTGGCACGCGCAGCGCCCGAGCGGTCAACTTGCTTAAAGGCGCTGGCTTCCGCAAGATCAAGAACTTGGTCGGTGGCATCACCCGCTGGTCTGATGATGTTGATCCCAGCGTGCCCAAGTACTAAGCGTTAGCAGCGCTGTACAAGACGAACTCCGTAAGGGGTTCGTCTTTTTTTGATCGTTATTATCCTAGGCCCATTTATAAGCACTTTAGCGTAGAAGACTCTACCCTCCATGCGGCCTCAACCGCGTCCGCCTACGGCTACTAAACAGGGTTAGCCCACCCTCATCCCCGGCCCTTCTCCCGCATTGCGGGAGAAGGGTGCAAAGCCGCATCGCTGCTTTCATCGATCGCCGCAATGCCAGCTCTGCCTAAAGCCTTGCATGCTTGCAATGCGGGAAAACGAAAATCGCTGAAAGAGACAAATTCCACTCTGATGAAGGCCGAAAAAAGATAAAGTGATTGGTTTGGGTATAACATAAAGGGTTTCACAGGCTAAATAGGGATATTAACTAATGGTGCGCATTGGCACAAGCCATGAAATGGTTAGATCATACAGGAAAGTAATGAGCGTTTATAGTCATTGATCTGCAACAAACAATTGATCAATGCAGCCATAGAACTCAAATGAGCCCAGAGATGATCTTGCTTGTGATGATAGAGCTTTTTGCTTGAGAAACGATTGGTAATCCAAGCAAAATTGGTCTCAATGGTATAACGTTCATTCCAAGAAGCACGTTTGCAGATCTTGATGTTGGAAGGAGGAGCTTGACGCACCCGAAAACCGTGATCCGCAAGCGCAATGCTTTTGTCTTTGTATGGAAATGCGAGATCGGCAAAGACGTTATCAGGAGCATCAGCGCTGTTCCACGCCCACGAAATGACTTCACCTCGATGGGAGATCAGCCACGCGAGCTTTATAGTGACAATCCATTGTCCGTTTGAAATCCCTTTTTTGGTATTCTTGCGTTTAGCCAGTACAGAGCCTCTTTCTGTGGTGGTTCGTGGCCTCGTGGGTGGTGGTACACCTGCGGGGTCGTGCTTTTATTGTGCCTCTATTGTACTATATTATGCCTATATTGTACTATATTATCAATGCATATAGTACAATAGAGGCGCAAATATGGTACAATACGTGCAGTTGAGCTATACTCTTGCACAGGTAAAGGAGTG
>CALGUG010000056.1 GCA_937902315.1 uncultured Chloroflexales bacterium
GGTTCTCTTTGGCCTTCGGCAGAGCGGAACGTGACTCTTTCCTTTTCCCGGCTTTTCGTTTTTCTGAGCGAAGAGCATGCACGTCTTTAAACGGATTTGGTATTATACGAAATCCGCTTGAATTGTCGTATTTTGGGCGGTCTCTCGGCACACAGCTACAACACCCTGCTTACGGGCGAGCTGTTGGTAGCCGTAGGCGGACGCGCTAGCCGCCCTCTTTGGGGTAGAGACCAAGCCGCTAGAAAGCGAGTTAAGGCATACTAGGCCCGAATGTTTTTGACCACTTCAATGCCGTTTAAGGCCATATGATGTAGAAAGAGCACATGGTGAAGATCAGCATCGTGAGCTTTGATACCCAACTGACGCGCCACTTCGACCGGAGTATCGAAGGTTTCGACCAAAGCCGCAGGAACGATCACTCGACGAGCGATATTGAGGGCATTGGCCTCCATGCGCAGGTGCATAGCAGCGCTGTAAATGCAGAGGTCGCTGCAGTCACCCACTAAAACAAAGCTATCGATCTGCGGATGCTCAGCCAGCCAAGCCGAGAAGGTGGTATTGAGATGCGAGCTGAGTGAGCCTTTGGGAATGGTTACTACCTGATCATAAAAGGGCAAAGCCTTCAGGGCGTCGACCGCTTCGCTTTCGGAGGTGCCAGCGACACAGTGGGGCGGAAAGGCCGCGAATTCGGGCGAATCGGCGGGGTGGGTATCTTGGGTGAAGACGAAATGGCGCGCGCCAGCGTCGTAGGCCTGGCGCAAAAGCGCGGCGATCGGCTCGCTCAATGCGTTAACGCGTGGGCTAGCCAAAGGGCCTTCACAACAAAAGCCGTTCACCATATCGACGCTTAAAAACAACACACGCTCTGGCTTCTGACCCAGCAATTCCGCCAAGGAGATATCGCTCAGTTCGGCATACCAAGCGTCCAAATAGTCAAGAAACGGCTGACTACGTAGGGCTAAAGATCGCAGTTCGGTCATGGTCTGCACTCCTCAAGAATAATTAGTGTTATTTTCACACTATACTAGTCAGAAGTGCTTCTGTCAAGTGACGATCGTCATCTTCCGATATGCACTCTGCAGCTTAAGGCTCAAGCGCGAGGTGTTTAGGAGGATGTATCATCGGAGGAACGGCGAAAATCTGGCTCGGGGCGAGGTTGGTTAGGGTCAGGGCGTTTAGAGGCTTCGATGATCTGTTGAAGGTAGTGTTGCCAATGAGCTTGGTTGGCGCGCGTAATGGCACGAACCCGTGCGATATCGCCGCTCTCGCCCGCCTCGTAGGCTTGGGCCAGCGACTCTTGGAAGGTGCGAGCGAGATCGGCCACGGCTTTGCGTAATTCAGAAGTGATATTCCGTTGACGCTCGAGTTCGTTACGCAGCCAACTATTCAGCCGACGTTGTACTTCAAGTTCCTCCGCCAGATCTTCTTGTTCAGACATAGTTTTGCTCGTACTCTCAACGAGGTCTAGCGCTGCGGCAGCCGAAAGAGAAGAGAGGCTGTTGAGCTGCCGCAGACTTCGACCCAAATCGATTACCAAGTAACACTGACAAGACAGCAGTTAATACCGCTACCAACACCGATCAAGGCCACATGCGAGCCGTCTTTAAGACGACCCTGCTCGGCGGCCTGCGCCAAGCTGATCGGCATTGCGGCCGGGCCGATATTGCCAAGCACAGGGAAGTTCAAAAAGAACTTCTCGGGAGTTGCACCGATCGCCTTGACAACAGCGGCGACGTGACGCGAGCCGACCTGGTGAGGCGCATAGAGATCGATTTTTTCATCGCTCCAGTTGGGCAGCTTCTCGCGGGCGATCTCCCAAGCTTGCGAAACCACATCGACACCCGCCAAGAGCAGCGCGCTAGCATCGGTGATCATCTCGTCGCCCTTGCCCAAACAGAGGCGATTGTATTTCGTGGCAGCCACATTGACCATACCGTTTATACGGTGGGTCGTGCGCGAGAACTTTTTGTGGGTCAACACCATCGCAACCGCGCCAGAGCCAAGCGTCAAGGTTGCAAAGTTATCGCGGAAGGTCTGCATCGTGGTTTCAGGGTTCTGCAAACGGCGTATCGTACCCTCAACGGCATGACGTGCGCTTTCTGCATTAACAATGATGCCATAGTCGATCTGACCGGTCTCGATCATCATACCAACCACGTGCATACCGTTAACAAAGCCCAAACAGGCGTTTCCGATATCGTAGTTCATACAGTGCGAACCCAGACCAAGGTTACCGTGTACCAAACAGGCGGTCGACGGCTCCTCATAGTCGCGGCTCACAGATGTGTTGACCAAAATACCTAAACGCTCTGGTTCGATGCCAGCTTCCTCGATCGCCTTGCGAGCAGCAAGTGTTGCAGCTTCGCTCGGCTGAACACCCGGATCCCAGAAACGGCGCTCTTTGATACCTGCAAGATAGTTGATTCGCCCTAATGGGATCCGAAGACGCTTCATGGTCTCGTCGATTTGCCGCTCCAATTCTTCAGAAGTAACAACGTGGGGAGGCAATACATACGATACCGACTCGATAGCAACATTTTCAAAGATCACATGCGCTCCTTACATCACTAGATGCTTGACAATTCTTCTACTTTACCACATATTTCTGCATTTTGACACATCAAAAGCAAAATTTCTGAAATAAAGAGCGCATTTTATAACGCAAGGCGTCATATTTTCACGTTTTTAGCTTTTTTCATAGAAAAAAGCGTTTTAACGCAAAGCGTCATATTGTCATTCAAATGAGAATATTATCTATCTTTCAACTACAAATGATTCCATTCCTCACAGTAAAATTAATGCTCTGATTGCCAAGCTGCAACCAAACGCTGCAAGCCTTCCTCGGTCGAAATGCGCGGGCCATAGCCGAAATCGCGCTGAGCCGCAGAATGGTCGAACCAATGCGAATGTGTCATCTGCATCACCATGAGACGGGTGAGCAACGGCTCGCCTTGCAAGTTGAAAGCGCCATGCAGCGTCTCTAGAACGCCTGCTGCTGCATAAGCAAGTTTAGCGTTGATCTTGCGACGCGGCGGCTCGACACCCAAACGGCGCAGTACCTCACTCACGAAGTCCCAAAGTACGACTGGCTGCTCTTGGCCGATAAAGTAGGCCTTGCCATTGACAGGCGAACCTTCGCACAGAGCATCGGCAGCCAGAATGTGGGCGTCAGCGACATTTTCGACATAGGTTACGTCAACCTTATTCGTGCCATCACCGATCTGCGGAAGGCGACCCGCTTTGGCACGCTCGACCAGACGCGGAATAATGTGGGGATCGCGCGGCCCCCAGATCAGATGCGGGCGGATCGCAACCGTGAGAATATCGCCATGGCTCAAAACATGGCGCTCGGCCATGGCCTTGGTGTGAGGGTAGGGCGCGAGATAGCGCTCGGGATAGGGTGTCGACTCGTCAGCACCTTCCAGATCGTGCTTGCCGATCGCGACCGAAGGCGACGAGGTGTAGATAAACTTGGCGACCCCAGCGCGGCGCGCCTGCAAAAGAATATGTTGGGTGGCGACCACATTATTGCGAAAGTAGTCTTCCCAAGTACCCCACAGCCCGGCTTTGGCCGCTACGTGAAAGACAGCGTCACAGCCTTTGAGGGCTTCATCGCAGGGCTGCTCTGAAGCAAGATCGATTTGAAAGCAGCGCGCTCCCAAAGCTTCCAGTTCGGGGTAGGGGCGACGCCCGATTACATGCACCTCGTCGCCACGCGCCAAAAGCTGCTCGACGATATAACGGCCCACAAAGCCATTACCACCAGTTACAACTGCTCGCATAAATTCTCCACAAAGCTGCTAGCGCGACTTCAACTGCTCGCTCGCCCACAGCGCCAGTTTTTCGCGAAAAATCTTGGCGTTATGGCGGATATCGACCGGGAAGGAAGAATGGAAGAGAAAAGTTTGTAAGGGGTGTGTCATAGCGAACTGAGCGCCCAAGGCTTTCAGTTCGGCGATAAACTCGGCCTTGGAACGCTCGTCGCGCGGGAATGCGCCCGCCTCCGGCTCGATCACCATCACCGCCTCGGTCGCGCCGTTGCGCGTTACGCCCACTAGAGCCGAGCGGAAAACGCGCGGATGCTGATTGAAGACCAGTTCGCACGGTTCGGTATAAAAGGTCGTATCGGCCGTAACAACACGATGACTTTTGCGGCCATAAAACCAGAGGTAGCCCTCTTCGTCGAGATAGCCAAGATCGCCCATGCGGTGCCAGAGCCGATCGTGGTCGGCGATCTTGGCCAAACGAGTCGACTCGGGGCGGTTGAAGTAGGCTTGGGTCACCACCGGGCCTTTCACCACGATCTCGCCGACCTCTCCGGCGGGCAAGGCCAAGCTATCGTCCCAGCGCTCGATAGGTTCATCGCTGATCGGAATGATCTTGAGTGTCACTTGAGGAATCGGTTTTCCGACACAGGTTCCGGCGATCGGCTCGCGCTTACGGGCCAACACCTCACGCCCTGAAATCGAGGTGATCGGCAGGGCCTCAGTCGCGCCATAAGGTGTGTAGGTGTTGCCCTCAGATGAAAGGATCTGCTCGAAACGCTCGTGCAGGTAAGGCGGAACGGGCGCACCTGCCATCAGAATACGGCGCAGACTGGGTAGCTTGACCTGATTGTCGAGGCAGTAGCGCGAGACTCGATTCCAGATCGCGGGCGAACCAAAGGAATAGCTCACATTCCAATCGTGAATGATCTCGACGATCTTGCGCGGATCGACCGCAGCCGGCTTGGTGGCATCCATATCGGGGATGGCCGAAGTAGTGCCGAGCGCGATGTTGAAGAGCGCAAAGAGTGGGAAGGCGGGCATATCCACTTCATCGGGCTGCACACCGTACAGATCGCGTAAGATCTCGATCTGGGCTTGAAAGATACCGTGGGTATAGATCACACCCTTAGGTACGCCTGTGCTGCCAGTTGTAAAGGCGATGGCCGCCATCGCATCGCGGGTGGTTGGCGCGATCGGAAAGGGTTCGCTGCCCGCTTTGCGCAGGCTCTCTAAGGTTGGGCCGCCACCATACCAGCGTTTGGCGACCGTTACGCTACGCTTGATCGAGCGGAACGACTTCCAAAAAATCAAGCGCGCAAACTGGGCTAAGGGAATGCCGACCATGGCCTCGGGCTGACACTCTTCGATACAGATCGCCAGATTGCGTCTGCCCATGCCCGGATCGATCAAGATCGGAATGCAGCCGATTTTAAACAGGGCGAAGGCAAGACAAAGTAGCTCCAAACCCGGACGCACCATTAAGAGCACACGCTGGCTGGCAGTGAATCCATACTCGGCCAAGCCGCGCGCATACTCATCGCACAGTCTATCGAGTTCGGCATAAGTCAAAGTGTTATAAATAGTTTTGCCGTTTGAGTCGCGGCCAGCGCCCACCGCTACAGCGACCCGTTGAGGAGCACGTTGGGCCATCAAAGGCAAAAAGTGTGCGATATTGTTGGTAGTAGACGAGTTCTCGAGAGACATAGCTCAGCATCCATAGGTCAAAAAGTGGCGAACGGCTGGCACACAATACTCGTGAGCGTCTTCCAAAACGTAGTGGCCGGCCGAATCGAGCAGGGTCACATGGGCCTTGGGGAAGCGGCGCATCCAACCTTCCAAAAAGGTCAGATCGAAACACCAGTCTTTCGCACCCCATAAAATACGCATCGGCGTATCTTGGAAATGATAGAGCTGCTGATCGATGCCATCGACCACGGCCCAAGTAGGGTGGCTTGGCTCCATAGGAATGTCTTGGACGAAACGCAGGTTGGCGACCCGATTGCGCCAGTTGTTATAGGGCAGAACAAAGCCCTTGCGCACTTCGGGCGCCATGGGTCGGGCGACCGCCATATAGGTTGCGCCCAAGGCGAAGCCGTTGAGACCACGAATGATCAGATCGCCAAGCAGGGGCTGGCGGCACATGTTGATACGGCGCGGCAGATTTTTCGACAAGAAGGCGGCGGTGTTAAAGACCACAAAGCTACGCACCTTGATCTCGCGGCGTATAGCGTAGCCGAAACCGATCGCTCCGCCCCAGTCGTGCACAATCAGGTCAGCTTCAGTAATACCCAGATGCTGGATCAAGGCGCTGACGTGCTCGATATGTTTCTCAAGCCGATAGCTGTAGTTTTGTGGTTTAGAAGAGAGGCCACAGCCGATGTGGTCGGGCACGATCACACGGAAGTCACGGCGTAGATCGGCGATCAGACGGCGGTACATAAATGACCAAGTCGGATTGCCATGCAGCATAATCACCGCCGGGCCGTTCCCTTCATCAACATAGTTGAGGACGCCACCATCAACAGAGAACGAGTGTTGCGCAAAGGGATAGATGGAACGAATAGGCGTAAGATCAAAACTCTGGGCGCTGGGAGGCGTCACTCCAAAACTCCTTCTCTATCAAATACAAGCGCTCAACAGCTAGACAGAGCTACGGCGTGCTTTGAGATTATACGCTCAAAAGGTCGGTTTTCGCTGCTAGCAAGCGCCCTTCATAAGACAGGCAAACTGCCGACAGTATAGCATAGGACATGAAAAACGTATGGTAGAATAGCAAACGCAGGGCTTTTGTATTACGCGTCGGTTGAAGAGCGAATTAACCACAGAAAAGCGCAATCGCTTGGTTTAATAGCGCAAATTTGCGACAAAAGGGCAGTTATGGTATACTTATTGAGCTTTTATAAGCCAATAACGCCGAGCTGCGCCAAGCTCGTGCGCGATTCACAAGGAAGGACACTCCATGGCGCTCGATAAAGAAGACAAGACGTCAACAATCTCCGATTACCAGCTTCATGGTAACGACACCGGCTCGCCGGAAGTTCAAATCGCCCTCTTGAGCGAGCGCATTGCTCAGCTTCAGGAACATCTCAAGGTTCATATCCACGATCACCACTCGCGACGTGGCTTGCTGAAACTGGTCGGGCGACGCCGCCGGTTGTTGGCGTACCTGAACGATAAAGATCATGATCGTTATCGTGCAGTTATTGAACGCCTTGGCTTACGTGACCGCTCTGGTTCGCGTCGGTAAGGCTTGTTGTTAGGCCTATACATACAATGAGGCTCAGCAGGTTCGACCCCGCTGAGCCTTGCTTTGTTCAATTGTTTTAATGTCTCTTTGCTCCACGCTATCGATGCTCGGTTCCCACCAAGCGAGACGTTCCCAAATTCGAGTAGTAGTCGGTAAATCCAATAGATCGTGCTTGAACAAGTTCACCTGTAACGAACTTAGAGCCTCTAAGAACATCTTGTATGTATCTAGGCTCCCTAAGCGTACACCAAACTTGCTCAAGCAGATCGCTCGCAATTTGGAACCACAATCAAGAGTACACAACTCTTGCGCAAGTGGAGCGAAAATCTGTATCATAGATACAGATGGAGTAAAGCTCTTTACACCATCTGTATACTAGAAACTGGAACAGGCATGAGGTTGTTCGGAATTGGAGGGTGCGCAATCTCTTCGTCTGGCTTAAGCGGAGTAGCTAGACGGATAGCTTGCTTAGTCTCCAGTACCGAACACCTCTGCTGCCGATGTATGAAAGGTCATACATCTCGCAAGGAAAGTGAAAAGCATGTCAGAACGTATCATTCATTCGGTAAGCGCAGAAATTGCAGGTCGAACTTTAACACTCGAAACAGGTCGTTTTGCGGAACAGGCTGATGGCGCTGTTACCGTGCGTTATGGCGATACACTCTTATTGGCGACTGTGGTTGCCTCGAAAGAAGTGCGCGAAGGCGTGGACTTCTTCCCGCTAACAGTCGACTACGAAGAGCGTATGTATGCCGCAGGTAAGATCCCCGGCAACTTCTTCAAACGTGAAGGGCGCCCGACCCAAACCGCTATTTTGACCTCGCGCTTGACCGATCGCCCCTTGCGCCCGCTCTTCCCCAAGGGCTACCGCAACGAAGTTCAAGTGATCGTGACCACCTTCTCGATCGATATGGTGAACGATCCTAGCTCCTTAGCGATCATCGGTGCCTCGGCGGCCCTCGCAATCAGCGATATTCCCTTTGAGGGGCCGGTTGGCGCTTGTGTAGTCGGCCACCTCAACGGTGAACTAGTTATCAACCCATTTATGGCCGATATGGAGCATAGCCGCCTCGACTTGGTTGTGGCTGGCACCAAAGACGCTGTCTTGATGGTGGAAGCTGGCGCCTACGAGTTGAGCGAAGACGAAATGTTAGAGGCGGTTATCAAGGGCCACGAAATCTGCAAGCAAATCTGTGATTTGCAGAATGAGCTGGTCGCTTTGGCCGGTAAGCCGAAGCGTGAATTCATTCCGCCGGTAGTCGATAGCTCGCTCGAAGAAGCGATCGCTGAATACATGGGCGACCGCTTGCGCGAAGCGATTAACAACGCCAACAAGCTAGAGCGCGAGAGCGCGATCGAAGCTCTGCGCCAAGATGTGATCGATCACTTCACAGCCGATGAGCCGGAAGAAGAGATCCCCAACCGCATCAAGGCCGTGACCAAGGCTTTTGAAGCGCTGATGAAAGAAGAAGTTCGCTCGGCCATTCTCAACCACGATATTCGTGTCGACGGACGTCGCTTGGATGAGATTCGCCCGATCTCGATCGAGACGGGTGTGATCCCGCGCGTACACGGTACCGGTCTCTTCACTCGTGGTCAAACCCAAGTCTTGACCCTGCTGACGCTTGGTTCGCCCGGCGACGAGCAGCGCCTAGATGATTTGGGTGTTGAAACCACCAAACGTTACATTCACCACTACAACTTCCCGCCCTTCAGCACGGGTGAAGCCAAACGCCTGAGCTCGCCCCGCCGCCGCGACATCGGTCACGGTGCTTTGGCTGAGCGTTCGCTCTTGGCGGTGCTGCCGCCCAAAGAGAAGTTCCCCTACACCATGCGTCTGGTGAGCGAGACTCTCTCCTCGAACGGTTCGTCTTCAATGGCAAGCGTTTGTGGTTCGAGCTTGGCCTTGATGGACGCAGGTGTTCCGATCACCCGCCACGTGGCTGGTGTCGCCATGGGTCTTATCACAGGCGAAGATGGCAAATGGAAGATCTTGACCGACATTCAGGGCGTCGAAGACGCATTGGGTGATATGGACTTCAAGGTGGCCGGTACCACCGAAGGCATCACTGGCCTTCAGATGGATATCAAGACCACTGGTATTACCTATGACATTATGCGCCAAGCCTTTGCGCAGGCTCGCGAGGGACGTCTCTTCATCATTAACAAGATGAATGAGGCTATTCCTGAGCCGCGCGCCGAGCTGGCTCAGTCGGCACCGCGCATTATCGTGCTTCAGATCCCGGTCGATAAGATCGGTACCCTGATCGGCCCTGGTGGCAAAACCATCCGTGGCATTATCGATCAGACCGGCGCTACGATCGATGTTGAAGACGACGGCAAGGTCTTTATCTCGACCGCCGATGGCGAAGCCGCGAAGAAGGCCATCGCTATGGTCGAGGGCTTGACCCGCGAGGCCAAGGTCGGCGATATCTTCACCGGCAAAGTCGTGCGCATCATGCCGTTCGGCGCCTTTGTGAACATTCTGCCCGGCAAGGATGGTATGGTTCACGTCAGCGAGCTGGACGAAGGCCGCACCGAGAATGTCGAGGATGTGGTCAAGATGGGCGATGAGATTACCGTTATGGTGATCGGCGTCGAGCCAGGCACCGGTAAGATCAGCCTCTCACGCCGCGCGGTTCTGACCGGCGAAACCCCCGAACAGCGCCAAGCTGCCGGTGGCGCGCCGCGTAATGGTGGCCGTGGCGGTGAGCGCGGCGGTCGCGGTGGCGACGGTGATCGTCCCCGACCTCGCCGACGCGAGTCCTAATTCACGATCATAACTAAGCAAAAAGCGGTTTGTCGATGACAAGCCGCTTTTTGTTGCTCTTCAATGTTGTTATACCAAATCTGGTTGATTAGGTGCTCTTTGAGCTTCGGCAGAGTGGAATTTGTCTCTTTTTGAACTCTTTCCTCGGTTTTGTTTTCCTGCTTTACAAAAGCGCAGTTTCAAACGGATTTGGTATTAAACCTATTCTGGGGGCGGCTTCGCAACACCGCTAGAAGCCTCATTGGCGGAAAGGCCGTTGGTAGCCGTAGGCGGACGCGCCAGAAGCCTTCTTTGGGCAATAAGAACAGACCGCCAAGCAAAACTAGGTGTTTTTGAGCAAGCCTCGCCTTATGCGGCTAAGCTATTTCTCAGCATGCTCTCAGCTCAAATCGTAAAAAAAGCATGCTAGAATGAGGCTAGTTAAGAGACTACTCTGTAAGGAGAAACATATGTCACGTCAACGACGATGGATTTGGATTGCATTTGCACTCCTTATAAGTGTAACGATAGGTCTGCCTAATGTACAGGCCCAAGAGGGCGGCCCCTCGATTCAAACCGATACGCCCGTGATCGATGCAGGCAACATTATTAGCTTCACTGGCTCAGGCTTTCGGCCCGGCGAACGGGTCGGAACCTGGGTCACCGCCCCTGATCAAACGGTCTATAGCGCTCCAACCGTCTACGCGACCCAATCACAAGGCACAATCGAGGCGCAGTTCAGCATCCCGGGCAACGCTATGGGTGGTCGCTGGCACTTCACCGCCTATGGCGATATCAGCAAAACCGCCGCTATCGTGGCCTTTGATGTGATCCCCAACGCGACTGCCGATACTCGCCCGGTCGACACTGTCGAGCCGCCGGTTGGGCCGCGCGGCACCAACTTCCGCTTCAATGTCAACGGCTTCCGTGGCAACGAAACGTATAGCTATTGGTTCACCCGCCCCGATGGCACGATCGCCTATGCCGTGCCCGATAAGCGCGAAACCAATAAGAACGGCAAGGCCAGCTTCAACTGGACCGTTCCCGCCGACGAAATGCCCGGCATTTGGACGGTGACCGTTCAAGGCATCAAGAGCAATCGCGCCAAAGCGGTGCGCTTCGAAGTACAATAGGCCTTCGTCAATCGATTGCGTGCTTCTGCGAAATGGCCGCGTTAGGCCATTTCGTTTTTCTTTATACAATCCTTAATCTCAAATCCAGTTAAGCGCTTCAAAGCTTTAGCGGAAGAGTCTCTGGCCCAAAGAAGAATCGAACCGCGTCCGCCTACGGCTATCAACATCTCACCCGCCACCAGACGGTGGTATCTGGCCTAACCGAAGCCGCCCCCAAAACACACCAACAGATTTCGTATACCATTATCTATATTCGATCTTTTGAAGGTGTGATAGTGCCAACAAAAGGGGTACAATCTCTCTACATTCAGAAAGGATATAAGGAGCATTGTGTGATTCCAAACGCTGAACGCTTACTTGAGCTGATTCGCCAGCTGCATGTCACGATTCGCGACGCGGTTGTAAGCGCTTGTGAACGCAGCGCGCTCGAAGAGATGGCAGAGATCTACGCCGAAGACGATGCGGGCGACACGATCTATGCGGTCGATCGGGTCAGCGAAGAGCTGCTGCTGGCATTTTTTGCCGAACATGTAGCGCCTGAATGGCCGCTGGTCTTGGTTGCCGAGGGTCTGCATGGCGGCAAAGTTGTGCTGCCCGCAGGATCGCGCGAAGAAGACGCGATTATTCGCATCATCGTCGACCCGATCGATGGAACGCGCGGGATTATGTACCAAAAACGGAGCGCTTGGATCTTAACCGGCGTTGCGCCTAACCGTGGCCCTGCTACCAGCCTGCGCGATATCGAGCTAGCCATGCAGACCGAGATCCCACTTGTGCGCCAGCACCTTTGTGATACACTATGGGCTACAGCTAATGGAAGTGTCCAAGCAGAGCGCCTCAATCGCATTACGGGCGAGCGCCAAGCGCTGCCGTTGCGCCCATCGCGCGCTACAAGCATCGCCCACGGCTTCGCCAGCTTCTCGCGCTTCTTCCCGGGCGTGCGCGACGAAGTGGCAGCTTTAGACGAAGCGGTGATGCGTCGGGTGTTAGGCCCACCGCAATATGGCAAGGCTCAATGCTTTGAAGACCAATACATTTGTACAGGTGGGCAGCTGTATGAGATGCTCGTTGGACACGACCGTTTTGTCTGTGACTTACGCGCAACTTTTGACCGTGTGCAAGCTGCTCGCGGCCTTCAGCTCGGGATCTGCTGCCACCCCTACGATCTCGCCACCTGGCTGATCGCAGAACGCGCAGGAATCATTCTGACCAACGCCGAAGGCAATGCGTTCAATGCGCCCTTCGATGTCGAAAGCGATGTGGCTTGGATCGGCTATGCCAACCAAGCGATTCGCGATGAGATCGAAGCTCATCTGCAAGCCGAGATGCGAGAACGAGGGCTGATCGACTAAACCGCTCAGTGTATTCGATTGATTGCAATCTAAGGATCGATTATGCGCCGATTATCATTGACGAGTTGGAGTGTTCATCACAGCCTAACGGACGGAAGCCTAACACTCCTCGACCTGCCCGCACGGATGCGGGAGGAGGGTCTCGGAACGCTAGAGATCTGCCACTTCCACTTTCCATCGACCGACGATGACTATATCGCCAGCTTGAAATCGGCTTTGGCAGCTGCAAACGTCGAGTCGTTCAGCATCTTGATCGATACCGGCGATATTTCGAGCGCCGATCCCGAACAGCGCGCCAAGGATCTGCAAACGGTGAAGAACTGGATCGATGTAGCCAGCAAGCTCGGCTCGCAAGTGGTGCGCGTGGTGGCCGGCAATAGCGACCCAAACGACAAGGAAGCGCTCAAGCGCTCGATCGCAGGCTTAGAAGAGGCCGCCGACTACGCCAAAGCGAAGGGCGTCAAAGTGCTGACCGAGAATTTCATGGCACTGGCATCGACCGCCGAGAACTGCAACGCTATTCTCGACGCGCTCGATGGCAAGGTCGGGCTCTGCGCCGATATCGGCAACTTCCCGAGCGATATTCGAGTCGCCTCGTTCAGCGCGGTCGTCGGGCGTGCGAGCGTTGTGCATACCAAAGCCAGCTACAACGAAGCGGGCGAGCTGAACGCCGAGCAACTGCGCGCCTGTCTGCAGGCCAGCGTCGATGCAGGTTTCGATGGGCCCTACACCTTGGTCTACGACCGCGACGCCAATAGCTGGCCGCGTCTGGCCGAACTCAAGGCCGTTGTAAGCGATTACCTCTAAGCGTTAATCGGCTTTATCAATACCAGAGCTGTGGTAGCAAGCTACCACAGCTCTTCTTTTCGAACGCCACTGCTTCATCTTTAGCGAGCTTTTTGATGAGGAAAAAAGAGAGACTGCCCAAAAACAAAACGCTTCAAAGCAAGGTTCCCTCTAAGACGCACCAAGATCACAAGTCTTACCGATAAACGAGTGGAAGCTTGCTACTCCAAATAGATCCCTGCTTTCTACTCGTATCCCACCTATTGTCCAAGTATCACTAGAATCATCAGCATAGAGATTTTAGAAATCGGAGGTTGCGCTTCCACTCCACAGCTTAATACTCTGGTCCGGCCAAATCCAACGGCTAGGAAGGGTATATCCGTCCAAACGCCACCCTTCCAAATTAATAAGGGATAAAGCTCGTATTGGTCACCACAACATATCTATTTTCAATCCTACAAGGCATCGATGGGTTTTCAGCGAGAATAAAAGAAACACTATCTTGAGGAAGAAGAGAAAGAAGCCTATCTATAATGGTGAAAGTAGCATAAATAAATATACTCAGAATGATAACTACTGAAATATAGGAGAGTATCTTATCCAAGATCCTTATTATTCTGCCCTCTGGCTCAGTTAGCATTGCTAGCTCATCTTTACAAATGAATTGCCATTTCGAATCGTAATAAGTATACGATATTGAAATTACCCATCCAAATAAATTGTTTACACTTATCGTAAATTATTATTTTCATTAAGCATTTTCAGTCTAAAGGATGTACTACAATCCATTAAGTTCGTCGATAATGAGCAGAACTTCTCTGATTACATCAAATGGAGGCTCTATGTGGGTGCAAGAGGTCAACTTCAGAAATAATTCTGAAGATTTTAAGCATATGTGTCGTTTAATTGTCGAATTAAATAATCCCAAAGAGTTAGGCCACCACTGGACGCTTGGCCAGCTAATCGATTGGCGATGGGGCATTTGGAACGACGCCAAGCTCGATCCAAACTTTTTTGAAAAGAACTGCCGCCCTTTCTACAATTATCTTGGCGATCTGGTCGGTTTTGCGATCTCAGAAAGTGGCACAAACCGCTTTATGATCGCCTTTCGTAAGCAGTATCGCAGCTTTCGAAAGCTGGCGATCCAATCGGTCTTGCAGCGCCCATTTGGAACAGGACCATTTGAAATCAGCACGATCGAGAGCGATACGCACTTTATTCAACAACTCGAAGAGGCGGGATTTAGCGCGACGTCCAGAGGCGAGACCATGTACCTCTATGCTATTGAGGATGCTGTCTTGAAGGAGGTTACGCTAGCCGATGGCCTAACAATCGAGGGCATGGATCGCTTCCAAGACCTAGGGCGCCAGATGGAGCTAAAACGCTATTCCTTCCACGGTGGCGAAGAGATCAGCCCAGAGCATGTCTTCGCCTATCACTATGTGCGCAATAGCCCGCTCTACGATGCGAGTATGGATCTGGTGCTGCACGATCAAACAGGGCGCTGCCTCTCGGGCTGTGAAGGCTTTATCGACTACGACAACGCCTTGATGCAGATCGAGCGGGTCTGCACCCAGAAAGCCTTCGAGGGCAGGGGATATGCGCGAGCGGTGATCAACGAGTGCATTCGCCAAGGAGCGCTGCGTGGGGTGCGTTACTTCAGCATCACAGCTTGGAACGATCTGACGCACCATCTCTATAGCTCGTTTGGCCAATCTACAGCTATCCCGATTCGTGTATACAGCCGCGCCTAACAACATTTAGCCCAAGTGATATCAAATCCGCTTGAATCATTATATTTTGGGGCGCTCTCTCGGCACAGGGCTACAACACCCTGGTTACGGAGGTGCTATTAGTAGCCGTAGGCGGACGCGCTAGTAGCCCTTTTTGGGGAAGAGACCAAGCCGCCAAAGCGCTGAAGTGACCAAACGGATTTTGTATGATGAAGATTGAGAGCTATCTCGCAACTTGATGCGAGATAGCTCTTTTCTATTGAGCCGGGGCAGTCTAAACGGAAAATGTTCCGAAATTGCCCCACTTTCGTTGAAACTTTTTTGCCTTTGCTTGGTATTATTTAAAGACAGCAAACGTACAACAGAAACGACACCAGAGAATGTTCCCGTGATGGAGCCTAGTGATGAGATTTTGGCGCAACGCGCACTATCTGGTGATTCCGACGCTTTTATGATTCTGGTTGAACGTTATCAAAACACGATCTTTCATGTGGCACTGCGCATGCTCGGCGACAGCCACGACGCTGAAGATCTGACCCAAGAAGTGTTTTTACGTTGTTACCAATCGTTAGGGCGTTACGATCCTGCACGACCCTTTTTCTCGTGGATCTATCGAATCGCCGTGAATTGCTGCCTAACAGTGCGCAAGCGACCGACAGCCAGCGCTTTAGATGAGCAACTGGTGGCAGCGCTAGCGACCGAGGAGCCATCACCAGAACAGCACGTGATGCGAGATGAAACCCAAGCTCTGGTGCAAACTCTCTTGGGGTTATTACCCGAGCAAGATCGCAGCATCATCGCTTTGCGTTACGATGCAGAATTATCCTACGACCAGATCGCGCAGATTTTGCGATTACCTTTGGGCACGGTTAAAACGCGCCTGTTTCGTGCCCGCCAACGTCTCGCAGATTTATTGAAGGATCAAGCCCTATGAATCACCCTTTCGAGTTGCTGCAAGCAGCCTTCGATAACGAGTTATCTGCTTCCGAGCTGATCATTCTTCAACAGCACCTTCAAAACTGCGAGAGCTGCAGAGCGCTGCTAGCCGAGCAACACAACATCCATGCTCTGCTCATGCAAAGCAAATCGCAGTTGGTGCCCGCCTCGCTCAATCGAGCGATCGAGCAGCGCATTCGTCAAGCTCGGGCACCCAAAGCGCGATCTGGCTGGAGAGTACAGGCCTTATTCTTGTTGATCTGTAGCGTATTTAGCTGGTTCTATTGGCCCGAACTGCTGAGCTTAGCCCAAACGATCGGGACAGCCAGCGAAGCGCTTATCGTTTGGATCTTTTCGACCACCAGCGGCCTTACAAGCGCTCAGCTCGACAGCGCCATCAGCTTCGAAGCCCAAGGACACCTTGTGCTTGTGGTGGGCCTCTGTGTGATTCTGCTAGCTTGTATCTTGGTTTTGCAGCAAGAAGTACACAATAGCCATCGATAAGCTGTTGGGAGCTAGCCGAAATGTATTTTATGTCAAGAAAAACACTGTTCTTAGCTCTTGGCTTACTGCTCAGCCTGATTCTGCTAGCCAGTCTGGTCGATCTGTTTGGACCTAACACGCCGCCAGCCTCGACCAATGTTTTGCCGCACCTGCTGCGACGCTCGTTTAGCATCCATATATTCGAGCCGCTCAGCGGAGATCGACCGCCACCACCGCGCTTCGGCCACGATCTGCCGCGCACAAGTTTGGCACTAGCGGGCGCTGCCAGCTTGATCGGCTATGGACTGATTCTGTGGTATTGCGTGCCACAGCGCGCTAACAATCTGATCGATAAGCTGGCGATGAATCCAAAACAGGCCCTTCGTTTAGGCTTCATTGGCTTGGCACTCTCGATCTTCTTAATAGCCCTGACGATTTTAGCGGCCATTTCGTTGATCGGGCTGCCGCTTGTGCCGTTCTTCAGCTTAGCAAGCGGACTGCTGCAGATCACCGCTGTCGTAGGCTTTGCCACAGCCATCGGCCAACAACTACGCCGCTTGATCGGCGATCCGATCGAGCATCGCATAAGTGATCTTATCGTTGGGGTGCTTGCGCTTATGTTACTAGCAACGATCCCTTGGGTCGGCATCCTGATCCTTCAGATCGCCTGTTTACTCGGGATCGGCGCACTCATCTCAACCCGTTTTGGGGAGCAATCCCCACATCAGCTCGATCTCTTCAAACGCTAAATCGAAGGGCGAGCTATGTCGTTAGACAGTGTGGAAGCATCTCTGCTTAGTGATCTAATCGAAACCATGAAAAAACTAGCTGGAATACTGACGATCGGCTTACTTGCACCGCTGATCGCAGCATGTGGAAACACACCTCAAGCACAAACGCAAAACGTACCCATGGAGGTACGCCAAGGGACGGTGCGTCAACAGATCAGCGGAAGTGGCACACTGCAAGCGGTTCGCGAAAGCTTTTTGAATTTTGTTACGACCGGAACAGTTGCCAGCGTAACCGTTAAAGAGGGCGATAGGGTCAAAAAAGGCGATGTCCTAGCATCGCTCGATACCAACGACCTCGATCTCCAGATCAAACAAGCCGAGGCGAACCTCAAAAGCGCCCAAGCCAATCTGGAAGATCTGAAAAACGGTCCGTCAGAGAGCGAAATCCGTAACGCCGAAGCCCAAGTCGAGGCCGCACAGATTCAGCTTCAACAAGTCAAAACGGGCAACGCGACCCCTAGCTCAATCGAAAGCGCACGCGCCAACCTGCGCGCAGCCGAAGCTGCCCTTCAAGCCTTGCGCAACCCGGGACCCGACGAGCTAGCCGCCGCCGAGCTGCGCGTCAAAGAGGCCGCCAACAGCTTAGAAGCGACGCGCAACAGCGCTTCGGCCAGCAAAACTCAAGCCGAGATCGCACTTCAACAGGCGGTCGAAGCGTTAACACGCGCCCAGACCAGCTACGCCACGGCCAAGAGCGACTGGGAATACGTACAAGCGACGGGTAAAAGCCCCAATGCGGGTGATAACGCTGCCAAGCTGAGCGATTCGCAACGCGAGCAGTACTATTCGAGCTTTGTTCAGGCCGAGTCGTCGCTGCGCAGCGCCGAACTCTCGCTGCAAAATGCCCAGCTCAACTACGATAACGCTCGTCAGCAAGAGGTGCTCAACGTAACGAATGCCGAAAACGCCTTGGCTGAAGCTCAGCGTCAGCTCAAGCTGATTCAAATTCCGAGCGCGCGTGATATCGCCCAAGCCGAAGCTCAAGTAGCATCAGCGCGCTCTCAGTTGCAGCAGCTCACCAGCGGAGGCAGCAGCAGTGAGATCGCCTTGGCCGAAAACACTCTGAAACAGCGCCAAGCCGCTCTCGAAGATCTAAAGGTCGGCCCGAGCGAGGCCCAATTGGCCCAAGCCGATGCGGCTGTCGCCCAAGCCGAAGCCGCTTTGGCCCAAGCCCAACGCAACCGCGCCAACGCCGAGCTGGTCGCGCCTTTCGATGGCATCGTGGCCGCCGTCAACATCACGCTAGGCGATTCGAGCACCAGCAACGCATCGAATAACAACACTGCAAGCACAGCCGCGATCTATCTGATCGACACCAGCAGCTATCACGTCGATATGAGCATCAGCGAGGTCGACCTGGCTAAAGTCGAGGTCGGTCAGAAAGCCCAAGTCAGCATCGATGCCTTGCCCGGTCGCATCTTCCAAGGCACGCTAACCTATATCGCTCAAACACCAACCGTTGAACAAAACGTTACAACCTACAAAGCAGAAGTTGAGCTTGATGAAGTCGTACCCCAGATGCGGGTCGGCTTAAACGCCGCTGTCGTGATCGTCACCGCCGAAAAGAGCGATGTGGTAGTAGTGCCCAATATCGCCATTCGCAACGGACCGCAGGGTAGCTTTGTGATCTTACAACAGGGTGATCAAGAAATACCCACACCCGTTGAGTTAGGCATTCGCGGCGACTCGCAGACCGAAGTCATTTCGGGTCTCAAGGTCGGCGAGATCGTGCTGGTCTCGGTCTCAAGCAATGCGAACAGCAACTTCCGTCCTGGTATGGGCTTCCCAGGCATGGGTCCGGGCGGACCTCCCGGTGGTGGCGGCGGCCCCGGCGGTGGTGGCGGCGCACGCCCGGGCGGCGCTGCTCCTGCTGGTCCGAGCAGATAAGGAGCATTGCTATGGCAAAAGCTCAATCGCGTCAACACAGTATGCCGCGCTTGCAGTTTAGCTTCTTCCCGCGCATGAGTCTCGGCGAGAGCCTGTGGATCGCACTCTCTAGCTTGCGCGCCAACATGCTGCGCACCGTTTTGACCATGCTGGGCATCATCATCGGTGTGGCCTCGGTAGTTGCGCTGATCGCCATCGGCAACGGTGCAAACGCCTCGATCACCGAGCGCATCGCAAGCGCGGGCAGCAACCTGCTCACGGTTCAGCCGGGCCAAGCGGGCGGTTTTGGGCGTGCCAGCGTGCAAGCTCAATCGCTCACGGTTGCCGACGCCGAGGCGCTCGCCGAGCTACCCGGAATCGCCGCGATCGCGCCTGCCTTCCAAGGCAATGCCCAAATCGTAGCAGGTTCAAGCAATACCAACGCCCAAGTGATCGGCACAACCGCCGATTACTTCGCGATTCGCAATCTCGAGGTCGAGGAGGGAGAGCTTCTCACGGAAAGGCTGGTCGAAGAGATGAGCGACGTTGTGGTGATCGGCCACAATATTGCCGAGACTCTGTTCGGAGGCGCTCGCTTCGCGGTCGGCCAGACGATCCGCATCAACGGCAACATGTTCCAAGTGATCGGCGTGCTCGAAGAGCGCGGTCAAAGCCCGGGCGGCAACGTCGATCAGCAGGTCTTTGTGCCCCTGCGCGTGGCCCAGCTCAAGCTCTTCGGAGCGCGCCTCGCTGGCAGCGCCAGTCTGCGGGTCTCGAACATCAGCATTCAGGTCGCCGACGCCGAGCAGATCCCAATCGTCTCGGCCCTGATCTCGGCCACTATGCGCGATCGCCACAACCTACGGCCCGACGGCAGTGCTGACGATTTCAACGTCTTCAACCAAGCCGATATCCTCGAAACACTTAATGAAACGACTGCGATTCTCACCGCTTTCTTGGGAGCTATCGCGGGCATTTCGCTCGTTGTGGGCGGTATCGGTGTAATGAATATTATGCTGGTATCGGTCACAGAACGCACTCGCGAGATCGGCCTGCGCAAAGCGGTCGGCGCGCGCCGCAGCGATATTCTGCAGCAGTTCTTGATCGAGGCGCTGGTGGTCAGTATCTTCGGCGGTATTTTGGGCGTGCTGCTCGGTATCGGCGTCGCCTCGGCTGTGCGCATGACTGGCCTGCTCACACCCGTAATCTCGCTCTGGTCGATTCTCTTGGCCTTGGGCTGTTCGCTGGCCGTGGGCGTCTTCTTCGGGCTCTACCCCGCGCAACGAGCCGCGCGCCTGCGCCCCATCGAAGCGCTCCGCTACGACTAGCTAGACCATCTTCAGCCCTTCTATACGCAACGAGGTATGGGAAGCACGTTTCCCATACCTCTGTTTTTTATCTATGCTCTAGCGGCAAGGTCTCTAGCTCCCATTCGTTCCTTGGCGCGTCCGCCTTCGGCTATCAAAAGGGCTAGCCCGCCCTCATCCCCAACCCTTCTCCCGCAATGCGGGAGAAGGGCGTCTGCCCTCCCGCTCATTCGCGATAGTCTCGACTGACATCCTTCGCACCAACCTTCCAGCCGCTTCGCAGCTTGCAGGTTTCGGACGGCTTTGGCAGCGAAGAGCGATGTTTAAACCTGTTAGGTGCGGGCACCTGGCAGGTCGCAGCGAAGGCGATGAAGGCGATGAAGGCAACGCAGGCAACGCAGGCAGCGCGCGATGACTTGAATGGAAGGACGACGACGTTATAGCCGTAGGCGGACGCGGTTAGGCCCGTCTTTAGGATAACGACCTTAACGCCAAAGTGAAAAGAAGAACGCTTAGATTATTGAAGAGATGGGGTGGATTCAGGAGACAATGAAACAAAATCGGCAGAGAGCGATTCTAAAGAGGAAAAGGAGTCAGTTAAGTAGAAAGTCTGTAACAAAGGTTCGAGAACTGAATACGTTAAACAAACCATGACGAAAATTCCCCAAACTGCCCCTCATAGCTCCACAAACATGCGGATCGTCGCTGCACTGCTTCTCCTGCCCGTCCTCGCGATTACGTTCGCAAACCTCGTTCTGCCCACCCTTCTAACCATCAGGGCCAGCTTCTACGAGATCCAGATGATGAGCGATGCGTCGGAATTCGTCGGGCTCGCAAACTACAGCGAGCTTTTGCAGACGCCCGCTTTCTGGTCGGCCGCTGTACGTTTCTCTGTAGATACATTGATTCAAATAGTCATAGTTAGCCTTGTTCCGATCGTTGTAAGCATGACTCTACGGCGCCAATCCAAGCCTATCAGCTCCACGCTGAATGCCTTCTTCTGTCTGCCGATCGCATTCTTCGTCCCCATCAGCGCCATGCTGCTCGTGTTTCTCAGCTATCGGCAATTCGGTCCAGGCTTGGTACTGTCTGTCCTCAAAGGCTTGTTGAGCCTTGGCATCGCCGCGAGCCTTGGCTGCTTTTGGTACGGCGCTGTCTGGCGCGCCGAGCAAGCCGCCGTTCCTCAAAATCGGCTGCGTTTTAGCGCTCTGCTAAGCTGGATCATCAGCATCTTGCTGGTCGCGAGCATCAATCTACAAAGCTTTCTGGGCGAATACCTCTTCAAACAAAGAGCTTCGTTCGGCTTGCTCTACCACGAACTCTTCTTCCAACTCTTTCGTTTCGGCACAGGCCAGGCGCTCGCCAGCCTGCTCATCATTCTGCTGGCGAGCCTAGGGCTAGCTGCCACGCTCTTGATCATCGTGAGCGATCTGCGCATCTTCCAGCTCGATGCTAGGCCCGAACCGCAGAGCGATGCACGGCCTTCCGGCGTCGGCATCGTCGCCGCCGGGGCGATCTTGCTGCTCAGCCTCTGGCCGGTTTGGCTGCTGCTCGCCAAGCTGCCCGAAGCACAAAACAGCGCCGTCGAGCCCGCCCAAAACCTCGGCCTCATCGGGACACTTCTCAGCGCCAGCATCGGCACGCTGCTCCAACTGCTGCTCGCTTATCCTGCCGCGCTCGCGATCGGCGCACTGCGCCCCTTGGGCCGCCACAGCGAATGGCTCTTGCTGCTATTCGCGCCCTGGTTACTGGTCGGCCTGCTGCCGCTGCTCGGTCAGTACTACATGCTCAGCCTCCGTCTCGGCCTGCTGAGTAGCTGGCTCTCCTTCTTCTCGCCCATTATCGTCAACGTCCCTCTGATCTTCCTCTTCACGCTCTTTTTCAAAGGCCAAGCCTGTAACGAGCGGGCCGACGCAGGCTTCTTCGAGCGCTTTATTCAGCCTTCGTGGCCTTTGTTGCTCGCAAGCGCGATTGTGCTCTTTCTGCTGGGCTGGCGGAGCGTTGTCTGGAATTTCATCACTGCCCACAGTTCCGAACACTGGAATATCCAGACCGCCCAACTGGCCGCGTTTCTGCGGGGCGGCAAGCCCGCGAGTGTGGTACAACTGCTGATCGATCACTTTGTGAAGCTTGAGCTGCCGATCAGCATCGTCGCCGCTCTCTGTTTGAGCTTGCTCAGCAACAAACTGCAGCGCTTGGCTGTGCGCAGCGGTCGCTAAACACATAGAGGAGGCTTGTTTGAGCGCAAGCCTCCTCTTTCTTCACCAGCTAGCCTGATTGACTTACGAAATCCGTTTGGTGCGACAGATAGACACGATCTCGTTTTGGCAGCCACCCGTTTATAGCCGTAGGCGGACGCGCTAGCAGTCGATTTTGGGCCAGAGACCTTACCGCCAAAGGTTAAACAATCAACGGGATGCGCTATCCATTCTTTTGATCGGTTTGCTCAACAGCAACAACAGCACACCAAAAAACGCCGCCAAACCGCTGACAACACCCACCCCTAGAAAGCCAAAACTGGCGATCGCCAAACCGCCCAAGCGCGCGCCCGTCGCCGAGCCGGAATAGGTGCAGAAGTAGTTGATCGACATGCCGGTGCTGCGGGCGTGAGCCGCGATTTCGGAAACGGTCGAAACTTGAGCCGCATAACCGAAATAGAAGCTAAAGCCCAGAAAGGCCAGCCAAAGCGAGATCAGGGCGACACTGGGCAGATAGGGCATTGTGATCGTCACCAAGCCCATCAACAACATGCCGATGCCGCTCACTTTGCGCGGCCCGATCGTATCGACCATGCGCCCGCCAACTTGACCGCCGATCGCATAACCGATGCCCAGTGCCAAGGTCGCTTGGCCGACTTGGGCCGGGCCTAAGCCAAAATCGTGCTGCAAATAGCTGCCGACATAGGTGTAACAGCCAAACATCGCCATCCATTGCAAAAACGAGATCAGATAGGTGATCTGGGCCGGACGCTTGGCCAAAATCCCGCGAATGATCTCAAAGGTCTTGAGCTTCTCGACCGTCTGAGGGCGAGGCGGGTCGGCTGGCAGTTGAATAGCCACGATCAACATAATGACGATCGCCATCACGCCGAAGATCTCGAAGATCGCGCGCCAACCGAGATACTCTGCGATCAGGCCGCCCAAGGGCACGCCCGCCAAGAGCGCGACCGTGCCGGCCTGCATCACAAAGCCGGTCGCTCGCCCGCGCCGCTCGTAAGGGATGGTGTTGGCCACCAAGGCCCAGGTCGCGGGCATCGCCACCGCCGAGGCTAGGCCGCTCAGAGCGCGCACCGCGATCAAGATCGGGAAATTGGGCGCAAATCCCATACTGATCGTGCCGACTCCAAACAGCGTCAGGGCAACACAGATCGTGCGCTTGGGTCCGAAGCGGTCGCCCAGCGAGCCGAGCATCAGGGCCGCACAAGCGAACAGAATGCCATAGGCCGAAACCAACAAACCGGCCTGTTCGATGGTGATAGCAAAATGCGCCGCTAGCTGAGGCAGAATCGGCGCAAGAATATAGTTCATTATCACGATACTGAAGAAGGTTCCGCTCATCAGTATCATCACTAACCAATCTGAAGCGGTTGTGCTAGAACTGCGTTCTGAAAGATGTGAAGACGACATGATCTACTCCAAAGCTAGCCAAAAAGAAAGACTCCTTTGTGTGATGACGCGCATCGTCACACAAAGGAGCTGCGAAATCTCTCAGATACGAGAAGCATCGCTACTGTTCTGAGTCCTTATTCGTATCCCAACGTTCGCGATGCAGCAGTGTCTCAAGCGGTTTGCGACCCATATTTGCCAAAACCCGGCGCAAGGGTTGGCCTTCCACTTGAGGCTCAACGCCTTCGAGCGCATAACCAAAAGTCACGCAGTGCCGAACTTGGTAGTTCTCGGGCACTCCAAGGATCTCGCGTACACGCGCCTCGTCCGAGAGCGTCACCACACACGAGCCGACCCCCTCGGCCCATGCGGCGATCAACATATTCTGAATCGTGCGGCCCGCATCAAAATCAGCGAATCCACCGCCCGGCATAACAACAACCACGGCGAATGCAGCCTGAGCCACATGGCTGGCATACTGGCCACAGCTCGCCAAGCGCTCAAGCGTCGCTCGCTCTTGCACTAACAGATAGCGCCAAGGCTGGGTGTTTTTTGCGCTGCCGGCCCAGCGTCCAGCATCCAAAATACGCAAAATGACCGCTTCATCGACCGGGCGATCCGCATATTGGCGTACCGAACGTACTCGCTTTATCGTATCTACAATCGACACGGCTTCTCCTCAAAACGACGCTTGTTTCTGTCGCACTCGAAAGCTATCCTCGACCTAGATTGTATCACCGATTCGCTTTGGCATTTCAGCCAGCAACATGAGCACGCCCAAAATGCTCATTTGTTAACAAATGCCCACGCTGCCCATAGATTGGCGCAGAGGTCTCACCCTTCCATTCGGCTTCTAGCGCGTCCGCCTACGGCTATCAACAGCTAGCGCAGAACATGACTGGGCTAAAAGCTTCGCCCAAGCAAGGCCCATCAGCGAATATCTATCCCTACTCGATCAGCCACATAACAGATAAAGCGCTTGGTATCCTCAACAAAGGGCGAGATCGTAGCGTAATCGAGCGTTTGGCGCACCTCCCAAGCGCTCGCCAGCAAGGCGTGCCACTCGGCCGGCAGCGTCGCCATCGCCCAATCGAGCGCCTCCTTTTTCGAGACCACATCGCCCATCTTCACGGTATAGAGAATGCGGCAGAGCGTCAACACAATGTAGGAATGGTAACCTGCCGTCTCGGGCGTATTCCAAACCGCCTTTTCCAGCATCCATTTGGCCCAGCCCGCAAACGAACCCAAACTGGCGGCCCGCAGTTCGTCGCCGCTCACCTCGGCCAGCAGCGTTTCGGGGGCAGGGCCATACAAACGAATACCGCATTTGCGCAAAATATAGCGATGCAAAACCCAAGAGCTATCGTGTTGCGTCCACTTCAAGCGTTCTTCTGCTCCGCGCTCTAGATTGGGGTGAAATGAATTGGCAGGGTCATAACGCCACAAAGCCGCTTGGGGAATATAGGAACCTTCGATCTGATCGGCCATGGGCTGGCCGCTCGTGCTCATACGCGCGTGCATGGCGCGCAAAGCCTCAAACTGCTCGGCATTGACCTCTTCGCGTAGCACCATAATAAAATCGATATCGCTGCTTTGGTCGAAGGCGCCATAGGCCAGCGAGCCATCGATATAAAAACCAACGATCTGATCGCCCAAAATGGCCCATGCCCCCTCAAAGATCTGCCTCATCAGATCGTCGACCAAAGGGTTTGATGTAGAAACAAGCATATTGCCCCTGCTAGTACACTGCCAATTCAAAGCACATCTAGCTCATTCTAGCACCCTTTGTTGCTGCCTCTCCGGACATAATAAAAAACCCCTAAGCTAGTACTTAGGGGCTACTACACAACTTTTGTGATTAAATATATAATGTTTAGGATTGCATGTGGCGAGCGAGAGCCTGAATCCCACGGTGTTGCAAGGCTTTCACTGCACCTTCGGTTCGTCCTAAGACTTGGGCAACTTCTTGAACCGACATCTCTTGCAAGAAACGCATTTGGATAACCATGCGCTGGTCGTCGGTAAGGCGGTTGATGGTATGGCGAACCTCTTCGCAATCGAGCTGGGTCGCTACTTGATTTTCGGGGCCGTCGATGGTGCCGTTCCAGTTCTGAAGCGGATACTGCGTTCGAGTGCGACGGCGACGCAACATATCAACCGTGCGATCGTGCGCGATCCGATAGAGCCAAGCAGACAGAGGCCAGCCTCGATCCTCGTAACGATGAATGCCTTCCAGCATTCGCACAAATACATCTGCGCGTAAATCTTCGGCTTGATCTGCATCGCCCACGCGATAATAAATATAACGATAGATCGCAGCCGAGTAGCGCTCATAAATCATCGAAAGAGCACTATGGTCGCCTGTCTTGGCAAGAATGACAAGTTCAGCGTCAGTGACATGTACGGACATAAGTACGCCTCCAAATAATAATTACATTCATGAGCAGATACAAGGCTCGTGATTTATCATCTCACGAGGCGAATAACAAGATCGTCTCTCTCTTTGGAGTATAGCTAGTAGAGGGGGAAAAGTGAGTTTGGTTTTGGTAGTCGAACGGTCTTCAATCGGTTAGATAAATGTGTCATAATAGTTTCGCGGTTCATATTCTGCGTTACTAGGTTCTTACTTTCCTTACTTACTTCAAAAAAACATTTTTCGTATCTGAGTTGGAGAATAGGCGGTACACAAATGATCGCCCTATGCGGAGAGGAATGAGACCCATGTTCGCACTCGAAACCCAAGATCTCGGTCCTGATGACTACGAGCGAATCGCAAATCACATGGCATACCTTGCGGTTGTGAGTTCAAACGACCCACAACGCGCAGCCATCCTTAGCGACCTTTTGAAATTAACCTACAAATATGCAGGCATCGCCGCCGCAGATGTACTTCTGATGACCGATCACGAATTGCACTCTCAGGTGTATCTCTCTGCTTAAACAAGCCGCTTACAGCAGGCGAATGGTTATAGATCTATGTAACACTGAGCAGTTCTTCTTTTTTACTAGACAATGATGTTCCTATCTCCACTTTGGTGTTTACAAGCTAACAAACACCAAGGAGGCGGGTTTCACTCTCTTTAATATCTCCTCTTTTTCCTCACGCTGCCTGTGTCTCCCTTCAGTTACCATGTCGCTACGTAACAGAGCTCATCTTGTGACGATATAGTCATCAAAGAAGATCAAACAACATCGTCAGATAGGATGAGCTATGCTGGCAAAAGTGTATAGTTGTGCAGTGCTTGGCCTAGAAGGTGTGTTGGTCGAAGTCGAAGTCGATATCGCCCAGGGCTTGCCCTCCTTCACCGTGGTCGGCTTAGGTGATGCAGCCGTGCAAGAGAGCCGCGAACGGGTACGCTCTGCCGTTCGCAACAGCGGCTATAGCTTCCCCAACAAACGGCTGACCGTTAACCTCGCACCTGCCGATCTGCGCAAAGCAGGCCCGGCCTACGATCTCGCCATCGCTGTAGGTGTTTTGGTCGCTTCCGAACAGCTTATCGGCGAGTTTGAACATGCCGTATTTATCGGCGAGCTTGGCCTCGATGGAAGTGTGCGCCATACAGACGGTGTGCTGCCTATGGTGGCGGTCGCTTGGCAGAGCGGCATCGAGACGGTGTTTGTGCCCTATGAAGATGCGCCGGAGGCCGCGCTGATCAAAGAGCTCAAGGTGATTCCGGTGCGCAGCCTGAGCGATCTAGTCAGTCATCTGGCCGGAATACACTCCATTCAAAGCTTTCTAAAAGAGGTCGATCTGGGGGAAGAAGAGGTTCATCACACGGTCGATCTCGCGGAGGTGCGCGGCCAAGAGCATGTCAAGCGCGCCCTTGAGGTGGCGGCGGCAGGCGGCCACAACCTGCTGATGACGGGCACACCTGGCTCGGGCAAGACCATGATGGCGCGCGCTTTGGTCTCGATTCTGCCGCCCCTGTCGCTGGAAGAAGCCCTCGAAGTGACCAAGATCTATAGCGTGGCTGGCCAACTACCCAAAGATACCCCCTTGATCCGCCAACGGCCCTTCTGTGCGCCCCACCACACTACCTCGCTGCCGGGCTTGGTGGGAGGCGGCGCGGCGCGCGTTAAACCAGGTATGGTCTCGCTAGCCCACCGAGGCGTGCTCTTTCTCGATGAACTGCCCGAATTCGGCCCCAAGCTCGAAGTATTGCGCCAACCTTTGGAAGATCGGGTTGTAACGCTCTCGCGAGCGATCGGTAGTATCACCTACCCCGCCAACTTTATGCTGATCGCCGCTCAGAATCCATGTCTTTGTGGCTGGTATGGCGACTCAGAACGCCAATGTAGCTGCAGTCCAGCGAGCGTGCTGAAATATCAAAAGAAGGTCTCGGGGCCGCTGATGGACCGCATCGATATCCATATTGATGTGCCACGTGTTCAGTACGAAAAGCTTAACAGCGATCGTCTGGGCGAAAGCTCGCAGCGCATCCGCGAGCGCGTGATCGCAGCGCGCGAGCGTCAACGCAAGCGCTTCCAAGGCACGCGCTGCACAACCAACGCCGACATGGGCCCCAAAGAGATTCGCAGCCACTGCGGCCTCGATGCGGCGGGCCAAGGCTTGATGAAGGCCGCCATGCGCCAACTACAGCTTTCGGCGCGCGGCTACCATCGTGTGCTTAAGCTAGCGCGCAGCATCGCCGATCTCAGCGACTGCGAGGATATCGGCGCGGCTCACTTGGCCGAAGCGCTGCAATATCGCCCTCGCACCAGCGAATAATGCTCGCTCCTCCAGCCAAACAGAAAGACAGAATTGGTATACTCTGATCTGGACACCAAGCCACGCTCAGAGTATACCGATCCTGCCTGCCTTTCCCTCCAGCACCATCGCAAGCCCTTTTCATCACATAGGCAGCGCCCGATCTAAGAGCGCTTCGTAGTTGTGCCAGTGAAGACTCAATGCTGGCAACGAGTGTGCAGTGTTGTATCAGCGCTCGCCGCGCCGAGCTGAGGCGACTGAACGCATGCGAGAATAGGCCTCTTGTAGCCGTAGGCGGACGCGGTTGAGGCCGGATGGAAGGTTGAGAGCTCGCCGTAAGAGTCATGTACGACACAAAATCGATAAGCACGCAAAGAGGTGCAAGATCGGTGAAATAAGCGAGATTTCCTATTTTCCTTCAATTTGAGTACATTTACGACTAGTTTTGCCGCATATTTATTCAACACCGGATTTGCTCGATTACGCACATAGCTACATCTATTTCGACTTATAGGGCCCAAAAGAGAAGAGCTAGGCAATTGTTTACACAGCTTGTATAGACGCTAGCTAGTTAGCCTTCAGCGATTAAATAGTCAAAAGGAGATTATTACGCTTTGTAGTTTCTTCTTTTAAAGACAACTAAAAAACCTAGTTGACAGGTGCCATTTCTACTAGTATGATGAAAACATCCTTAAATGATGTATGACACATCATATTCCCTTTGGCGGGTGTCAAAGGGGTTTTTTGCGGGTTTTATAAGAGGAGCGAGTAGTCAGCATGACAGCCCACCTCCACCGCCCAAGCTTGTATGGTGAAGCGATCAACAAAATCGCTTGTGAGATCGGGGACGCGACGGCACTCCAACCACTCTTCAACTACACAGTCTCATCGATTCAACGAGAATTCGGCTTTTATGTTGTAAGCATTTTTGTTTACTATGCCGCCGATGATGCTGCAATGTTGTTGGCCCAAGCAGGCCAGAGCTCAGAGCCCGCGCCGATCGGGGCGATTCAGTCAGCTGATCTAGGTATTGTAGGCGAGGTGATTCGCACCAGAAAGAGCATTCTGCTCAACAATGTATTCGAAAACCCACACTACGTCGCACCAGAAGGTTACCCCCATGCGAAATCCGAGATCTGCGTTCCGATTATGCACAAACAGTTTGTATGGGGCGTGATCAACATTGAGAGCGATCAACTGAATGCATTTAACGACGAGGATCGTATAGCCTTAGAGACGATCGCACAGCACTTAGCAGATGCAGTCGACCATTTGCTAGCTCGGGCCGAACGAGCGCGCTAGAGAAAGTCTAAGCAATGCCAGATCTACACACGTTTCAGTCAAACTAAAGGGAGGATAAACGGTATCCGTTCATCCTCCCTCTTTTTGTGCCTAACAGGGCATCAGTTTAAAAGCTTCTCCCGCCTCGAAACCGTGCTCCGCCCCTAGTTTCGCCATGTTCTCGCGAACGCGCCCTTCCCAGCTGGTGTTAGCCGAAAGCTGGGTGCGATGCTCGTGCAGAGCAGCGATCTTTTGATCGACGTAGCCCGAGACATCTTCCACATAATCGGGCTTCTCAGCCGACCAGAGATACAAGCCTTCAGGACGCCATAGATCAATACCAATCTGGCGTAGACCAGGCATAAAGAGGTGGTCGCGCGCGCTGACGACGCCATCGATCACCGAAAAGCCGACGGCGCGGTGATCGGGGTGGAACATGTAGGGGCGCCACGGATCGTGAGTATAGACACGATGGGGCTTGAGGTGGCGGATGTAGAGCGCTATCTCGCTGCGTAGCGCGTAGGAGGCTTCGATCTCGCCATCGTTATTGCGCAAAAAGATCACTTGCTTAACACCCAAGACCTTGGCTGCTGCAAGCTGTTCCTGTTCACGAAGCTCGCTCAAACGATAAGGACTCAAGTCTAAATCGTGAGTGCCTTTGTTGCCATTCGTCACAATGATAAAGGTGACTTCCCAGCCCTGAGCCGCTAATTTTGCGGTGGTTGCACCTGCTCCGAACTCGTTGTCGTCGGGATGCGCCCCGATAACAAGCGCACGTTTTGGTTCGTTTGCGTCTGTCATGCTGATACCCATATGAGACAAAGCCTATCCGGTGGGGCTAGTGTAGTACCGTAGGTCAAAGGAGTCAAATCATACCAAATCCATTTGACCACTTCAGGCCTCTGGCGGCTTGGTCTCTACCCCAAAGAGGGTTACTAGCGCGTCCGCCTACGGCTACCAACTGCTCGCCCATAAGCACGCTGTTGTAACAGTGTGCCGAAAGAGCCCCCAAATATAACGATTCAAGCGGATTTCGTATCAAACGATCGTTTGCATTATTCGAACAAATATTCTACTATATTACAAATTCTTTCGACTAGGAGCGACGATCTCTTTTGGCTAGAAAGGTTTGACACTATGCAGCAAGGGCAAGCTAACGATCTGTTGGAAGCTCTCGACAATCGGCTTCAAAGCTTGATCGACAGCGGGCGACAGGTTGGCATGTTGAGCTTGATCGAGCACAATGGTCAGCTTCGAGTGTGCAGCTTCGGCCATCAGCGTATGGGTGGAAGCGAGATGCGGGCCGATACGATTGTGCGGATCGCCTCGATAAGCAAGCCGATCGTTACGGCTGGCGCGCTGTTACTGCTTGAGGAGGGCTGTTTCTCGCTCGATGACCCGGTTGAAAAGTGGCTGCCCGAGCTGGCCGAGCGGCGCGTGCTTAGAGCGCCCAAGGCCGATCTCGACGATACAGTGCCAGCGAAACGCCCGATTGTTGTGCGCGATCTCCTCAACTCGTGTATGGGCTTCGGCATGCTTATGTCAAATGATCCGCTGCCGATTCTTGAGGAGGCCCAGCGCCTAGGACTAGGCATGGGAGCGCCCGAGCCTGCGAGCTATCCGCCGAGCGACGAATGGATGGCACGCCTAGGCAGCCTGCCGCTGATCTATCAGCCCGGGGAACGCTGGACCTACCAAACCAGCTATGCCGTTTTGGGGGTGTTAATCGAACGGGTCAGCGCTATGCGGCTCGAGGCGTTTCTTGAAGAGCGCTTATTCGAGCCGCTCGACATGCGCGATACGCACTTCGCGCTGCCGCCAGCCAAGCTCGATCGTTTCAGCGAATGTTATCGCTTCGATAGCCAAAAACAACGCAACGAAATCTTCGATCCGGCCATCGGCGGGCAATGGAACAGTGCGCCACGCTTTCAGTCTGGCGCAGATGGCTTGTTGTCGACAGCGCTAGACCTGCATAAATTCGCCAAAATGCTGCTTCAGAAGGGGATGTATGGCCAAAAACGCATACTACAAGAGCAAAGCGTTTTGGCCATGACGCGCCCACAACTCAGCCCAGAGCAGGCGCTCAGCACAGCAGGTTTTTTAGAGGCGCAGCAGAGCTGGGGCTTTGGGCTGGCAGTTCAGGGCAGCCGTTACGGCTGGGATGGAGGTTTAGGCTGCTCGTGGGCCAACGACTCTGCAAGCCAAACCATCGCGATCTTTATAAGCCAAAATCTCTGGAGCGAAGCAGACAGCCTCGAACCGGTTCAGGATTTTTGGCACACTATTCAGGAGTGGAGCGGCAAGGGGCAAACAAGGTGAATATCTTCCGGCTCGCGGGCGAATAGTTCGGGGTCGGGATGCTCGGTCGGCTCTGCGCCAAAGCTGCGGTAAAAGCCGATCGTATGCTCCGAGGGCGTCGCCGAGATGTAGAGGCCCTTGGCGCCCTTTTGATAGGCCGCTTCGGCGGCTTGGCGGAAGAGCTCGCGGCCGATGCCGCGCCCACGATAGGGATTGCTGACGTGCATCATTTCGAGCTGGAGCAAATCGTCCTGTGGCCCGCGCCAAATTGTGTCGAGCGCAGAGAGACCGACCAGTTTATCGTCATCGAAGCAGCCAAAAAAGAGGCCGCCGCGATCGAAACACTCGTCGAGAATGGGGCCATAGATCTGGGCCTCGTTAGGCGGCCAACCATGAGCATCGAAGTTACCATCTTCAGGAATAAGCTGTCCGTCGCGAAAACGGTAGATTCGTCGAATTGTCTCGCGTCGTTCGATCGTCCAGAGCAATGGCAACTCGTGGCGTTGCAGCAGTCGATAATAGATCATTACTTTGCCTCGTAGGTTTAACGGCTAGATCGGTTGTTAGGACGATTATACGCTAGGCTGCTGTAACAAAAAAACTAGACTATTGGCCTAGTTTTTGCTTAGCTTGACAAATTCTTCACTTTCATTTATACTCGGCCATACCTTAGATAAATGAAATTCTATATCGGGCAGGGACACCGCGCAGGGGTGGTCAGATAGGAGCGAGCCGATCTGTCATATGGTCAGTTTCGGTAGACCTATCTCTAGTTGTGATGTGTCTCGATCTGCCAAGACCGAAAACCGATTGTGTAACGTATCGGTTTTTTTGCTTTAAAAAGGTTTCCTAGCGCCTGTTAGGCCTATTGAATGAAGAGAAAGCCCAAAAAAAGCGTTAAGTTTGAGTATAATGGGTGTAACGTTCCAGAGCTGCTTGTTTAAAGCAGTATATCAGGAAACATTGGTTACAGCGTTAATCTTGAGGAGATTTGCATGTTGATCGACGATGCTCGTACTCTTTTGTATGAATGGGTACAGTCAGATAGCTTGCGCAAGCACTGCGAGGCGGTAAGCTCGACATTGCGTTACTTCGCGCGCCGCGACGGCCACGATGAAGATCTGTGGGGCGCGGTCGGCCTGCTGCACGATATGGACTTTGAGCGCTACCCCGATATGCCCGAGCGCGGCCCGGCTACAACTGCCGTTTCTGAAGCGATTTTAAACGGCGGCGAGCTGCCCGAAAAGCTGCCCGGCCACCCCTTCTATGGCGTGGTCTATTTGGGCCAGAACGGTTGGAGCAAAGAGGTGCAGCGCGCTATTCTGACCCACGCCGACTACAGCGGAGTCGAGCCGGAATCGCAGCTGGAGCGCACATTGTTCGCTGTCGATGAACTTTCGGGTTTTGTAACGGCGGTCGCGCTGGTGCGCCCGAGCAAGAGCGTGCACGATGTCGATGTGAAGAGCGTGCGCAAGAAGATGAAAGACAAAGCCTTCGCCGCCAAAGTCAACCGCAACGACATTATTCGCGGCGCCGAGCTGCTAAATGTCGAACTCGATGTGTTGATCGGCGAAGTGATCAAGGCGCTCCAAGCCGACGCCGATCGCTTGGGTATCGCAGGCACAAAAGCTGCCTAATCGATTGACTGAGCCGTTTTAAAGGGTTGCTAGCTTAGGCTGGCAACCCTTTTGTATTTGTAACATTTTATAAAACAAATCGTATAGTGAGGAGAGCTATACCAAATCCGGTTGATTACTTTCTATTTGGCCTTCGGCAGAGCGGAACTTGACGATATTTTGTTGTGTGAAATTTCGCCTTGTCGCGCGAAATTTCACACAACTCTTTCCCGGATTTTGGTTTTTTGCGTTATAAAAGCGCAAGTCTTTAAACGGATTTAGTATTACCTTAAAGACGAGAGAAAAGCATGAGATCAGAAGGCATTCCTACTCAAGAGGTTCCCTACAAGTTCATTTTTGTTTGCGTCGGATTATTTGCTTTAGGACTCGCTTTTAGCATCTTTAACCTGTTTATCGTTGGAATGCCAAGCGAAGCAAGTTTAATCAGCACATTTCACTCTGAGCGTGATAGTGCACCAGCAGTAGCTAGCAGGGATATGAGTAGTGATAACCCTGCTCTGCCTCAGATACCTGCTGAGCTAGCCCAAGGTAAAGTATTTAGGATTGAAACGCCAGACCAAAATAGCTTTATAGCCGTCTTTATTGATGAAGAGGGCTCTGGAGAGTTAATTTTTCAACGTTCTTTTTCGGGCTGGCGCACGATAACTGGTTCGTTGGGCGGACCCAATCGGTTTACACAATCTGAAACGCTTGTATTTAGGCCAATCACAAGTTTTTTCCCGAATTACTATGGCATTTTGGGTTGGCGCACCAATAACGAAGCCCAAAAAGTGCGTTTACGCTATGAAGATCTCTCGCAGAGCACACATCGAATTGAAGAAGAGAGCTTTGTAATTGGCGATTTTGGTAAGCACTCGATTTGTGCAATCGATGTTTTAGATGCTCAAGATGAGCTGATCGAGCAATTGCAAGTAGGCAATACACCCTGCTCTGAGGGTTAAACAAGAAAACTAGTGTCAGAGAGC
Organism: uncultured Chloroflexales bacterium; assembly: GCA_937902315.1. GTDB lineage: Bacteria > Chloroflexota > Chloroflexia > Chloroflexales > Chloroflexaceae > CALGUG01. The sequence goes on from CALGUG010000056.1 coordinate 34,645, forward strand.
GTGTCCGTGCGGTTTAGCTTTGTAAGCTGAAGCTGTACGGATTACTTTTTGCAGCATAGATAGACGTATGGCAACAGTTTTGCTGAAAGAGTCGTAGAATCGCTATACGTGTCCAAAGGAACGAAAGAGGAACAATGCGACGATATAGTCTCTACCTGCTGCTGCTGATCCCGCTCCTAGCCTGTACCCTTCTGCCGAGAGGAGTCGGCCAACAAGCGACGCCGAGTAGCGCACCCCAAGTTAGCAATACATCTAGCACTCTCAAGCCAACTGAAACAACCCAGCGCGATCCAGATTCCAAGCCTTCTGAAGAAACAGCCGAGACAGACTCGCCCGAACAAACCAGCGCTGTATTCGAAGAGGGCGAATGTCTGTTTGAGATACCCAAGGGCACCAAGCCGATCTGTGGCGATTTGATTGTGCCAGAAGAGCGCTCCGACCCCAACAGCCGCACCATCAGGCTGCATGTGGCCATCTTCAAAGCGACGGGCCGCCGTCCACAGCCCGATCCGGTTGTCTATTTGGAAGGTGGACCGGGCGGAAATCCACTTGAGACGATCGCGTATGTATTTGATAGCTGGTTCGGTCAAATAGTCAGAAGCCGCGATGTGATCGTCTTCGATCAGCGCGGAACAGGGCTTTCAGAGCCGGCACTCGACTGTTACGAGCTGACCGAACTGAGCTATAGCCTGCTCGACACTGATCTAAGCAAAGAGGAGTATCTGGCCCAAACCTTGCCCGTGGTTAAGCAGTGTCGCGATCGCTTTGCGGCAGAGGGCGTGAATTTGGCAGCCTACAACAGCGCGGCCAACGCCGCCGACCTCAACGATCTGCGCATCGCACTGGGCTACAAAGAGTGGAATCTGTATGGAATTTCGTATGGCACACGTTTGGCGCTTACGGCTATGCGCGACTGGCCCCAAGGCATCCGCAGCGTGATTCTAGATTCGGTCTATCCGCCCCAAGCCAGCGAAACCCAGTTGGCAGCCAACGCCGATCGAGCCTTTAACGAGATCTTCAACGCCTGCGCTCAAGATAAGCGCTGCAACGAGGCTTTTCCCAATCTGAAAGAGGCTTTTTACGAAACGGTCAATCGCCTAGAAGCTAATCCTGCCATGGTCAAGACCATGGACCCCTTCACGGGCCAGTTCTACGATGTGAGCTTCGACGGTGAGGCGATGATCAGCACGCTCTTCCAGCTCTTGTATCAGACCAGCCGACTGCCCGATATTCCTAAGCTGATCTACGAGGCCTATCGCGATCAAGACTACTCGGAGTGGGTCTACGAAGGCACCTTCAACATCTTTGCCCACGAGTTTATGAGCGATGGTATGTACTATTCGGTGCAGTGCAACGAAGAGCTCAGCTTCAACTCGCGCGAAGAGCTGGAGAACAGCGACCTCGCATTTCCCGAGCAGCTCGATGTCTTCGGCGACGCCAGCCTGTTCGATGCCTGCGAGATTTGGGATTCGGGCAAGGCCGACCCGATCGAGAACGAGCCAGTGGTGAGCGATATCCCCACCTTGGTGATGGCGGGCCAGTTCGATCCGGTGACGCCGCCTTCCTACGCCGAGGAGACGGCTAAAACGCTTGCGAACAGCTATTTTCTGGAGTTCCCGGGCATGGGCCACGGCGTCAGCGTCGATGATGGCTGCCCGCAAGCGATCGTGCAAGATTTCTTGAATGATCCAAACGAACAGCCGAATAGCCGCTGTATCGCTCGGATGAACAAGCTGACCTTTAGCCGTTAGAGCGCGAGATTCCTTTGTGTAACAGCGTACCCTTCGACAAGCTCAGGGTACGCTGTTTTCAGCTGGCTCAGGGTACACTGTTTGTTCTCTGCTATAATCGCGGCACTACGAGAGTTTCTCGCACAATAATCGCATTCCGGATAGAGGAGGCTCAGGTGTCAGCTGATTCAAATGAAGCTCGCTACGAAGTATGGATCGACTTCAACCAGCGCGTGCCCATGCGCGATGGCATAACCCTCTCTGCTGATGTGTACCGTCCCAAAGCTGAAGGACGTTTCCCTGTTATTTTGCAGCGCACGCCCTACCTCAAGACCAGCCCGCAAGCGCTCAAAACCGCTCGCTACTTCGCCGAGCGCGGCTTTGTCTACGTCTGGATGGATGTGCGCGGACGCGGCGACTCGGACGGCGTGTTCGTGCCCTATCGCAACGATGGGCGCGACGGCTACGATGCGATCGAGTGGTGCGCGCTTCAAGAATGGTCGAACGGCAACGTCGGCACGATCGGCGGCTCGTATGCCGGGCGCATTCAGTGGCTGGCCGCGCTAGAGCAGCCGCCCCACCTACGCAGTATGATCGTGCTGGTCACGCCGAGCGACCCGTTTGTGGAATGGCCGACAGGCACGGGCGGCCCCATGCGCATCTGCTGGATCCATATGACCAGCGGACGAGCGCTACAAAATACCGACGCCGTCGACTGGAACGCGGTCTATGAGCATCTGCCGATGATGACTATGGACGAGCGGGCGGGCCGCTACAGCGCTCAATGGCGCGAAGAGCTCTCGCACGAGCGGCTCGATGACTACTGGAAGGTGCTCTGCTACCAAGATAAATTCGACCGCGTCAATGTGCCGGTGCTGCACATTTCGGGCTGGTACGACGACGAACTGATCGGCACACCCATCAACTTCCAAGGCATGGTGGCCAACGCCGCCACCCCCGAGGCGCGCAAAAACCAAAAGATGCTGATCGGGCCCTGGGGCCACAGCGTCAACAAGAGCAGCGTATTGGGCGAAGTCGATTTCGGTCAGAGCGCAGTGATCGATCTGAACGGCTACCAAACCAAGTGGTTCGAGCGCTGGCTGAACGGCAAGCAGAACGGCATCGACCGTGAGCCTCCGGTGCGCATCTTTGTGATGGGCGAAAACCGCTGGCGCGACGAGAACGAGTGGCCGCTGGCGCGCACCCAAGAGACCTCGTTCTATCTGCACAGCGCGGGCAGAGCCAACAGTCGCTTCGGCGATGGCACGCTCTCGTTGAGCGCGCCGAACGACGCCGAGCCCTACGACAGTTACCGCTACGATCCGGCCCGTCCGGTGCCCTTCCTGACCGATCCGGTCTCGACCCAGATCGGCGGGCCCGACGACTACGCCGCCGTGCAGCGTCGCGACGATCTGCTGGTCTATATGACGCCGCCGCTCGAGGAAGAGCTAGAAGTGACCGGACACGTGCGGGTCGAGCTGTTCGCCAGCTCGTCGGCGCCCGACACCGACTTCATGGCCATGCTGCTCGATGTGCATCCGAACGGCTTTGTACAGCGCCTCTGTGACGGCATGGTGCGGGCGCGCTTCCGCGACGGCATGGAAAACCCGACCTTGATCGAGCCGGGCAAGATCTACAAATACCAGATCGACTGCTGGGCCACCTCGCAGCTCTTCCGCAAGGGTCACCGCATCGCGCTGCAGATCGCCTCGAGCGCCTTCCCCAAGTATGAGCGCAACCTCAACACGGGCGAGTCGATCGCGAACGGCACGCGCATGGAGGTCGCCGAGCAAAAGATCTTCCACGACGCCGAGCATCCTTCGCGTCTGATTCTGCCGATTATTCCCTCCAAGAGCGAGTAAAAACGCAACGAGAGCTTTCGCGCAGCAGTGCGAAAGCTCTCGTTTTTTCAGCATACTACTCTGGCGGAGAGGCGGCTAGCTCCTAGGCGGTCCTCACCGCGTCCGCCTCCGGCTACCAGAGTCCTTTCCAACAAACGGGGCGAGTCAGCTCGCAGCTGGCGCTGCGACCTGCTTGGTGCGCGCACCAAGCAGGCTCAGTGATTCGGCGTCGATCTCGCTGTGGTCGCTGCGCCCGAGCAGCTAGCCGCCCATTTTTTGGAGCTAACTGTTGATAGCCGAAGGCGGACGCGCTAGAAGCCGAATGGATGGTTAAGACCTCTCCGCCAAGGTATGATCAAGCGAAAAGCCGGATCACTTCAGCAGAGCGAGACCGTTTTCGATGATGCGGGCCTGGGCTTCGCGGTGCTCGGGCGTGGGGTCGAGCAAGGGCGCGCGCACACTGCCGACCGACTGCATGCGAATGCCGACGCCCGCCTTGATCAGCGCGACGGCATAGCCGCGCACCTTGTCGCGCAGCTCGCCGAAGGGGCGGTAGAAGCCTTCGAGAATGCGGTTGCATTCGGCCATATCGCCCGCGTGGGCGGCCCGATTGAAGGCCCAAGCGATCTCGGGCACGAAGTTGAAGACCGCCGAGGAATAGGTACGAATGCCCAAACCGAAGAAAGCGGGCATAGAGAGCTCGGCGGTGGGCAGGCCGTTGAGGAAGCCCAAACGATCGCCGACCGCCAGCTTGATGCGCAGCAGGCGCTCCATATCGCCATAGCCGTCTTTGAAGCCAACCACGGTCGGCAGCTCGGCCAGGCGCGCCACGGTTTGAGGCGTAAAGATGGCGTTATCGCGCTGGTAGAGGATCACGCCCAGCTCGGTGGCCTCGGCGATGGCGCGGTAGTGCTGATACAAACCTTCTTGCTCTGAGAGCAGCAGATAGGGCGGCATCACCATCAGGCCGTCGGCACCAGCCTCGGCGGCGGCTTGGGCGAACTCGATCGCCATACGGGTGCCGTAGCCCACACCTGCCACAATCGGCAGGCGGCCTTCGACCACCTCGACAGCGGCCTTCACCAACTGACGGTACTCGTCGAGCGTGAGCGAGTAGTATTCACCCGTGCCGCCACATACAAACAGGCCGGCCGGATTTTGGGCCGCCATATAGGCAACGTGCTCGCGGTAGCGCGGCAGATCGATCTGGTTGTCGGCGGTGAAGGGCGTGACCGGGAACGAGAGCAATCCTTCGATCGAACGAACCAATTCTTCGGGAGTTCGCGACATTGTGTGCTCCTAGATTGCAGATCAGCTAGCAGCTCGCTAGCGCCTCGTATGCGCAGAAGAGATGGAAGGCGGGTTTGCTAGAGAGGCATTATACCCCCTTTGGGGTCAGCCCATTCCATATCGGGGAAAGCGTAGCCCTTCGACAGGCTCAGGGCATCGCCTTCGACAAGCTCAGGGCATCAAGAGCCGTCGGCTGAGCCTGTCGAAGCCAACGGCCTCCTCCCTTAGTAACTTTACATTACCCACAATTCTCCATACGGTCAGCGTTATCTGCCCTCACCCCCCGGCCCCCTCTCCCGCACTGCGGGCGAGGGGGTGAATGGTGATGTTGTATGCGATTTCGCGTAGCGAAATCGCATACAAGCTCTCTGAGTTCTGTGCTCTCAAGGATACTCCCGCGATGGTATGCGAAATATCGCCTTTTGCTGCCGACACGACTTTTGGGTAATGCATAGCCTTAGTGGAAAGCGTAGCCCTTCGACAGGCTCAGGGCATCGCCTTCGACAAGCTCAGGGCACCAAGAGCCGTCGGCTGAGCTTAACGCCGTGAATGGGCTGATCGAGCGCCGCTAGCCTTTCTGCTTGATCCACTCCAACAAGCGATCGAGCGACCAAGTATTGAGCACACGATCGCTTTCGGCCCAGCTGCGGCGCGCCATCAAAACGCCGTAGCGCATCCACTCGAGGTTGGAAGGATGGTGGGCGTCGCTATCGATCGCCAGAGTCGCGCCCAATTCCAAAGCTCGGCGGGCGTAGACCGGATCGAGGTCGAGGCGATCGGGGCCGCAGTTGATCTCGAGCGCGGTGTTGTGCTCGACCGCCGCCTTGATGATCGCCTCCATATCGAGGTCGGCCCCCTCGCGCCGCTCTAAGATCCGGCCGGTCGGGTGGCCGATCAAATCGACGTGCGGGTTGGCAATCGCTTTCAGCAGGCGTTCGGTGATCTCGACGCGCTCTTGGCGCAGGCTAACGTGCAGCGAAGCCACGACCCAATCGAGCTGGGCGAGGGCGTCGTCGGGCAGAGCGAGCGTGCCATCGGGCGTGATGTCGACCTCGACGCCGTGCAGAATGCGGAAGTCGATGCCAGCTTTGCTGTATTCAGCGTTCAGCTCGGCGATCTCGGCGGCTTGTTGGCGCAGACGCTCGGGCGTAACACCGCCTGTCACACCCAAGTAAGCGCTGTGATCGGTGATGGCGATGTGGCTGTAGCCACGGGCACGCGCGGCCTCGGCCATCTCGCGGATCGAGGCATCGCCGTCGCTCCAGGTGCTGTGCATATGCAGATCGGCGCGAATCGCATCTTGGGTGATCAGATCGGGCAGGCGGCCTTCGCGAGCTGCATCGAATTCGCCCACATCTTCGCGCAGTTCGGGCGGAATGTAGGGCAGACCAAGCTTGGCATAAACCTCGGCCTCGGTTCGGCATGGTTCGAGCGTGCCGTCGGGCAGAAGAAAGCCGTGTTCACTGAAGCTCATACCACGCGCCACAACCTGCTCGCGGAAGCGGATATTGTGGGCTTTCGAACCGGTGAAGTGCTGCAGAGCGCTGCCCCACTGGGCCGGAGGCACCACCAAGAGATCGACCTGCTGGCCGGAATGGATCATTACGCTGGCCTTCTCGTCGCCCGACGAGATGACTTGGGCGATCTCGCGCAGGCCAAGAAAGGCTTTGACGACCGCAGCCGGATCATCGGCGGCGGCCAAGAGGTCGATGTCGCCCGTGGTCGGCCGAGCGCGGCGCAGGCTGCCAGCGTAGCTCGCCTCGACGATCGAGGGGGCCGCCGCCCGCAGCGATTCAAGCAGCGTCTCGGCGATACCCAAGGCGTAGGGCATGATCATGCGCTGTTCGCGCCGCGCCAAGGCTTCGATGCCCTCCAAGATGCGCGCCTCGGTCTTGGCGCCGAAGCCCTTGAGTTTGCGCAGTTCGCCCGCCTCGGCCGCCTTTTTCAGGGCCTCCACACTGCTGATCTTGGCCTCAGTATGCAGGCGGTAGGCCGTGCGCGGCCCGATATCCGGCACCTTAAGCATCTCTAAGACGCTGGGCGGCACCTGCTCCTTCAGCTCTTCGTAGAGCGGCAATGTGCCGGTATCAAGGATGGTCACGATCTTATCGGCGATGATCTTGCCCACGCCCGGGATCTCTTGCAGGCGGCCTTGGGAATAGTAGTCGGCCAAGGGCATGGGCAGCTCGGCCAAAGCCGCGGCCGCGCGGCGATAGGCCAGAATACGGAAGCGATCTTGGCCGAGTACTTCCATACTATCGGCGACGGCCTCGAAGAGGTCGGCCACAGCGCGATTTGGAATCATAACAGTCTCCTTCAGTGCTAGCTGCCGAGCTGAATCTGGAAGCGGAAGCACGTATCTTCGTCGTACCACATGCGGAAGTTGGTGCCCCAAACGTTGTTGAAGAGGTTGATATGCACACCGTCGCTCACTTCCGGCAGAGTGTTGGGGAAATCGAGCAGGGCGGACTTGCCCGGCGCCACGAGCGGCGCATCCCAAGTTGTTATGGTCAGGCTTCCCTCGGCATCGGCATAGCGAATATCGTCTTCGACAGCATGCAACGAGCGATTGCCACTGCTCACCACATCGCGCGGGTCGATCCACTGGCCGAGCTTGCGCAGACGCCAAGCGCCGTCGGAGCGCACCAAGGGCTGCAGATCGAACCAGAGCGCTTCGGGCAGGCGGGTGGGAGCTTTATCGAACCATTGCAGCGTTATGTCAAATGAAGCGCGGTCGTTGGGCAGGAAGTATTCCAGCCAGAATTGGCGCGGACATCCAAGCTGGGCAACGGCTTGCTCGGCCCCGCGCAGCTCCAGCAGCAGGCGCGTGCCATCGGCCTCCACTCGCTGGAAGGCGCGCTGCAGGGTGGGCGACCAGAGGCCGCTGAGCGCGCCAGCGCGCTCGATGCCAGGCTTGGTGTAGTCGTCGACCGACCAGTGAGCGGTGACTTCGTGGTTGATGTTGTAGGTGTTGTAGAAGCGCTGATAGTCTTTGTCATCGAACGATTGATAGCAGACCGTGCCGAAGCCGCGTTCTGGAGCGACCCAATCGCGCTGGCTGTTTTTGTCAACAAGCTGAATCAGCGCGCCGCTCTTTGAATCGAAGGCCAGCTTAAGTTGAGCGTTTTCAAACTGAAGAGCGCTCAATTCGAGTTGAGTGAAACCTGACAGATCAGGTTGGGCAGCTGCGAGCGCGCTCAGCGTTGCCTTGGCTTCGGCGGCGAACTGCGAATCAGCCAGTGCAGCGATGGCGTCGCGCAGATAGGCGCGCTGCTCCTCCCACGAGGCCGCGAAACGCTGAAAGCGCTCGGTCTGCAAGGCGGCGCGCAGCTTCTCGCCGTTGTAGGCTTCGTAATCGGCCAGATGAACTTTCTCGTCCATGCCCCAAGTGTGCTCGGGCACCATCAGCAACTGGCGGCTGAAGGCCATCAAGGCCGGATCATCCTCACCCAAGCGGCCCGACTCGATCCACTGCTTGCGCAGGCGCATCAAGGCGCGATAGTGGCTGACCTTGAGCGGATCGCTGCCCACACCGTGAATCCAGGTATCACCCAGCTCGCTGCTCACAACCGGCAGTTGATCGCGAATCGCCTCGAGATGCAGGGCGAAATCGTCCATACTCGCGGCGGTAATGGCCGCGCCCGGCAGACGCTGCTTGAGTTTGGCATAATTAGCCACAACCTGCTCGGCGGTTTGCGGGCCTTGATTGTCCTCGGTATGGGCGAAGGCCAGGGCCTGCTCAAGACCGGGCACCAAGACCAGATCGCCGTAGCCGCCCTTTTGGTACATCACAATCACTTCGCTGTCGCTGGCCTCGTCGCGCCAACGAAAGACCTCGGGCACCTCGGGCGGCGGCGATGCGCCATTGACGCCCAAGTGCAAGAAGCGCACGCCAGCTTCGGCCAGCAGCGGCACCAAACCACGGGTATGGCCCGGCACATCGGTCATCTTGGCGGCGATGGTCGTTTTGCCAAAGCGCTTGTCTAGCTCCTGCGATAGACGCAAGCCAAAGCGCATCAGCGAGACATCGATCAGCTCGGTATGCGTCGTGAAGGGCAGAGCGTGCCAGCGAATATCGCCGCGCTCGATGGCCGCCTCCAAGCGAGCGCGCGCATCGGGATCAGCTCGCTCAAGGTATTCGTAAATCAGCCACGATCCGGTGGTCCAGACAAAACGTTCTTCAGCGCCACGCTGACGCAGCTCTTCAGCAAGCTCAATGGCGGCTGGGATGTAACGGTAGAGGTAGTCGTCAAGAATAGTGCTGGCGTAGTCGGTAAAGCCAACATCGAGGTGGGTTTTGAAAACAAGATATACGTTCATACTGCCTTCTTTGGCAAACAGAAACCGTGACTATAGTATATCTGTTCGCACAAGAGTTGCAATCGGCCATTTGTTGTAAGTGACTGTTTTACACATCAAGGTCATATAGTCATAAATATCTAGCGCTCAGGCGGCAAAGTCCCTCTCCCAAAACAGGCTTTTGGCGCGTCCGCCTACGGCTACAAACGGCCAATCCGCCACAACAGGCTGCTAGCTGCATGGAAAAAGCCACCCAAAAAACGAAATGCTTCGAGCAGACTGTGACAATATCTTGCAAAGAGCGATTTATGGCTTTCTAAAGGTCTATTCTTAGAACGCACAAAATAGTATCGGATCAAGAAATAATATTGGTTCTATGCTATACTCTTAAAAGCGATACTATTTAATTAGCTAGAAGCTATGCCACAGCCAAATTGGATCGACCGCCATCTGCAACAGCGCCTTGAACAGAAACGCGCCGAGATTAAAACGCTGCCAGCACTGCCTAAGTTGGCGCTCGAACGGCTTGAAGCAAGCCTGATCATCGAACAGAGCTATCACTCCGGCGCACTTGACGGTAGCAGTCTGAGTATGCGCGCCATTGAGATACTGATAGCACATGGCATGACCAGCGGCAGCCAGCGCCTCAGCGATTATCTCGAAGCGCGTAACCACGCCGCCGCGCTTGAGCGCCTGAAGCAGCTGGCCAACGAAAAGACACCGATCAGCCTCGCGCTGATCAGCTATCTGCATCGCCAAGTGATGGGCGATAGCATCGCTACGGCGGGCCAATGGCGCCATACAAAAGGGGAGGCGAGCGCCGCGCCCAGCCCCGATGAGCTGCCCAAGCTGCTCGAAGAGTGGGTCGCATGGGTCAATCAACCCCATCCAAACTATCACCCAGTCTTACTGGCAAGCATCGCCCATCACGCATTTATGGCTTTGCAGCCGTTTGAACAGGCCACCGGGCGAGTTGGGCGTATGCTGCTCAATCTGATGCTGCTGCAAGCAGGTTACCCTCAGACACTGCTGCTCTACGAGTGGCGCAACAGCTATCAATCGGCGCTGGAAAAGGCCGATAACGGCGACTACCTCGCGCTGAGCAATCTGATCGGGCGTGGGGTCGAGCAGGTTTTAGATCGCTATTTGAAGGCCTATCGGCTACAACAAGGCGACGATCAAGAGCTACTTTTGGCGGAGCTGGCCCAGCAGACGGGCGAATCGGCCGACTACTTGGCCTTGCTGATTCGCAAGGGGCGTTTAGAGGGGCATATGCGAGGCGGGCGTTGGTACAGCACGGTGGGCGCTGTGTCGCGCTATCGGGCGGCGGTCGCACAGCGCAGTGTGGCGCGCGGACGGCCTCCCAAAAAGAAATCTTCCTAATCCTGTATCTTCTGTTGCATACAAATTCCGTTTGCTTCGTTTTCGGGCGGGCGCTTCGTTAGAGATGACGAGAAGCCCGAATGTATGGAAAGGATGTTGATAGCCGTAGGCGGACGCGCCAAGCACCGAATGGTGGGAATGGAGCTAGCCGCCAAAGAATTGAAGTGAACAAGCGCATGTGCTAGAGGCAATAGAGGAGCGATCTATGCGAAGAGATTCCCAAGGCGGAATCTCTTCGCATATAGGCCAGCGATGGACGCTTAGTAGCTGGGCTGCTCGTAGCTGGGCTGGTTGACATAGCGATCCATGCCGAGGCGCAGCTTGAGCGAGCTGCTGGGCGGCAGTTCGACTCGCAGCCACTTGTCGTTGACGGCTTGGCTGGGGGCGTCCTGATCGTCGAGGCGGCGCAGCTCGCTGAAACGGTGCTCGCCGAAAGCTCCGGCCTGCACAATCAGGCTGCGGCTCTCGAAGGCGTTGGTATTGACCAACTCGACATCGACGCTTTGGGCATCGAGGCGATCGACCAGCGCGCCCACATCGGCGGGCAGGCCGGGGCGGCGCTCGATAGCATCGTAGTAGCGCAGACGCACATGCAGCAGACCGCCGTGATAGATCACCTGCGGACCGCCACAGGTCAGCTGAATCAGGGCTTCGGTGCGCACTGGGTTGCGATCTTGCCAGTGATGCACATCGATCTCTTCGGGGTCGGCAGTATCGTTGGCGATCATGTCCATACGGCGCACGACTTCGTTCCACTGGGCCGCCAAAAGCTGCTCGGGGTAATCGGGCAGCTCGCCGCGCAAATAGCAGTACCAAGGTGCGATATGGAGCGTATCGCCCTTGCTGTGGCCCTGCAAGACCTGCTTCCAATCGGTTGCGCGCTCTGGGAAGCGCTGCAAACGCTCTTCATCTTGGCGGTCCTGCGACATAGCCCAGATCTGCAGCGGGTATTCCGGCGAGATCGGACGGAAGGCCGTCCAACCGTTGTCGGTATAGCGGTTAGGCACCAAGAGGCGTCCATCTTCCAGATGGCCGCGATCGAGGATGTAGTCGAGCTGACCGCGCGGAATATCGAGGTAGCTCATATCACCTGTGAGCAGAACAGCGTTCATCGCAGCGATGGTGAGCGGCTGAATGATGCTCATAAAGCCGTGCGGCCAACGCCAGCCGTAATAGCCGCCCCACCACTTGCCATCCATCAATTCGCCAACGATACCGTTGGGCCCAACGTTGTCGGGGCACAAGCCGCCATTGGCCTTGATGCGCTCGTTCCAGGCTTCGAGGTAGTCGAGCACCCAGGTACGCAGCTTGGGATCGCCGCTGTAGATATAGGCGTGGGTGATCAGGCTGGTCGAGGTCAGATTAAGCGGCACATCGCCGCGCATCTGGCGCTCGTTGAGAGCTTTGAGAATGGTGGCGTAGGTCTGGTCGTCGTTCCAGTCGGCCACTGGGCCTTCGATTCCGATATCATCGAAGGGCGGCGGGTAGTGGGCCAACACGGCGCGGTGGGTCGACCAGTCGTCCCAGCTATTTTCAAAACGCGGCCCTTTGCTGCCGTTGATGGGCGAACGCATCATACGACGCTCGGCGTCCCAATTGGGCGCGAGCGGGTCTTCGCCTGTGTACATACGCGCAAAGCGCATCGTGCGGGCGCGATCGACAGCTACATTGGGATTTGAGAGGCCGAAATAGTAGAAGAAGAGCGAACTTTCGCCATGGTGCATCCAGTCATAGTAGGCGTCGAATTCGCGCCACACTTGACCATAGGCGGTGAATTGGCGAGTGACGGCATCCCACAGAAAGCGCGAACGTGAATCGAAATCGGCGGCACCACCAAGCGCATAGAAGAGCGGCCAGTTGTGGTAACTCTCATAGCCATCGTCGGAGCCATCCATACCCGGCCACTCTTGGCGCCAGATAAAGGTGCCATCGGCGCGGGTATAGCGCTCTTGGTAACGAGGCGCGGCGGCGTTCATGGTGGCGATCAAATGCCGTTCGGAAAGCGCCCAAGCGGGCGGCGGAGTATGCTTCGTCGCGGAAACTTTGGTCATAAGCTTCACCTCAGCGTGAGCTTGCTAAGCGAATACCCGCCTAGTGTACCATAGCTCTTCTGAGGATCGGCTATAGCACAAAACACAACGACCCGCCTTATATCAAATCCGGTTAACTACGCTCTATTTGGCTCTCGGCTGAGAGGAACTTTACTATTTTCCCCAGTTTTGTTTTCTGTATTATAAGAGCGCAAGTCCCCAAACGGATTTGGTTTCAGTTTTTGAGGGCGGGTCGTTGTGCTTCGGAAGAGTAAAACTTGTTGTGCTTGTTGTGTGAGATGCCTTGCTATCGCACGAAATCTCACACAACGCCTTCCCTGCTGAAGATGTCATCCAGATCTTTAGCGATCAGCTTAGCTAGAAGACAACCGTCCAACCAGCCTTTTCGGCCTGTTCCTGCGTATATTCGACTGAATCGATCACTTGGCCCTGAGGGTCGAGCAGCTTGATGGTGCCGCCATAGTTGTCGAGCTGGTATTTGGCAGGCAAACGCACCACCATAGTCGCGCCCGGAGCCAAGGTGCCTCCAAATGGATAGGCCAGACCCGTTGTATCGAGGATCTGCCATCCGTCGAAGTTAACGCTCTGAGGCGTTGTATTTAGCAAGGTCACTGTCTCGTGACCGCTATCGGGGCCGATCGGGTTAACCAGCGCCGCGATAATGCGAATGCTGCCCTCGTTAAAGGTGACCTCGCGCGGCCCTTTGGGTGGAGGAGGCGGCGGCAAGGTTAGAGAGCGTCCAGTTGTATGATCGGTTTTCCAAGACTGAACTTGGAAGGCCAAGAAGAGCGCGGTCCAAGAGCGATAGTTATCGAAACTGAAGAGCAGCGCTCCATCTTGCCATACGCCATCATCTTGCCAGAAGGTCGGCAAGTTACCCTGATTCATATGAATGTCATGCACTCCCCAACTGGGCGAAAAGCCAAAGATCGGGTCTTGCACTTCTTCTGGGCCCCAACGCCGTCCAAACGCATAGATATAAGCATGCGGATCGCTGATCGCTTTATCGATAATGCGCTGGAGGTAGTCGTTCAAGTCGTTATCTGGGCCGTGGCGGTGGGGCGGCAACTTGTGCATTTCAGCACGACGTAAGAGTCTACCGCGCACATAATCGAGCGCCAGACCACCGCTACGGCTCGGCAAAGAATGCCAAGCAAGATCCAACTGTGCCAAACCAGCCGTTATCGGATGCTGGAAGTCTTCATTTAACAAGAAGAGCATATCAGACGGCTGGGTGCGCGAATAGACGTTGACCGCTATGCGCGCATCTCCATCTTTTGAACGAACATGAATGTGGGTATGGGGCGAGCGAAAGTGTCGCTCGCTCTGCATCGCAATGACATGACCTTTAAGCACACCGTAATCTTGAAGGGGCACTCACTTCTCCTTAAAACTACTGAATGCGCCGAAGCGCTGATCTTCACCTAAACAAATAGCCGCGTCGAACCAAGCTACAATGCGAACCGCCCGTCTGAGTAAAAGATCCGATATTCCCCAGATAGGTAACGTTTAGCCGAAAGAGTAACCTACAAAGGAGTCTTTCTAGCTTTATCCCTCTTGTATGATTGTTGAATGATCTAGAAGTTATACGAACAAAGCTTGGAAGCTTTGGCCTTCAACAGCGTGGGATCTCTTTGTCTATTGCATTGTGCGCGTAGCCAGTTTTCAACCCTTAGACCCATGCTTTCGCTTAACGCAAGGTCGCACGAGTTGTTAAGCACTAGGCAAAGCCTGTGACAGCAATAACGTCGGGGAAGTCCACAAGCTCGGAGCTATGATCGCAACTGCCCTTCGAATGGGAAGGCGTATGCCTCGCTACACCCGCAATTGGGCAGCGTATCGAACCCAGTGATTTGCATTACAGGATACACGACCTCAAGCGATAAATTCAAGCGGTTCAGTTAAGAATCCCCTAAGAAGAAACATAGAATCGTTAATTAGGGCCAGTTTTTTCCGGATTAGCAGATATACTTCGTAGTATCACTCTATACAAAGGAAAGAAGCATGACCCGTGAAATCTCTGTCACAAGCGCTCGCCGAATGGCAGTGAGCCGTCAGCATTTGGCCTATCCTTCGGTCGCGCCCACGCGCGAAGGAATGCTTCAGGTGCTACGCACGCTGCGCTGTCTCCAGCTCGATCCGATCAGCGCCGTGGCACGCAGCCATCACCTCGTGCTCTGGAGCAGGCTCGGCAACTACGATCCAACTATGCTTGAGCGGTTATTATGGAAAGAACGAGTCTTGTTCGAATATTGGGCCCACTGCGCCTCGATAGTGCTTAGCGAAGATCTGCCCATTCATCAGGTGCGCATGCGGCGCAAACACGAAGCGCGCACAATCTATGAGCGCCAGATCGAAGCCTGGCTAGACGAAAATCGCGCTATTTACGAGCATGTGCTCGAGCGCTTAGGCCGCGAAGGACCGCTGCCATCATCGGCCTTCGAGGGCAAAACCCAAGTCGATTGGGCGGCACTGGGCTGGACCTCGAATCGCGATATCCCGCGCCTGCTCGATCTGCTCTGGGACCGTGGAATCATCACTGTGGCGGGTCGGCGAGGTCAGCAGCGTCTTTGGGCGCTCAGCCATGATTGCTTCCCCGAATGGAAGCAACAGCCCCAACTCAGCGATCACGATATGGTGCGCAAAGCCGCCCAATACTCGTTGCGCGCCTTGGGCGTCGCCTCATTGCAGCAGATCAAAAACCACTTTATTCGCCACTGTTATCCCAACCTCAAGCAGGTTCTCGACGAGCTGCAAGCCGACGGTCTTATTCTGCCCATTCGCGTCGCGGGCCTACACTCATCGCTGCGCAATCCGTGGTATATCCACCGCGACGACCTCGAGTTGCTCGATCAGATCGAAGCAGGCAATTGGCAGGGCCGCACCACGCTGCTCTCTCCCTTCGATAACCTGATCTGCGACCGCGACCGCACCGAACAGCTCTTCGAGTTCTTGTACCGCATCGAGATCTATACACCCAAGTCGAAGCGCCAATACGGCTACTATGTGTTGCCGATTCTGCATCACGATCGGCTGATCGGCCGTCTCGACGCGCTTATGGACCGCAAACAGCAGCAGCTTCAGATCAACGCGGTCTATGCCGAAGCCTACGCCCCGCTCGACGCCGAGACAGGCGCCGCCGTGCAAGGCGCGATCGAGGAACTTGGCGTATTTTTAGGCGCCCAAACGATTGAGATCGGCGAGCGAAAACCAGCCGAGTGGCAACTCTCTTCCTGCGAGCTCGAAGTCGCTCAAGTCTAACAAAGCCACTCAGGCGGAAAACGTGCATACCAGCAAAAAAGTTCCCTAGCGCGTCCGCCTTCGGCTATCAGAGGGGCTAGCCGCCCTCTTCCCCCCGCCCTTCTCCCGCAAAGCAGGAGAAGGGTGCTTCGTCTTATCCCAAACCGTACCCTTCGACAAGCTCAGGGTACGGTTTTCTAGTCTTCTAGCGAATCATAGATCGCGCAGCAATACTCCGAAATCAAAGCGTTTGGCGTTGAAAAGCAGCGACAGCAAGGCAGCCGCGCTGGCAGATCGCAGCGAACGCTGCGAGGTGGTGCTTGTATGGGTGGATGGCGATTTGGTAGCCGTAGGCGGACGCGGTTAGGATCGAATGGGAGCTAAAGATCTCTCCGCCAGCGATAACAAAACGATTAGTCTTTTAGTCCTCTCAATGAAACATTTCGATTAAGCGATTTGTCCCAGCCTCCAAAGGACAAGAACGGGCCTGAGATGAGGCAAGAGTTCGATGACAGAGCCAAGTCGCGATGCTAAACTCAGCCGATAGTAGCGCTACGTTTTGCATAGCATTTACGATTCAAAGCACTCTTAGTTAGAAGGTCTCGGTTGTGCGAACTTCAAAGCGTTTCAGCAGTTTGTCTCGCATCTCACTCGCTCTGGTGGCGCTTGTTGCGCTCGCGGGTATGACGCTCAATGCCCATTCGCAAAGCACTCATCAAGTCTATCTACCGCTTGTCAAACAAGAGAAATCGCATGAAAATCCGCCGCTCGATTCCGGCAAATGGGTTTCGGCCTATTACGTCGGCTATCAGCGCGACCTGCTGCCCGAAGCCGAGATCGATTGGTCGAGCCTGACCCATATCATCGTTGGTCGCATTCGCCCCGACTTCGACGGCGGTGTGATCGCCAACTTCGATATCGACGATGTAAACGGCCCCGAAATGGCACGAACTATCTCGAGACTGGCCCATCAGAACGGGCGCAAAGCCCTGTTGATGGTGGGCGGTTCCGGCGAGTACGATGGCTTTGTGGCCGCTGCCTCCGATGCCAACCGCGCCAGATTTGTGCGCAACTTGATCGCAACGATGGACAAATTTGGCTACGATGGTCTCGATATCGACTGGGAGCCGATCGAAAGCAAAGATCAACCCCAAGTGCGTGCCCTGCTGCGAGAGCTGCGCGCCGCCCGACCCAATATGATCTTGACCATGCCGATCGGCTGGATCAACGCAAACTTCCCCGAAGAGGCCGATCCCTTCTATGCCGATATCAGCCAATATCTCGACCAGATCAACATTATGAGCTACGGTATGTCTGGGCCGTGGGGTTGGCTCAGTTGGCACTCGAGCGCTTTGGCAGGCCATGGCGGTCAGTACCCCAGCTCGATCAGCGCCAGCGTCGATAACTACCTGCGAGTTGGCGTACCGGCGGCCAAACTTGGCGTCGGCACCGGTTTTTACGGCCAGTGTTGGCGGGGTGTTACGCAGCCGCGCGCCTCGCTCGACAACGCCGACGAGATCGCCAACGACAACGATATGAGCTACACCAATATCGTCACGCGCTATCTCAACCAAGCGGGAGCCACGCGCCACTTCGATCAGCAAGCCAAAGTGCCTTATATTTCGTCGCAAGCTGGGGTGGGGCCGCTCGGCTGTAACTACATTTCGTACGAAGACGCCGAATCGATCGCGCTCAAGGGCAAATATGTGCACGACAAAGGGCTGGGCGGCACGATCATCTGGACCATGAACCAAGGCTATCTGCCCGACGCCCCGGCAGGTCAGCGCCATCCGCTGATGCAAGCGATGAAGGAACATTTTCTAAAATAAGCGCTATCGTCATACTCTTGGGCCTTTTCCACGTTTGGAGAAGGCCCTTTTGGTTTTTGACAGAAAAGCATCGGCGCTTAGAGGCGAGCGAGCAAGCTATCGATCAATGCGCTGGCTGTTTCGCAGCCGCGCTCTTGCTGCAACAAGCTTGCCATATGCTGGGCTCGTTCGCGCATCCTCTGGTCTTCTAGGGCTTGTTTCAGGGCAGCCGCCAAGCTATCAACGTTGAGCTGATCGCGCGGGATCGGCTTGGGACCTAAGCCCAAGATCTGCACCTGTCTGCCCCAAAAGTGGGTATCGCCGTAGAGCGGCAGCACAACGGCCGGAACACCAGCCCGAATAGTCGTAGCCGTTGTACCAGCCCCACCGTGATGCACAATCGCCCGCATCTGTGGAAAGAGCCAATCGTGCGGGAGCGAATCGCACAGATAGATCGAGTCGGGCAAAGGGATATTACCCATATCACCCCAACCACGGTAGAGGAGGCCGCGCTGTCCAACTCGCTCAAGCGCCTGCACTATCAGGCTGGTCGTCGCATCGGGATCGCGGCCTAACAACAGGCTGCCGAAGCCGACATAAACGGGCGCAGGCCCAGCTTGTAAAAAGGCACGAAGCTCGGCAGGTGGCGTCCAATTTTCATGCTTAGGAAGCGGCCAATAGCCCGTTATATGATGCGGAGGCCAGTCGGGAAAAGGGGGAGCGATCCGCACGCTGTAGGCATAGAGCGTGAGATCAGGCTTGTTGCGCGCCGCCCAAGCTCCGACCGCAAGCGGACTAAGGGCCGGCAACGTTAAGAGCTGTTGACGAGCAGCGTTCAGGGCAAAGGCAAATAGTTGCCAAAAGACCGCATCGGCGATCGGATGGCTCAGTTTGTTGTAGAACGCTTGAGCAGGCCAATGCTTGGGCCAGGGCGGCGCAAACATACTGGGCCAAAAGTAGCTGGAGCTGTGAGGGTGAAAGTGTGTCACGATCAGCGGTATGGGCCGAAGATCGCGCAGCAGAGCTGCGACAAAGTGGCCTAAGGTCGAACAGATCACCGCATCGGCATCTCGACAGGCTAGCCAAGCATCGTGAACTAACGGGCTCATAAGGGGCGCGATCTGCTGCCAAAAACGATAGGCCGCCAACAAGGGGTTGTTAGCGCCATCCAAGAAACGCATCACCGCTTCGCGATCCATCAAGGCGGCGGCACTGCCCACTAAGGGTCTAAACTCTAAGCCATAGCTCGTCACTAGCTCGGCGTAATCGCTGAGAGCCGCGATTCGCACCGAATAGTTGCGTTGGCGCAGGCTAAGCGCGAGCGCGACAAAGGGCTGTACATCACCGCGCGAACCGAGCGCTAAGATGGTGATCTGTTGTTTACGTGGTTTCATTGATTATGTTTATTTAGGAAGCGGCGCATCAATACAATCGTTTGTTCAAGTTGATCTAACGAGGCGGCGTGGCCTTTAGCAATGAGGCTGTGCTGTTCAGCTTGAGGGTAGAGACGCCGCAATCCGTCGCGCTCCTTTTGCGAAAAGATCCCATCGTGCGGGCTATCGATAATCAAGACCGGGCCTTGCCAATTAGGCGCTTGTTGGGCGACGAAGCGATAGTTAGAGTCAAAATCGATACCGATCTTGAGGCGGCTGAGATAGTCAGCGCGACTTAAACGCGTAATTAAAGCGCAGAAGTAGTCGCGCCAGAAGGCTTGAATCGGGTCTTTCGCTGGCAAGAAAGTGCCGATCAACGCCAAAAACGTCTTTTGGATCAGGCGATCAGAGCTGAGTCCCAGCAGAGCGGTCGCGATGCGAACCGCAAAGGAGCGCAGAGGTGAAGGTAGGCCGGTATGAGTCAAAATTAGGCTTGCGACCAGTTCGGGGTAACGCCTAACAAAAGCCTGAGCGACCAAGCCGCTGTAGGAACCGCCTAAGACATGAGCAGGTAGGGCACACTCGTGCTTGAGCAAAAGTGCCAAATTGTCGAGCAGCTCTGCCAACAGCGTGAACTCGGCAGGGTAGCGCGGCGCAAGCACACGATAGTCCGCCTCAAAGGCTTCGATCAGTTGAAAAGAGGTATCGGCTACGCCTAAGGCGCCGGGCAACAACAGTAGGCACGGGCCACGACCAGCCTGAATGTATTCCCATTCGACTGCGTTAATAGTCTGGCGCGTCAAGCGATGGCTGGCTACAAAGTGCTCATAACGTGCGTGCAGATCATTTGCCATCGAGGACCTCGAAGCGCCCGTCGCGCATGACTCGCAGGCGTTGGCCACGCCAAACGATGCGATCACCACGCCAGCACATAATCCAAAGGGCGTGCCAAGCCGAGAACAGGCCCACGAACGGTAATAAAAGCCAGCCGTGCCAAGGTGTGGTGCGTTTCAAATAGCGCCGCTCGAGCCAAGCTTGGCTGGCGACAAGGGCGCCTAACTGAAGGAGACAAGCGCTCCACCAAGCTTTCGAACGGGTTAGGCAGGCCATAACCAAGCTAAAGCCCGGAAAGAGATTGGCTAGACTCGCTAAGCCGCTCAACAGCTGATCACGCCCCGAGATATGAGGCAGCATCGTTTGTTTGGGAATCACAAACCAACGCCGCATTTGCAGCAGATAACTCCCGAAGGTCGGCAAATGATTGTTAACATCATAGATCATTGGAGTTTGCACGATGCGCAGGCCCGCCCGCCGACAACGCCGCGCTAGCTCGTGGTCGTCGTCGATACGGCCTTGCAAACCTCGAAAGCCGCCGATCTGATCGAAGCGCTCGCGGTAAAGCGCGAAACAGTGACCTGTGATCGTAAACGGCTCGGTTAGATAACGAATCGGGATATAACTCACTAAAGCATTGCTATTAACGAATAAGCTCATTAAACTCGAGCCAAGTGCCCGCCAATTAGTGTAACAGGCCAAGCCAAAGCTCGCCCCAACATCGCTTTGATCTAAAGCGCCTACCAATAGCTCTAATCCGCCTTCGCGCAGCCAAATATCGTCATCGATGCTACAAATGACGTCGCCCTCGGCCCGTTCGATAGCCGCCAGTTGTTTGGCGGTTTTCGAGGCTCGCTCAAGCCCAACTTCCTCAAGCACGATCAGCTCGACCCACGCATTGGGATAGCGCTCCATAAGCGCTCGGCAGATCTGTTGGTACTCTTCATCGGCTCGATCGAGCACAATAATGTGCTGTATCGAAGCAGGATAGCTGTTCGTTAAACGCTGTTCAAGCAGCTCGTCAAAGTGCTCTACGCCTCGTGTGATCGGCTGAATCAGGCTGATCGATGGCCAAACACTAGGTGGTGTAGGCGCCCGTTGGCGAAAAAAGTGTGCGATAGCCCACAATTTGAGGCAACGATCAAGCAAAAAGAGTATGGCAATCAGGCGGGCAATCACAAGCTGTTCCTCCTTAGGAGTAGATCCCGTCGCAGAGAACGATTAATCATATCAAAAAGCCAACAAAACGCGCTTTGAAGGCAACATTCAAATGTGTTTTGCACATAATCTGGTAAAGATATATGTAAAAACATAATTTATTAACAAAAGCGAGTGAGAATCAAGTAATTTTCCCAAATCGATAAAAACTCAGAAGTGGTTACTCCTCGCTTTTGCAGATTATTTGCCTTCCTGATGCCAAATATAACGAGGATAATTTTCAAGACACTTGATTGCTTTTTTTGTAAATCGAGTATAATGCGCGTTCATACAGGAATGTCTCTTAAGGGAGAAGATTGGCGTGAACGAAGCTCAGGCGATTAAAATAGGTCGTTTGGCACTAGCTTTGTGGGCCCTGTTAACAGGTATCTATCTGTTGACAACGGGCGGTCATACCTATGCCTCGGACGAAGAGAAGATGTTTACCATGGCCGAGAGCCTATGGTATCACGGAAACTTTGCAATTAACCAAGGCCCTCCCCTGCAATATAGTCAATACAACCCCGGCCTGCCTGCTGCCTCATTACCATTTTACGCTGTGGGGCGCGTTATTGCTACATTCTTTCCTCCAGAAGCTGAAAACTGGCTGTTACGTGCGGTCTTTTCTTGGATCAATCCGTGTGTGACCGCCGCGATCGCAACCGCTCTGTTGTATAGCGCTATACGGTTAGGCTTCTCAGCGCGGGTCGGAGTGGCGCTTGGATTACTGTATGGCCTCGGCACAATGGCTTGGCCACATAGCAAAACCTTTTTTGCAGAACCATTGACCGCACTGCCGCTGGTCATCGCTTTCGGCCTGATCAGTGGAGTCAAGGGCGATAAACGACCTTGGCTGAGCTTATGGCTTGCTGGTCTCTTGAGCGGCTCCGCCGTTTTGGTCAAGATTCACGGCATTCTCGTCGTGCCCTTTTTAGGCCTCTATGCGCTGCTGGTAAGCTGGGAGCGCTATAACAATAGCGATCCGGCTAACGACCTTGAAGAGTGGTCGGCTTGGATCTTGAAACGTCTGCTGCCCGCCTGTTACTGGGGCTTTGGGGTTTCCCTATCGATAGGTCTGCTATTGCTGATCCAGTGGCGCTCGTTCGGCCATCCTCTCCATACAGGTTATGGCGGCGGAACCGGAGAATTCATCGGCCACAATAGCCTCTCACCCGGTCTCTTCGGCCTCACCTTCAGCAGCGGAAAGGGCATCGTTTGGTATTCGCCCGTTCTGCTCTTGTTGCCCTTCGCCCTTTGGCCCTTCTTGCGCCGTCATTGGCAGGCTTTTCTGACCTGTACAGGCATCGTTGTTATCAATCTGCTCTTTTACGCTCAGATCTTTGTTTGGCACGGCGATGGTGCTTGGGGTCCACGCTACCTGAACATTATGCTGCCCTTTGCGGTTGTACCGCTAGCTGGCTTCCTTGCCCAACTGCGCGGCAGACAAACGCCTTGGTGTCTGGGTGCGCTGATCGTCGCCCTGCTGATCTGCATTCCGGTACAAATCGCCGGTCTTACGATTCACTTTAATACCTATATCGGACTGCAACGCGATGCCAACAAGCGCTATTTCGAACCAGCGCATTCGCCGATTATTCAACAATTAGGTATGGTCGGCAAACAGATCGCAATGTATAGCGATCTTTGGTTTGCGCCGAACCGACTTGTGATTGGCGACGGTTTCAGCTATAGCGAAGGAGACCGTGATCAAGGTGAGCAGCTTCCACGCTGGACGCAAGGCAGCGCACTCGTCGATCTGCGCAGTTCATATCAAGCTAAAATCGTGCGCATTGGCATCGACGCTTGTCGCCCCGAGCCGATCTCGGTCGGGACGGTCACCCTGCAAAGTGAGGATGGCCCACTCTTCAGCGCGACGCCCTGCCCCGTGCGCACCTTCCAAGTTTTGCTGAAAGCTTCGAACAAGCGGATTTGGATCGAAAGCGATGACTGGAACCCGCAGGATATCGGGATCGATCGCGAAGGGCCGCTCGGTGTACGCATCACCCATCTCTCGGCTCAAGTGAATCAGCAAGAGCTAGAGACGACTGGACGGCTGATTCCGGTCAAAAGCATGCCATCGGGCTTTGTCTCACTGCGCAACTGGTTCGGCGATCCACGCAACCAACATTGGGATTTCTGGTGGTGGTATATCGCTTTCAGCGATCTGCCTCGCTTCCAGCTCTTCTGCTTAGCGGTTGTTTGGGCAACATTCGGCGGCTGGCTGGCCTATTGGGGAGGCACAAACGTCGTTCGTCAGCTCTTGGGAGGAGTATCGACTCAAGACAAACGTCGCGTCGCGCCTCGTATGCAACGTGCTTAATAAGCATCTATAGGCGCTCTTTTATATCTATGCAAACGATTGCGTAACCCATAATCCAGCACCATTTGTATTCACTGGCGAATAACATCAAAGGAGATTTCGACTATGTCTCGTTTACGAGTCGCCGTTGTCGGTATGGGAATTGGAAGGGCTGGCGGTGATGCCTTTACCCGCAACCCTCGCAGTGTAGTCGCCGCTTTGTGCGATCTTGCCGAAGATCGTCTCAAAGATTATGCTTCTTATCTTCCTGAAAATCCTAAACTCTATACCGATTATCGCGAGATGTGCCAAGATCCCAACATCGACGCGGTATTCGTCGCGACGCCTAACCAATGGCACATTCCGGTCGCGCTCGAAGCTGTGCGCAATGGTAAGCATGTGATCGTAACCAAACCGCTGGCCGACTCGGTCGAAGCCGCGCGCAGCTTAGCCGCCGAGATCGAAAAGACCGACTTGGTCGGTATGACCGCCTTTGTTACTCGCTACGAGCCAGCTACCCAATACCTCCATCAACATGTTGAAGAAGGCATCTTCGGCGAACTCTACTACGCTCGCGGGCGTAGCGTACGCCGCAACGGCATTCCTAACTGGAATGCCGGTTTTGTGCGCAAAGGTGGCGGTGCCTTCCGCGATATGGGTGTGCACGCCCTCGACGCCTGTTGGTGGCTGATGGGCCGCCCAACTCCGATCAGTGTAACGGGCGTTGCTGGCGCGAAGTTTGGCCCCTTTGGACGTGGTTTTTGGAATAACACAGCTAGCCCCGAGCTTGCCGCTCAATACGAAGCCGACGACTATGCGGGCGGTTTTATCCGCTTCGAGAACGGCATCGGCTTGCAGATCGAAAGCTTCTGGGCCTCGCACCAACCCGAAGAGTTCCAGATCGAACTGTTCGGCACCGAGGCTGGCGCCAAGCTCGATCCTCCAACGCTTTATCGCCACAACAATGGTGAACCGTATGACACACGTGCCTATGTCCCAGGCTTTGAAGTCTCGTGGGATTACATGATCGACCACTTTGTGTCGTGTGTACTCGATGGCACCGCTTGTGACTCACCAATTAGCGATGGCGTACGAGTCCAAGAGATGATGGAAGCCTTGTTGTTAAGCAGCGAAATCGGCCGCGAAGTTCGTATCAGCGAACTCTGATACCCAAATGAACTGTTTCTGAAATAGAAAACCTAACAAGCTATAGCATCCACAATTGAGCGTCTGTTAAATGCAAACGATTGCGTAAATTGTGAATCCTAGAGCCTATATTCATCGTCGAAACATCATCACAGGAGATTTTTGAGATGTCCCGTCTACGCGTTGCAATCGTTGGCATGGGTATCGGCAAATCAGGCGGTAACGCCTTTACGCGCAATCCGCGCAGTGTTGTAAGCGCTCTATGCGATCTCGCCGAAGATCGCATGCGTGCATATGCTGCGCAACTCCCAGAAAACCCTAAACTCTACACCGATTACCGCGAGATGTGCCAAGATCCTAACATCGACGCGGTATTTGTCGCAACGCCTAACCAGTTGCATGTGCCGGTTGCGCTCGAAGCTGTGCGCAATGGTAAGCATGTGATCGTGACCAAGCCGCTGGCCGACTCGGTCGAAGCCGCGCGTGAGCTCGCGGCCGAGATCGAAAAGACCAACTTGGTCGGTATGACTGCCTTCGTCTCGCGCTTTCGGCCCAGCACCTCCTTCCTCCGCCAACACGTTCTCTCAGGCACTTTCGGCGAACTCTACTATCTCAGAGGTAGAAGTGTCCGCCGCAACGGTATTCCCAATTGGAATGTCGGCTTTGTGCGCAAGGGCGGCGGCGCCTTCCGCGATATGGGTGTGCATGTCCTCGACGCCTGCTGGTGGCTGATGGGCCGACCCAAAGCGATCAGCGCAACCGGTGTGGCTGGTGCCAAGTTCGGTCCTTTCGGACGTGGCTACCGCGACAATAAAGCTCCTGCCCCCGAGATCGTGGCCCAATACGAGGCCGATGACTACGCGGGCGGTTTTATTCGCTTCGAGAACGGCGTCGGTTTGCAGATCGAAAGCTTCTGGGCTTCGCACCAACCCGAAGAGTACCAAATCGAGCTGTTCGGTACCGAAGCTGGCGCCAAACTTGATCCTCTAACGCTCTACCGCCACAACAATGGCGAACCTTACGATGTCCAATTCTACTCAGAAACAGGCCAAGTGAATTGGGACCGTATGATGGAGCACTTTATATCGTGCATTCTCGATGGCACGCCCTGCGACGCACCGATCAGCGACGGTCTGCGCGTTCAGGAGATGATGGAAGCCCTCCTCTTAAGCAGCGAGAAAGGACACGAAGTCTACATCAACGAACTTTAGTTTCAGATTTTTCCAAGCTTGTGGAATCTGCATTCCAGCAAACAGAGCTACAAGCCAAAGCCGACCAATTTATACCTATGCTCCAATATGCAAACGATTGCATATTGGAGAGCCAAAAACAACATAATTCATCGTCGAATAACATCAAAGGAGACTTTTGAGATGTCCCGTGTACGCATCGCAGTAGTTGGTATGGGTATCGGCAGAGCCAATGGCAATGCTTTCGCTCGCAATCCACGTAGTGTTGTTGCTGCCTTGTGCGACCTCGCCGAAGACCGCATGCAAGAGTATGCTGCTCAACTTCCTGAACGTCCCAAACTGTATACCGACTACCGCGAGATGTGCCAAGATCCCAATATCGACGCCGTCTTCGTCGGCACAC
The DNA here is from genome assembly GCA_937902315.1 of uncultured Chloroflexales bacterium. Classification (GTDB taxonomy): domain Bacteria; phylum Chloroflexota; class Chloroflexia; order Chloroflexales; family Chloroflexaceae; genus CALGUG01. The sequence goes on from CALGUG010000056.1 coordinate 60,729, forward strand.
CAAACCAACTGCATGTTCCGGTTGCGCTCGAAGCTGTGCGCAACGGCAAGCATGTCATGGTTACCAAGCCCTTGGCCGATTCGGTCGAGGCTGCACGGACACTTGTAGCTGAGCTGGAGAAGACTGATCTAGTCGGCATGATGTCACTGTCCACCCGTTTCGGGCCTAACGCTCAATACCTGCGCGAACAGGTCGTAAGTGGCATCTTTGGCGAACTCTACTATGCTCGTGGCCGTAGCGTGCGCCGCAATGGTATTCCCAACTGGAATGCAGGCTTCTTGCGCAAGGGCGGCGGCGCCTTCCGCGATATGGGTGTGCATGTGCTCGATGCTTGTTGGTGGCTGATGGGCCGTCCGGTTCCGATCAGCGCTTCGGGCGTGGCTGGCGCCAAGTTCGGCCCTTACGGTCGCGGCTACTGGGATAACAAAACCCCTGCCCCCGAGATGGTAGCCCAATATCAATCCGACGACTACGCCGGCGGTTTCATTCGTTTTGCCAACGGTGTTGGTTTGCAGATCGAGAGCTTCTGGGCTTCGAATCAACCTGAAGAGTTCCAGATCGAGCTATTCGGCACCGAAGCGGGTGCAAAATACGATCCGCCTACACTTTATCGCCATAACAACGGCGAACCTTACGATGTCAGGGCTTACACCAAGTCTGGCGAAACCGCTTGGGATAACCTAGCCGAGCACTTTGTTTCGTGTATTCTCGACGGCACGCCTTGCGACGCGCCGATCAGCGACGGTCTACGCGTGCAGGAGATGATGGAAGCCCTTCTGATCAGCGGTGAACAAGGCCGCGAGGTGCGAATTAACGAGCTCTAGGCAGATTGCCACGAGCCGAGGTTTTACAGCTTGAAAGAGAGATGGATAGCTTGCAGTTATCCATCTCTCAGCGAATCCGTGTGAAGCGTTGGGTTTTCGAAGAGTCTCAAGGCACAGACAGCGAATGCTCCGTAGTGACGGGCGGGATGTTTGTAGCCGTAGGCGGACGCGCTAAGGACTGGATGCGAGCCAAAGCCCTTACCGCCAAGAGTATGAAATAACGTGATCTAGCGGATTTGCTATCAATCAGCCAACGTTTGAGCACAGCCTGCATTTGAACGTTGGGCCTAACTCTATATACCCTCCATCAGGGCGCTTTTTGCAGCAAGCATAGCTGCGCCAGATGGTGAGTAGAACTTTATACGTCATTGTCGAACATTATCAAAGGAGATTTCGACTATGTCCCGTGTACGAGTCGCAGTAGTTGGCATGGGTATCGGCAAAGCAAACGGAAACGCCATCGCTCGCAATCCGCGTGGTGTGGTAGCGGCCCTGTGCGATATTGCCGAAGAACGCATGAAAGAGTACGCCGCCCAACTTCCTGAAACACCTAAACTGTATACCGACTACCGCGAGATGTGCCAAGATCCTGATATCGACGCCGTCTTCGTGGGTACGCCGAATCAATTGCACGTTCCCATCGCGCTCGAAGCGGTGCGCAACGGCAAACACGTGCTCGTCACCAAACCGCTTGCTGACTCGGTCGAGGCTGCACGTACACTCGTCGCCGAACTAGAAAAAAGCAACGTTGTTGGTATGATGTCGCTGGTCACTCGCTTCAGCGCCCATACTCAATATCTGCACGAGCAAGCTCTCGCTGGCATCTTTGGCGAGCTCTACTACGCTCGAGGACGCAGCGTGCGCCGCAACGGCATTCCTAACTGGAACGCAGGCTTTGTGCGCAAGGGCGGCGGCGCCTTCCGCGATATGGGTGTGCACGCCCTCGACGCCTGTTGGTGGCTGATGGGTCGCCCCAAAGCAGTCAGCGCTTCGGGTGTTGCTGGAGCTAAGTTTGGTCCCTACGGACGCGGCTACTGGGGCAACAAAGCACCTGCTCCCGAGATCGTGGCCCAATACGAGGCCGACGACTACGCGGGCGGTTTTATTCGCTTTGAGAACGGTGTCGGTTTGCAGATCGAAAGCTTCTGGGCTTCCAACCAGCCCGAAGAGTTCCAGATCGAGCTGTTCGGCACCGAGGCTGGCGCTAAACTCGATCCGCCCACCATTTATCGCCACAACAACGGCGAACCCTACGATGTTCGCCACTACTTCAAACGTGATGAAAGTGCTTGGGATCGCCTCACCGAGCACTTCATCTCGTGTATTCTCGATGGCACCCCCTGCGACGCACCGATCAGCGATGGTCTGCGCGTTCAGGAGATGATGGAAGCTCTGTTGCTCAGTGGCGAACAAGGCCGCGAAGTGCGCATCAACGAGCTCTAAGCCTTAGCTAACATGGAAGATCTGCCTTATACGCTCGTTTATGTGTATGAGGCAGATCTTTCTTTCTACACAAAACGTAAGGAAAGCTCTCCCCGCGCAAGACGTCTCTCTATGGAGAGAACTGAACATTTCCAAAGTATATTTCTGAGACAGTGCTATTTGTCCTTTCGACAAATTTGCATATAATAGACAGACCATTTCTCAAAGCCAATAAATTGAATATCTGCCCATTGACACCGTTGCAGGACCTAGCATTCGGAAAAGAGCTAACCGAATCAGAAATTCCACTGCAACCTTCCGGAGTGCAACTACGTACTAAAGCTAATGAAAGGACCTGACGGAGGAACACGTGAGGTCAAAATGCTTAGTAGAGAGAGACACCCAACTGTCGCCTTTGTGCAACACAAGACTGTACGTCACATTTGAGGGTACTAGTGTAGCCTAGCTTGTAAGGAGTAGCACATGGAAGTCCAAGGCGTCCGCATTAACGAGTTGGTCAGTCAGAGCATGGTTGTCATCACTAAGCCGAGCGTCGAAAGCTTCGAACGCTTCGAGAAGAGTGGTGGCAAGCGGGAAGCATTAGTCTACGTCCTGGTAGCAGCCGCCCTATCGGGTATCGTCAGCGCCATCTTCGGCCTTTTTGGCGGTATTTCCGGAATTCTATTGGGCCTTATCTCGGGCTTCGTCATTCCAGTAGTCGGTTTCTATGTGTTCGCTTACGTCCTCAATTTTATGGGCAAACAGAGGGGTGGCACGGGCACAGAAGACGAGGTCTTCTATACCTGCGCTCTCTATACTGCACCTCTTCAAGCTATCAACGGTATCGTCAGTGGCATCCCCTTCTTAGGCTTCTTACTCTCGCCAATATTGCTCATCATTGGCCTCTATCAGTGCTACTTAGGCTACTTGGCCTCGCGCTCGAGCATGAACCTGCAACAGAACGATGCGATCATCTCGGTGGTCGTAGCGATCGTCGTTCAGTTCATCGTTACCCTTATTGTTGCAGGTGTCTTGGGCTTCATCGTCGCTTAGTTAAACAAGTAAAAGCGAAACTCGAAGGGAGTGGCATTTTATGCCGCTCCCTTTTGTGTTTGATGCACCACAGCCCTTCCTCTGCTAAGCCAGGCGATCTCTACTTGCGGGTATAACGATGCTTCACCCCAATCGGGAAATACTCTGGATCACCTGTAGGCCGCAGGCTTAGGCGCGGTCTACGATACTCTGGCGGCACATAGTTGGCGAATTCGCTATTGAGTCGCAAAAGTTGCGTCACGATCGAATCGCCGATCGTCTCTGCGAGCGCTTCGTTAGCTTCGACATCTGGCGCTAGCTCAACCGCGATATGCAAAAAGCGATTCCGATCGGCGTCCTCGCGCGCTTCGAGCACAAACTTGCCCGTCACAAAGGCGCTGACGTTCGGCTGTTCGAGCCCAACCGTCACATTCTCGGGGTAGATATTGGCCCCAAAGTAGGAAACCGTGAAATCCGAGCGGCCGAAGACATAGACGAAAGGCAAGGGCCGCATACCACGCTCGCCATACTGGCGCAGCTCGCTGAGTGGATCAAAGCCCCACTCGGCCAGAAAAGCCAGCATCGTCTCGTAGGGCACGATCCCGCCCGTATCGAGGATGTTGTAGCGCAAGAGCGGCACCCCGTTATCTCCCGAGAAGATCAACGAGCGTCCGTCGCTCTCGAAAAAGCGGCTGTAGGGATCGTACTGGGTCAAGGTGGGCAGGCGCGACTCGCCGAACAGCGCTCGTGCGGCCTCTGGTTTGCCCGCCAGAAAGCGCCGAATGCAGATCGACAGAGGCGTCTCGTTGGCGAGCACGCCCGCATCAGCCGTGCCGTAGAGCGAAGCCGAGTCGTAACAGGGGTTCTCGGAGCCCATGCGCTCGCCCACAAGCGTGCGCCACTCTTCGCTAAAGACCTCGCCAGCCATCACCAGCTTGATCTTATAGTCGCGCCAAGCGATGCCGCGCTTTAGGCCGCCGTCGATAACATCTTTGAGAAAGGGAGGGTAACCGAGCAGCACCACTTGCTCGAACGCGCCCCCAAGCTCTTGCACAACGCGATAGATCTCCTCTCGGTTGTTGCCAGGCGTAATCACGGTGATCGGATAGCCTTTGCTGGCCAGATGGCGACAACAACTGGCCGTGTACATGCCGCCGACCCAAGTGCCCAAGCTGAAGCAGACCACGGCGAGCGTTCGGCGCCTATCGGCCTGAAAGCTATCGTGGAAGATCTGCTCGAAGCGGCGGGCGATCTGCAACTCGTCGCTGAAAAAGCGCGGCCAGAAGGTGGGCTTGCCGGTCGATCCAGATGAAGCGGCCAGCATATCGCAGCTCTCTAAGCGGCCATCGCGACAACGCTCAGCCAGCGCATAAGGCAGGATATAGTCTTTCTTGGAGGTTTGGGGCAGGTTCTGAAAATCTTCAAAGGAGCGGATCTGATCGGCAGCTACACCATGTTCGGCGAGGAAGGCCCGATAGGCGGGAACCGTTTCGACAACCGAGCGGAAGAGCTCGAGGGCGGCCTGCTCGGGGCTTGTGTCGCCATGCTGATGGAGAACTGCGTCCAATGGTGTGGCAAGGAAGGTCTGAAGGGCGGTCAAGGCTCGTGGGCTTTGCAGTTCCAACACCACTTTTCTCCTTAACTTGAAGAAAGCAGCCTAACGGTTGCAATCTTCCATAGCGCGCTGTTTGAAACCTCTTTAACGATCCTTGGGCTAATCGCCCCTCATTATACGATTTTCGCCCCGCTCTGGCGACACGTTTTCTTTCGCACCACTCTCTTTATTTTGGCAAAGAGGCGTCTAGCCCCCATTCGGTCCTAAGCGCGTCCGCCTACGGCTATCAACATCCCGCCCAACAAATGAGGTCCGTTCCTGCTGCGCATCGCTGCGCTTCGACGCGCCCGCAAAGCACAGCGCTGAAGCTCAAAGAGGCGCTCTATGGCTTTAGGCTGCTTCAAGCGCGCGGCCTAAGTCGTGGTATAGTGATCCGATCAATCAAGCAGCTTTCGCGCGTATAGTCGCCATCTTATAGGAGAACTCTATGACGACCGGACTCGCTATTCCCGAATCGATGCAGCAGTTGATCGATCAGGTCGCGGCCCAACTGAGCGCACGGCCCAAACTGGCCCAGCTCTTCCGCAACTGCTTCCCCAACACCTGGACGACCACCATGCGCCCGCACCCCGATGGCAGCACCTTTGTGATCACCGGCGATATCCCGGCCATGTGGTTGCGCGATTCGGCGGCCCAAGTGCGCCCCTATCTGATTCTGGCCGAGCGCGACCCCTTCGTCGCCGACCAGATCGCGGGGGTTGTGAAGCGCCAACTGGGCTACATTGTGCAAGATCCCTATGCCAATGCCTTCAACGAAGAGCCGAACGGCAAAGGCCACCAGAGCGATCAAACCGATATGAAGCCCATCATCTGGGAGCGCAAATACGAGATCGACTCGCTCTGCTACCCGCTGCAGCTAAGCTATCTGCTCTGGAAGGCGACGGGCCGCAGCGATCACTTCGACGCCACCTTCCGCCAAGCCGCCAAAGAGATCCTAACGCTTTGGAAGCGGGAACAAGACCACGAGGCCAACTCGAGCTATCGCTTCCAGCGCAGCAACTGCCCGCCCACCGACACGCTGCCTAACGAGGGCAAAGGCTCGCCCGTGGCGCCGACCGGCATGACCTGGTCGGGCTTTCGGCCCAGCGACGACGCCTGTACCTATGGCTATCTGGTGCCAGCCAATATGTTCGCGGTGGTGGTATTAGGCTATCTCGCCGAGATCGCTGAGCAGGTGCTCAATGATGCGGCGCTGGCCCAAGAGGCCACAGCGCTGGCCAGCGAGATCGATGCGGGCATTCGCCAGCACGCCATCGTCGAACACCCACGCTTCGGCAAGGTCTACGCCTACGAAGTCGACGGTCTGGGCAACAGCAACTTTATGGACGACGCCAACGTGCCCAGCCTGCTCTCGGCGCCCTACTTAGGCTACTGCGCCAACAACGACCCGATCTATCTGCAGACCCGCCAACTGCTGCTCAGCCCCGAGAATCCCTACTTCTACTCGGGCAAGGTCGCCTCGGGCATCGGCAGCCCACACACCCCGCCGCACTACATCTGGCATATCGCGCTCTCGATGCAGGGCCTCACCGCCAACGACCCCGCCGAAGTCGAGCGCATCCTCGACCTGATCGAGGCCACCGACGCCGACACGGGCTACATGCACGAAGGCTTCCACGTCGATAATCCGGCCGAATTCACCCGTCCGTGGTTCGCTTGGTCGAATTCGCTGATGAGCGAGTTGGTCTTGAAGTATTGCGGCTACGAGGTCAAGCGTTAGGCGCTCGACTCGCAGCCGAAGATCGAGCAATGATAGTACATCCGCTTGATTAGGTTCTATTTGGCCTTCGCCAGAGTGGAACTTGACTAGTTCTGTTGTGTGCACTTTCGCGCTGTCGCGCGAAAGTGCACACGACTCTTTCCTCGTTCCTGCCTGTCCCTACATTCCAGAGGAGCGAGTCTTTCAAGCGATTCGGCATGGCCTGCTTGGTGCGTGCACCAAGCAGGTCGCTGCGCAAGCAGCGAGGCGACATGCCGGATGGGAGGAAAGGTATCTGATAGCCGGAGGCGGACGCGCTAGAAGCCGAATGGAGGCTAGAAGCCCATCCGCCAAAAAGCAAAACGAACAGATGGTTTGTTCCTGCCAGATCGTGCGGATTGTCCGTTCTCAAGCAGTGAGGGTCGGCCTACAATGGGGCTCTCAAGCATAGCTATCGGAGGTACGCAGCATGAAGAGCTACCAATACTATGTGGTCGACGTGTTTACAAAGCAGCGTTTCGGCGGCAATCCGCTGGCGGTGATCAGCGATGCGCGCGGCCTAAGCGACCGACAGATGCAACAGATCGCGATCGAGTTTAACTTCTCTGAGACCAGTTTTGTGCTGCCGCCCAACGACCCGACCCACAGCGCCCGAGTGCGCATCTTTACGACCAACAACGAGGTCGGCTTCGCGGGGCACCCCAATGTGGGTACGGCCTTTGTGTTAGGCCAAGAGAGTAGCCTGTTTGGTAAACCGATCGGCGATCGCTTGATCTTTGAAGAGCTGGCGGGACTGGTGGAGGTCAAACTCGATCGGCGAGCGGGCAAGCTCGAACGAAGCACGATCAGCGCGCCGCGCAGCCTCTATTTCGGGCCAGAGCCGGAACTAGAGCAGATCGCGGCCTGCGTTTCGCTGCCGCCCCAAGCCATCATCAGCAGCGCCCATCCGCCGGTGAGCGCCTCGGTTGGGCTACCCTTTGTGATCGCCCAAGTCGCGGATCGCTCTGCCTTGGGCCAAGCCAAAGCCAACCCCGCCCAATTCAGCGAGGCCGATCGGCGCTTCGGCTGGGACGATCAGCCCATCGCGATCTTTTTGTATTGCAGCAAACCCGATCAGCCCGAACAGATCAGCGCCCGCATGTTTGCCTTTGGGCCACCCAACTCTGTCTTCGAAGATCCGGCCACCGGCAGCGCTTCGGCTGCCTTGACGGCCTTGCGCGCCAGTCTGCTGCCCGAGGCTGAGGCCGAGTTTCGGGTCACAATCGAGCAGGGCGTCGATATGGGGCGACCCAGTTTGATCGAAGTCATGGCCTTCAAGGAGGCGGGCGAGGTCAAGCGGGTTGAGGTCAGTGGGACAAGCGTGTTGGTGATGCGCGGCGAGTTGCTGGTCGACGAAGAATAAAAAGATCAGGAGCATGGCAAACACCATGCTCCTCATTGCCATCAAACGGTATTAGCTCTTCAGCAGCGGCACAACCTCTTCAGCGAACTGATAGAGCGGCTCTTGGTTGTAGGCGATGCGCGGGAAGTAGCTGATTAGATAGTTGATGCCCGCATCGACCAGGCCCTGCATATGCTCGGCGACCTGCTGGCTGGTGCCGACCACCATCTGCTTGGTCAGCTCTTCGTAACTCCAGCCGTAGGTTTCGCGCAGCTTGGCCGTGGCCTGCACCGGATCCTCGCCGTTCTTCAGCAAGATCACATTGACATTACTCGAGCGGATGATCTCGTTGTAGTCGCGGCCGATCTTCTCGCAGTGCTGGCGCAACACATCGAGCTTGTGCTTGACCTGCTCGGGCTTGCCGCCGAAGTTGCTGGCGTCGCCGTATTTGGCGACCAAACGCAAGGTCACCTGCTCGCCGCCGCCCGCGATCCAGAAGGAGACGTGAGGTTTGCGCACGCCCTTCGGCTCGTTGATCGGCTCCTTGATGTGGTAATACTGACCCTCGAAGGTCGGGCGGTCTTCGGTCCACATTTTGTAAAGGATCTCGCAGCCCTCGCGGAAGGCCCGCATACGCTCGGAGGTTTCGGGGAAGCCGTAGCCGTAGGCGCGCCATTCGTGCTCGTACCAGCCCGCGCCATAGCCGCAATACAGGCGCCCGTGGCTGAGCACGTCGATGGTCGAGGCGATCTTGGCCAGCAGGGCCGGGTTGCGATAGCCATTGCAGGTACACATCTGGCCGATGTTGACGCGCTGGGTGTCGCGCGCGAGCGCCGCTGTGATCGTCCAGCATTCAAACACCGCCTCTTGAATCGGCTGAGGCACGGTATGGAAGTGGTCGTAGACCCAAATCGAATCGTACACATCGAGTGTATCGACCACTTTGGCGACTCGCGTCATAGCTTCATATTTTTCGATCGGATCGGCGATCTCGATCAGGTCGGTACGCCAACCCTGGGGAACAAACGCACCAAATCGAAGAGTCATTCTTCTGCTCCTTATCGCCCCAAAGGGCACTAGACCGAATTCCATCGTTGGTCGGGTAGAGCGATGGTTTTGCGTAACAAGCGAGAAAGGCGCTAGGGAAAGCTTTCCTAACACAGTGATAGTAGAGTGGGGTTGTTGAAAACCGCACAATAGTATAGCATAGGGATCAGCTTTGTTATCTACAATAATAGCGATCATGCGACAATTGATAGTATAGCTAGGGCTGCCAGCGAAGGCTGGCAGAAAATTGTTTGCATATCTGAGCAAAAATTTATTAGAAGCGTGCCTGCTCACTAGCAAATTCGCTATAATTGGAAACAGAGCTACTTTTTTCAAAAAATCTGTTTGTAAAGTGCTAGTTCTTGCAATAATGGTAGTTCTTGAGCTTATCAGGTAGGGAGGTCTAAACTGGGTTTAATGCGACCTTTTATAGTAGAGGAGCGCGATAATCTCATATTTTGTTGATTTGAGAGACGAGATTATTTGACAGTAGCATGTCTGTAGGGTATAATAGCCGACGTTGTAAAACATATTTTTGACATCCGCCATTGGCTCTCATCTCCTGTTAACCTCGACGTATTCCAGCCGAGATCATAGTAGAGGTGCTAGCCGCTAGGTGCGGAGCCTTCGCAGGCACCGGCACGAAGGGTAACGTACAAACAACTACGCAACCCTATCACAGCCAAACACGATCGCACAATGCAGTATTTGCATATGCGCCGCCTACTGCGAAGGCGGTGCATTTATTTTTAGGCAGTTTGGTTGAGAAAGCCAGCAGATGGATTCTCTGTCGGATGTCCCCAATGGTACTCGTGTTTAGGAGGCTAGCAGAATGACCGTACAACCAGAGCAGGTGGTTGTTGTTGATGAAGTAAACGAAGAGGATTGGACCAAGCTTCTTGATGAGTATGACTATGCTCGCCCGCAGCGTGGTGAGCTGCGCGACGGTCTGATCATGCAAATCGAAGAAAATGGTGTCTTGGTTTCGATTGGCACCAAGCGCGAGGGCGTTATTCCCTCACAGGATCTGCGCCAAATGGGCGAGGATTTCGTCAACTCGCTCAAGGTTGGCGAGCCGATCCAAGTCTATGTGCAAGACCCAGAAAATCGAGATGGCGACCTTGTATTGTCTTTAACGATGGTTCAAGTTGCGAAGGATTGGGAGCTTGCTTCCAAACTTCACGAAGAGGGTGGAATTGTTCAGGGCAAAGTGGTCGGCTTCAACAAGGGCGGTCTGCTTGTTCAGTTCAATCGCATCCGTGGTTTTGTTCCCGCCTCGCAGGTTGCTCAGCTGCACGGCCGCACCGCTGCCGAAGAGCGCCAGCAGGCTCTCCAGCGCATGGTGAACCAAGAGATTCCGTTGAAGGTAATCGAGGTCGACCGCGAGCGCAACCGATTGGTCCTCTCCGAGCGCAGCGCAACCCAAGAGTGGCGCAAGGCTCAGAAGCATCGCCTGCTCACCGAACTGCAGCCCGGCGACATTCTCACCGGTCGCGTCAACCAGCTCACCAACTTTGGTGCGTTCATTGATCTGGGCGGCGCCGATGGTCTGGCCCACATCTCTGAGCTGAGCTGGCAGCGCGTCAACCACCCGCGTGAGGTGCTTTCGCCCGGTCAGGAAGTCAAGGTTATGGTCGTCGAGATCGATCGCGACCGCGAGCGCATTGGCCTGAGCTTGCGCAAGCTGCAGGACAACCCGTGGGATACTATCGATCAGCGCTACACCCTTGGCCAGCTGGTTAGCGGCCCGGTCACCAACGTTGCTCCGTTCGGTGCATTCGTTCAGATCGAAGAGGCCGTTGAGGGTCTGATTCACGCTAGCGAGCTAGACGTTGATCCCCAGATCCAGCCTCGCGATGTGCTGCAGCCCGGCCAGATCGTCACCGCTAAGGTGATCAGCCTGGACCGCCAGCGCCAGCGCATGGGTCTCTCGCTGCGCCGCGTCAACGAGGGCGAGAAGAGCGAAGAGGCTGCTGAGGCTCCGGCCGCTGAGGCTCCCGCTACCGAGGCTCCGGCTGCTGAAGCGCCCGCCGCTGAAGCTCCGGCTGCTGAGGCTCCCGCTGCCGAGGCTGCTGAGTAATTTCGTTCAGCGTTCTTCCTAAAAACGGAAAAAGGGGTTTGGCCTAGTGCCAAGCCCCTTTTCTTATGCCCAAAATCCCCTTCAAACGCTAGCGGCGAAGTCCTTCCCATCCATTCATTCCCAACCGCGTCCGCCTACGGCTACCAACATCCCACCCTGCAAACCCCACCCCTATCCTTCCGTGCTAGCGAAAGCGCACAGCATGGAAAGATCACATAACAAATGCTCAAGATCGGCTGTACACAAAAACAGAATGTGAGCTTATAATAAACGCCGCGCCGCATCCAAAGGATGGTGTATCTACTCGCTCCGCTTGTTCAAACCCCACACCATACCCGCTCTGAATACAGCTATGCATTACCCAAAAGTCGTGTTGGCAGCAAAAGGCGATCGTTCGCATACCATCGCGGAATTATCCTTGAGAGCACAGAACGGGGTGCATTCACCCCCTCGCCCGCAGTGCGGGAGAGGGGGCCGGGGGGTGAGGGCAGATAACGCTGACCGTATGTCGATTTGTGGCTAATGTACAGCTGAATACAGCAGGAACCTTATGTTGCCATCAAGCCGCGACACGCTCAACGATCTTTGGGACTTTGCAAGAGGTATTTGGATCTTAGCACGATCGGGCCGTTGGTTCTTTGCCCTCTATATCGCGATAGAAGCCATTGGTGGCCTGACCCCCGCGATCATCTATGGTTCGCTGGCTATCATCATCGCCCAGATCGGCGCACTCGATGCGGGAGCGCAGATCATCGACAGCAGTCTGGTGCTAGCGGTCGCCGCGATCTGCGCAGTCATTATCATCAACGAAGTCTTTTGGGCTTGGCAAGAGTATCTGCGCAGCGTGATCGAGGCTCGTTTTGCCACCACTGTCAACACACGTCTGCTGCAAGCGCTGTTTGGGCTAAACGATATGGCTCAACGCGAAGAGCCAAAACTGGCCGATCAGATTCAGATCGCCCAAAGCGCCTCCAGCCGCCTTCAGCCCTTTATCAACACCCTCAGCAATTTTTGGGTTTGGAGCACAACCGCGATCAGTTGCGCGCTCTTGATCGGCCAAATCTCGCCTTGGATCGCGCTTATGATCGTGCTGACCAGCCTGCCAGCCATGCTGGTCAATTGGCGACGAGCAAGCCACCAAAACCAAGCTGAACGCAGCGAATCAAATAGATTACGTCAAGCTGCTTACAGTTACGACTTAGCCTTCTCGCGCTCGGTCGGGGTCGAAATGCGCATCTTCGGCTTTGGGGCCTGGCTGATCCAGCGCCAACAGCGGCTCTGGCAAGGCGCTATGCAGAGCGTCTTTCGTGAGATCAACAAAAGCATGCTCTACGGTTTTGGCCTGCTGGCACTCCAAATCGGCCTAGCGGTCTCGTCGCTGGGCTGGCTGCTCTACCTCTACCAGCAGGGCGGCTTGGCGACCGGAGAGATCACCGCCGCGATTTTGGCGATTGTCACGCTGATCGAGACTATGCTGGCTTTGCAACAGGTGCCGAGCCAGATCCGCTCGTCGAGTCTGTTTCTCTCGGCGCTCTTTCAGATCGAAGAGTGCTCAAAACAAGCCCGTCAGCAGAGCATCCAAAGCAGCGTCCAGACGGACTTCCAGCTCAAGAGCGGCATTCGCTTCGAAAATGTCACTTTCAGCTATCCCAATCGCAGCGGGCCGATCTTGCGCGGCCTCAACCTAGAGATTCCGGCCGGTCAATCTTTGGCGCTGGTGGGCGAAAACGGTATGGGCAAAACCACCCTGCTCAAACTGCTCTGCCGCTTCTACGAGCCAGATAGCGGGCGCATTCTGATCGACGGTCAAGATATTCGCAGCTACGATAGCGAGCTATTGCGCTCGAAGATCACAACCGTCTTTCAAGACTTTATCCGCTACCCTGCCAGCTTGCAGGAAAATATCAGCCTTCGGCCAGTCCTCGCTCCAGCCGAGCAAGCTCAGCTCAGCGCTGCTATGGCCTTCGCAGGCGTCGATAGCTTCCTTGATCGGCTGCCCAAAGGCCAAGAGACGCTGCTGGTGCCCGACCTAGGCGGGGTCGATCTATCGGGCGGGCAGTGGCAGCGCATCGCGATCGCCCGCGCCATCAACAAGCGTCTGCGCAACGAGGCCCCGATCGTGATCTTCGACGAGCCGACTTCGGCGCTCGATGTGCGCTCAGAGATGGAGATCAACCAAAAGCTGCTCCAGCTCACCAAAGGGGCGACCACCCTGATCGTTTCGCACCGCTTCGCCACCATTCGCGGGGCCGACAAGATCGCGGTGCTCAAAGATGGCAGGATCGTCGAGCAGGGCAGCCACGCGAGTCTACTGGCCCAAAACGGGATCTATGCCGAATGGTACGCGGCCCAGCAGAAGGAGGATCTCGGTGCAGCGCTTTAAACAAACGCTTCTGGCTTGGCGGCTGATCGGCACGATCGCCTACCGCGCATGGCCGCTCGGAGCCTTTTTAGTGCCGTTTGCGGTGCTGATGCAACAGGTCTTGGGCAGCGTTGTGGTCGCCTTCGCCAGCTCGCAAGTCGTGGTCGCACTCCAAAACAGCGATCTTTGGCAACTAACGCTCTGGCTGGGCCTGATCGCGCTCGCGATGGTGGTATCGGGGGCCAGCATCGTAATCGTCGAAAAGCTCCAAGACATCATGGAGCAGCGCTGTGTGCAAGCGGTCAACCAGCTTTTGATGCAGGCCCTGATCGAGCAGCCCAGCATCGAGCATCTTGAGGTCAAAAGCTACACCGACAAGCTGAAGTTTATTCGCAACGAGGCCTATCTGCCCTCCAACCTCTTTCTGAATCTGGCCGCTCTGATCGGCGTCTTCGCCACCTTGGCGATCTCGTTTGTGCTCTTGGCCAATGTGCATTGGGTTTTGGCCTGCTGCATTCTGCTGGCCAGCCCGATCGGGCTTGTGCGCGCCAAAGCCCTGAGCAAAGAGTACGCCCTGATCTGGAACGCCATTCCCGATGAGCGCTTGGCCGAAAGCTACCTTCAGCTGGCCGTCCAGCCCAACAACGCCAAAGAGATTCTGATGTTCCAGAACCACAATGCTATTCTTGAACGTTATCAAGCATTACGTCATATGGTCATGCGTTCGCGCAGCAAGGGCAAGCTGCAACATCTGCTGCCCTCTTTCCTGTTGGGCCTGACCCAAGGACTGATTCTCTGTTTGGGACTGGTTTTTCTGATCTATGCCGTGCTACAACACGAGGTGTCAATCGCCCAAGCGGTGCTCGGCATCACCCTGCTGCGCGGCACGCTCAATAGCTCGGTCATCTTTCTCGATAAGATCGGGCGCTTGATCGAACAAGGTGTGCTGGCCGATAACTTTTTACAGATGCTTAGTTACCGCTCGCCGCTGCGCAATCAGGCCCGCGACGCGCTGCCGACCCGCCTGCGCGAGGGCATCCACTTCCAAAACGTCAGCTTTGCCTACCCGGGCAGCGAGCGTATGGCCTTAGAAAAGCTCAATTTCACCCTTCCGGCTGGCAGAGTGATCGCGCTGGTGGGCGAAAACGGCTCAGGCAAAACCAGCCTCTTGAAGCTGATCGCTCGGCTCTACGATCCGAACCAAGGCGAGATTCGTATCGATTCGGCCAAGCTGACTGAGGTCGATCTTGAGGCTTGGAGAGCGAATATCTCGCTTGTGCAGCAAGATTTCGCACAGTACCATTTCAGACTGCGCGAATCGGTGGGCCTCGGCGACCTCAAGGCGCTCGCTGATGATCAGCGTATACACCAAGCGCTGAGCGATGTCGGCGCGGAAAGCTTGATCGAGAAGCTGCCCCACGGTCTAGACAGCCAGTTAGGCCGCGAGTTCCAGGGCGGCAGCGAGCTTTCCTTGGGACAGTGGCAACGAGTGGCCCTCGCACGGGCGCGTATGAAAAACGAGCCTCTGATCCTGATTCTCGATGAGCCGATGGCCAGCCTCGACCCCTTTGCGGAACGGGCCATCCTCAATCAATTTAGGCGGTTAAGCAAAAAGACCATCGAAAAGGGCGGTATCGTGCTGCTGGTCTCGCACCGTTTGGAATTGATGGATATCGTCGATCTGGTGGTGGTCTTAGAGGACGGCCGCTTGAAGGAGATCGGCAGCCACGCGGCCTTAGCCCAAAGCGATGGTCTATATGCCGAATTGATGCAGATTCGCGCCCAAAATAAGGCCGCTTTGTAAAGGTTAGTCTACTTTACTGCGCACAGCTTGGCTTCGACAGGCTCAGCCGACCTGTGCGCTCTCTTCGACGAGCTTCGATGTTCGGCATTGAAAGGCCACGTTTGAACCTGCTGGGTGCTTGCACCCGGCAGGTCGCAGTGAATGCAAAGCGAGACAGGCCCGTTGTGATGGTTAGGCTGTTGATAGCCGTAGGCGGACGCGCTAGAAGCCGAATGGGAGCTAGAAGCCCTACCGCCAAAGAGCTTTTCTAGGCTTTCAAAGCCAATAATTTCTACTAGCCTTTTTGAAGTTAGGCGCCGTTACGGGCCCGTTCGTTTTGCACCAGAGTCACAAAGACATCTTCCAAGCTCACAGCGACCGGGCTGAGCGAGACATCGCGCAGACCAGCCGCTTGCGCACTGGCTAGCAAGGCGGCGCTGCGCGCTTGGGCATGGTCGACCAGAATCCGCAGACGCGCACCGAACAGGCTCACATCGCGCACGCCCTCCAGCTGCAGCAGCCTTTCGCTCAAGTCGTCTTGCCAATCATTGGCAGCGTCGTTGGCTTCCAGCTCAAGCAGCTCGCCTTGGATCACGCTCTGCTTGAGGCGATCAGGTGTATCGAGCGCGACCAGCCGCCCGGCATACATCAGCCCGGCCCGATGGCAGTGCTCGGCTTCGTCCATAAAGTGGGTCGTAACAAACACGGTTACGCCCGTCTCGGCCAAGTCGTAGATCACATCCCAGAAGGCGCGGCGCACCGCCGGATCGACCCCGCCGGTCGGCTCATCGAGGAAGATGATCGGCGGTTTGTGCACGATCGCACAGATCAGCGCCAAGCGCTGCTTCCAGCCGCCCGAGAGGTTCGAGGTGCGCTCGTGTTCGCGGCCACGCAAGCCCGCCAGCTCCAGCAGCTCGCCCTCGCGCAGACGGGCTTGCTTGCCCACCACGCCATAGACCGAGCTGTAAAAGCTCAGATTCTCCTGCACCGTCAGGTCGTCGTAGAGGCTGAAGCGCTGCGACATATAGCCGATCTGGCGCTTGATCTGCTCGCTCTGAGTGGCGATATCGTAGCCCAGCACCTTGCCGAGGCCGGAGGTTTGGGGCAGAAGGCCGCACAGCATACGAATGGTTGTGGTCTTGCCGCTGCCGTTCGGGCCCAAGAAGCCGAAGACCTCCCCCGGCTCGACCTCGAAAGTGATGTGGTCGACCGCCACAAAGTCGCCGAAGGTTCTGGTCAGATCGCGCGCCTCTACCGCAAATGGCTCCTGCATCAGGCCACCTCCTTGGGCGAACGGCGTGAGAGCGCCATAAAGACATCTTCCATACTGGGGCTGACCCGACGGATCTGGCGGATCTCGAAGCCGGCGGCGGCCAGAATGCTGCGCAGATAGTCGCTCGCATCGCGGCCATCGAGCTGATCCAAGGCCACATGCAGCAGCTCGCCGAACATCTGGGCTTCGTGAACAAAGGGCTGGCCGCGCAGAAACTGCAAGGCTTTGCGCTGCGGCTCCACCCACAGCTCGATCATACTGCCCGGCAGCAAGGCTTGCAGCTCTTTGGGCCTGCCCTCCGCCAGAATTCGCCCTTCGGCTACAAAAGCGACGCGATGGCAGCGCTCGGCCTCGTCCATGGCGGGCGTGCTGAGCAAGACGGTCATGCCCTCGCGCACCGAGGCGCGCACGATCTCCCAAAATTCGCGCCGCGAGACCGGATCAACGCCCGTGGTCGGCTCGTCGAGCAAGACCAGCTGCGGTCGATGCAAGAGGGCGCAGGCCAGCGCCAGCTTCTGCTTCATACCGCCCGAAAGGCGGCCAGCCTGACGGCCGATAAAGGGCAGCAGATGGCTGCGCTCGAGCAGCTCTTCGATGCGCTGCTTCTGCTGTTTGCGCGGCACCTGAAACAGATCGGCAAAAAAGTGCAGATTCTCGCCCACCGTCAGGTCGGGGTAGAGGCTGAAGCGCTGCGGCATATAGCCCAAGACGCGACGCACCTCTTCCAACTGGCGCACCACATCGAAGCCCGCCACCTCAGCGCGGCCGCTATCGGGCAGGATAGCCCCGCACAGAATGCGCATAGTACTGGTTTTGCCCGCGCCATCGGGGCCGACCAAGCCATAGATCTGGCCGCGCTCAACACGTAAACTGAGCTTATCGATGGCTTTGGTCGCGCCGAAGCTGCGCTCTAAGCCTTCGATCAGGATCATTGGCTCGCTCATGGCATGCTCACAATCGAAAGCGAGGACGCGCCCCGGTTGGCGACATACAGGCTGCCATCGCTCGGGTTGAGGGCCAGAGCCTGGGGCGCGCGCCCGACCGCCAGATACTCGTAACGCAGATCATCAAGCGAAATGATGCCCAAGGTGTTGCGACCCGCCTCTGCCACGTAGAGTCGGGCGCGCGCCTCGTCGAGCGCCAAGGCACTTGGGGCATAGCCCACCAAAAGATCGCTTGTAGAACCATCGGCCAGCTGAATTACATTCAGCGTATTGTCGCCCCAGTTGGCGACATAGGCCATGCCGTTCAGGGCGATCAGCGAGCGGGGATTGACACCGACCCGATAGCGAATCAGGTGCTCGCCCTGTGGATCAACGCCCACCAGCTCGGAATTCATCTCGTTCAAGACCCACGCGACCCCGCTGGCACTATCGATCATCACGCTGTTGGGCATGGTCTGCACCCGAATGATCTCCCACTCGCTGCGCACCTCGGGGCCACCCTCGCCATCGCCCGGACGCACATCGACGCCTTTGAAGCGCTTTGTCTCAAAGCCGACAAAGACTTGACCGAGAATAGTCCCTGCGCTATCGAGCCAAGTCAGGGTCGAGTCGTCGAAGCTGAGGGCCGCCACACGCCCGCGGGCGCTATCGACCGCGAGCGCCTTGGGGTTCCAACCGATCTCGACTCGCGCGATCTCTTGCAGCGCGGCTACATCGATGATCGCCAACAGGTTGGGCTGCAAGCCGACATAGAGCAGGTGGCGAGCCGGATCGAGGGCCGCCGCGCTCGGCTGGGCGCCCAGATCGAGCGTCGCCTCCAAGCGAGCAGGAGCGCCATCGGCGGGCCAAGCGATCACGCTCAGGCGCTGTTCGACTTGGCTCAGCACAAAGCCGCGCCCCAGCGCTTCATCGAAGAGCGGCGCCAGCGGCAGAGCGCCCACATTGAAACTGGTCGCCGAGCCATCGCTCTGCAACGCCGTGGCAGTGTAGCCTTCGCCATGGCTGATCAAGCTGCGCCCATCGCTCGTGACAAACAAGGCAGTCGGGCGTTCCACCAAGTTGATGGTGCGGATGCTGGGCGCAGCCGCCGCCAGTTGGGGCGTCAGCAGGCAGAGCAGCGCCAACAGAAGTAGCGTTCGTATTCTCATGGCCTTACTCCTCCACAAAAACGGCGTCGGCAGGGATGCCGGGCTTCAACGCCAGATCGGCGTTGGGCAGCGAGATTTTCACCGCGAAAACCGTCGTAACGCGCTCCTCTTTGGTCTGCACATTGCGGGGCGTGAACTCAGCCTCGGGCGCGATGTAGCTCACCGTGCCTTCAAAGACGCGATCGCTGAAGCTATCGACCGTCACCTTGACCTTTTGGCCTTGGCGCACGCGACCGATCAACGTCTCGGGCACATAGACCGTCAGCTCCACATTCGAGAGGTCGGCTAGCTTCATCAGGGTCGAGCCGACGGTGGCCTGCTCGCCCTCGTGAATGCTGCGGCTGAGCACTAATCCCGCTCGTGGAGCGCTCAGACTGGCCTTCGAAAGCTGCACTTCGATCTGCTGAACTTGAGCTTTGGCTTGGGCGACCTGTGCTTCGGCGGCTTGGATCTGCTCGGCACGAGCGCCGTTCTTGACCTTCTCTAAGTTGGCTTGAGCTTGGGCCAACTGGGCCTCGGCAGCTGCTAGCTGGGCTTTGGCGGCATCGATCTGACTTTGCTTAGCGACCTTAGCGCTCTCCACCGCTGCCGAAGCATTTTGATAGCTGGCTTGGGCATTGGCAACCTGCAACTTCAGCGAGCGCGGATCTGCCTTCAGGGCTTGCAGAGTTTCCAAGGTGCGCTGAGCGCTCTCGACTGCAGTTTGAGCAGCACTCAGCTCTTCTTGGGTCGGGCCAGCGATGGCTTTATCGTAGGCCGCCGTGGCCGCTGTGATCGCCAGCTTCGCGCCCTCAAGCTTCAAACGCGCTGCCTCTTTAACACGATCGCTGGCGCGGTCGTTGTTGGCGACCTCTTCGTACTCCAAGTTGGCCGCCCAATAGTTATTTTGGGCCACCGTCACCGCCACGCGGGCCTGCTCGATATCTTCGGGGCGCGTGCCAGCCTGCAACTGCTCTAAGCGCCGCTTGGCCGCATCGAGGTTGGCTTGGGCCGCATCGATCTGCACCTGCACATCTTGAGGGTTGCTGGCCAAGGCCTGAGCCGCCTTCAAGACCGTCGATGCGCTGTTGGCTTGAGTCTGGGCTTGGCTGACCTGCGGATTGGCCTCGGCGTTCTGCAAAGCACTGGCCGCACCATCACGAGCCGCTTGGGCCTGAGCCACCAAGGCTTCGGCTTGGGCGAGTTCTTCATTGCTCGCGCCCGCTTTCAAAAGGGCGAGCTGCGCTTCAGCCTGTTGCAAAGCGGCCTTGGCTTGAGCCAACTGGGCCTCTAACAAGGCGCGATCTAACTCAACCAGCAGCGCATCCTTCTCGACCTGATCGCCCTCATCGGCGTAGAGTGCTTTGACACGCCCTGCGATCTCGGCGGTGATCAGGACTTCCTCAGCTTCAATCGTGCCCGAAGCGCTGATCTCACCGTTCTGAGCTAGCGCAACCGTATCGGACGAGCTTGTGTTATACCACCAGATGCCAGCGGCCAAGCCAGCGATAACAACAAGCGCTAGTATAGGTCGTAGACGCTTATGCATAGTCGTCTCCTCAAGATTTTTGTTTGTTATTCAAGCCGCTTCTTAAAGCGTAAGGAAGCCACGATCAGCAAGACGGCCGCAAACAGGCCCAGAATCAGTACCTTCGAAGCGAGCACATCGAAACCAACCCCTTTGAGCATGGTCGAACGCACGATATCGATGAAGTAGCTCAGAGGGATGACGTAACTTACCGCTTGCAGCCATTGCGGCAGGCCGCTGATCGGATAAATGAAGCCCGATAGAAAGACCGAAGGCAGGATCGTGGCGATCGTCAAGAGCATCGATTCTTGTTGGTTCGAAGCGACCGTCGAGATCATCAGGCCCAGGCCCAGCACCACCAACAAGAACAAGAGCGAGGCGAAGAGAAGGAAGACGATATTGCCGCGAATCGGCACCTTAAACCAAAATGACCCCACCACCAAAACCTCGATGACCATAAAGAAGGCCACCAACATATAGGGCAGGGTTTTGCCGAGCATCAATTCGAAGGGGCGAATAGGGGTGACGATCAACTGCTCGATCGTGCCGCGCTCGCGCTCGCGCACAATCGCGCCAGAGGTCAGCATGGTGGCTTGCAACTGCAAAATAAGCCCGATCAGAGCGGGGATCATAAAATAGACGCTCAGCATATCGGGGTTGTACCAAACCCGCGTTCGAATATCGATCGGAGCTTGCATATTGATGGCGCCCCGCCGTTCGATCGTTTCGAGCATAAGCGCATTGCCGTGGGCCTGGCCGATCAAACGGGCCGACGAGAGCGCCGTATTGGCCACGCTTGGGTCGGAGCCATCGATAAAGAAGGCCACACTCACCTGCTGGCGCGCCGCGATCTCGCGCCCATAGCCGCGCGGAATGATCAGACCCGCTTTGACCGCGCCAGCATCGATCAGTCTGGTAAGCTCCACTTCGCTGTCTACCACAAACTCGAGTTGGAACTGGCCCGAAGCGAGATAGGAATCGAGCAGTTGGCGACTCTCGGTGCTGCGATCGTTATCGAGCAGAGCGAGGGGGATATTGCGCACATCGCTCGAAGAGGCGTAGCCCAGCAAGACCAGCTGAACGATCGGCAGAACAAACATCACTCCTAAGGTGCGCGGGTCCCGCACGATATGGATAAACTCCTTGCGAACGATCGCCAAGAGACGAACCCACATAACTGGCTCCTTTGGCTGCTTATTTTTTGATTGACCAGTCAATCAAAGATACAGGCTATGCAAAACGTTTGCTCTCTTGTTAACAAATCCGCTTGCTTTCTTCAGATTGCTGCGGCTAGCTCTTGCCCTTCCATTCGTTGCTTGGCGCGTCCGCCTACGGCTACCAACATCCCACCCAACAAACAAGGCTGGTAGCTGTGCGCCGAAAGACTTCCCCAAAGCCAATAATGCAAACGGATTTCGTATATACCAAATCCGATTACTCTAACTCTTTTTGGGCTTCGACAGAGCGGAACTTGTCTTTTCTCGGTTTTCGTTGCTCTACGTTGCGAGAAGGCACGTTTTTAAGCGGATTTGGTATGAATTCAAAAGAATTGCTCGCAAACGGACTACAACTGCGGTTTTGCTTGCTCTGGATCAGCTAGAACGCCTCGCAAAAAGATCTCTACGGCCTGATTCACCATCTGTTCGCTGCTAACCGTTTGAATGTCAGGAGTACGCAAGACCTCACGAGTCAAAACATAGGCCAGTAAAGGTCCTAAAAAGCTGCGCACCGCAATGGCCGGCTCAACCGGACGGAAGACGCCAGCTTCAACCTGCCTCTGAAAATAGCGATAAAAGAAGCTGAACAACAAGCCTGGACCGCGCAGGCGCAAGAGGGTCGCAATCTCTTCATTTCTTAGAGCTTCGCCCAATAGGACTTTAAAGAGCGCCAAGGCGAGCGGTTTATCCCAAACCTGCAACAGCGAGTTGGGGAATTGATAAAGCAGTTGCTGGGGTGGCATAGCGAATAGGGCTTGCTCGTTGTCAAACACTCTACTCAAGAAGGGGGCGACCTGCTCGATCGCTTGGCGTAAGATATCGAACTTGTCTTCGAAGTAGTGATAAATCAGGCCGGGCGAGCCGATCTTGGCAGCCTTGGCGATATCTTTATTGGTGGCACGCTCAAAGCCTTTTTGAGCAAAGGCCTCGATAGCGCCTTCCATTATTTGTAAACGTTTTTGCTCAAACTCTTGTTCGTCTCGTACCGGTGGCATGCAGCTAGCTCCTTTTTGATTGATCAGTCAATCAACTAAACTATACTGCCGTAGCCTAGCTTTGTCAAGCACTTCTTTAGACCGATCAAATCGTCTTTTCGGTCCTCGACGACGAGGAATCTGTCTTTTTTTGGCGTTACAACACTTCTCAGCAGCACTTCCATGCCGTTGCATTGTGCCCGAATGGAAGGGCGGGATGTTGGTAGCCGTAGGCGGACGCGCCAAAAACCGAATGGTGAGTGGAGATCTTTAACGCCAGAAAGATGATACTAAATCCGGTTGATTAGGTTCTATTTGGCCTTCGGCAGAGCGGAACGTGACTCTTTTTGTTGTGTGAGATTTCGCGCTGCCGAGCGAAATCTCACACAACCCTTTTCCCAGCTTCAGGCCAGCAACAAAAGGGTCGAGGCTATCAGACGATAACCCCGACCCGAGTGCTAACAAACGCTTTGATTTCAGGGTCTAGCTACGCTGCGCTTGGCTGGGCGTCACAAAGAGCAAGAGCAAGGAGCCTAGCAGCAGTATGGCGCCGAAGATGCCGCTCCCGCTGAGCTGCTCTTGAAAGATCCAGACCGCGAGCAGGGTCGAAGTGAGCGGCTCGAGCAGGGTGATGATGCCGGCGGCGGTGGCCGAAGTGGTGTGCATCGCGCGGAAGAAAAGCCAATAGGCCAAGGCGCTCGGCACCACACCGAGGTAGATCAGCAGCATCCAACCTTCGGGCGGATAGCTGGTCACAAAACCGTTGAGCAGCGCGAAGGGCAAAAGCATAACA
Source organism: uncultured Chloroflexales bacterium (assembly GCA_937902315.1). Lineage (GTDB taxonomy): Bacteria > Chloroflexota > Chloroflexia > Chloroflexales > Chloroflexaceae > CALGUG01. Next base: position 83,830 of record CALGUG010000056.1, read on the forward strand.
GCACCAGCGCTAAAGCCGATCGTGGTCGAATGGAGCGGATCGTAGCGGCCCGCCAGTGAGCGCGAACAGAGCGTCATGACGGCATAGCCGAGAGCTGAACCCAGCGCGAGCAACACACCCCAGAGCATCTCCGATCGCAGCCCAGATTCGCCTGGCTCAAAACCGATCAACAAAACCGTTCCGGCCAGAGCGCCCAGCAAGGCCACGATCATGGCTTTGGAAAGGCGTTCGCCCAGCAGCAACCACGACAACACAGCGATCATAATCGGCGCGGTGCAGAGCGTGACCAGCACCGCGATCGTCACGCCGACCCGCTCGACCGAAGCCGCATAACAGACTTGGTAGAGCGCCAGCATCAAGCCCACCAAGCTCATAATCAAAAAGTCGCGCCCTTTGACCTTGAGGAAGTTGCGCCCAAACGAGAGCCAGCATGCGATCAGCAGAGGCGGCACAGCCAAGGCCAGCCGAAAGAAGCCGATCGAAAAGGGGTTGGTATCGCTCAACTCGTAGAGCAGGCGCATCGCGATTCCGACCGTCGCCCAGAGCAGGGCGCAAAGGGCAATCGAAAGGTAGCCCAAGCGAATGTTCCGCTGGGAAACGAGCAAATGGGTTGTTGTATTCACAGTTGGCTAATCCCTCTTTATTAGGATGATAGAAACAGCACGACGCGGATAAGGGCTGTTGCATCCACGAGGGAGGGGAAAGCAAAGCTAGGCCGTCTGAGAGCGACCTTTAAGCAGAGGTATGCAACCCCACCCTAGTGGGCAGAGTTGATGGGAGGGGGCAAAATGCTAAAGCTGAGGTGACGCACGCGTTTTTCCTTTGTTTAGCTCGAACACAACGGCGCTTATTATAGCACATCTTTGAGATGTCCCAGAACAAACTTTAGAACTATGAGAGGAGATTATGTAATAGTTTTGTTGTCAAGCAAAAACACTAGTTTTTTTGAAAAAACATGCCTGAGGCAGGCTTGACAAGTCTTGTGCTTTTTTCGTAGTATTAACCGCCTCTCTCAGGTTCGTATCAGGTTAGCGTTTTCAGAGAGATTACCAGTGTACAATAAAACACGAGGAGCAAGATATGAACGGCAAACCGTCCTCAACCTCACAACAACAACGATCTACACCTAGCACTGGATGGTGGAGGCAGACAGGCGAACCGTTTATGATAACCCTCATTGTAGCTTGCGCAAGCAGTCTGCCCGTCGCCGCAAGTCTAGAGCTGATCGCTTGGCAAGTTGCGCTCCGTGGTTTTATCCTAATCGGCTGGCTGGCAGGTCTCCTGCTCTTGCCGCGCTTGCTCAAGCTGTTTTATAACGAACGAACCCGCCTGCCCGCCTTGGCCGCGCTGGTGCTTTTGGCCTTTGGCTTCAGCTTGATCGGCGGGCGAGCTTCCGAGACCTTCGCCGAAACAAACAGCATCGACTCCCAGAGCGCGGCCATGATCGAGCTGATGCAAAACCAAGAATCGTACACCTTTGTGGCCGCGCCGCGCATCTCAAAGTCCTTGTTTGTACGCTTGCTGCAAACCGGCAACGGCGGCGGACCCTCTCCGGCCGCGCCTTACGGCGAAGAGCTCTACGATATCATTGTGAGTTACGGCATCGACCCAGCGGTCGCGTTGGCGTTTTTCGCTCACGAATCGCAAATGGGTACAACTGGAGTGACTCGCAGCCAAGATCTGCGCAACTGGGGCGGCCAGCGCGCAGCTTACAACAAAGAGCGCCATGTCGGCCAGGTGATGGTTAATGGCAAGCCCTTTGTGCGCTTCGAGAGCTGGCACGATGGCGTGCGCGACTGGTGCGAGCTTATTCTCAACCGTTATGTCAAACGCGGCCTCGATACAGTCGCCAAAGCGGTACCTGTCTACGCTCCTTCTTCTGACAACAATGTGCCCGAGGCCTATATCAATACCATCCATCGAACCATCGCCGCATGGCAGGGCCGCACTCCGCCGCCAGCCGTCAGTCTGCCTCACGTCTATAGCGATCTGACAACGGCGCTCTTGACCGAGACCTTCCTTGCGGCGGGCGTCTCGTATCATCCCGATTGGGCCTTCCATAAATACGCCGAGGAAGAGGCCAAAGCTGGCCGTCCTTTGGGCAGCCCACTAAGCGAAAGCCGCCGCATCACGGTTGGCAACGACCAATACGTTGTGCAAGCCTTCGCGCTCGATACGCTCTACACGCCGCTTGCGCCCGTCGAGAGCCAAACCAACTGGTCCGATGTGCGCCGCCTGAGCGCGATGTTTAACAGCACGGCTGGCGCTCCGATCTTGCCCCAAGCCGATACCATGCTGCAAGCGACACCCGTCGCACCGCAAGATCTCCAATCGCCCTTCCAGCCGAAATAACTCCTCGTTATGATAAGAGAGATTCCGCGTTGTGGTGCGGAATCTCTCTTACTGAATTCTGGTGTATCACTTTATGTTGGCGTTAAGGTCTTTAGCCTCCATTCGGTCCTTGGCGCGTCCGCCTACGGCTACCAACAGCCCGCCCATCAAAATGGGGCGTATCTTGCGTGCGCAACTGCCTCCCCAAAAACCCCACACTTTTAGCGGTTAGATCATTTACTTTTGGCCTTCGGCAGAGCGGAACTCGACTATTTTTGTTGTTTGAGGTTTCCGCATCGAAAGAGTGAAGCTTTCGAGCAGATTTGCTGTTAGTTCAGCTTAACCACCTTCAAGCTATCGAAGCTGATCTGCACATTGGGGTTCGCGCTCGAGGCCGAGACATAGGCACGCAGGCCGACCGCTCCGGCTCGCTGCAAGCTCGAAGTCGAATCACTGGCCGTGTAGCGCCAGTCGATCGGCTCTTGTTTGCCATCGACCCAAGCCTTCAGGCGGATCGTGGTGGGGCTGCTGCCCGAGACCTCCATACGCATGCGCAAGCTGCCGTTGGCCTGAAAGCTTAGACCGCTGACGCGCACTTCGCTGCCCAAGCTGGTCTCTGTGCCTGCGGCGTCGACCCGCGTCGCGTGGAGATAGACCGAGCCATCGGGGGCGAGGCGTAGCTTGCCGCGGTATTCGCTGCCATCGCTCTGGCGCCGCAGCGAGCTGTAGACATATTGATTAACATCGCCCGGACCGAGCGAGGTTTTGACTCGCACATTCAGATCGACGTTCTGAACCTGCACACTAGACAGCACAGCGCTGCGAGTGCGCCCATTGCCCACCTGCATAATCCCCTTACCGCCCGTGATGAAGTAGTCGCTGCTGCTGCCTGAAATACTGTAGCTGCCGCCAAGGTCGGCGCTGCCCCAACCGTTGCTCTGGCTGCGGTTAAACTCATCCTGAGCGACCAGCGTGCCCACTGGGGCCGCCGCCGCTTCGAAAGCGCCCAGATCGCGCTTCGGGCCTTGAGGCAGGCTGGTGCCATCGAGGTCGCTGTTGTAGGGCATGCCGCTGATCGTCACGGCGCTGTCGATGGCCGGGCTTTCAGGCTGCAGGTAGAAGACGCCCGAGCTGGGCTTCACAAAACGGGGATCGACGATGCGCGAGGTCGAGCTCATATCGCTGGGGTTGGGGAAGAAGATGCGCGGCTGACCATCGCTGCGCCAATAGATGTTGTTGCTCTCGGTCCCGGCGCGATCGATGTAGCCGATCGTGCCCTCGACCCAAACGATGTTGTTGCGCATATTCAAAATGTCGGCGTTACAGCCGCCGATACAGTTGATGCCGAACGAGGTCGGGTGGCTGAGGTAGACCGAGTTGTGGTAGACCTGCGTGTTATAGACCGGCCCCTTCGGGCTGCTCGGACCGTTCGAAACGAGGAATTGAGCCTGGGCAACATCGGCGCGCACCAAGTTGTAGACCAGCAAGTTATCGCGAGCACGGCTTTGGCTCAGCTCACTAAAGACATTGTTGTTGACGGCAGTGTTATGGTGAATCAGATTGCGCCGACCGCCATAGATCTCGATGGCAGAACCGTCGTAGCCGTAGTCGTATGAACAGGCGTTGTGGCCGACAAAGGTGTTGAACATGATTTCGTTATCGTCGCCCCGCAGCACGATCGCAGACGCGCCTGAGTCGTTCGATGGATCGCTCGCATCCAACGTAGACATCATCGTATTGTTGATAAAGGTGCTATTGGTGATTTTGTTGTGGTGCGAGCCCTCAGCGATATTGATGCCGTGGGTCAAACCAGTGGCGTAGATATCAGAGAAGGTGTTGTAGGAGGCTGTACCCTCTAAACGGAAACCGACACGCCAGCCGATCGGTTGCCCTGCACAAGCGGCTCCAGTATCAACTGCGACCACATCAGATTGAACCGCGATGCTCACAATGTTGAGATAGGAGCCTTTGATTTCGACGTTGTACTGAGCATTTTCGATGATCGGACGTGCGCCTGTGCTGTAGGTGCCGATCGTGATCGGTCGCGTCGCGGTGCCGCTCCAATCGAGATCGAGCGGCCCAGTCCAACGACAGCCTCGTTTGAGCAGTAAGCTATCACCGGGTTGTAATTGAGCTTGCTTGGTGCGCTCCAAGCTCTTCCAAGCCTGAGAAGGCGAAGTTCCGCTGTAGGAGTCGTTGCCTGCGCTGCAATCGAGGTAGTAGCTCGTAGAAGATTGCGCCTGGAGGTCAGGAGGAAAGGCAGTCGACAGAACGACTGCGCTTACAAAGAGCCAAAAGGAAAGCGATCGCTGATGAGCAGTCAAGCCATATCGTTGCAAAATGAACATGAGGGCTTCCTTTCAAGCTTTCTACGATATAGTGTAGTAATTATGTAAGCGTATTGTACCTGAAAGGTCAAAAACTGGTAAAGAACCTGCGCTCAAACCTAGCTGAAGAAAACAAAACCGAAGAAAGGTCGTGGGAGATTTCGTGCGATGTTGCGAAATCTCCCACCACAAAAAGATATATTTCGCTCTAGCAAAGGCTAACGCAAAGATAAGCTAGCTTTCAGCTCCCCATCAGCAAGTCGTCAGCAACCAAATGCGCCGGGATACGTTTAAGAGAGTAGATAGTATCGTTAACGTTTTCGACAAAGGAATGAACCAATGCCAGCGATTTCAAGACGCTCATTTCTACGATTTGGCTTAGCCTCTGGCCTGTTATTGAGTGGTTGTGGCCAGCGCACAAGCGATCAAGTAGGGAATACTCAGGGTACGGCCATCGCACCTACCGCACAGATCGTGCAGACAAAAGAGCCTTCGATTGTGATCCCAACCTTGACGCCAACCACTGTGCCCTCACCTACAGCAGTCGCAGCTGAAGCCACACGTGTACCAGTGGTCTCGCAAGGGCGGATCGGTCCTGGCGGTTTACCCTTCCCTCTGCAACTCACAAAGTTAAATTTTGGGGTGGTCGGCCATCTCTACTATACCGACCGCTATACGGCGCTCAACGCAGCCCAAGATATCGGCTTTCAGTGGTTTCGCCAGCAGATTCACTGGCGCGATATCGAAGACCAAAGCGGCCAGTTCTTCTGGGATGAACTCGATAATATTATGGCAGACCTGAATGCACGCGGCATTCTCGTTATGTTGAGCGTGGTACGTTCGCCTGCCTGGTACACCGCCAATGGAAGCTACGGCCTGCCCCAAGATCCTGCCTCGCTGGCTCGTTTTGTGGGGGCGCTCGCCCAACACTACAAAGGTCGCTTGCACGCGATCGAGATCTGGAACGAGCAGAATCTCGCCCACGAAAACGGCGGCCAAGTTTCGCTCAGCGATGCCGGGCACTACGTCGAGATCTTGAAGGCCTGCTACGAGAGCATCAAGGCGGTCGATCCGAGCATTATCGTGGTAGCCGGCGCGCCCTCCTCGAGCGCTACCAACGATCCTAGCATTGCCGTGCCCGACCAAGACTATCTGCGCGCGATGTACAGCTACAACAATGGCATGATCGAGCAGTACTTCGATGTGCAAGCGATACACCCAGGCGGCTCGGCCAACCCACCCACTACGCTCTGGCCCGATGCGCCCAGCAATGCCAACGGCTGGACCGACAACGAAACCTTCTACTTCCGCCATGTCGAAAACGGCCGCAAAATTATGGAAGAGTATGGCATGGGCGAACATCAAGTTTGGATCACCGAATACGGTTGGGCCACCCAAAACAATACGCCCGGCTTCGAGTTCGGCAATCAGATCTCGTTTGAAACCCAACGCGACTATATCGTCGGTGCGATCGAACAGAGCTATCGCTACTATCCGTGGCTGAGCAATATGTTCCTCTGGAACCTGAACTTTACCATCCTTCAGCGCGAAAACGGCGTCGATCCACTCCACGAACAAGGTTCCTTCAGCATTATCAACGCCGATGGCTCACCTCGACCTGCCTATTACGGGGTGAAAGAGAAGATCGCCGAGATCAAGAGTCTACAAAACAGTTAGTCCACCTGCGACTGCCCAACATCTTACAGGCGCGCTTCTCAAAATAGCTAAGCTCAGAGCTCCTTCTAAACCTGTATCTCAGGGGAGTTCTGAGCTTTTGTTATTTCGTTTCAGATCGCAATTTTTCTGCTCAAGCGAAGGCATGATACGACATCTTCGAAATAATTTAATAAATCTAATAAAAAATCATCGATTGTATGATAAAAATCCATTTTATTTTTCTTAACAATCTAAACAAATTCTTATTCCTAAAAATAGGCTTTTTCAGCATCACAATCACAAATATCGCCCTTCTTTTGCTGCATGCACTTGAAATTGTGTGGTTGCAAGTAATCGGGTACAATAAGGCCATTCCAAGCTCCACCAACTATTGAATATTTGTGACAGTAGTTGTCTATTCGATTCGATTCACTGTGGGTTTTCGTCGCTTGCTAATGGTCGCGCCTTTATGCCAACGATTCGTAAAATACCCCCACCTGCCACACCACAACGCCGAAGTATTAGCGAGTTAGAAGCAATTCTAGCCCGCGATCCTGTAGGTCTCACCCGTTGCGACTATCCGAAAAGCCATAGTTATGGTTGGATGGCCCGAGTTTATAACGGTGGGACAGTTCAAACGCGTTTTTTCGCTGACGCGATTTATGGTGGTAATTGCGGAGCACTCGACGCTGCCATCACGTGGCGCGACGAGCAACGTGCATTGATTACGCCCTACAAACGCAAACGTTCCTGGCGACTTGTGCGTGTCGATCGACCTGAACACAAAAATGTTGGCTGGTTTGCCTATGCCGACAAACGACGCTACTTCTCTGATGCTGTGTATGGAGGCCCAGGAGGCGCCAAACAGGCGGCCGAGGAGTGGTTGAAATCGCGCTTAGCCTGCGAGCAGAATACTACAGAGGGCTAGCAGTTTGTCGTGTATACTGTCAGTAAACGTGATAATCGCCTTAATAGTCACGTTTATTTTAAGAGACAGTTACACTCCGCTACGCGCAAACAGAGGAAAGGAGTGGAATAGTCTATGCGTCTGACGGATGGACTATCTCCACTCCGTCGTTTCGGAGGAACAGTACGTATGCGGCAAACATGGCGTTGATATCTACTTCCATCTATTGATTGGCTCATTATTTGCCGTATAATACTCATACTTCTTAACGACAGTCATTTTGTTAAGAGCGGCGTGTGTATCAAGCAATATAGCCAAAACCTGACATCTTTTTATGTCAATACTGATCGATACGCTCGCAAGTTATGTTCCCAACCTAGTAGCCCGTCACTATAGCGCCGAAGAGCATCTTCAACCGTTACCCATCTCATCACATGCAGAAGCGGCGTTACTCTTTGTAGATATCTCGGGCTTTACCGCTCTTACAGAACAGCTCGGACGTAAAGGGCCAGTTGGCGCGGAACAACTCAGCGGCATACTCAACACAACCTTCAGTCAGATTCTCGATCTGATTGCAATGCACGGCGGTGATGTCGTCAAGTTCGCTGGCGACGCGCTTTTAGCTGTGTGGATGGCCGATGAGACTGATTCGCTTGCGACCAGCGCTTTGCGGGCGACCCAGTGTGCCGCGGGTATCAATGCACGCCTCGAACGCTTCTATAGCCTCGTTTCAACGGTACGCCTATCGTTGCGACTGGTGATCGCGGTCGGCGATGTGACCGTCGTGCACCTAGGTGGCATCCAAGACCGCCGCGAAGTGCTGCTGGTGGGCGATCCGATCAACGAATTCGGCTTATATGAAGAGCATTCGATCTTAGGCGAAGTGGTCTTAACCCCCAGCGCCTGGCCCCATATTCAAGATCGCTGTGAGCTGAAGCTCTTCACGATCGATCAGGGCCAAACCCTCGCCCAACTGATCAACGTCCATACACCCATCGAAAATCAACCGCTGAAACGGGCTGCGCTCGACGCCGATGCTGCCTCATTTTTACGCGCCTACATTCCCGGCGCGGTGATGAGCCGTCTGCTCAAAGAGCAGAATGATTGGTTGGCCGAACTACGTCGCCTCACCGTGCTTTTTATCAAACTGCCCAATCTTTATAGCGAAGCAGGCGTGCAACTGAGCTTGGCCCAAGCCATTATGGAAGAGGTCCAACACGCGCTCTATCGCTACGAAGGCAGCGTCAACAAGCTCAGCATCGACAACAAAGGTGCCATGTTGGTGGCCGCTTTCGGTTTGCCACCTTTCGCCCACGAAGATGACCCGTTGCGCGGCGTTCAAGCTGCCTTGGCGATTCAAACCGCGCTCTCCGCATTCGACATCCAATGCGCGATCGGCATCACCACTGGGCGCGCTTTCTGCGGCGAGATCGGCAGCAACGACCGACGCGAATACACCATGATCGGTGATGTGGTGAATCTAGCAGCCCGCTTGATGCAAGCAGCCAGCGCCGATTCGAGTATTTTGTGCGATGCGACGACCTATACCGCCATTCAAAGCACGGCACGTTCGCGCCTTACCTTCGACCCACCGATCGAAATCTCGGTCAAAGGAAAATCGCAGCAGATTCCGGTCTATCGCGTTCGCGAGGCTCTTGAACAGCCCATTACGCATCTAAGCCCCGAACTGGAAGAAGCTGTGCTGATCGGACGCGCCCGCGAGCGAGCCGAGCTCAACGAGCTGATCTACGCCACCTTGACGGGCGGGGTCGGCGGCGTGGTGATGATCGAGGGTGAAGCCGGTATGGGTAAGTCGCGTCTGGTTCACTACGCCTCGCAAATGGCGAGCAACAGCGGCTTGCAGGTTGTGATCGGCAGCGCCGATGCAGTCGATCAATCGACGCCCTACCACACCTGGCGAGCGATCTTCACGCAATTGCTTGGCGCCGATGTTCAACTCAGCGATGACGACTGCAAACAGATTCTCTACGATCTGTTAAGCGACACACCCGGCCTGCGTGCGCGTCTGCCGCTTTTGAACGCGGTCTTGAACTTCGACTTTGAAGAGACCAGTACGACTGCATCGCTCACCGGCCAAGCGCGTACTAGCGCGACGCTCGAATTTCTGCTGATTATGATGCAGCGTCTGCTGGCCCGCAAGTCTCATCTGATCATTATCGAAGACGCTCACTGGCTCGACCCATCTTCGTGGGCTTTCGCGCTTACCGCTGCCCAAAATATTCACTCACTAGCCTTGATCATCACCATGCGACCCTTGGGTTGGCGCCACCCGCCCGAATACCAGCAGCTACGTTCGCTGGCCCGCTCGTATATCGAGCTGAACGCGCTCTCGCCCGCAGAGACGATCGAGCTGATCTGTCGCCGCCTAGGTGTCAACTCGATACCCCAAGAGGTGGCCGATCTGATCGGTGAAAAAGCCCAAGGCAACCCCTTCTTCAGCGAAGAGCTGGCCTATGCCCTGCGCGATACCGGCTTTATTCAGGTGAGCAATGGTCAGTGTACGATTGTAAAAGACGCCGATCTCAAAGAGCTCAGCTTCCCCGAAACCGTACAAGGTGCGATTATCAGCCGTGTCGACCGCCTAAGCGTGACCCAGCAACTGACACTCAAAGTGGCCAGCGTGATCGGGCGGGTCTTTACACGCAAAGCTGTTCACGCCGTCTATCCGACGACGATCGCCCTCAGCACCTTGTCGGAAGATCTCTCGACGCTGGCGCAACTCAATATCACGCCTGTCGAGACGCTCGAGCCTGATCCAACCTACAGTTTCAAACACGCGATCACTCAAGATGTGGTCTACAACATGATGCTCTTTTCGCAACGCCGCCGCCTCCATCGGGCTGTAGCTGAATGGTACGAACAGAGCTACCCTGAAAAGCCCAACTGGATCTGGCCGCTTTTAGCGCACCACTGGATCCAAGCCGAAGATATCACTAAGGCGATCAACGCGCTCGAACGGGCTGGCGCACTGGCGATGCAAGTCAGTTCGTTCTTAGAGGCACGTTCGCTCTTCGAGCAGGCTATCACGCTCTTGCACAATACCAATGATAGCGAACTGAGCAATCGGCGCGTCTTTTTGATGCAGTTCTTGCTCAATCTGGGCCAAGCCCGTCAATATCTGGGTGATTTTAGCGGGGCACAACAGGCCTTTAACGAGAGCCTTGAGCTAGCTCAGCAGCTCGAACATACCGAAGGCCAGATCTCGAGCTTGAGTTTCCTAGGGCGTATCGCGATCGAGATGGGCAATTACCCCAATGCGCTGTCGTATCTGGAGCAGGGTCTAGATCTGGCGCGTCAGCACAAGGACGAAACAGCGATCGCCTTTATTTTGAGCAATCTAGCCAACCTACAGTTCCGCCAAAGCAATTATTCGCAAGCCTACAGCCTCTACCAAGAGAGCTTGGGCATTCAGATGCGCCTGCGCGACTTTGAGGGTGTCGCCCTCTCGCTGAACGGTCTAGGTAACGCGACCCTCAACCAAGGGCTCTACGATGAAGCTGACTATTTCTATCACGAGAGTCTCAACCTGCGGCGCGATCAAAACGACCGCTGGGGCGAGGCGGTCACACTCAACAACCTCGGTCGCTTAGCCCACCAACGCAACGACTATACCGAGGCGCGGGCCTTCTACGATCAAGCGCTCGAGATCTATCAGTCGTTGGGCGACCAACGCGGTATGGCTATGGCGCTCAGCAATATCGGTTTTACACACTTGGCGCGCAACGAGCTAGCTTCGGCCGAAAGCTCATTCGATAAAGCGCTGCGCATCTCGATGCAGATCGGCGTGATTCCGCTAACGCTCGAGATTCTGATCGGGATCGCGAGTCTGTACGTGCGCTACGGCAAGTATGAACAAGCCGCCGAGATTATCGGCAGCGCGATCAACCATTCGGCCTCGCATGTCGAGGTTCACTTCCAAAGCCAACTCGTTTTGGAAGAGCTCCGTCCTCATCTCACTCAAGAACAGTTGATGACAGCGCTGACGCGCGGACGCAACCGCAGCCTGAACGAAACGCTCGATCTGGTGCAGAGCATCCAAATATCGGAAGCGTTCCAACAGTTCTGATAGATACACATCGATTTCAAGCGACAGCAACGTTCGCCACATAGTTAAATGAGCGCCTGTTTTGCAAAAAGTCCCTCTTACAGGCGCTTTTTTGTTCTTTCAAGTTATCCAGGCCAGCTCACCCTCTTCTTGTTGTCTTGTTGTTATCAGAAATACGTTTCTACTATTGTTTTTGGGGTCTTTCGGCACAGGCAGATAGCACCTCATTGCGGTGGGCGGGATGTTGGTAGCCGAAGGCGGACGCGGTTAAGAGCTTCTTTGGGGAAGAGAACATGCCGCTAAAAAGTGGTCAAGTGGATTATGCGTGTTAACGCAGATCGGCCAAAGATCGAGCAGCCAGACTGACACGAATTCGCATAGGCTCCCAGCCTTTTTTCAGCGATCTTGCAAGATTTTTGCAAGATCTGCACAAGAGACAAATCGTTTGGAATAGGCTAGACTGATTCTTGGCTCGTCTAAACAATCAGCTTCCCCGATCGTTGATAGCAGGAACCACACGCAACACGCTTGGGTGCAAAAGCAAAGCTACGCTAGAGGAGGTGCCGCACAGAGCACTGAAAAGCGTTCAGTGGCTCTAGGTGGGCATAACGGCCTATGGATACACGACTCTCTGATGTAGTAGTGATCGGCCCGAATCACGCTTATACCGATCGAGTCCTCGAAGAGTTGAATCGATCGGGTCTGCAAACACGTCACATCCTCCCAGCACATCTTCCAACGCTCGCTGTCTTAGAACCCGCCGAAACGATCGTATTTGTGCAAACCGAAGCACAGACAGACTGGCAGGGTTTTAGGCCTTACCTACCAGAGCGACGCTGGATCGCGGTAGTTAGCGGCTATGCTGCTGGTCTCGCCGCACTGGAAGCGGGCGCCCAACTCTATCTCCTCAGGCGTGATAGCAAAAGCATCGCAGGCTTGGTCAGAAAGCTAGATACACCTCAATCGAGCCCAAGCTCCCTTACATTGGCACAGCTTGAGCCAGCCGACAAACAAGTGCAGGGCGATAGCTTCAAAGCGCTTTATGAGCTGACCATGACGATCAATGCGGTCAGCAACGATTATGAAAAAACTCTCGAAACGATCTGTCATGCGGCGATCGATCTCTTCCATATCGATCATACTGGACTGGTGATCTTCAACGAAGAGCAAGATCGCGGCTATGTTGTGGCCGAGTATCCCCCCTCCGGCACACTGCATCAAGATATTCCTTTAGCCGATATTCCGCTCGAAAAACTCTTGATTCAAGAGAAGATTCCGATTCCTATAATGGATACCTCGCAGGCAGACGAGGTTCAACTTGGGATTTTGAAACAGATTCTCCAAGGCTACAACATTCAATCGATACTGCTGGTACCGATCATTGTGCTGGGCAAAGTGATCGGCTCGTTCAGCCTCGATTGGATCGGGCGCACCTACCATTTCGGCCAAGAGCTGATTCACCTCAGTATGATCTTCTCTTCACATATCGCGCTCGCGCTCAACCGCGCTCAATTGGCCGAACAGACTCGAGCTTACATCAAGCTGCTTGAATATGTGCAAACCTCGAGCTTGCGGATTATGACCAAAGACAAGCGCGAAGAGGTCATTCAAACTTTTTTAGACGAGATGAAAGAGCTTCTGCAGGCTCAAAACGTCTCGTTCTACCACTTCGATGCCGAAGAGCAGCACTTTGTGCTTCAGGCCCGCAGCGGACCTGCGCAACTACACCAAGCGCCCGTAATCTCGCTTGCTCAGCAGCCCAACAAGCTTGAGAGCGCCCAGCAGGCCAACTTGATCGAAGAGTACCACCAGTCGGCAGAACAGATCTTAATCTACGATCCCGATCACCCCTTCCCAAAGTTGATCGAGGCTCCTCTACGCGACCAAGAGCGTTTGTTGGGTGTTGTACAAATCTCGGGCAACAGACCGTTTCTGCACGAACAACGCCAGATGGTCAGCTTTTTGTGCGAACAAGTGGCGATCTTGTGGCAGAAGCTGGAACAGCTTGAGGCCCATCAGCAAGATAAACAGGCCCTCAGCCATATGGTCACGATGAACCAGACCCTGCGCCAGATCAGCGAGAAGATCCAATCGGCGCCCGCCATCGAAACCATGGAAGAGATGCTCTTAAAGACGGTCACGGCCACATACGGCTTCGGCTTCAAGCGGGCGGCCTTCCTACGCTATAACCGTTTCAGCAGGATGCTGCAAGTCGATATGGCGATCGGCGCGAGCCAACCCCAAGCCTTGGTCTATCAGAGCATGCCGCAAGAGGTGCTGGCCGGAGGGCATGAAAGCCGACCCGAAAATATCCATTCCAATGTGCATGACTTCCATCAGCGTGTCAATAAGTTCAGCATTGTGCTTGAAGAAGCTGAGCTCTTCGCCGATATTCTCGAATCGGGACAGATTCGCCAGCTCGAGCGGGACCAATTTAAAGAGTTGCCGACACGTTTTCGCGACAGCTTCCAGCCACAAGGCCCGCTGGTGATCGCTCCACTGATCGCTCGCAAGTGGGTGATCGGTCTGCTGATAGGCGATGGAGCCGAGCTTCCACTCGATCAAGCCGAGCAGAACGCGCTCGTCTCGCTCTGTCATACTACCGCGCTAGCAATCGACAACGCCCAACTGCTCAAACGCAGCGATAGAGCGCATGAACAACTGCGCAATCTGTTCGAAGCCAGCAACACCCTGCTGAGCAGCAACAACCCACGCCAAGTGCTGAAAGCTATTGTGCATCGGGTGCAAGAATTTATGGATGCGCTCTGGGTGAGCATGCTTCAAATCCAAACTATCCACGACGAGCCGCTAGTTGAAGTGCTGGAAACAACCCGTGTAGTTCCAGCGCCGCACCAAGGCCAACGGGTGCGACCCAACGGCTACTCGGTTCAGGCCATGCGCGAAAACCGAATTCTCTCCTTTGAAAATACAGCGCTCTACCAAGATAGCCTGCAGCCCGATATGTTTCTTGAGGGCGTGAAGTCGGCCTTTTGTGTGCCACTACAGCTCAACGGCGAAAACATCGGCGTTATGTGGATACATTGCCGCCAAGAGCGACGTCTCAGCAGCTCGGAAAAGACGGCTCTTCAGCTTTATGTCAACCAAGCCATGGCGGCTTATAGCAAAACGCTGCAAATGGAGCATCTGCAGCTGATGCGCGATGCCAACGAACAGATCACACGGGCCACAAGCTGGGGCCAGATCACCAAGACGATCTGCCAACAAGCCCGTATGGTGTTGCAAGCGCCCTTGGCCATGCTCTGGCCCTACGATAGCAGCAATGAGCAGTTTCTGCCGCTGCGGGGCGCCGCCGACGGCCTCAACAGCCAAACTTGGAAGACCCTCCAAGGCGATCCCGCGCGGGTTCAGCACGCCTTTCAGCTCGCTTTTGTGCAAGGTGGACAAGCCTGCGACGATCTACAAGAGATAGACGAGCTGCTCGATCCAGCGTTTCGCGAATTTGTCGAACTGACAGGCGCCCGCAGCTTCCTCAGCGTTCCGCTACAGCGCGGCAACGAGCGTCTGGCGGTGCTTTGGGTCGGCTACCACGAGAGCAGATGTCTGCATACCGGCCTGTTGGAGCGCGCCAAGGATTTCGCCGCCTCTGCTGCTCAAGAGCTACAAAAAATCGATCTGATCGAGCAGCTCGGCAACGCCAATCGCACCACCAACCTGATCGCCCAAGTCAGACTGATCGATAACCTTGACCAAACCTTGCGCACGGCCGGCGAGCGGATCATGCAACACTTCAAGGCCGATGTGGTCAGTATCCACTGCTACGATCCCCACCAAGCGCGCTTCAGTTTCGCCCCGATCTACATCGGCAACAAGATCGAACGGCCACGGGTTTGGAGCCATTCTATGCAGCTCCAACCGATTCTGCGCTATGCCTTCCAGCTCGACCAAGCGCTCTTTATCGCCGATACCCACAACGATCCCGATTTTCGCAATTCGCGCTTTGTACAAGAGGAAGGGATTCGCAGTTGTCTTGTGCTACCTTTGCGCGAAGGCAAGCAGACGATTGGGGCGCTGTTTGTGAACTATCGCCAGCCGACCCGCTTGCGCCAGAACGAACGCCAAGCGCTAGAACAGTTAGCCAAACAGCTTGCGGTAGCTGTGCATAACGAGCAGTTGAAGCAGGCCAGCAACCGCCGTATCCGCATGCTCGAAGCGATTCACGAGACGGTACAAGCCCTGCGCTTCTCGGTGCATTCCTACAGCGAGATTCTGCAGGTGATCGTCGAACAGAGCTTCAAACTATTCGATAACAACGACGATGAAGACAAATACAGCTTGCTGATGCTCTACAATGCTCCTGAAAAGCTCAGCTTCCAGGCCGTTTATCCCACAGAGATCTCGCAGCGCCTCGCCCAGCTTGTGGGCGAGATCGATCTGCAACACAACCTACACGGCATTGTGGGGCGCGCCTTTAAAACTCGACAAACTCAACATATCACCAACGTCAACAAAGATCCCGACTACATCAGGATTCTCGACTCGATTCGCAGCCAGTTGGCGGTGCCGATCGAGATCGATAACCAAGTGATCGGCGTGCTCAGCCTAGAACATGCTCGTGTCAACGCGTTTAGCCAAGAGGATGTCAACGCCCTAGAGACCTTCGCTCAATTCGCAGCGATCGCGATCAGCTCATGGCAGCGCCGCAACGAGCAAGCCGGGCATTTCCCCGACTATTCTGATCGCGAGCGAGAACGCAGCAGCCTGCGCAGCATCAGCCATCTCGAACAGGGCCGTTCGCCCGAAGAGGTGCTGTGTAATATCTCAGCGCGCATCGAGAGCCAGATGAAGGATGTGATCGCCAGCATCCGGCTCTACGATGAGCAGCGGGGCTGCCTCAGCTTTTCACCAAGCTGGAGTCCGCGATTTCAAGAGCTGTCTGGAGAGAGCGATCGGCCCGATAAGGTTGAACAGCTGCTTGGGGCTGGGATCTGTGGCTGGGTCGCCCAACACAAGCGCTACCTTTTGATGGACGATGTTGAGCAACAGAGCGCCGAAGGGCCTCATTATATCGAACTCTACTCAAAACCCTTCAAGACCCAATCGGAGCTGGCACTGCCGATTATGTACGGTTCCGAAGGCAAACTGATCGGCGTGCTCGATCTGCAAAGCTCTGAAAAACAGCGCTTTACAATTCACGATCTGCGCTTTTTAGAGGCCGTGGCCGACCAAGTCGCGATCACGTTACAAATGGCCAAACAGTACACCAATCTCAGCAATAGCATGCGTTCGATCTTCACCTGGAAGCAAGATCTGACTCGCAGTTCGGCTTGGTGGCACAAAGTCAACGCATTTGCTGGACGAATCCGCAAAGAGATTCAGTTCTTTCATATGCAGGCACCATCGTTACGCACGAAAAAGGGCCAAGAGCAACTTGCTCATATGCTGGACACTATCGAACAATTCGCCGAACATATTACTCAACAACGCATTCCGGCATCGCTCGGCAGTGCCGAAGATCTGGAATTGGTCGATATCGCCCAGTTTATTTCAGAGCGTATCGAGACGATTAAACAGTACAATCAATACGATAATGTCGAGCTTTCAGCTTCTCCATCAGTAGAAAGCAGTCTATACACCGTTCGAATCAGCCGCGAATGGCTGCAACACGCCCTCGATCTCTTGATCTCGAACGCCGTGAAAGCGACCGAAGGGCGCCCAGATCGACGGGTGTGGGTCAGCTCCGAATACGAAAACAACCGGATTCGGATTTTGGTTCACGATAACGGTTGTGGTATTCCCGCCGAGTTGCGACCTCGGCTGTTTAACGAAATGATCGATGGAAATGGTCAAGGTCTTGGATTGGTAATTGTTGGGGTGATCGCTCGTACCTACGAGGGCGAGGCGAGCATACATCAAACCGGTTCTGATGGCACAACCATGCAGCTCTGTTTTCCGGCTCGCAGCTAGGTATTGTCGCCAAGCAGAACCGATCATGCAGAGAGGGCAGATGCATGCAGTTCCGGATTCTGCTTGCCGACAATAATTCGACCGAACGCGATCTATTTGAACGGATTCTACGCCAAGATAAACATATTGTCCTGACAGCCAGTTCGCCCAACGAAGCGCGGCGTTTGATCGAAACCGAACGGCTCCATTTGCTGATTATCGACCGACGCCTGACCGACGATAGCGAACACGACCGCAGTGGTGAAGCGCTGGTGCGCGAGTTGCACGTGCCCTTTCCGGTGATCATCTTCACCCGTTGGGAGGTAACAAACTTCATCGATGTCTCGAAGACCTCTCAAAAAGGTAAGGGCAAGATCGAATATCTCGATAAAAATGCCGATCTGCGCGTGATCTTAACCTGCATCAATACAATGCTCTTTGAAGCGCTCGAGATCAACCATCGTTTAAAACTGCCTCAAAACATCGTCAACCAAGTAGTGACTCAGCTCGAACACGATGGCAACGATGTGCTCAAGCGCTTAGGCTTTCTGGCAGGCGATCTAGAAGACTTGTTGCGTCATATGTTTCGCAAACGCCAGCAAATCGAGCTTTCGATCCTGAAGCATCTGAACAATCCCGCCTTAGTGATCCTCGATGTGCAGGCCCAAGATATGGAACCAACCATTCTGCTGGTCGGGCACCGCGAGACCATCGAGCGCATTCAGCACCAGATCGCCAACAGTAATCTGCGCCCCGAGCTATACTTCCTGCGCAAAGCGGCGACCTGGCGTTTCTATGGAGCGCTCGCGATCTCGCCCACCACCCGCGCCAACAAGCCACAATCGCTGGTAAGTCTGCTCGATTGGTACAAAAGCAATCCCGACGACTTCCCACAAGTATGGCAAGGTTTCGAGCAATCGACCCTTGCCGCTTATTATGAACAGCGCCGTTTTCAAAACCTGCCAGCCGATGCCCAGCTAACGGCCTTGAGCGCAGCTTTCGATCTCTCAGAGCAGCAGATCACAAGCACGAGCCTAGACCCAATCGCCAAGGCGCTGGCCGAACAGGCCATCTTCGATACAGCGCAGATCCAACTTCAAAACGAACAGCTGAGTTTGTACGACCGCACTGACAACTGCCATCTGTGCTGGCCCGTCAAACTCAACCTAAGCGAACTGGCCCGCCAAGCGAGCATCAAATTCGGCCTGGTCAATAACGACATTCGAGCCGAGCGCATCTTAGTCGACCCGACCACCAAAGTGGCTTGGCACTTCGATTTCAGCGCTATCAACGACCAGCGCCCGGTGCTGTTGCCCTTCGTTCAGCTTGAACTCGATCTGAAATGCCAACAGTTTGAGCGCCAAAAGAGCTCGCTGCTCGAGCGTTACCAATTTGAACAGCATCTGCTCAAAGCCGAATCGCTACGCGACGAGCTCGATAGCTCCGAACTGCCGCCCAGCTTGCAAACGCTGCATCAAAACGTCCTTCAGATCCGCCAAAGCGCGGCCCATCTCAGCCTGACCTTCAAGCCAAAAGAGTATTCGATCTGCATGCTCTTCTGCCTCTACTCGCGTCTCTTGGCGCACACCTCCGAGCAGTGGCAACAGCGCTCTGCATCACATCTGCATGAAGCCTACTTGAGTATGTATATCGGACTGCTCTACAACAGCCTCATCGAATACACTCCGACACAGAGCGCAGAACTCTGTTACGACGGCAGCCAGTTCAGCATCAACGGACGGATCATTCCTTTCCGAAGGACCGAAATGGAGCTGCTCGAGTTTCTGGCTCAAAAGCCTAACTTTCCTTGGAGCAACTGGGAGATCGTCACCGGCCTGTACGAGCCAAGTCTCTTGCGAGAACAAGAGGAGCGCCGTCGCCAAAACCGTGGGAACGAGCGTGATTGGCAGCAACACCGTCTCAAAAGCCATCAAGCGCGCCTCCACACCCTGAGCTCGCGCATTCGCAAACAACTCAACGATTCATCACGCGAGAGCCGCTACTTAATCACCATTCCTGCGCAAGGGCTAATGTTAAAAGTTCGCCTGATTCCGCCAGAAACAGCTTAGATCGTACGAGTATGTGTAAGAAGATTGTCAGGTTTTGCAATAAGCCCGTACTAAAGCTGTAAGAAAACTCACTAGATACAAGCGCTTAGCGATTTTGTAGACTAACCTCACTGCTCGGTCATTCCCGCAGCAGCAGGAGGTTAGCATGGCAAGCCACAACCACCTAGTCCACAGCAGGAACGTTATTCACTTTTATCACGCACCGATTTGGACCCTGGTTCGCAGCGGCCCAAGCATGGCGTTTACTATCGTGAGCAGCGCTTATCTCCTCTACTATCAAAACTTGATCAGCGCCTTATTGACACTTTTTGGCTTCCTCTGGGTAGCCGTCCACCATCTGCGCCATAATTTGGAGTGTATCGCCATTACGCCAACGTCACTTACATTCAAGGCGGGCGTCTTAGGCTTCCATCACGAGACAATTTCGCTCTGGAACCTCCACTTCGAGCTCAAGCGTTCGCTCATATTCGGCTACGGAACCTTGCGGGTCTTCCACCACAACAAAGAGTTCGTCTTTCGTGGCCTCGAAGATCCCGACACGGTAGAGGCTTGCCTCATCGCATTCCCAACGCCTCCAGAACCACGCCGAACCCACCTTATCGAAATGGATCCCAATGATTCCTTCGTCGATACAGGGCAGGTCTATCAGCGCCGAAAGGTACGCAAAGATAGGGTTCGACGCTAAAACAAACAAGGCTGGGCGGTCGAGCCGTCCAGCCTTTTTATATGATCGCCATCCATCGCTGAGGATTTGTTGCCTATCATACCAAATTCGGTAGATCACTTACTTTTGGGCCTTCGGCAGAGCGGAACCTGACTCTTTTTGCCTTTCCCCGGTTTTTGTTTTCCTGCCTTGAGAGAGTACGTCTCTTTTAACGGATTTGGTATCAAACTGGTTTGCCGCATCATCTTGACGGAAACAGCTTTCCCCCTCCATTCAGTCTCAACCGCGTCCGCCTACGGCTACCAAAGCGCCGCCCCACAAAGCAGGCGGCTATCTGCCAGCCCAAAGCGCCCCCAACAACGAAAGGAAGGTGGATTTCCAATCACAACCCGCATCGGCTTGGGATTGACAGCAGTTTTATTCTTGATTATACTTATAAACGGACAACTCTCCATTATTTTATTCGTCCATATTTTGAGGTAAGCTACATCTGTGGAACAAGCACAATCTTCTTCTCTGCCAGAGACCAAGGCATCGTTTTCTGCCAAACTCGCCATGGGTGGTCTCGCCCTCGTGCTCTTCTTAGTCTCACTCGATCAAACCATCGTTGGTACAGCAATGCCGCGCATCATCGCCGAGCTGAACGGCTTCGAGTTGTATGCTTGGGTAACAACCGCCTATTTGCTTTTTGAAACAGCGGTTATTCCCATCGTCGGTAAGTTAGGCGATATGTACGGCCGCAAATGGCTCACCATCATTGGCGTAGCGATCTTTTTGCTCACTAGTGCGCTTTGTGGTGCCTCCCCAAATATGATCTGGTTGATCGTAGCGCGCGGCTTGCAAGGCATCGGCGGCGGTATGATCTTTTCTACAACCTTTACGCTGGTTGCCGATATCTACCCCGATTTGAAAGAACGGGCGCGCAATCAAGGTCTACTCTTCTCGGTTTTTACCCTTTCTAGCGTTATCGGACCTGTCTTAGGCGGTTGGATCACCGACGCTTTTGGTTGGCGTTGGCTGTTCTACATCAATATTCCCTTGGGCCTTGCCACACTCTTTATCTTAGCCCGTGTGCTGCCCCAAAACCCGCGCCAAGAGAATGCCAAAATCGACTACTGGGGCTCTGTCACCAGCGCTATCGGCGTGATCGCACTGCTACTCTCGGTCGAGCTGCTCAACTTCGGCTTTAGCTGGAGCTCGCCTATCGTGGTCGGCGGTTTGGTGGTGGCTATCATTATGCTGAGCCTGTTCATCTGGATCGAAACGCGCGTCCCAGACCCGATCATTCCCTTGCGGCTCTTCCGCGACCGCACCATCAGCGCCACCACAGCCGTGATGTTCCTCAACGGCGTCGCGATGTTCGGCGTATCGCTCTATGCCCCGCTCTACGCTCAAGGCGTGCTAGGCGTCTCGCCGAGCGTCTCGGGCATGCTTATGATCCCGATGGTCATCACCATGACCGTTATGGGTATCGTGGTCGGGCAACTGATGGCTAAATTCGAAATGGTCAAGCCCTTTATTTTGATCGGCTTGGTTATTCTGACTGTAGCAGGCTTCCTGCTGCTCACCCTTTCGACCACTTCTAGTCCGTGGCTGCTTGCGTTCTTCCTGTTTGTGGTCGCACTCGGCATGGGCGGCATTATGCCAGCTACCACTATGGCGATTCAGCTTTCAGTCGACCCGCGCGAGCTCGGCGTTGCAACTGCTGCAACCCAATATGTGCGCTCGATCGGCGCAACCGTCGCTACGGCCTTGATCGGCACGGTCGTCACCAATAGCTATCTGAAGGCGCTCTACAACACGGTTTCGAGCGATGTGCCCAGCGAAGCGGTGGAATTGTTGCACAACCCCAATGCGCTGATTAACGCAGAGGCACTGACCAACCTTCAGAAGATAGTCGCAACCTTACCCAACGGCAGCCAACTACTCGAAACCCTGCTGGAAACCACCCGCATCAGCCTCACCCAAGCCATCCATAGCGGCTTCTGGTTGATGATTATCAGCACGATTATGGCGATCGGCTGCGCGCTCTTTATTCGTAATATCCGCTTGACGGGTATGCCCATGCCCGGCGGCCCCGGTCACTAGGCCTTCACACACACAACTATTCCTGCTAGCCCATACAAGCCACTTCGCTATGCGAGGTGGCTTGTATCATTACTAAAGCAGATTTTTTGGACGTCGACAGAGTTAGTATGCGAGGTTGTGCGCGACAGAGCGCTACCTCGCATACTAACCCTTGTATGGGAGGGAGGCGCCCTGGTAGCCGTAGGCGGACGCGCCAAGGATCGCATGGCAGCTTGCGAGCTTTTCCGCCTGCTGATCTGCAAGAAGCTGATTCGGCAGCAGAATGCGAAGGCATCCTCAAGGCTTTAGCTTTCGTTCTCAAGTGCTCGTCTGAGAACAGCTGCTACGAACGGTTTCCCGTAAAAGACAAGAAGAACAGATTTGGCATAGGGATACCGGTTCAAATGTAATATAAACAGAAACTTATCTCGCTTCTGAGCAAAATGTTAGAGTGTTTCAGACAATAAACCCCTAAAATGCGGTTTCTTTGAACTATACGTAAATTCGTCCGGGCTATAGTCTTTGGCCTTTACATTCTAGAATTTTTATCAATGTTCGATATAAATCATACAAAAATCTTAAAAAACATAACAATATCGTCATTGCTTATCTATTTTTTCATTTTTATCTTGTCAAGCGCCGATCACATGTCATAATAGCAGTTACAGGGTTTGGCTTATTTTAAGGAGTGACCAATGAAACGTTGGATCAGTGCGGCACTAGTTCTGCTTCTAGCGCCCATTTTCATTCCTACCTCGGTATCTGCACAAGAAGAAGCCTGTTTTGAAGAGACCGGTTTTTGTATCAGTGGTCGGATTCGCGAGTATTGGGAAGCAAATGGTGGTTTAGGAGTATTTGGTTTACCTATCACGGCACAAACAAGTGAAACCATTGAAGATAAGACAGTTGAGGTCCAATGGTTCGAGCGCGTTCGATTGGAACTGCATAGCGACCAAGCTGCGCCCTACGATGTGTTGTTAGGCCGCTTGGGTGTCGAGCAGCTCCAACTTGAAGGACGTTCGCTCGAGAGCTTCCCTGCGAGTGAAGCTCAAGAAAATTGTCGCTTCTTTAGCGAAACAAACCAGAATATCTGCGGTGCCTTCTTAAACGCTTGGCGTAGCTACAGGCTCGAACTCGATTCCGAGGAGGGCAAGAGCGAAGCTGAGAGCCTGGCCCTGTTTGGTCTGCCGATCAGCCCGGTGATCACCGAAAACATCGAAGGCACCGACTACGAAGTCCAATACTTCGAGCGCGCCCGTTTCGAGCTGCACCCCGAGATCGGCCCCGACACGGTACTATTCGGTCTTTTGGGACGCGAGGTCTATACCGCGCTGACCACACCAAGCGAGCCGGAGCCTCTGTACGAAGAGCCGGAATATATCCCCGAACTTCCGCCAACCTCGTTCTACTACTGCAAAGATGATCCCGATAACTACGACAAAGCGCCTAACTATCCGGTTAAGATCGCCCATATCGACAAGCGAGCCGAGATCGTGTATTTGCAAAATATGACTGGCCGCCCAGTTGATCTGACCGGCTGGCGCATGTGCAGCTACAAGGGCGATCAAGAGCATCTCGGTATCGGCGGCGTGTTAGGCCCGTGGGAGGGACGCGAGTTCCCCAACATTCAGGGCGAAAACATCTGGAGCAACAATAGCACCGACGAAGGTGGCCTTTACAACGCCAACGGTCAGCTCGTCAGCTACTGGCCCGATCCAAAATAAGCGCTAAGCCTTCTAGTAGACTAAATCAGCTTAACAAAAGAGCCGCTCCTATTTTCAGGGAGTGGCTCTTTTGGGTTCTAAAAACGGAAAGCAGTTGTATCATTCCGTTTTTGGGCACAGACAGATAACCCTTCATTTGATGGGCGAGCTGTTTATAGCCGTAGGCGGACGCGCTTAAAGCCTTCTTCTGAGCCAGAAAGCGTCCACGCCATAAGAATGATTAGCGAAGTGGGAAGCTATCAGCCGATCTGAAAAACAACGCGCGGGCTGGTGGCTGTATCCCAGACGCTTTCAACCTCGGCGAGGGGAACGGTTCGAGTGGGAATGCTAAAGCCAGCAATGGCAGCAGCCTGCATCAAATCGGCGGCCGACTGAATGAAGCGATCGAGCGGAATGCTGCCCATACCGCTGCCCATCAGTTGAATGCCTGTCGCACGCAGGGCGGCGCTGGGCAAGGTGATGTCTTGGGCGCTCATCGAACCGACATGCACGAAACGAATCGGCAGAGCTTCGGGGGCAGCTTTGGCTGCGGCGATAATGATCCGCTCGGCGCTTGCGCCCCACAAATAATCAACCACAACATCGATGCCCGTGCGAAACTGCTCTTGTAAGGCTTGCTCAAAGGCATCATCAGTTGCGCCTAAGGGAATAGCTACATCGGCATTCAGAGCCGCTAAAGCTTCGACGTTGCGGCCGGTAGCGATGACTTTCTTCGCCCCCATATGCCTAGCGATCTGTACCGCAAGGCTGCCTGCCGAACCGGTTGCACCGTTCACAAGCACGGTCTCTCCGGCCTTCAACTGAGCACGCTCCTTGAGGGCCGCCCAAGCCGACATGCCCGGATTAGCGATAGCCGCAGCCGTCACATCATCGAGGCCATCGGGCAGCATTACACAGTGCGCCAACGCAACAACGCTGCGTTCCGCCATGCCGCCAAAAGGCTCGCGCGGTAACGCGAAATAGATCCGACGACCATCCTCCAACCTACCAACTCCATCGATACCTACCACAAAGGGGAAGCGCCCAGTGCCGCTATAATGCTTCCCGATCGCTCGCCCTTTCGTGATCGGGCTGAGCGCCGCCGCCGAAACGGTGACGAGAACCTCATTCGCCCCAAGGACTGGCTCTTCGAAATGGGCGTATAGTGGTGTTTTGCCGGCTTCGGTTACAATTGCTGCTTTCATCAGTAAACCTCCTCAAAGCATTAATCTATTTATGTGTATTATACACATATTTTTATTGGAAAGTCAAGAGAGGTAGTCTATGAACGAGAGCATTCGCCAAGTTTACGGTACATTGCTCGATCTGGTTGTCCTTATGAACCAGCCGCAGCGCGACAGTGCCCTGTTGCGAGAAGCGGGCGTCAATCTCGATCGAGCCTTATTTCCGCTTCTTGTCACTATCGGGCGCAAAGGGCCGATTGGGGTGGTCGAGTTAGCCAACCAAACCGGACGCGATTACACGACCGTCAGCCGACAGGTGGCAAAACTCGAAAGCCTAGGTTTGATCGTGCGGCGCCCTTCGGCAGCCGATAAACGGGTCAGCGAAGCCAGCATTACCGAGCAAGGCCTAGAGATGACCGCCCGCATCGATGCCGCCCGTGAGCGTATCGCAACGCAGCTTTTTGCAAGCTGGAGCGAGGAGGAGGTTCAGACTCTGGTGCGCCTGTTGCGCCGCTTCGCAGAGGAGTTTGCGGCCCTACCTACTGCCGAGCAACCCTGAAGCTCTCAGCACAATTCGGTTGATCAGTCCAGTGCTCTGGCGGCGAGGTCTTAAGCTTCCATTCGGTCCTTAGCGCGTCCGCCTACGGCTATCAACGTCCCGCCCAACAAACGAGGCTTGTAGCTGTGTGTGCCGAAAGACCAGCCCAAAGCCCACAATTTATGTCGATTAGTTGCTATCTCGCCTTCGGCAGAGTGGAACTTGACTATTTTTGTTGTGTGACATTTCACGCTGTCGCGCGAAATGTCACACAACTCTTTCCCTGGCTTTCGTTTTCCTGCACGAAGAGAAAGCAAGGATTTAAACGAATTTGATATGAAGTGGTATTTGCCTGCGGATAGACGGCGGCGAAAACGGAAGGATCCAAACGAGCTTCGTAGAGCGAACAAAAAGTGAGGGCAGCGCGGCTGCGATTGCTCGCCGCGCTGCCCCACACAATGGAGGAGGCTGTCCTCAGATGTTTCTCAAACCAAAGCTACGACTGGGCAGGCACAGATCGGCGAGCCGCTTGCGAATGAGCTGGGGCGTCATTCTGAGGCAAGCTGAGCGATGTCCCTCGCAATCGCAGGCTATTACTAACCACAAAGACCGACGAGAAGGCCATTGCTCCGGCGGCAAAGATCGGGCTGAGCTGCCAGCCCAAGAGCGGGTAGAAGACGCCCGCCGCCAAAGGAATGCCGATCACATTGTAGACAAAGGCCCAGAACAAGTTCCAGCGAATGGTCGACATGGTGCGTTTGCTGAGCAAGATCGCCTGGGCCACGCTGCGCAGATCGCCGCGCAAGAGCGTTACATCGGCGGTCTCCATCGCCACATCGGTGCCGGTGCCCATCGCGATGCCCACGTCGGCCTGAGCCAGCGCTGGCGCATCGTTGATGCCGTCGCCAACCATAGCCACCTTACGCTGCTCGCTCTGAACGCGCTGCACCTCGGCGGCCTTCTTGGCTGGCAAAACATCGGACACCACCTGCTGGGCCGAGAGGCCGACCTGAGCGGCGATCGCCTCGGCGGTGCGGCGGTTGTCGCCCGTCAGCATCAACACCTGCAAACCTTGTTGCTGCAAGGCAGCGATCGCCTCAGCCGAGCTGGGCTTCACCGGATCAGCGATGCCCAAAACGCCGAGGGCTTGGCCAGCGCGCGCGACGATAATCGCCGTCTTGGCTTCGCTCTGCAAACGCTCGATCACGCTCTCCAGTTCGCCTAGCTCGATGGCCTGCTCGCGGATCAGGCTGGGCGATCCGACCACGATCTGCTCGCCATCGACTTCGGCCTGCACGCCTTGGCCGGTCAGCGACTTAAAGCTCTTGGGCTGAGCCAGTTTAAGCTCGCGGCTCTGGGCGGCGCGCACCACCGCTTCACCCAAGGGGTGCTCTGAGGCGCGCTCGACGCTAGCAGCGATGCGCAACAGCTCGTCTCGCTCGATCTTGCCTTCGCGCACCACCAGATCGATCACTTCGGGTTTGCCAGCCGTGATGGTTCCGGTTTTGTCGAAGATCACGGTATCGAGGCGGCCTGCGCGCTCCAGTGCCTCGGCATTTTTGATCAGAATGCCGTGTTCGGCGGCGGTGCCGGTGCCGACCATAATCGCCGTCGGTGTCGCCAAACCGAGCGCACAGGGACAAGCGATCACCAAAACCGAGACGGCGAAGATCATGGCTTGGGTCAGGTCGCCCGTGGCGATCCACCAAGCGATAAAGGTTACCAGCGCGATTCCGATCACAACCGGCACGAAGATCGCCG
This sequence comes from uncultured Chloroflexales bacterium, assembly GCA_937902315.1. GTDB lineage: Bacteria > Chloroflexota > Chloroflexia > Chloroflexales > Chloroflexaceae > CALGUG01. The sequence goes on from CALGUG010000056.1 coordinate 111,007, forward strand.
AGACCTGATCGACCAGATTTTGAACGGGCGCTTTCGAACCTTGAGCCATCTGCACCATCTTGACGATCTGAGCCAGCGCGGTCTGTTTGCCAACGTGGGTGGCACGGAACTGGAAACTGCCGGTGAGGTTAATAGTGGCACCGGTCACCCGCTCACCCTCATGCTTCTCAACCGGCATACTTTCGCCGGTCAGCATACTTTCATCGAGGCTCGACTGGCCACTAGTGATCACGCCATCGACAGGGACTTTCTCGCCTGGGCGCACCACAACAATGTCGCCGACGCGCACTTGAGCCAAGGGAATATCTTCTTCTTGGCCGTTGCGCAACACACGAGCGGTCTTGGCCTGCATGCCCATCAAGGCACGAATGGCGGCGCTAGTCTGGCCTTTGGCGCGCGCTTCAAGGAACTTACCGACCAAGATCAAGAGAATGATCACGGCGGCGGTCTCGAAGTAGACATGGCCCGTCAGGCCGAACAGCATCAGCACAATGCTGTAGAAGTAAGCCGCCGAAGAGCCCAAGGCGATCAGGCTGTCCATATTGGCGGTGCGCGCTTTGAGCGCCTTCCAAGCGTTGATGTAGAAATCGCGACCGCTATAGAACTGGACGGGTGTCGCCAACAGCAAGAAGAGCCAGTTCAGATAATCGGCGTAAGCTGGATAGTGGGTGATGATCGTGCCATCGTGCGGCATCATAGCTTCGATCGCGGCCCAGTGGGGCGTCAGCATCGGGTTGATCACCCCAAAGTCACGCAACATCGAAAGCAGGAAGAGCGGCACGCCGAACATAATCGCGACGGTCAGTTTGCGGCGCTTCTCGTCTAGCTCCTGCTGGCGCGCGATCGTCTCGGCGTCTGGGCCATCGAGTTCTTCGTCGTCGCTCGGCTCGATCACACCGTAACCCGCTGCCTCAACCGCGTTTCGCAGCGCGCCAAAGTCGGTCACGCCGGGCGCAAACTGCACACTGGCATGCTCGGTCGCCAAATTGACCGTGGCCGAGATCACGCCATCGACCTTGTTCAGCGCCCGCTCGACGCGCTTCACACACGAGGCACAGGTCATGCCGGTAACGGGAAACTCGATCTGCTCGGAGATCACGCCGTAACCGCTCTTCTCGACCGCCTCAACAAGCTGAAGAGGCTGCACCTGTTGAGGGTCGTAGCTAATAGTGGCGTGTTCGTTCGCGAGATTTACTTGAGCACTCTCGACACCGTCGACCTTGCTCAGGCCGCGCTCGACGCGACGCGCGCAGGAGGCACAGGTCATACCGGTGATCGGGAGGGTTAATTCTTTGCTAGCCATCGTACACCAACCTTTATATCTCTCTCTCCTGCTATCATAGTACCCCAAAAAAGCAGCACAGCCTATGCGCCAAATCGCCTATACGCCTGCGACGGTTTTATTCACCGCACACGTTTTATTCACCACACGAGACACAGAGTCACAGAGTCTTTTTAGAGAGTAGTTTGAGATGTTTGTGTGATTGCTTTAGTGCTTGAGCATGCTGAAACTGCCGAGCCGTGCCCTTCGACTGCGCCAAATCGCCTATACGCCTGCGACGGTTTTATTCACCGCACACGTTTTATTCACCACACGAGACACAGAGATACGGTATTGGTTGTCAAGCGGCAAATAGGAACCGTTTCAAACGTCATATCAGAAAACAGAGGGCATAGAAAGAGAAGACCAACAGTGGTGGCACTTTGAGCACCGTCTCTGGGCCAAACAGTTCGCTTTCATTCCCGTCTCTGAGACAGCTCAGACCGTCGATAACTCCTCTTGAACACAAGCAGGGCTACGGTAGGGCTGCTGTTTGGTCACGATTGCCCAAGCAAGATGGAGTAACTTTCGTGCTGCGGCGCAGCGGGCAACCTTCATGGGTTTGCCTGCTGCTCGCAGGCGTTGATAAAACGCCCGAATGGTGGGGTTTGCCCGCGCAGCGCTTAAGGTGGCCATATAAAGGGCGGTTCGTAAACGTGCATTTCCGGCGTGACCAATCGAAGGACGACCGCGAATGCTGGTTCCCGATTGGCGTTCTAGGGGCACTAATCCGGCATAGGCACTCAGTTGTTCAGGTGAGTGTGCTAAGGAGAAGTTCAGGGTGCTCACCAGCAGCCAAGCGGTTGTTACCAGCCCCAAACCCGGCGTTGAAAGTAAGAGCAGAGCAGAACTGGCCCACGCACCATTGCGCAACACCTCGGCAATTTCGCCTTCCAATCGGCTCAATTGCGTGTCCAGTTCGGCAATCACGGTTTCTAACGAAGCGAGAGCAGACTCGATCTTGACAGGCCATTGCTGAAGGGCGTGACGCTGGTTTTTGGCTTGGGTACGCATATGCAGCAATCCATCGCGCACCAGTAAACGCTGTCGCAAATCGTGGTAGACCTGCTCAGGAGGTGTCCAGGGAGCTGGTTGGCGTTCGGCAGCAAAACGAATGAGCAGATGGGCATCAAGCAGATCGGTTTTGCTGCGTCGGGGAAGTGAACGGGCAAAGAGGGCAACTTGACCAGGGTTGAGAATGCTTACGATATAGCCGGACTGATGAAGCGTGACTGCCAGTGCAACCCAATAATTGCCCGTGGCTTCCATCACAACCAAGGTGGTAGTGGGCAAGGTTTCGCTCTGGGCAAGCGCATCTTGGAAACGTTGGAAACCGGTTGGGTTTTGCTCAAAGGTGATAGCTTTGGGAGCACGCTCTGGGCGAGCGGCCCAGGTTGCCGTAAAGCTTTTGGCAGCGATATCGACACCAACATACAGCTGATAGGGAGCGGTCATTGCCTTTCTCCTTTGGATTGGGAATACGTTCGCCTCTCAGAGCAGCACCGGGCAGGCCTCGTTATGCGTGGTCTGAGCCACTCGATACGGGTTCTGTCTCTTGCTGCTCGCAGTGGTGGGGGAGTATCTCTGTGACGCGGTCAGTGCCGCTCACACACGATCGGCCTCACCACCACTGTGAACGTAACCCCATTATACGAGTCACAGAGTCTTTTTAGAGAGTAGTTTGAGATGTTTGTGTGATTGCTTTAGTGCTTGAGCATGCTGAAACCGCCGAGCCGTGCCCTTCGACAAGCTAGCTTGGTAAGCTTGCCGAACCTTAGGTACCGCCTGTTGAAGAGTACGACATGTTGAGGTAACGTGGCCTAGCTCCCTTCGCCCGCTTTGCGGGAGAAGGGCTGGGGATGAGGGCGGCTAGCCCATCTGGTAGCCGGAGGCGGACGCGCTTGAGGCTCGAATGGAAGGAAAACGCCTTTTACGCCTGAAGGAATGAAGAATACATAACAGATGGGCCTTGCAGCGGATAACGCTTAGCCAAGGCCCATAGTTGATTCAAGTTAATGTTTGGCGAGGCAGTTAGTAGAGTTGGACGCCATAGAGAGTCGAGCCATCGAAATCGTAGAGCGGGCGCACATCGACCCCGAGCTGGCGCAGGCCGACGTAACACTCTTCGTCGCAGAGCAGATGATAGGCAGCATAGTGGTTGAGGCGTCCAAGCAGATGTTGGGCGCGCGTAAGCGGCTGGCCGATTACACCGTAGCCTAGACCGTCGATGGCACCGGCCAGCAGCGGGCCAGCGCTTAAGGCCATTTGAAGCCGATCGCTATAGGGCGAAGTCAACAGTATGCGCAGCGTTTCGAGGGCGGAACGTAGGCCGGGCGTGCTGAGCGATTGGCGACCTAAGCCGAAGACCAGCAAAAGTTGATCGCCACAGCGCTGCACAAGCGCTCCGTGGGGTGCCGCTGCCTGTTGGACCAACTGAGCAAAGCGCTTCCACTCTTCGGCGATTTCACGGGCGGTGGCAGCTTGGCTGGGCTGATAACCAAGCAAGAGCACCGTGGCAACTTGAGTGGTTTGACCCGTGCTGATCTCACCCTCTAATAAGCCGTTCAGCATCTCTTCGGGCAGCGAAGGCAGCAGATCGCGGCTGCGTTGGAAGAGTCGCTGTTGTTGCACAAGGTTGTTGACAGCGTGGCAGAGGCGTCCCCAAGCGCCGTGGCTCACTTCTAGCTTGTTGAGAGTCTCGCCCCGCGAAAGGTGAGTCGCAAGCTCGTGCACGGTGATCTCGGTCCAAGCCCAACGCCAAAGCAAAAATACGAGCAATAAAAGCAGAATGATGACACCACCTTGTGGCAGTAGGAAGGTGGCGACGCCAAGCAGCAGCCCGGCAGTAACAATTGTCGGAATAAGCCAATACTTCATAGCACTGAAAGCAGATGCAGCGGAGCGAACTGTTTTTTGGGAAGATGGCCCAGACTGCAAGCCTGGTATCGCGGCGACAGCGCGCTGTTGGGTGCTGTTTACGATACGGCGCAACGAACGGGTAGGAGAGCTATTCACACAAAAACTTTCTAAACTATCGAGTAAACAAGTGCTAGGGCTGCATCTTTTCGAATGAATTTATAGGTTTGGGCTATGAGCATAACATGCCGAGTTGCAAGAGAATAGACAAAAAGATTACGTGCTGATGACAGGCTTACTACACAGTTTGGCAAGAAGAACAGATTTCAGGCAAAAGATAAGGAAACGCTGTAGTACGATCGTTTATCAGGGGTAAAAAAGAGTAAAAAAGCCCAATCTGCGTGCAAAAAGTACGCAGTAGGCTCGTTTATGGGCGAAAACAGAGACAGCAAAACCTCAAGTCTGAGGAGAGGTGATAGTACGATCACGCATCAGGGGAAAGACGCCAACAAACTCGCACGAGGGGTAAGTGAACGCGGATCACTCCTCGCGCAGAATGTAGCCAACGCTGCGCACGGTTTGAATCAGGCGCGGCTCGTTGTTGGCTTCGAGTTTTTGGCGCAGATAGCGCACATAGACTTCAATGATATTGCTTTCGCCGCCGAAGTCGTAACCCCAGACTCGGTCGTAGATCACTTCGCGAGTCAGCACTTGTTGGGGGTGGCGCATAAATTGTTCGAGCAGTTCGTACTCTTTAGCGGTTAGATCGACCCGGCGATCGTTGATGCGCACCTCGCGCGCGCTGGTATCCATCACCAAGGGGCCGTAACGCAGCACATCGTGTTGTTGCGCGCTCTGGCGTCGGCGCAACTGCACGCGAATACGCGCCAGCAGCTCGTCGAAGGCAAAAGGCTTGACCAGATAATCGTCGGCGCCGCTTTCGAGACCTTTGACGCGATCAGGAACAGCATCGCGCGCGGTCAAGATAATGATCGGCACATCAGAGACGGTGCGTATCCGCTTGGCGACCTCTAAACCATCGAGGCCGGGCAACATCAGGTCAAGCACCACCAGATCTGGCGGACGCTCACGAGCTGCTGCAAGGCCAGAAGGCCCATCGCCAGCAACCTCGACACTAAAGCCTTCGAAACTGAGGCCACGCCGTAGGTAGTTTGCGATATCGGCTTCGTCTTCGATGATGAGAATTCGTTCCATAAGCACCACTACACAATGTTTATTCGCTTTAGCTGTATTGTAGCAGTCAGCCTAAAGCGGCGCAAGAGCGCTTATAACGGATCTGTTCGTTCAGCGCTGCACATTGATATGAAGCTTAATTCACTTAAACGAATTGCGGATGCCCTTTTGGCTTTGCTATGCGGAAATCTCCAAACTCTACGTCGAATTGTTTAGCTGCTTGTAATGAGTATACTAACAAATCTGACTGATTATTTGAAACCTGCTTGCTTTCTTCAGATTGCGGCGAGGTCTTTCTCTTCCATTCCTTCCTTGGCGCGTCCGCCTACGGCTACCAACATCCCGCCCAACAAACGAGGCTTGTAGCTGTGTGCCGAAAGATCTCCCCAAAGCCGACAATTCATACCACATCCGATTTCTTCATCTCTTTTTGGCCTTCGGCAGAGTGGAACTCGACTCTTTTGTTTTCCTGCATCCAAAAAGCGCAAGTCATTAAACGGATTTGGTATGATACCAAATTCGCTTGCTTCATTCTATTTGGCCTTCGGCAGAGTGGAACTTGTCTCTTTTTGTTGTGTGACATTTCGCGCGATAGCGCGAAATGTCACACAACTCTTTCCTCGTTTTTGTTTTCTTACACTCCAAGTGGGCAAGTTTTTAAACGAATTTGGTATGAAATCTGCTTGAAGACTTTTCAGGCAGTAGCTGTGTTTGTTGAACGCAGACCTTTGCAGACAGGTATAAACTGAAACGGAGCCGATGCGCTTGTGATTGCAAACACATCGGCTCCGTTTCGGCCTGTATGGATCTTAGGCGTCGAGTTGGGCTTGAGCGAACTGGTCGCGCACTGCCGAAGGCACGCTGCGACCTACGCCCCAATAGATAAAGCCCTTGGCTTCAACTTCGTTTGGATCGTAGAGGTTGCGACCATCGACCACGATCGGCTGGCGCATAAAGCGGCTCAGCTTCTCCCAGTTCAGCTGCTTAAACTCGTTCCACTCGGTCACGATCAGCAGCGCATCGGCGTCTTTGGCAGCATCGTAGGCCGTTGCACAATAGGTGGCCTCGGGCAGAAGCTCGGCGGCGCGCTCCATGGCTACCGGATCGTAAGCTTTGATATGAGCGCCCTTCTGCTTGAGGTACTTGATGATCTCAACCGAAGGAGCTTCGCGCATATCGTCGGTGTTGGGCTTGAAGGCCAAACCTAAGACACCGATCACTTTGCCGGTCAGGTCGCCCAAGAGGGTTTCGACCTTCTGCACAAACTTGCGGCGCGCATCGGCGTTGATATCCATCACAGCTTGAAGCAGCTGCGGGTGGCAACCAGCGCTGGCGGCCATATGGTGCAGGGCCAGCACATCTTTGGGGAAACACGAGCCACCATAGCCGATACCGGCGTCGAGGAAGTGTGGCCCAATGCGCTTGTCGGCTCCCATACCGCGCGCAACTTCCTTCACATCGGCACCCAGCTTCTCGCAGATCTGAGCGATCTCGTTGATGAAGCTAATGCGCGTAGCGAGGAAGGCGTTCGAGGCGTATTTGATCATTTCGGCAGTGCGCAAATCGGTAATGATCACGGGAGCGCCCAAAGGAGCATGCAGGTCGGCGACCTTCTGAGCGGCTGCTTTATCGGGCGAGCCAAGCACGATTCGATCGGGGTTGAGGAAGTCGTGCATAGCGCTACCTTCGCGCAGGAATTCCGGATTGGAAACCACGTGGAAGGTGCTGCCTTCCGGAGCATGCTCAGAGATGATAGCGGTCACCATGTCGCCGGTACCGACGGGCACCGTGCTTTTATCGATGATAATGACGGGAGAAGTCAGGTTCTGGCCGATGCTACGGGCAGCAGCCTTTACGTAGCGCAGATCCGCTGCTCCATCATCACCCATGGGCGTGCCTACGGTAATGAAAACAAACTCTGCGCCGTCCATACCGACTTCATAGCTGTCGGTAAAGGTGAGACGACCCGCACGGGCATTGCGTTCGAGCACCTCTTCCAAGCCGGGCTCGTAGATCGGCGATTTGCCCGAGCGCAACATTTCGACCTTCGCAGGATCGACATCGACACACACGACCTTATTGCCAAGGTCAGCGAAACAGACACCTGTCACAAGGCCTACATAACCCGTCCCGATAACACAAAGCTGTTTCAAACTATCCTCCATGTATAGCAGGAGCAGCAACATCCAAAGTCAATATGCTGCATACCCCATCCCAATAAGCGTTCTAGTGTTTAGCAAACGACAAGCCAAAAGCCATCGTTCACCTGCTCTTTTGGGCATCTAGCTTAATTCTTAAGCCTCAATCAACATTCAAGCCATATTTGAGGCATACCAGTGTCTAATAATACCACTGTTTTCCAGGTTGCCTACAAGTGAACTTCAGTGCCGAAGCCGCCCGCGATCGCGCGCTCTAAGGCTAATTGACCGACGGCAAGATCTTGAACCGCATTGCCCACCGACTTAAAGAATGTGATTTGATTCTCGTCGCTGCGTCCGGGCGCAGTTCCAGCCACCACTTCACCCAATTCAACCTGAGCGTGTTGTTCAGCGATAATACCCGCATCGCGCGCTTGAATCAAGTCGCCCGCCTCTGACCAAGCGGCCTCGCGCTGATCGACCACCACATAGGCACGTTTGATCGTCTGGGCTGGCACTTCAGCCAAACGCGGATTATAGGAGCCAACCCCGTTGATATGCGTTCCGGGGCGCACATGCGCATCTTCAAAGAGCGGCGTAGGCGAACTGGTGGCACAACAGACGACATCGGCATCGGCCAAGGCTTGGGCCGGAGTATTTGCCACTCGAATATCGCTGGGAATCGGCGCACCCAGCGCCCGTAATTGTGCCATAAAAATCGGAAGCTTGCTGCGCGTACGGTTATAGATCCAAATTTGTTCGATCGGACGCACACTGCAAACCGCCAAGACCTGCATAGCCGCTTGACCGCCTGCCCCAAACAGCGCCAAGACCTTCGAGTCGGGACGCGCCAGTTCGCGCGTAGCCACGCCCGACGATGCACCCGTGCGTAGGGCGGTCAGATAGGTGCCGTCGAGCAGGGCGCGCGGCACACCCGTTTGAGGATCGAGCAGCATCACGGCTGCATTGATGGTAGGAGTACCGACCGAGCGCGCACTGTTCTTAGGAAAGACCGAGACGACTTTCAGGCCTAAACTAGCGCTTGAGCCTTCGGCGGCTGGCACATAGGCAGGCATAAAGAAGCTGGTAGCCTCTTGTTCTTTGATTCCGATATGGGCGCGCAAAGGCACATAGGCGCGTTCTGCCGAAAGCTGCATAAAAGCGTTGGCAACCGCATCGATCGCATCGGGCATCGAGACCGCCCGACGGACATCTTCACCGGAAAGGATGTACATACTCGGTACTCCTCATACTTCAAAAACTATTCCAAAAACGAGCCGCCCGCAGAGAGCACAAACTGCACCTTCTGCGGGAGGAGATCGATCATCTATCCACATATCTTATGAAAGCGTCTCGTTCTGCTTAATGCGCTGCTTTTTCTGGGCACGGTAGAGCGCCAAGCGCCAGCCTTGGAAGCGCAAGACCACCATCCGACGTCGTTTACGGCGCGTTTGAGTCGGACTCACCATGCTCAGCTGCTTCAGCATATGATCGGTGATCTGATAAACCCCGTCGCGCGGCACTTTATCGCTCAAACGCTGAACCGTGGCCGCATAACGCTGTGGATCTTCGAGCTCGCGCACCGCTGAAACCACTCGATCGGGCGTCGGGCAGAAGGCTCCCAGCTCGTAGTTCAAAACAAAGTCGATATTTCCACGCTCCTGCATACCGACTGCCTCGGTCACCAAAGCCGGACGCCGCATAGCCAGCGCCTCCATCAACGTGCCCGGGCCCGCCTTGGTCACAACTACATCGCTGGCGGCCATCAACATATCCATATTGTTGACAAAGCCATAGATATGCACATGTTCGCTGGTCTTGTTGGCCTGAAGCTGTTCGTAGGCGGCTTTGTTCTTGCCAGTCACAACCAGAATCTGCTTGTCGGGAAGCTGCTTTTGGATCTCGAGCACCAATTCGGCCAGATTGCCTGAACCAACACCGCCGCCCGTCACCAAGACCGTAAAGCGATCGGGATCGAGGCCCAGCTCTTGGCGGGCCGGTTTGGGAGATCCTTCATAGCTGGTGAACTTGGGATGAACCGGAAAACCAGTGCGCTTGAGACGCGACGGCTTCATGCCCCGTCGCAGCATCAGGCGATAGGCTTCGTCAGTCGGCACCAGACAGAGGTCAACACCGGGATAAGCCCAAGCAGCATGCAGACTTACCAGATCGGTTACAACCGTTACAACTCGACAGGGCAGGTTATAGGTACGGCAGGCAGCGCATACCAAACGGTGTACGAGCGGATGAGTCACAACCACAAGCCGAGGCTGTGTCTCTTGCAATACTTTGTAAATATTGCGCCGCGCTTGAATGTAGACCAAACGCGAAATAACATCGACCACTTTCACCCCGTTGGTCAACTTAAAAGTTAGGTCGTAGAGACGCAACCAACGAGTCGATAGATGGTCATAGAGATTAGGAAGATCTCGTACACCAGGAATGCCCGTAATACGCAAGATATCTACGATCTGTGATGAGACACTATTGCCGCTCACCTCATTTAGCGCATCACGGAGAGCAACAGCAGCACTACGATGGCCGCCACCGGTGTCGGAGATAGCAAAGAGGACATCTACATTACCCAACACTCTCACTCCCGAAGCAGATACGGTCGAACAAGCCAATCCTCTGCACTGATGTTAAAAACAACAGCCTGGCGGTGGTGAGATGGTCGCCCCACCACCGTGCAACAGATTACAAAGAACGGACCGCAGCGCTTCTATTCAAGATCAGCTAAAACATAGTCTACCACGGTTGAAGCAGCTCGCGGGCGAGCGATCATGGCCGAATTCGCACGCATAGCCTTCAGCATCTCGGGTTGAGCGAGTAGTCGCTTAACCGCCTTGGCGACCATATACGTCATGCGGAGCTGGATCCCAGCACCACTACTCACCACATAGTCCGCGTTCCACTCCTCTTGGCCAGGAATGGGATCGATCACAAGCATGGGAACGTTACGTGCTAAAACCTCGCTAACGATCAGCCCGCCCGATTTGGTGATAATCAGATCGCTTGCAACAATCAGATCATCGACGTAATCGATCAGGCCAAGCACTTGAAGCTCAAGCCTTGGGCTTGATTGCAGATCGTTTAAGGCGGTCGCAAGTTGCTCGTTACGTCCCGCAACAACAACCAAGGTACCCTCAATATCGGTAGCTAAGAGATCTTCTACAATCTCGCGCACATGGGATGTCTCGATGCCGCCACCGAACAAGGTAATCAGCGGACCTGGCTTGGTAAAGCCATGCGCTTGACGCATGTCTGCCGGGTCTTTTGGCTCTGCCACCGTAGGGTCGATCGGAATACCAGTGATGCGAATGGCAGATTCGTGAATTCCACGAGCGATCAGTTGATCGCGCGTATGCTCGGCCCCAACAAAGTAGCCATCGAGACCAGGATTAGCCCAGAAGGTGTGTGCCGAATAATCGGTCACCACACAATACACTGGCTGTTGTAACTCACCTTTGTTTTTCAGTGAGAGCAACATTTCAACAGGTAAAAAATGTGTACAAATAATAGCATCTGGTTGAAATGAGCGCAACACATCCTTCAGTTGGATAACACTTACGCCCTCAACCAGCTTACGAATATTGTTCACAAATTCAGAAACTGTGGGATCTACCTCGGTCTGATGATAGAAATAGCCCCAGACAAGCGGGGCCTTGTTGGTTATGTCAAGATATGACTTAGCATATGCTTGTTGAAAAAGTGGCGGTGCATAATCTAAAACGTCCTCAACCCGAACCTCACCTGGCTGACGACGCTCAAATGCCACCTGTAGAGCCTCAGCGGCACGCTTGTGCCCTGTGCCAACGGTGGCATGCAAAAGCAAAATTCGCGGCATAAGAGCACTCCTTATAAATGCATGTACAAGTATCCTACCATGCTCATATCTTTGTGTAAAGTTTTATGCACTCAAAGCACTAAGCATAAAACAGACGGTGACAAGACATGAAGTGTTGCACCGTGTCTCGTCACCGTTCAAAAGGCCTTATCACAAGCTCGGGCAGTCAGCCTCTACACGGAAACATCCCCACAATTCTCCAGAACACATCCGCTTGATTCCTTCAGGCGCTGGCGGCTTGTGCTCTTCCTGCCATTCGGTCCTTGGCGCGTCCGCCTACGGCTACCAACAGCTCAAGCAACAAAACGAGCTTCTAGCTGTGCTGAAAGACCTCCTCAAAACCTTACAATAACGCTACAAACAGATGTTGAAACTCATTCTCTCTTATCACACTTCATCCGCTTACTTTCAGCTCTTTCTGGCCTTTGGCAGAGCAGAACTCAGCTATGCTTGTGACATTTCGCGCTGACGCGCGAAATGTCACATAATTCTTTCTTCTATGTTCGTTTTTCCGACAAATGCTCGAAATCGAACGAGATAGCTAGACAAAGGCCGAAATACCGGTGATCTCACGACCAACTACAAGAGTCTGAATATTATTAGTGCCCTCGTAAGTATAAACGGCCTCTAAGTCAGCCACATGGCGCGCCACAATATAATCGAGCAAGATGCCGTTGCCGCCCAAGATATCACGCGCCATCAAGCAGACCTCACGGGCGCGAGCGGCACAATGCATCTTGGCTAGCGAGGCCTGGGCGTTGGTCATCTGGCCCGCCTCAAACAACTGACTGACGCGCAACATCATCAGCTGCATGGTGGTAATATCGGCCAACATGCGCACCAGCTTCTCTTGAACAAGCTGGAAGGACGCGATCGGTTTGCCGAACTGCTCGCGCTGTTTGGCATAGGTCAGCGCGGCCTCGTAACAGGCCACCGCATGGCCAACCGCCTCCCAAGCCACACCCACGCGCGTAGCCGTCAACACGCGCGCCACATCGCGAAAGCTGTTGGCGGCCTGCAGCCGATTGGCTTCTGGCACAAAGACATCGTTCAAACTGATATCGGCGTTGAGCACCGAGCGCTTGGCAGTCTTACCCGTAATGACTGTAGCAGAAAAGCCGGGTGTATCTTTCTCGACCACAAAGCCATTGATGGATTGTGTCTCTTCGTTTCGGGCCCAGATAATGATCAAATCAGCGAACGAAGCGTTCCCGATCCAGCGCTTCGAGCCGTTTAAAAGCCAGCCATCGGCGACTCGACGGGCCGTAGTTTGAATATGCGCTGCGTCGGAACCAAAAAATGGCTCTGTTAGGCCGAAAGCGCCGATCTTCTCCATGCGCGCCATGGCTGGCAGCCAACGCTGGCGCTGCTCCTCGGAGCCGCAGAGGTAGATCGAACCCATGGCAAGCCCACTATGCACCCCAAAAAACGTATCGACCGAGCCATCGCCGCGCGCCAGCTCCAAACCAAGTAGACCATAAGCGACTTGGCTCATACCGGGACAGCCATAGCCTTTGATCGCGCCGCCAGCGATATTCAAAGCTGCTATTTTTGGTATCACTTCGAAAGGAAATTCGGCTCGTTCCCAATAGTGAGCCATCATCGGCACCACTTCGTTATCCATAAACGAGCGAACTCGATCGCGGTAGTCTCGCTCTTCAGGCGTAAGCAAAGCGTCAATATTGTAGAAATCGGTACCCAACGCGCAGCCAGTGAGCGGAGTTTCTCGACTGTGAAGATCAAAGACGTGCATTGTCTTTCCTTTCTCCTCTGTTTCATGACGCAGCGCTTCATGACTTTAGTATACAACAATTATTTCAGCTTTACGAGACTATTCTAATCTTCTCATTAGTCGAAACTCATATTCGTAAAGAGTCTGTGTCAATTAGGTAAAAGGTTTGCTAAGCCAAGCGTCGCAGCTCAAGGGGGAACCAACAAAACGTGTCAGGCTAGATCAGCGAAATGGCGTATCACCAACAGAGCGCGGCTTCGTTGGGGCGTGGCGGGCAGGACGTTGGTAGCCGTAGGCGGACGCGCCAAGGACCGAATGGGAGCTAGAGAGCAAGCCGCCAGAGCCATGCACGAAGCAGGAAAGCTGACACAAATAAGGCCCTTGTAGGAGCACGAAGCGGCCAAGAGGGTATAATATGGGAACAGAAGTGTTACAAGCGAGAACGAACGATGACGATCAGGACATTTCGCATCGCAGAGCGGGCAGATGAAGAGCTGCTGTGGGAGATGCTCTTTTACGCCGCTAGCATGCACGAAGATGGGGTCGACGACTATCGGGCTGCTAAAGAGAACGCCTTTTTGCGCGCCTATGTCGAGGGCTGGGGGCGCGATGGCGATTATGGTCTGCTGGCCATCGAGCAGGCTTCGGGCGCGGCGATCGGGGCCGCCTGGCTACGTCGGATCGAGGGCGATGAGCACCGCTACGCTGGCGTGGGCGCCGATGTGCCCGAGCTAGCGGTCGCCATCAGGCCAGCTTTTCGCGGGCAAGGGGTTGGCAGCGCTCTGATCGCAGCCTTGTTGAAGAATCTTCCAAGCTGCTACCAGCAGATTGTGTTAAGCGTTCGCGAAGAGAACTCGGCCTACCGCATCTACCAGCGGCTGGGTTTTGTCACCCTGAGCGAGACCACCAACCGGGTGGGAGGACGTTCGTTTGTTATGTTGTGGACAAGCCAAGGAGCTCCATGAAACGTCTGCCTTTTCGAGATGAGCAGATCCGAGCGATCTGCGCCAGCTATCCAACGCCCTTTTATCTCTACGACGAACGCGGCATTCGCGAACAGATTCGCGCTCTCAAAGCTGCATTCGCTTGGAATGCGCGCTTCCAAGAGTATTTCGCGGTCAAAGCGACGCCCACGCCCGCGATCTTGCGGATTATGCGCGAGGAAGGCTGCGGCCTAGATTGCAGCTCCTTGGCCGAACTGATCTTGGCCGAACAGGTCGGCATTACGGGCGACAACCTCTTCTTCTCTTCCAACAACACGCCGATCGAAGAGTATCAGAAAGCCTTTACACTCGGAGCGATCATCAACCTCGACGACATCAGCCACATCGACTATATCGCCAAGCAGTTGCCCGCGCTCGACTGTGTCGCACTGCGTTATAACCCGGGCCCGCTGCGCCAAGGCAACCCGATCATCGGCAATCCGGTCGAGGCCAAGTTCGGCGTCACGCGCGAGCAGCTATTCGAAGGCTACGCCAAGCTGCGCGATCTGGGCGCAAAGCGCTTCGCCCTGCACACCATGGTGGTCTCGAACGAGCTCAAGCTCGACGCCTTGAGCGAAACCGCCGATATGCTGTTCCGCTTGGCGGCCGAGCTGCAACGCGCCGTCGGCATTCAGTTCGAGTGCATCAACTTGGGCGGCGGCATCGGCATCCCCTATCGGCCCGAGCAAGAGCCGGTCGACCTGATGCAGCTTGGCCAAAATGTGCGCGCCGCCTTCGAGCAGCATTTGGCGGCCGAGAGCCACCCGGCCCTGCGGATCGCGCTGGAATGCGGGCGCTTGATCACGGGGCCGCACGGTTACCTGATCACCAAGGTGCGCCACCTCAAACAGAGCTACAAGCGCTACGCCGGGCTCGACGCGACTATGGCCGATCTGATGCGGCCGGGGATGTACGGAGCCTATCACCATGTCAGCGTGCTGGGCAAACAAGACCAGCCCCACGACCAGATCTACGATCTGAGCGGATCGCTCTGCGAAAACAACGACAAGTTCGCGATCGATCGTGCGCTCCCGCAGCTCGCCATCGGCGATATCTGCGTCATTCACGATGCGGGCGCCCATGGCCGCGCGATGGGCTTTAACTACAACGGCAAGCTGCGTTGTGGCGAGCTGCTGCTGACAAGCGATGGCAGCGTGCGCCAGATTCGGCGTCCCGAGACGCTAGAGGACTACTTCGCCACCGTAGCTGGCCTCTAAGCGCTCAAGCTAGAAAGGAGTGCTTGATGGAAAGCACTGAACTGCTCTCGCCGTCGGGACCCTGTTTCGGACGGCAGGCCGAGCTTGCAGCGGCGCAAGCGCTCCTCGAAGATGACAACGTTCGCTTAGTGACCTTGATCGGGCCGGGCGGGGTGGGTAAAACTCGCTTGGCCTTCGAGATCGTGGCCAGCTTAGAGCAGCGTAAGCCGTGGCGCTTCGTGGCGATCGCTGGATCGGCGCTCTGCGAAGCCGAGCAACTGATCGCCAGCATCGCCCAGCGCTTCGATGTGGGCAGCAGCGACGAAAGCGCGCTGATCACAGGCTTGCGAGCGGCCGTTCAGGGCCCGACCTTGCTGCTGCTCGATAACCTCGAACACCTGCTCGATGCGGTGCCGCAGCTCAGCCGGATCCAACGGGCGGTTCCGCAGCTGCGCATCTTGGCAACCAGCCGCGCACCCCTGCGGATCTCGGGCGAGCGCAGCCTCACAGTCGCGCCGCTGGCACTGCCCGACTGTAGTAACGGGGCCAATCCTGAGCAACTGTTGCTAAATCCGGCGGTCGCCCTGTTTGTGGAACGGGCGCGCGCCGCCGATGCCAGTTTCCGCTTCGACGCCAGCAACGCCCTTACGATCGCCAAGATCTGCATCGAGCTGGACGGCCTGCCGCTCGCGATCGAACTGGCGGCGGCGCGCGCCCAGCTTTTGGGTAGCGAAGCCCTCTTGGATCGCCTCGACCAACGGCTGCAGTTGCTCACCACAGGCGACCGCGACCTGCATCCGCGCCAACAGACCCTGCGCGCCACCATCGACTGGAGCTACGATCTGCTCAGCCCACAGCAACAGCTGCTCTTCGCCAAATGTAGCGTCTTCTTGGGCAGCTTCTCGCTGGCCGACGCCGAGGCCATCGCAGGCGAAGATCAGCTCTCGGCCCTCGACGGCCTAAGCGCTCTGGTCGAACAGAGTTTGTTGCAGCGCAGCAGTCAAAGCTGCGGCTCGCCCCGCTTCGTAATGCTGGCAACCATTCGGGCCTACGCCCTCGAACGCCTCAACGCCAGCCAAGCCTACCTTGCGACCAAGCAGAAGCACTGCGACTACTACACGAAGCTGGCCGAACAGAACGCCGAGCTGCTCGATAGCGACAAGCAGCAGCAGGCCATGCAAGAGATCCAGCTCGCCTACGACAACCTGCGAGCGGTTCTGCTCTGGGCCAACAGTCGCAACGATGCACGTTTGCTGTTGCGGCTGGTAGCTGCGCTCTACCGCTTCTGGGAGGCCCACGATCTGCTCGACGAAGGCCAACGCTGGGCCAGCCGCGCCCTCGAGCTGGCGGGGCGGGACAGCCCACCCAAGCTGCTCGGCCAAGCCCAACGCACCATCGGCACACTCGCCCGCCACCAGAGCGACTATCCACGCGCTCAGCTCTGGTTGGAACGCGCCCTCGCCGCCTGGCAGGCCAGCGGCGACCAATGCGCCTACGCCTCAACCCTATGCGAACTGGGCGAAGTGGCCTTTCGATTGGGCAAATACGCCCAAGCCGAGCGCTACTTCTGCCAGAGCCGCTCTTTCGGCCAAGCCACGGTCAGCATCGACGCCCTCAACGGCTTGGGCCGCGCGATCTGGATGCAGGGCGACCGCAAACGGGCCGAGACGCTGCAACACGAAGCGCTCGATTTGAGTCGAAGCTGTAACTACATTCGCGGCACGGCTTGGGCACTCAATGCGCTCGGCGAGATCGCGCGCGCTAACAACGAGTGGCAAGCCGCCGAGCGCTACTTCCAAGCCAGCGCAAGCAGCTTCCAGCAGATCGGCGATCAGGGTGCCGAACGGCTGGTGGAACAAAATCTGGCCTTTGTGCTCTTGGCCTGCAAACAGACCAGCCGCGCCTACCAGCTCTTTCTCAAGGCGCTGCATCAATGGCGCGTGGGCGGCGCTCGCCACGCTATGGCGCTCAGTCTGATCGGCTTGGCCGGGGTTTGTAGCCAACAGGGCCAAGCCGAGCTGGCCGCCCAATTGATCGGCGCCGCTCAACAGCGCTTGGCGCTCAGCGAGATACGGCTCGAACAGAGCGATCAAGCCGATTACCAGCGTATTGTAGAGGCTGTCGAAGCGCAACTCGGCAAAGAGCATTGTTTGGCGCTTAGCGCGCTCGGCCAGCACAGCGATCTCGACGAGCTTGTGAAAGCGATCGCCCAACCGGAGCAGGGTCAGCTCTCAGAGCCACAGAAACCTGCTTTCGGCCTAACCGCTCGCGAATCTGAAGTGCTGGCGCTCCTAGCCGAAGGACTCACCAATGCCCAGATTGCCGAGCACTTAACGATCAGCCCGTATACTGTCAATATTCACATTCGATCTATCTTCGGCAAACTTGGCGTCACAACGCGAGCAGCCGCAACCCGTCGGGCGCTTGAATGGAATCTTGTAGCATAGGATTAGTATGCTTCCGCGCGGAACACCAGACCTTTCATGGAAAGATCTCTTAGCTGGATTGGCCTATTGTGTACGCCTTGATAGCAACGAGCAGGCCCAAAAAGCGGTTGAAGCTTGTTGGCCTGATCAAGCCACCTTCGCATGTCTTTCGGTACGCAGTGGCTTCGACCTTGTGTTACAAGCTCTCGCGCTGCCAGCAGGAAGTGAGATCATCGTTTCAGCCATCACCATCCCCCACATGTTCGAGATCATCGAGCGTCACGGGCTGGTGGTGGTACCGATCGACCTCGACGAGTACGATCTCTCGATCGATCTGCAAGCACTTGAGCGAGCTGTCACACCGCGCACCAAAGCGATCCTGATCGCGCATCTGTTTGGCAGCCAAATGCCGCTCGATGAGATCGTGGCCTTCGCCAAACACCACAATCTGCTGCTGTTTGAAGATTGCGCCCAAGCCTACAACGGCAGTAAGCAGTGCGGCCACCCCGACAGCGATGTGCGCATGCTTAGCTTTGGGCCGATCAAAACCGCCACCGCTTTGGGCGGCGCACTGATCTCGTGCAACGATCCCGAGCTATGCGTCCACGCCCGCGCCTTACAAGCGCGTTATCCGCGTCAATCACGCTCGAGCTTCTTCAAGCGCGTTGTGCAGTTCAGTCTGCTCAAATTGATCTCGATTCGCGTTTGTTATAGCCTGTTTGTGACGATCTGTCGTCTGCGCGGACACGACTACGATCAGATCATCAACCGAGCGGTGCGCGGCTTCAAAGCGGGCGATCTCTTCCAGCGCATCCGCCAACAGCCAAGCACCCCTCTGCTGCGCCTGCTCGAACGCCGCCTAAAGCAAAACGGCCAACAACAGGTTCAGCGCCGTGTTGCGCGCGCCCAACGTATGCGCTCCCGCCTTCTAAGCGTTCACTGGCCCGGCAGCAAACTCACACGACACAGCCACTGGGTCATTCCTATCGCCAGCGATAAGCCCGAGCATCTGATGCATTTCTTGCGCGCCCACGGCTTCGATGCCACCCGACACGCCTCGACCATGGTCGCCCACCCCGCCGCTCAGCAAGCCTCGGCCATGCTCGACAAGATCGTCTATCTGCCTATGCACCCCAAGATGAGCGATCTTGAAGAGCAGCGTTTGTGCAGCCTGATCAACGAGCTGTTCTCAAAGCAGCAGCAAAAATAGCATGATCGGGTGATGCGCGATTCCTCAGCACAACATACACTGGCTGCGTATGTTTCGCAGATCTGAGGTGTATGATGCAAAAACAAGACAGTTTGCGTTTTTCAAGGGCCTTACAGTGCGCCATTCTGGAATGTTCCAACCTTGAAATGGACTGGTTGTGGCTGGCAACCCAGCTCAGCGATCCCCAAGAACAGCGCTACTGCTACCAACAAGCCCTGCGGATCAACCCCGCCAGCGAATTGGCTCGTACAGCCTTAAAACAGCTTGAAGATACGCCTGCCCCGGCTCTGCTCAACACCCCACACTGCGATCCCTGTCATTCTGTGTAAGGAGCGATAATGAGCAACGAATTCGATATCAAAGACATTGGGCTGGCCGAAGTTGGACGAAGGCGCATCAGTTGGGCAGAACAAGAGATGCCCGTTCTACGCCAATTGCGCGAGCGCTTCGAACAAGAGCGCCCGCTCGCTGGCCTGAAGATCAGCGCTTGTATGCACGTCACAACCGAAACCGCCAACCTCGTGCGCACCCTAGCCGCTGGCGGCGCCGATATTGTGCTCTGCGCTTCAAACCCGCTCTCGACCCAAGACGATGTGGCCGCTGCGCTGGTCAACGACGATGAGATCCCGGTCTATGCCATCAAGGGCGAAGACAACCAAACCTACTACCGCCATCTCAATGCCGCACTCGATCACGGGCCGCATATCACGATGGATGACGGGGCCGACTTGGTGAGCGCCATTCTGACCGAGCGCCGCGAACTGCTGAGCCAGATCGTCGGCTCGACCGAAGAGACCACTACCGGAGTGATCCGCCTCAAGGCTATGGCCGCCGACGGTGTGCTGCCCTTTCCTGTGATCGCCGTCAACGATAGCGATACCAAGCACCTTTTCGACAACCGCTATGGCACCGGCCAAAGCACGATCGACGGCATCATTCGCGCCACCAACGTGCTGCTGGCTGGCAAAACCTTTGTGGTCGGCGGCTACGGCTATTGCTCGCGCGGTATCGCCGAGCGCGCTCGCGGCTTGGGCGCCAATGTAATCGTCACCGAAGTCAATCCGGTTCGCGCTTTGGAAGCCGCAATGGACGGCTATCGTGTTATGCCGATGGTCGAGGCCGCTCGCCTAGCCGACTTTATTGTGACCGCTACGGGCAACAAGCATGTAATCGATGCCAACGCTTTCGAAGCCATAAAGAGCGGCTGTATCATCGCCAATAGCGGCCACTTCAACGCCGAGATCAATATCCCAGCTCTCGAGGCGCTGGCCGTCGAGAAGCGCCAACCGCGCCACTTGGTCGATCAATACCTGCTCAAAGATGGCCGCGAGATCAATCTGTTGGGCGAAGGCCGCCTGATCAACCTCGCCAGCGCCGAAGGCCATCCCTCCGCCGTGATGGATATGTCCTTCGCCAACCAAGCGCTCGCCAGCGAGTATCTACTCAAAAACAAGGGCAAGCTCGCCAACGCCGTTCACGCCCTGCCCAAAGAGGTCGATCGCGAGATCGCCGCGCTCAAGCTAAAGGCTATGGGTGTCAGCATCGACACGCTCACCGACGAGCAAGAGCGCTATCTCAACTCTTGGCAAGAAGGCACCTAAGCCTTACTCCTACAACATTCAAAACAGAAGCTGTGTTAGGCCGTCGCGCTAGCACAGCTTCTGTTCGTTGTTCAGCAAATCGCAGTTCATAGTCCGCTTGTGTAGTTCATAGCAAATCCGGTTGATTAGGTTCTCTTTGGCCTTCGGCAGCGCGAAATCTCACACAACCCTTTTCCCGGCTTTTCGTTTTTCTGAGCTAAGAGAATGCACGTCTTTAAACGTATTTGGTATCAGTCTTCAAACGGCTGGGTCTCTTCCCCAAACAAGGCTTTCAGCGCGTCCGCCTACGGCTACCAACATCTCGTCCGCCGCAATGGGCTTCTAGCTGTGCCGAAAGGCCGCCCTGAAACCCAATAATTTAACCGAATTTCATATCACCATTACTCTGTAAGCGATAGTATAATGAAGCAGTTTTAAGCAATTGATGCATATTAATACCTCTTCAGCAAAAAAATGCTTTTGATTAATTGCGACATGCTATGATTTTACAATCTAGATACTAAGAAGAATCTCATCAACAATTTACATCTGCTGGTTCCATCGGTGTTTGTCTAGAGCAGCGTGGTTGATCTTGTATCTCGAACTCATATCCATCACTGGGGGATTGCATGAACTTTCGATACCGCACACCCGTTTGCCTCCTTCTGACACTTTTCTGCCTTTCATTCCTTCCGCATCTCTCGGCAAATGCACAGATCCCAGGCTATACACTTGATCTGGTCAAAGATATTTCGACCGGAACAGAGGGTTCATTCCCCGATGAGCTCACTGTTGTAGACAATAAGCTCTTTTTCAGTGCGGAAGATCTCGAACACGGCAACGAACTTTGGATCAGCGATGGTACCGTCGCAGGAACAAAGCTGCTCAAAGACATCGTCGATGGAGAGCAGGGTTCTTCGCCGACCCAATTGACTCCAGCCCTGGGCAAACTCTTCTTCTCGATCAGCAACGAAAATGACGATTATGAACTTTGGGTCAGTGATGGCACGGAAGCAGGAACGATCCAGTTGGCCCAGATCGAGGCCGAGCTTGGATCAACAACGGTTCTAGACAACCAGCTCTTTTTCCAAGGCTATGACCCAATAAATGGCTACGAATTATGGGTTAGCGATGGTACAGTGGCTGGCACCCAGCTGCTCAAAGACATCAACCCTGGCTTGGACGATTCGTACCCCTATAGCTTTGTCACCCTTAACGGCAAAGTGTATTTCGCCGCCGATGATGGCACAAATGGAAGAGAATTGTGGGAGAGCGATGGCACAACAGCTGGCACCCAACTCTTAATCGATATCGCACCCGGCAATGACGATTCTTGGCCCGAAGACTTGTTTGTCTTCCAAAATAAAATCTACTTCTCGGCCTATGAGGATGCTACTGGAACTGAGTTATGGGTCAGCGATGGAACAGCCGCCGGAACACAACTATTTAAAGACCTCAATACGACAGGCAGCGACAGTAGTTATCCCTACCAATTTACAATCTTAAACAATCAGTTGCTCTTTGTAGCCAGCACAGATGCCGAGGGCGAGGAGCTTTGGATCAGCGATGGTAGCAGCGCCAACACCCAGTTGCTCAAAGATATCTACGTCGGACCCGATGATTCCGATATCTCATCGATCACGGTCATAGGCAACACGGCCTATTTCGCAGCAAGCAGCGCCGACGAAGGATCAGAGCTCTGGCGCAGCGATGGCACAACGACTGGCACGCAGCTTGTCAAGGATATCTTTGTGGGCGACGACAGCAGCTACCCAGAACTTCTGACAGCTTTTGGCGATAAGCTTTATTTTAGCGCCCGCGACAGCGAAGATAACTATGAGTTGTGGGTCAGCGATGGCACAGCCGCTGGCACAATGCTGCTCAAAGATATCAACCCCGGCGCCGAAGCTTCCTACCTGAGTGCGTTCACCGTCTTCCAAAATCGTCTCTTTTTTGGCGCTTTCACCCGTCTAGTAGGCAGCGAACTGTGGGCCAGCGATGGAAGTACAGAGGGCACGCAGCTCTTTAAGGACCTCAATAACGCACCAGTAGATAGCCTGTTTTTAGAATTCGCTCACACCGATTCATACCTCTACTTCGCTGTATGGCGCGATCAAAGCGATATCGATCTCTGGAAGAGCGACGGCTCTGGCGCTGGCACAAGTTATGTCGCCACCTTAGCCTCGCAGCTCGAAGCGGCCGCCATCGTCGCTGGCTTCCCGTTTACACAGGGTTATTTTCGCCTGACGGGGGTTGGCGATACGCTCTTCTTTATTGGCTATGACGATGAGCATGGGTATGAGCTTTGGAAAAGCGATGGCACAACAGCTGGCACACAGCTTGTCAAAGATATCTACCCTGGCACAGATAGCAGCGATCCATTTGAGTTTGTCGCCCATAACGGCAAGCTTTTCTTCAACGCCGACGATGGTATCCACGGCTACGAGCTTTGGGTCAGCGATGGTACCGAGGCCGGCACCAAACTTGTCAAAGATATCGAGCCAGATAGCGCAAGCGCCGATCCTTATCAGTTGACGGTATCTGGTAATTATGTCTACTTCTTAATCGATAATCCAATTACAAACTATATCGACTTGTGGCGTACTGATGGCACAACAGCAGGCACAATTCTGCTTAAAAGCTCGATCTACACATGTGGTTGTATGCCAGAGATGGTCGACCTCAACGGTACGCTCTTCTTTATCGCCGAAGATAGCACCTATGGCGAAGAGCTTTGGAAGAGCGATGGCAGCGTCGCAGGTACCCAACTCGTCAAAGATATCGAACCTGGCAGCGAAGGCTCTTACCCGTACGCGCTGACCGTCACCGACAATGCGCTCTATTTCATCGCCATCACTTGGGAAACGGGTGAAGAGCTCTGGAAAAGCGATGGGACAGCTACGGGAACCGTACAAGTTGCAGACCTCTACAGCGATCCAACAGCTACCTTTGAGACCTCTTTTATGCAAGGCGCTGGAGATCTACTCTTCTTTACGCTCTACAATGACGATACATCGAATTTAGAGCTCTGGCGTAGCAACGGTACAGCGAGCGGCACCTTCCCAGTCCATCAAACATCGAGCGTTCTTACGCTCATCCTACCCTTACCCAACTTTTTGAGTGGTGCCCACGACTCACACTTCTTCTTCACCCACGGCGATACAACAACCGGACTTGAGATCTGGATCAGCGATGGCACGGAGGCCGGAACCAAGCTATTGCAAGATATCTACACTGGTCAAGCCAGTTCTTTCCCGATCCAATACTACAGCTTTAAAGACGCGCTCTTCTTTAATGCCAGCGATCCATCGGTCGGTCATGAGCTGCGTCGTTATGGCCCAAGCATCACGATCACCAGTGTCGATCAAGCCAACGGCATGTACGGCAGCACCTTTAGCCATAGCTTTACATCGAACAGCAGCAGCGGCACACGCTGGAGTCTGAGCGGAACGCTGCCGCAAGGGCTGCAGTTCAACGCTCAAACGGGAGTACTAAGCGGCACACCGCGCGAAGTGGGCGAGTTTAGCCTAACGATCAGCGCCCAAAGCGGCACCGGAGCAATCGGCAACCAAAACTTTAAGCTCACGATCGCCAAAGCACCGCTGACCATTAAGGTGAACGATGCTAGCCGCGAGCAGGGCCAAGCGAACCCTAGCTTTAGCGTAAGCTACAGCGGCTTCGTACTAGGCGACGATCCGAGCAAGCTCAGCGGAACGCTCACCTTCCAAACCAGCGCGACCATCAGCAGCCCAGCGGGCAGCTATCCGATCAAGGCTTCAGGGCTAAGCAGCCAGACCTACACCATTACGTATGTTGATGGCACACTCACAGTCAGGCCAGCAAGCACGCCTCAGCCAACGCCAGACACAACAACGAAGATCTATATGCCTTTGGTTGTAAAAGCATCACCAAATAACGACTTAGCCCGTTAAATGCTTAGATCGTTAGGCAACGAAAAAGCACAAGCCCAGACAGGTTAAAAGGGAATTAAAAAGGGGTGAGATGTTATTCATTTCACCCCTTTTTCTTATCTAATCGCAAATGACTGTTTTTATACATTGTCTGGTCCATTTCAAACAATCAATCGTTCTCGAATAAAAAACCATGTTTTCAAAATTAAAACATTGTTCTTCAGCTGCGTGAAGATGTAAAAAAACTTGCTTACACCTCAACAGACTACGTTGCAAGGGTGTTATCTCTATGCTACAATATGCCAACTTTTGTTGATTGTATCCTATATCGCCACGGCTGGCAGTAAACAGAAAGGAGAGAGGCGCGACGTTGCGAACGCTTTCCGTCATAAAGAGGCAGCTTGGCCTCTGTTTTTTTGCCAAATCGACCTAAATTCCACTCATTTGTGCAAATACAACGCTTCCCCTCCTTCCATGTCCTAGCCAATGTTTGTCAGAGCATAAGCTCTATAAGGAGTACTTTCGTATGGAGCAGCTGAACCAAGTTGAGACGTATGCGGTTTGGACGGTGCTCGTCATCTCCCTGATCGGGATCGCCTACGCTTTCTTTATTCGCAGCCAGATCCTTGCGCAAGACAAGGGCACGGCTCGCATGCAAGAGGTGTGGGGTTTTATTCGCGATGGCGCGAATGCCTACCTCTCGCGCCAGTTCCGCACGATCGCTATTTTGATCGTGGTTTTTACGTTTGTTTTGGGTGCAAGCGTTTTGGTGGTTCCTCCAACCCATGAAGCGGTTTTGCGTTTTGGAAGCGAAGAAGCCGCTTTGATCTGGGTTGCGGTCGGTCGTGCAGTCGCGTTCTTGCTTGGCTCGCTCTTCTCCTACACTGTTGGTTTCGTCGGCATGAACGTCGCAGTTGAGGGCAATGTCCGTGTAGCGGCGGCTGCCCGCAAAGGCTACGATCCTGCGCTTCAAGTCGCCTATCGCTCCGGCTCGGTCACAGGTATGCTGACGGTCGGTCTGGGCCTGCTTGGCGGTACCTTAATCTTCTTGGTCTTCGGCATCGCAGCCCCTGACGCACTGCTTGGTTTCGGCTTTGGCGGCTCGCTGATCGCGCTGTTTATGCGTGTCGGTGGCGGTATCTACACCAAAGCTGCCGACGTTGGCGCAGACTTGGTCGGTAAAGTTGAAGCGGGCATTCCCGAAGACGACCCCCGCAACGCCGCTGTCATCGCCGACTTGGTTGGCGACAATGTGGGCGACTGCGCTGGTATGGCCGCTGACGTCTTCGAGAGCTTCGAAGTCACCTTGGTATCGGCCTTGATCCTCGGCTTGGTGCTGGGCGATGCCGTGGTCGGCACGATCGGCGATGGTCAATACGACCTGCGCTTCATCATCTTCCCGCTGGTCTTGCGCGCGATCGGCGTGGTCGCCTCGGTGATCGGCAACCAGATGGTACGCACCGACGAGCGCCGCCGCAACGCAATGGCTGCCATGAACCGTGGCTTCTACGTTGCCGCCGGCCTGGCTGTGGCCGCAAGCGCAGCGGTCACCCCGCTGTTTATGACCTACGAGCGCAACGGTGTCACCTCGACCGACTGGCGCCCCTTCTTCGCCACCTTGGCCGGTGTGGTCTTGGCGATCGTGCTCGATAAACTGACCGAATACTTCACCTCGACCCACTTCAGCCCGGTCAAAGAAACCTCCCAAGCCTCGCAAACCGGTTCGGCCACCAACATTCTCTCGGGTATGGCCCTGGGTATGGAATCGAGCGTTTGGGCCGTGGTTGTGATCGCCGGATCGATTGTCTCTTCGGTATTGATCTATGCTGGCGAGCCTGCTGCCACCCAGTTCACCGCCATTCTCTATGGCGTTTCGCTGACCGGTATCGGTATGCTGCTCTTGACGGGCAACACCATCTCGATGGACTCCTTCGGTCCGATCTCCGATAACGCCAACGGTATCGGCGAGATGTCTGGCCTCGACAAGAACGCTCGCAACGTGATGGACGACCTCGACGCGGTCGGTAACACCACCAAGGCGGTTACCAAAGGTATCGCGATCGGCTCGGCTGTGATCGCAGCTGTAGCACTGTTCGGCTCCTTCCTCACCGATGTAGGCAAAGTGCAAGCCCAGCTCGGCCAGCCCATCCTCGAAGGCATTAACGTTGCTGCGCCTCCGGTCTTCATCGGTCTGCTCTTGGGCGGCGCCATCCCCTTCCTCTTCTCGTCGCTGACCATCCGCGCGGTGCAACGTGCTGCTTCAGAGATCGTCAACGAAGTACGCCGCCAGTTCAAGATCCCGGGCCTGATGGAGGGCAAGGTGCTGCCCGACTACGCTCGCGCGGTCAATATCTCGACCACCGCAGCCCAAAAAGAGCTGATCAGCCTCGGTTTGATCGCTGTTTTAGTGCCGATCTTGGTCGGTTTCGTGTTGGGCGTCGAAGCACTGGGCGGCTTCTTGGCTGGTATTATCCTCTCGGGTCAGCTAATGGCGGTCTTCCAGTCGAACGCTGGCGGCGCTTGGGACAATGCCAAGAAATTCATCGAAGAGGGCAACTACGGCGGCAAGCACTCCGAGTCGCATAAAGCGGCTGTGGTCGGCGATACAGTCGGCGACCCGCTCAAAGATACGGCAGGCCCCGCCCTTAACCCCATGATCAAGGTGATCAACCTAGTGGCACTGATCGTTGCCCCGATCGTCGTCACCGTCAACCCAACCAGCCCTGCGGTGATCATCTCGATGATCATCTGTTTGGCGGTACTGATCTGGGCTATCTGGCAGAGCAAGCGCAAAGCTGAAAGCTTCAATGCCAAAGAAGTGAGCAGCAGCACCCAGCGGGCATAGAGGAAACAAACAGAACTTCCCAAGACTACTCGCTTCCCCTGTTTCGACAGAAAGCGAGTAGTTTTGTTATGCAACGCTGCCACTCTCCCGCGAGTTATACCAAATCCGGTTGATTACTTTCTCTTTGGCCTTCGGCAGAGTGGAACTTGATTTCCGTTTTTGCCTTACAAGAGCGCATGGCTGTAAACGGATTTGGTATTACACAATTGCTGCGCTCAATACGCCATATCAGGTGGCGGATAGGTCTCTCGCTCCCATGCGGTCTCTGGCGCGTCCGCCTCCGGCTATCAACATCCTATCCTCCCATTCAGGCGGTTCGCCTTCGGCAGAGCATCTCAATGCTTTCAGCGAGGCCCTCACCCCCGACCCCTCTCCCGCCAAGCTGTACATTAGCCACAAATCGACATACGGTCAGCGTTATCTGCCCTCACTCCCCGGCCCCCTCTCCCGCACTGCGGGCGAGGGGCTGAATGGTGATGTTGTATGCGATCGACAAACGCAGCCGCCGAAGCATGCCCTTCGACAGGCGCAGGGTACGCTTCGGCAGTTTCAGCTTGCTCAAGCGCTAAAACAATCACACAGACAGTTCAAACTAAATCCTTCAAAAGACTCTGTGTCTCCGCGTCTCGCATGGTGAACAAAAAAGAGCCTTGTGTGGTGAAGTAGTTGAGCGGCTGGGGCGCTGAGACGATAGCCCTCTGGTTTGGGTGAGGAAGTTGGTAGCCGTAGGCGGACGCGGTCAAGAATCTAGTTGCGGGCAGGACGCTTTCCGCCAGAGTGAGAGCAAGGACAAGTCTGCGCGCTTCCCTCTCTAGACCGACTTGCGCCTAGCGGGCCTATGGTATAATTAACGCACAGATGTTCGATAGGGAGTAGCTGCTATGAGTTACAATATCACCTTTACCTTACCTATGCCGCCCAGCGTCAATAACCAGTATGTGACGGTGAACGGGCGACGTGTGTTGAGCACCGAAGCGCGCCGCTATAAAAAGTCGGTAGATCGCTATCTACAGTTGCTCCAAAACCGAGGCACGATCACAGAAGAGCTCTGCCAAGCGGCACAAAAAGGCTACCTCGCGCTCTTTATCGACTTCTACTTCGAGACTCCCCTGCGCCGCGACCTCGATGGCGGCCTCAAGATCGCTCAAGATGCCATCTGTACTGCTCTAGGTGTCAACGATAACCGAGTCGTCGATATTCATTTGGTCAAACGGATCGATCCGCTCAACCCGCGTATTGTGGTAGAGGTCGATGTTTTAGATGACTGGAGCTTTGAATCTGAACGGGTGGTCTTGCTCAACTAAGCTAAGCGCGCTTTTGACGATAAAAGTGCTGTATGCTATACTTTTAGCGCGTTTATTAGCCAAGGTTAGTGATAGTTATGTATGTTCTGCCGACAATCCATCTCAGGATCCGTCGCCGTCATCTGCCAGCATAGCTGTCTGGGTAGCGGTGTTTTGGGTGGATGATCAGCCAGCTGCCAGACGGGCAAGCTGGTTTTTTGATTTTTTACAGACCTCTCTGCCTTGGAAATCATTCTCCTCTCTTCGTAATGACGCTATCGACACGAAGAGAACTGATCTTAACTTGTTCTCTCACATAGCGAGGAAACGATGGCAAATTCTAGTGTTAAAAAAGTCCTTCTGGCCTATTCGGGCGGTCTAGATACGTCGATTATTGTGCCGTGGTTGCGCCAAAACTACCCCGGCTGCGAAGTGATCTGTTTCTGTGCCGATGTCGGCCAAGCTGAAGAGCTGGAAGGCTTGGAAGCCAAGGCACTGGCCAGCGGCGCAAGCAAGCTGATCATTCACGATATGCGCGAAGAATTCGTGCGCGACTTCATTATCCCCACTATGCAAGCCGGCGCGATCTACGAGCGCAAATACCTGCTGGGTACCTCGTTCGCTCGCCCGATCATCGCCAAGCATATGGTCGACGTCGCTCTGGCCGAAGGTGCCGATGCGATCGCTCACGGCGCGACCGGTAAGGGCAACGACCAAGTCCGCTTCGAGCTGACCGTTTTCGCGCTGGCTCCCCATCTCAAGATTATCGCTCCTTGGCGCGAATGGAACATCCGCTCGCGCGAAGATGCCCTCGATTACGCTGCCGAACACAACGTTCCGGTGACCGCTACCGCCGAGAAGATCTACAGCCGCGACCGCAACCTCTGGCACCTCAGCCACGAGGGCGGCGTGCTGGAAGATCCCTGGAACGAGCCGCTGGAAGATATGTACGAGCTGAGTGTCTCGCCTGAGAACGCTCCCGACGAGCCAGAATACATCACGATCGCCTTCGAGAAGGGCGTTCCGGTTGCCATCAACGGCGAGCAGATGGGTCTGGTTCCGCTGCTCGAAACCCTCAACAAGCTGGGCGGCAAGCACGGTATCGGCCGCATCGACTTGGTCGAGAACCGCTTGGTCGGTATGAAGAGCCACGGCGTTTACGAGACCCCGGGCGGCACCATCCTCTACACCGCGCACCGCGAACTCGAGTCGATCGTGCTCGACAAGGATGTGTTGCGCGCCAAGGATCGCATCGCGATCGACTACGCCGACTTGGTCTACAACGGCCGCTGGTACACCCCCGTGCGCGAAGCCTACGACGCTTTTGTGCAGTCGACCCAGCGCAATATGACCGGCGAAGTGCGCCTCAAGCTCTACAAGGGCAACATCATTATTGCTGGTCGCCGCTCACCCTACTCGCTCTACAGCGAAGACCTGGCTACCTTCGGTGAAGAGGCGGTCTACAACCAGAAGGATGCCGAGGGCTTTATCCGCCTCTACGGCCTGCCCCTCAAGGTTCAGGCTCTTTCCAAGCAGAACGAAGAATAGTCGATCTGCAAGACGTGTGAATAGCTGCTTAGCCATTCATACAGCACCTACAACAACGCAGTAGCATCGACAGAGGAGAAGGCGAATGCAGCTTTCTCCTCTGTAGCTCATTCTGAATACACAAGGAGTTGGGCGAGGTTTGAAAGGGCCTTCGGGCGCTTTTGAACGAGCTCTTGCGCAATCATGACACGACTTTATCTTATTCGACACGGCGAATCATATCCTAATATCGAACCGATTGTTGGTGGAATGAAAGGCGATCGCGGTCTTACTCCCTTGGGGATCTCCCAGGCAGAACGCTTGCGCGATCGGTTGGCGGGGACGGGTGAGATCAAAGCCGATGTGTTGATCGCAAGCACCCTTCCGCGCGCCCAGCAAACCGCTCAGATCATCGCCCCGGCGCTCGGCTTGCCGATCATCTCGCGCGACGATGTGCAAGAGATTCGGGTTGGCGAAGCGGACGGTATGCAGGTCGCCGATGCCCACGCCAAGTACGGCATGCCAGACTTCGAAAAAGATCCGTTCCGGCCGATCGCACCCGGCGGCGAAAACTGGCCCCAGTTCGTCTTGCGCGTCGCAACAGCCCTCAACGACATCACCCGTGAGTACGCTGGCAAGACGATCGTGGTGGTCTGCCATGGCGGCGTGATCGATTCGTCGCTGATCAGCTTCTTCGACATGCCGACCTTTAGCCTGACCCGCACTCGCTTCTATACCATCAACACATCGATCACCTGCTGGGAACAGGCGACCCGTCAAAAGACGGGCGAGCAGTTCTGGCGGCTCGTCTACTACAACGACGCGACCCACCTGCGCGAAGTTGGGGCACGCGATTCGATCCAATGGGAAGATGTCGAGCCGACTCCCGAAGGTGGTTCGCAAAAACCGGCTGCACCTATTCCTACCGAGGAAGAAACAGCCTAAAACACTTGTATCCGTAGCACAACACAGACTGTGAGCAGAGTGCCCCATAGCGCGTGTTGTTTTATGTTCCTTCTCCAACAGGAGTAAGTGATGACATTCTCATTCCTCGCCCACGGCCATGTAACATCGCCAGAGGGCTTTCGCGCAGCAACTGCCGAGTGCGGAATCAAATACACCAACCGCGCCGACCTCGCTCTGATCGTTTCTGATCGACCCTGCAGCGCCGCTGCGATCTTCACCACCAACAAGGTGAAGGCCGCGCCGGTTCTGTTCGATCAGGCCCTTATCAAACGCAACAATAGCAATGTGCGCGCTGTTGTAATCAATAGCGGCAACGCTAACGCTTGTACTGGCCCCGCCGGTCTAGAGGCCGCTGCCACCACCGCCAAAGCGGTCGAAAGCACGCTCGGCCTGCCCGCCGACAGCACCTTTGTGATGTCGACTGGCGTGATCGGTGTGCAACTGCCGGTCGACAAGATCTTGGCCCGCCTGCCCGAGATCAGCATCGATCTGGTTTGCGAAGGCGGTCCGGCAGCCGCCCAAGCGATTATGACAACCGATACGCGCCCCAAGACCTGCGCCGTCGAGGTGAGCCTACCCTCGGGCAGCAAAGTCAAGATCGGCGGTATGGCGAAGGGTGCCGGTATGATCGCCCCCAACATGGCGACCATGCTCTCGGTCATCACCACCGACGCCAGCATTACGCCCGAGGTGCTTGATAGCGCCCTGCGACGCTCGGCAGACGTTAGCTTCAACAGCATGACGATCGACGGCGACACCAGCACCAACGATACACTCTTGCTTTTGGCTAATGGCGCCAGCAAGAGCGAAACTATTTCGGATCTGGATTCACCCGATGGCCAAGCTTGGTACGAAGGTTTGGTAGCGATCTGTCAGAAGCTGGCCCAAGAGGTCGCACGCGACGGCGAAGGAGCAACTCGCTTTGTAACCATCACAGTGCGCGGCGCGGTCAGCGATGCCGAAGCACGCCAAGCAGCTATGACCGTCGCCAACTCGCCGCTGGTCAAGACCGCGCTCTTCGGGGCCGATCCGAACTGGGGCCGCGTGCTGATGGCCTTGGGTCGCAGCGGAGTTGAGCTCGATCAAGATAAGGTTTCGCTCTTTTTCGGTGGGCTGAAGGTGCTGGAGGGTGGCATTCCGGTTGACTTCGACGAGATCGAAGCGCACAAACTGCTCGATGTACCTGAAGTGAAGATCGAAGCTGACCTTAATCTGGGCGATGGTCAAGCCACGGTCTGGACCTGCGACTTCAGTTACGATTATGTCAAGATCAACGCGGAGTATCGCACCTAAAAATCTGGTAGTTTGCTTGTAGAAGAGTGGTTTGCGTTATTCGTGACAAGTGCGAATCGCGCAAACCACTTTTTATACGGACATCAGCAAGCGGGCGGTAATGCGAGGAGGTTTGCAGAGAAGCGAGCAGATGGCCTATCATGCCTAAAACCCTTCGGCGCGTAAGATCTCGCGCAGACGGGCGCGCCCACGGCTGATACGCGACTTCACGGTGCCGAGCGCGAGACCACTGATCTGGGCGATCTCTTCGTAACTCAGATCCTGAATATCACTCATCACAATCACGCTGCGCTGGTCGGGATGCAGCTGGTTGAGCGCATCGATAATCTGCTCTCCAAGCTCGTTTCGAAGCACAGCTTCTTCCGGGCGCTCCGAGCTATCTGCTATTTCAAAGGTGTAGGCGTTCTCCTCGTCGTCCCAAGCGTAATCGAGCGACTCGCTCGGACGACGACGACGGGCGCGCAGATGATCGACGCAGGCATTGCTCGCGATCCGCAAAATCCAGGGGGCCAGTGGGCCACCGTTAAAGCTGCAAATATGGCGGAAGGCCGATAAAAAGACTTCCTGGGTGACATCGGCCGCCTGTTCCTGATCACCTAACAGCCGATAGCACAACCCATAGACTCGCCGTTCGTAGCGCTTCACCAAAACGTTGAATGCATGCAGGTCGCCATTTTGGCTGGCAACAATCAATTCGTTATCATGTTCTGAAGAGGTATAGCTCGTCCCAATCGCTAAAGGGCCAACAAATCGTAACGCTGCTGTGCTCATGGTCTCTTCCTTTTCTTGACTGCTGTCGCAGTGCCGGGTTCGCTTCGCCGTTTCAGCAGGCCGCGCAACACTGTTTTCACTACAACCCTATTAAAGCGAGAACGGGCCGTTGCGTGGTATCACAAAGTGATACAAAGGCTGATACATCTTGAATGTGTGATGGAGTTTCGTGTGGAAGGCAACGCCTCTTTTGGCTATTGGCTACGACGACGACGCAAAGCGTTCGACCTAACTCAAGAAGATCTGGCTAAACGCGTCGGCTGCTCGCTCGTAATGATCCGTAAGATCGAGTCGGACGAACGGCGGCCCTCGCGCCAGATCGCAGAGATTTTGGCTGAACAGTTGCTGATTCCGGTGGAAGAGCGCCCGGCTTTTATCCAAGCGGCGCGGGCGGAAGGGCGAGTCGAACGCATTCAAAGCCCGATCGATCGGCCGATCGGGGCCGCCAGCGAGCCTGCGGCGCCCAACTACAGCTTGCCCCTGCCGCTCACGCCACTGATCGGGCGGGCCCAGCAGCTTGAGCAGGTGCGGGCTTGGCTCGCATCGAACGAGGTTCGTTTAGTGACCATCTCTGGGCCGGGCGGTATCGGCAAAACCCGCTTCGCGCTCGAGATCGCGGCCCAGATGCGCGCTCAGTTCAGCGATGGAGTCTGCTTTGTGCCGCTGGCGGCGCTGAACGATAGCGCGCTTGTGCCCGCGAGCATCGCCCAAGCGCTGGGCGTGCACGAAGACGGCAGCCAGAGCATCGAGGCCCAACTGCGCCAGTTCGTGGCCGCACGCCAGCTTTTGCTAGTGCTCGATAATTTCGAGCAGATCATGCCGGCTTCCAGCTTGGTGAGCGAGCTGCTGCAAGCCGCGCCCAAGCTCAAGATCTTGGTCACCAGCCGCGAGGTTTTGCATATTCGAGGCGAGTACGAACTAGCGCTGCCCACGCTCGACCTGCCCAAGCTCCACAAGCATTTGGATGTCGAAGAGGCCGCCCAACACAGCGCGATCGAACTGTTTGTAGCCCGCGCCCAAGCGATCAAAAGCTCCTTTCAGCTTAACCGCAGCAATGTAGCGGCGGTAGCCAGCATCTGCGCGCGCCTCGACGGGCTGCCCTTGGCACTCGAATTGGTGGCGGCCCGCATCAAACTGCTCTCGCCCCAAAGCCTAGCCGAGCGCCTGACCGAACGCCTGCCGCTGCTGACGGGCGGCGCGCGCGACATGCCCGAACGCCACCAAACCCTGCGCAATGCGATCGAATGGAGCTACAACCTGCTCGGCCCCGCAGAGCAGCGCCTCTTCGCCGAGCTCTCGATCTTTGTGGGCGGCTGCTCGCTCGAAGCGCTCGAAGCGATCTACCAAGGCGATCCGAACGAGCTGCTCGATCTGCTCGGCTCGCTGGTCAACAAAAGTCTGCTGCGCCAAGTGGAACTTCCTGAGGGCGATGTCCGTTTCTTCATGCTAGAAACGATTCGCGAATACGGATGGAGCCACGCCCGCATGAGCAACGAACTTGAGGATCTGGTCAGCCGCTACACCCACTACTATCTCGCGCTGGCCGAGGAGGCCGAACCTCAATTAACCGGCCCAGAGCAAGATTTTTGGTTCGATCGCCTGGAGAGCGAACACGACAATCTGCGCAATGCGCTCGCTTTGCAGCTCGAACGCCAACAACACAGCCAAGCCGCGCGTATGGGGGCGGCGCTCTGGCGCTTCTGGTATGTGCGCAACCATCTCTCGGAAGGGCGACAGTGGTTTGCACGCATTCTGCAGGGGCGTGAAAACCAGATCGAGGCCGGAGTTTTGGCACGCGCCTTGATCGGCAACGGGGTATTGGCTTGGATGCAAAGCGATTACAACACCGCTCGCAGCGCGTTTGAAGCGAGTCTACCGCTTTTGCAGCAGGTCAACGATCAGCAGGGCATCGCCAACGCTCTCAACAATCTGGGCGGCATCGCCAGCGAGCAGGGCGACTATAGCCGCGCCTCGCAGCTCTACGAAGAGAGCTTGGCCCTGCGCCGTCAGCTCGGCGACCAGCGCGGCATCGCCAACGCCCTCAACAACCTCGCGATCGTTGCGATCGAACAAGGCGACTACCAGCAAGCGCGCCAGCTCCACCAAGAGAGCTTGGCCCTGCGCCGTCAGCTCGGCGACCAATGGGGCATCGCCCACTCGCTCAACAACCTTGCGATGGTGGCGATCGAACAGGGCGATTATCTAGAAGCCCAACAGCTCCAAGAAGAGGCCCTGCAGTTGGCACGCGAATTGGGCGATCAGCGCGGCGTCGCCACCTCGCTCAGCAATCTGGGCGAAATCAGCTTGCACTTGGGCGAGCTCGAACGCCCGAGCCAACTCTTGAGCGAAGGTATCGCGCTCTTCGAACAGCTTGGCGATCAGCGCGGCATCGCCGAATGCCTCGAACGAATCAGCGTGCTGGCCGTGCAGGGCCAACACTGGCAGCAGGCACTGCGCTTCTATGGCGCCGCCGAGAGCCTGCGCGAAACGATCGGAGTGCCGCTCACGCCGGCCGACCGTGCCCGTTACGAGCCGATCATCGCCACCGCCAGCTCCCATCTCGACGCGCACGCGAGCCAATCAGCCCGCAGCGAAGGGCGAATCTTGCCGCTCGAACGTTTGATGGCAGAGATCAACACGCTTTCGCAGCCAGCCCGCTAGCTGTGCGAAGCGATCAGAAAGCAAAAGGTTATGTCAACTCGAAAGATTCTCGCTCTTGGGCTCAGCGTTCTTACAGCGCTGGCCCTGCTGAGCGCCTGTGGAGGGGCACCACCATCATCAGCTCCAGCGTCAGGAAGTGCCGCTGAGCCAACCACCGCCCCAGCAGCCGCTGCTCCAACAGTGGCGGCCGCCGAAGAGCTTCCTGAGCCACAAGAGGGCGAGGCACCTAACCAGCCCATGCCCGTGGTACCGCGTCCCACCCAGCAGACCGAGGACGCCTCGGGAGAGAGCAGTCAGCTTGAAGCGTACCAACAGAGCGGCGGTCTGTTCCAGATCGAGGTGCCCCACGATTGGCAGGTCGAGGAAGAGCGCGGTTCAGAAGAAGTACGCAATATCTTCCGCAGCCCTGACCACCGCTCGTTTATCGCGGTCTATCTCAATCAGAACAGCGATTTCGACGACCGCGAGCAGCTCGCTATCGACCTCGAGCGCTACCTCAGCCAAGAGCTGGGCACCACGGTTCAGGTCAAAGTCGGCGAGCCCGACAACGTGGGGCGTCTTAGGGTCGAATTCAGCTACAACCTGCCCGATGATCTGATCGGCCACAAGGGCGGCGGCTACATCGCCAACCGTGGCAATCTGATCTCGTTTGTGATCTTTAGCACGCCGTCTAATGAGTTCGCGCGCTGGTCGAATACGCTAACAGCCAGTGCCGATTCGTTTGTGTTGGCCGATAACGCCAGCCTCCAATAGAAGAAAAAGCGATGTCATCAGAAGAACCAAACGAGCGCAATAACTACAAGCTCGAACACGCCCAGTTGCTGCTCAACAGCTTTCGCCACTTGACCGGGCGCGAACTCTTCGAGCCGCGCTCTACGCCGCTTGAAGATGCGATTCAGCTTTGGAACGCGCCCTTTGTTGTGCTCTCGCACACGCCCGAAGCCGACCCGATCTTTAACTACGGCAATCGCACCGCCCTGCGCCTGTTCGAAATGACTTGGCAAGAGCTAACCCAACTGCCGTCGCGCTATTCGGCCGAAGCGCTCGAACGCAGCGAACGCGAGCGGCTGCTCAACACGGTCGCCAAACAAGGTTATATCGATCACTATCAAGGTGTACGAATCGCCAAAAGCGGGCGGCGCTTTATGATCAAGCAGGCCGTGGTCTGGAATCTGATCGATGCGCAGGGCAACTATCTGGGCCAAGCGGCAAGTTTCGCCCACTGGGACTATCTCTAAGGCCACTTGCACCGCTGGGCTTGGGCTATAGTTGCATCGCAGGTTCATGCTGTTTATCTTTCAGGCGGAGATGTCCTTAGCTTCCATTCGGTCCTTGGCGCGTCCGCCTTCGGCTACCAACATCCCGCCCATCAAATGGGGTCGTATCGCGCTGTCGCTCAATGAGCCGATCAATGCAGGTTTCAAAGTGGTTTCAAAGCTGCGCAACGCAAGCAGCGACAGGCTCGATGAGCCGAATGGGTGGTGAGGAATCTGATAGCCGTAGGCGGACGCGCTAAGAGTTGGTTTTGAGCTTGAAGCCCATACCGCCAAAGCCTGAAGCCTTTTCGAGCGGATTCGCTTCACACAAAAAAGAGCTCTTGGTGCCGCAAACACCAAGAGCTCTCTGCTTCTTGTAGACTAGGACTAACTCTTCTTTGCAACCGGGTTCTGAGCCTCTTTGCTTGTTTCGGCAGCCGAACGCGGCACCCAACTGGTACGCAACAGCGGCCAAGCCTTCCAGAAGTAATCGACGCCCGAGAAGATCGTCCAGATCACCATCAACGCAACCGGGATCGGCCAAAGGTTGAAGAGGAATGCTAAGAACGGAACGCTTCCCAGCACACCGCCGGTGGCTGCATGTGCTTCAAGCAAGCGCCAAACCAAAGCCGTTACAGTTATGGTCAGCTTTTGTTTACCCCATTTGCCCGCCGAGATCACCGTGCCTTCTGCTGCCGCATACGAACGCAAGCCCGAGATGGCGAATTCGCGCACCACAACCAACAGCACGATCCAAGGGGAGAGCAGATTGTGCGTGATCATGGGCAACAGAGCGCCTACCACAAAGATCTTGTCTGAGATCGTATCGAGAAAGATACCCAGTGGAGAAACCACCTGAAGGCTGCGCGCTAACTTCCCATCAAGAAAGTCGCTGATCGCCATCAACAAAAGCAAGATCACCGCCCACAGGTGGCCTGCTGGCGTATTGATGAGGATCAACCACATCAACAGCGGCGTTGCAACGATCCGAAAAAGTCCTAAAAGATTTGGAATTTGATTTACGAAGTTCATAATGCGTCTCGCAGTGCGGCAAGACGCAGAGGCTTGCCTAAACACTGGCTATTACAAGCGGTTCGCCTACGCATGGTAGAGACGGGCTTTTCTTGATTATAGCACGGCTAGTTGAAACATAAGACGTTGTTTACGCTGCGTCGGTTGCACACAGCAACATGTAGAGCGCAAAGCTTCCCAACCAGTGATCGCCGATATAGTCGCCGCTCCCAACCGCTTGCAAACCAGCATCGGCATGGCGTTCAGCTGCCCGCTGCAAAATCGACTTGCGCACATCGTCGGGGCGCATGGTGGCAGCGGTGTTCCAGAGCGCCCAGGCCCGACTGAGATTCAGACCATCGAGATGCACAACTTGGGCATCGCTGCGATTGATCATAGCGACCGGATTGAGCAAGCTGGACGGCTCGCCTTTGGCCAGATCGGGCAGAAAGCCGTCGAGCCAACTAGCGAAGGTCTCGGCCTCAAGCACACGCCGCATCAGATCAACTTCGGTCAAGCAGGGCGAAAGGA
The DNA here is from genome assembly GCA_937902315.1 of uncultured Chloroflexales bacterium. Classification (GTDB taxonomy): domain Bacteria; phylum Chloroflexota; class Chloroflexia; order Chloroflexales; family Chloroflexaceae; genus CALGUG01. Next base: position 149,545 of record CALGUG010000056.1, read on the forward strand.
AGTCAACCTCATCAGGCTCCCAAGTTGCGGGATAGTCGCGATCGCTCGCAAACAAAACCAAGGCGCAGTCGACAACCGCTTGGCGTAATGGCTCGTTAGCAAAGGTTACGGCATAGTCGTAAGCAAATGCCATGCCAAAGGCGGTGTTGTTGTGCAAGCCCGTTCGCACCGGGCGGTTCAGGGCAGGGAGATAGTCGAGGAAGAGTTCGACGATCACATCGGTCAGCGGCTGAAGAGCGGCTTCCCAGCGTCGGGCATCGGGGTCATCCCAGCCGTGCAAGGTTTCGGCCAGCTTGAGTACCCAAGCCCAACCATAGGGGCGCTCGAAGGTGCGCCGATTCGGCTCGCGAAAGTAGTTCGCCTCGATCTGAAGCTTCTCTGCGGTCAAATGGTCGTTCAGAGCAGCTCGAATCTGAGCGGCGTTTTCGACTTGGGGCACATAGCGCAAGGCAGCAGCCAGCGTCCAATGGCTATGAACAGCCGAATGCCAATCGAAACAGCCAAAAAATGCAGGGTGGAGTTCGCGGTGGGTACGTCGGTCGCTAGCATCGTTCACAACATGATGAGCGCTGTAGGGGAATTCGCGATCAACACATTCCAGAGCGATCGCAGCGAAACGGGCTACACTGGTTGGTTCGATCTGATAACTCTTCACGGCATCCATCCTAATACAACACAAGGTATCGACATCGATACGAGCGATCAGGCCTCGCCGGCTAAGCTCATTAAGCGCTGCCACTGCTCGTCGGTTACAGGCACAACAGACAGACGACTTTGGCGCACCAAAGCGAAATCAGCGAAGAACGGATCCGCTTTGATGGTCGCAAGCGTAACTGGCTGCTTCAAAAGGCGCAAAGGGCGCACATCGAAGACAACAAGCCGTTCGTCTTGCTCCTGTGGGTCGGGGTAGGGCATACTGGCGATCTCGGCCAAGCCAACGGCGCGGCGTTCATCACCCGTATGGTAGATCAAGGCTAGGTCGCCGACCTGAGCCGAGCGCATATGTTTGAGGGCTGCGTTATTTGCTACACCATTCCAGACTGTTTTGCCATCTCGCTCGAGATCGGCGAACGAATACTCGTCTGGTTCTGTTTTTAAAATCCACAAATGTATTCGGCTCATAGGTATTCCATTAATTTCAGACTGCCGTAACTGTATAGTACCATAGAAACGAATAGGCAAGCTGATGTGCTGTCTCAAACTCAACAATACACCAGCTTGCCCCAACGAAACCTTTTACAGTTTTAGGAAGCAGTTAGTTCCAGGTTTCGAATTCAGCCCACAAACGGCGCGACTGAGCGATCAGATAGTCGCGCTTGCGTTCGACAAACACAGCGACCGACACCAAAATCAAACCGATCACAAAAGCGAGCAAGGTTTTTTCAAGCTGTTGCGCCGCGCTCAAGCTCTGAACACCGACATTTAGAATGAACACGATCAATCCGGCAAAGAAGAGCAGGCGCACGCGCTGAAGGATTCCCAGAAGCAGCACGATCAGCGCTTCCGCACCTAATAGCATACCGTAAGAGAAGCTGTGTGGTAACGATTGAGCGAAGGTGACGCCCAACAGAATCGCTACACCCAGCAGATCCATAAGCTGAACCGTCAAGGACTGGCCTGCACGGAAGCGTTCGGCGGCGGCTACCAGCAAGAGATAAGCACCAGCAGGTAGTGCGTACAGCTGAGGCTGGTCAGGCAGATAGGTGAAGGCCGCGACGATCCAAGCGCAGACCAACATGCCGCTCGCCAAGTAGCTAAGCCAGTAGGAGCGCAACTGATAGGCCATGCCGATATAGAATAGACCGCCGATCGCCAAGGCCGTTATCAGCGGCATAGGATCGGATGGATTGCGAAGCACCGCCAAAAAGCCGATCATCAAGCTCAGCACATTGATCAACAAGGCAAAGAGCTGTAGCGCCTCATCCCAGATCTGCGACCAAGACTTCAGGCCGAATGCGAGCCACCAGCATACGATCGCACTGCTCGCAAGCAGCACTAAACGCTGAATATCACTCGCTCCCCAGATCTGAGCCAGATAGTAGTCGTTGCCAAAGCTAAGCGCTGCAAGACCTGCTATCAGCACCAAAGATGAGCGCCAGAAGTTGCCCCAGATCAGACAGACGAAGGCGAAGGCCCACACCAAGCCAACGATCTCGCCCGACGTAGCGTTGCCAAGGAAAGCCCATCTAAAGGTATCGAAGAAAGCGAAAAGCGAGACCAGATAGAAGGGTTGGGCCCAAGAATCGAGGTTCAGTATCTGCAGCCGAGGATCGTTTTTGTCTGGCAGCAGATGTTCGACCAACAGGCCGCTCAATGCCAGCACGACCGCGAAGAGTGTGAATGGTGCGACTCGCATGTAGTCGAAGTAGCTTGTCGACCAGCCTAAAGCCACGCTAAGGCTCGCCATCCAAGCATACAAGGCGATCAAAGCAGCCCACAGCCATACGTGCGAACGCCAAACGAGCAGGTGCAAGGCATACAGCAGCGCGATGATAAAGAGCGCTGTGCTGAAGGCGCGCGGATCGTGATGCATAAAGAAGAGCGAACGCAGCGCCCACAGGTTCGAAGCTAGCAAGATGGGCTTGGCCCAATCGACATTAAGGTTGCGCTTAGCCCAATAGCCGATTCCAAACAGGGTTAGGGCGGCGAGCAAGAGCAGCGAACCACGCAAAACTTGGTTTCCCTCGGTCACAAGCCAAGTATAGTCGGTTGGAATCAAGAAGCTGACGCACAACGCGAGATAGAGCCAGAAGGGCTGGCGTTGTTGCCAAGCATAGAGCACAAACAGCAGGCTCATGCCCAGATTCAGGGCTAAACTCTCGAACTGGGCCGCCTGTACTGGGTTAGACCAAACACTTGTAAAGGAGGCGATCCAAACAGATCCGATGCTCGCAACTGCGATCAAACCAACATTCAGGTGCAAAGCATAGCGCAAGCTCGACTGGTAGGCTTCAGACAACGCGCCGATGCGGCGAGTATTCCAAGCCAGCAGAGCTGCAAGGTAGGCGAAGGCCAGCAAGAAGTAGTAGACCTTGCCAAAACTCAATTCAACCGGCAGATAGACCAAAAGCGACACATGCAGCAGCGCTGCAAGGTTGAGCATGCCAAACATACGCCAGACCGGGCGACGGATCGGCTTTACGGTACTAAAACTACAGGTGATCAGAGCAAGCGCCATAAGCGCTGGCAACCACTGATCAGCGACTTCCAGCTTCCAGATAGTGTAAGCAGCATAGACCGCAATGATGCTCAATAGCGCCCACAGCCCTGCCATAGACCAAGTGACAATGCTGAGATAGGGCTGCTTGCGCTGATAGAAGTCGTCATAAACCATTGCCAGCGCCAGACCGCCCACAGCAAAGGCAAACGGCCAAGGCACCCAGAGCATCGGCAAACACAAGGCGAACAGCGCGCTCAACCAAGTCGCTACCACAAACGAGATCTGAGCTCGAACACGGTAGAGGAAGTTACCGACCAGCATCCAAAGCATCGCTGCTAAGGCAAAGGCTAAGGCAGTTTGGCTAACAGATGCGTTGAGGTAATCGCATAGATTCCAAAGCCACAAGCTCGCCACCGGTGAGATCGGCAACACAAAGAGCCGCATCAAATCGCGGAGCGCCAAGGCGCTCATAAGGCGCTCATCCATCAAGTGGCCCCGTCCGCTCAGCACAGCCCAGCCGATCCACCATGCAACTTGGACACCAAGCGCGATTAAGAGCTGGAACTGATTCTGAAGTGCAAACATGGGCGCGATCAATCCGAGCATAAAACCAACAACATAGTAGGGCAGAGCATATTCGGAGCGCAGCAAGTAGCGTAACGACAAACCAATTCCCACCAACGCAACGCTGATCGCCAACCAGAAGAGCGTCAAGGAGCTACTGCCAAACACCGAAGCCGCTTGATAGAACCAAGCCTGAGTCGCGGCCCAAGGCAATAAGAGCGCCGCAACCGAACCTACATACCAGCGTCGACGCACGATCGCCAGCACCCCGAAGCTCAGCGCCAAGATCAGCGACGAAGCCGCACTTGGCAGATCGGCCCGCAAACCAAGCCCGATCGCTACTGGCGTAACGATATAGGCCATCAGATAGAGTGGCGCTGAAAAGATTCTGAAGCGTTTGAATGCCGCTCGCTCGCCCAAAGCCGCAAGGTTCAGATAGACCAGAACCAAACCTGCGTAGACGACGCTTTGCCAGCTATACGAGAGGTCGCCTAGTCGATTGATACCAACCAGCGCCAACAGACCGATCAGGCTTGCAAGGCCGGCCAAGAGCTGATTGTCGCGATGCAGGGCTGCAAGGCTTGAAACAATCAAGAGAAGCAGACAGCCCAGCGGCATGAACCAATTGAGCTGGTCGTTGGCTAGTAGGCTTGCAAGCGCCAACGATAGGCCAATCGCCCCCGTACCAGTTGCATAGATCAAGCCGCTAAAGGCCGTATTCTGCAGGGCGCGCCGCTCGGCGATAGAGCTCGCACTCCAAGCGATCAGACTCCAGAGAGCGGCGAGCACACACCATAAGGAGTAGCTCAGGTTCCAAGCGACGCTCTGCAACAACAAGACAGATGCGAGGATCAGCGGGCTGCCCGCCGCATAGAACCACGCGGCCCGTTTAAAGAACAAGGCTGCTGCAAAGAGCGTGATTCCAAGCAGAGCCAAGAGCAGGCTCGGCCACAAAGCACCCAGTTGCGCGGCGGGCAGGGCCCCCACAAAGAGCAGCGTGCCGAGAACGGCAGCGCCGAGCAGGGCGAACATATCCCACATGCTGATCCGCACAGACGACAGCGGTTCGGCAAAGAACTTGATTTCGAGCAAGTTCTCGCGCCAAATCGGGTGGGCCAAGCAGAAGAGCATCCCAAATAGATTGAGCAGTACGATCGCCACTAGATTCAGGAAATTGAAGCTCACCAACAACGGCAGAGTCAAGACCATGCCCAGAGCAGCACCGAACAAGACCAATGCGAGTTTCTGCTTTGGCAGGTAGCTGCCAAAGAAGGCAGCGCCAAATAGGTAGACGAAGGCCAGCGCAAAGGCCACAAAGGCGTTATAGTGAGTAGGCCAATTGAAAGTGAAGCTAAGCGCCATCGTGCAGGCCGACCAAAGCGCGAAGCCTAACATATAGCTGGGCAAGCGCAAGATGCTCGATGCGATACCCCCAAACAGCGCTAGATGTCGCAATGGAGGGCGCCACCAGATGCCACTTACGCTCAACAGTGTGGCCAACATACCCAGTCCAACGATCTGACTGGTGTTGTCCAACCCTCCGACAAGTACGACTAGGCTTAACAGACCCGCCATCGCGTACCCAACAGCCAGCGGGGCGTTGGCATACATTGGGCGACGCTCTAACAAAGCGCCCGCCAACCAGAACAGTGTCGCCAGCATAATCCACACAAGCAGGTTATGGCTGAATGACAGCTCTAACAAGCCAAGCAGCCGTTGGAAGCTCCAGATCAGGCTTGCCACCGTGAGCCAGGACCAAACTTGGCGTTTAAACAAGACGGCTGAAATCAGCAACAATAGGCTGATTCCAAAGGCGGTCAAGGTTTCGTTCAAAGCTGTTTGACCACGCCAGATCAGAGCCAAGCCAGCCAGCAGATAGGTGGCCGAATAAGCAGGAACAATCAGGGCCGAAGCGCGCCAGTCGTTATGCTCGGCCTTTAAAACAGCATGGCGGCGCATGCCAAGCCAGAGGAAGATGGGTGTCAACAGCAACAAGGCGTTGCCGTACCAGCCTGAAGGCAGCTCAAAAAGGGCGCGCAAGCTGGCGAACAACACAGCCGGAATGCACCAAACCACAGCCTGCTCGTAGATCAAACCCCCCGAGCGTAATAGACACAAGCCATAGAAGGCTAAACCCGCCCACCAAGTTAGCATCAAGCTGATTTGGTCTGAGGCCAAGGCATTATGCCAGACAAACGTGCTGCCGATCAGCATAATCGGTGTCAGGCCATGAGCGATCCAGCGGAACGGACGTCCCAATTGCGAGCCGCGTTGAGCAAGCGTAGCGGCAAGCAGCAAAAAGATGATCATTAGGAGCTGAAGCGCCAAAACCTGCCAAGAGGCCGCAACGGCAAACCTATGCATAAGGGCCAGCAGCAAACTGATGCTTGCGACAGCTAACAGCACCGAGAAAAGCTCGCTCTTGAGCCACCAGAGCGAGAGACTGTAGGCCAAGATACACAGCGCCGAAATCACGATCCAAGTTGTTCCGCCATCTAGATTAAGCAATCCAGGAAGACCCAAAACCCAACCGATCGAGGGCACCCAGCCAGCTCCTACCGCGATCAACGTTATACCCGAGCGCAGCAAATTGAGGCGCTTCATCAGGGTGTAGCCACCCGCATAGAACGAGGCGGTGATCGCGCTCAAAACCCCTAGCTGCGCTATGGGCGGGAACTCTCTCCAGTTGAAGAGTACCCACATAAAGGCCGAGAGCACCAGCAGACTCGCACCCAAATAGAGTAGGGTACGCAGCATACGTTCCGAGAAGAGTGCGCCCCAGATCGCATTCCAATCGAGTGTTTTGCGCGGAGGTAGCGCGGCTTGTGCGCTGCTCGCCATCGCCAAGCCGGGGCCTGCTAACTGTGGGCCACCTAGCGGCAGGGAAGCCACAGGAGTGGATGCTTTCGGCTGGGGCGCTGTCGAAGCTGGCTGATTCTGATTCGCAGATTCGGAGAGGGCAGGTGGGCTTTCAAGCTGTTGGTCGAGTCGGCGATCGCGAGGCAAGTTCGCTTGACGGGCGCGCAAGTCGGCCAGAATCAGATCGCTAGTCTGTTGGTCAATCAGACCCTCGCGTGTCGCATCGAGCACAAAACCATGGGTATAAGCCAGGCGCTCGTGAGTATCGCTCAGACGTATCGACGGGCGTAGCGGCTTAGAAGGTGACTGTCTACGAACCGTGTCAGTCAATTGTTTGTAGCGCGCAACGGTGTCTGGGTCGAGCACAAGGTTCTCGCTCTGAGCCGCTAGCAAAGCCAAAATCGCTTCATTTGTATCGGCTCGCTGCTCATAGAGTGCTGTCAATTCCAACAACAGCGCACGCGAGCGATTGCCCAAAGCGACCGCACGCTCCAAAGCCTGAATCGCCTGCTCGGCCTGGCCGATCTTGGCAGCTGCTGTGCCCAGCTTGGCAAATACTTGTTGATCTGTTGGAGAATAGTAACTGAATTGAAGGGCGACTCGATAAGCCAGCTGCCAGCGCCCAGAAGCTGCCGCTATGCGATACAATGCCGTGTACAATTCCCAGCGACGGCTACGTACTTGCGCTTGTAAAGCAATCAGCGAACGATGAGGCAAGTTATAGCGCTGGTTAAAAGCTTCTATTTCTTGTTCTAAAAAGCGCACTAAACCAAGTGTATGAATAAGCTCTCTGACACCCTCTGCCATATCGCCCTCCTTGTTCGATAGCAACATCGAACGGGGTACATTATTTTCGTTGCGCATGTTGCAATGTTCAGCAATCTATCAGCTTAGTCTAGTGGTGTATCAGCTATTTCTCAGCAACCGAAAGAGGTAAGCTCATTACGCTAAGCTCACAAAGAGAGGTGCTGTTGGGTACGTTTCACACATAAGTCTTCTAAAGGGCAATAAAGCCTTGTCCATCACAATACGATGAAGCGTGCTACAATAAAATCGGCACTTAGCAGGAAATGAGAGAGGTCTCAGGGAGTAAATGGGCGCTACCTTTTATCTGAATCAAGCTGATAAGAGTCTTGAGGAGGATTTTGTTCTTCAGGAGTGGGAATCTTGCGAGTTCATTGCTCGGCCCAACGATCATTCTCAGCTTGAACTACGCCTCAACGGCGAGCCGCTCGAAGCCTTCCTGAAACCCAATCAAGCCGATTGGCATTGGCGCTGGAACCCACAAAATAGTCTTGGGCGCTTTCAGCTTGAGCTTATCTGCAACGATAGTCATACTCAAGCCACAGAGCGCAAGCAGTTTGTGGTTCGGGTCGTTCCGCGCAAGTTGGCCCAAGACGATTACGAGCGATTGCTGGCCGATCTGCACAAGCAGGCGGTTCAACTTGTAGCTGCCTTGAGCGGTGGCAGCGAAGCGGTTGGCCTCGAACGTCACAGCCACTCGTCGAGCCAAGCGCTGGAAGACCTTGCGCTCTTCTTCGATCAGCGCTTTGCTCAGGTCGAGCAAGCCGTCATGCGCATCGCTCAACGGCCCCATAGCCAGCTCGTCAGCCATAAATCGCTTCAACAGATCGAGCGTGCCAGCCAGCTCGACGCCGAGAGTCTACGCGAATTCGGCAAAGAAAATGTGCTGCCCCTTCCCACTACGCTCGCTCCCGATGTCTACGACGCCCTCCACAAACAGGGCGCTTTCATACCTGAACGGATCGTACAGGCTAGCAGCGAGACAAGTTTCGATACCGCCGAGAATCGTTTGGTGGCCTATCTGCTCGATCAACTGCGCTATCGTATCTTGCGCATCAAACAAGCGGCAAGCTATGAAGAAGGCCGCTTAGAGCGTAATCAACAGCTCTTTGGCCCATCAAGCCAGCTGATCCGCATTCAAGAGCTGCTCAAAAGCTGCAATGCCATCGAGCGCCGCCTACGTGTGCTACGATCTCTGCCCTTTCTGGCCGAGTTGCGCGCCCAACGAGTGCCAAGTCAGCTTTCTAGCAAGCTGCTGCAACGCGACCCTTCCTACCGACTGATCTACCAAACCTGGCGCGACCTACAAAAAAGCAGCCTTTTCGACTGCGATAGCCCGCTCTTTCATCTACCTATTCAAGAGCTACCGCTGCTTTATGAGGTCTGGGCTACGCTGTACATGATCAATACGCTGGCTAGCTTACCCGGCTGGCAGGTCGATACAAGTTCATTCGATCAGCTTTTCGAATCAAGCCCAAGCCAAGGGCTGTTCTTTAAGCTGCCGGAAGATCGTGTCTTGCTGCGCGCTCACAAAGCAGATTATCGGCTTGAATTACGCTACCAAGCGCGCTATCAGCCCTTGCGCACGCATAGCACAAAACAGATCGGCTCGCTCGATCGCCATCGCCGCGTACCTGATATCGTGGTGGAACTACATCGACCTAACGGAAAGGTTCAACTGCTGGTCTTTGATGCGAAGTACCGGCTCGATGCTCAAGGTGGAGTGCCAGAAGATGCGCTCGCCGACGCCTATAGCTATCGCGGCAGTATCGGCTACGCCAATGGGGAATCGGCAGTTTATGCATCCCTATTGCTCTATCCGGGCCGACAAGCGAGCGAGATTTATCGTAATAGAGTCGGAGCCTTTGCACTGCTGCCACAGGGAACCGAATCGCTCGCAGATCTCCTTACACAACTGCTCGATGAGCTGCTTGAAAGCTAGGAGAAATCAGCTTGTACACCTCTTCAATAGTTGAATATTTCAACGTTATAGTTTATGTAACACGGTTTTGAATAAGCGAAGGTGGAAGGCTCCACCTCCGAGGAGGCATTGATGGTGAGACCATATCGCGTCCTCATTATAGATGATGACCAATCGATTCTCACACTAATCCAACTGCTTTTTGAGCACGAGGGTTTCACCTTACTCCAAGCAGATAATGGTGAAGAGGGCGTACAAATCGCTGCTCAGGAGCGTCCAGACTGTATTTTGCTCGATATCGCAATGCCACGCCGTACAGGTCTACAGGTTTATCATGACCTTCAAGCAAGCGACGCCGCTGGCATACCAATTATTATATTTTCGGCCATTCCCAATCAGCAAACTGAAGCCGAATGGCTTGCACTGCCCAATGTGGTCGATGTTATCCGTAAACCCTTTATGATCGACCAACTTGTTGCACGAATCGCCAACATTTGCGACCGCTATAGTTCCTAATCAGAGTTTATAACAACACCTTCAAAAGGCCATTCTCTCTGAGAGATTTCGAGCTATTGATCGAAATCTCTCAATTTATTATTACAACATATATCTTAATCAAAATTCTTCTCTATAAACCTATTTACTCTGATTATTAGATTTTTAGGGAAATTTCCTTCATTTAAAAAGAACAAATCTTAAACAAACACTACTTGACGCACACCCAAACTAAATTATAATCAGCTAAAACAACTCAATATACGCTAACAAGGAGGTTCATATGCAGTCTAAGAAAGACTCTCTCCTCAATGACAGAGGTAACAGGCAGAGATCTCGCCTCAAACGGTTTATTGTCTTAGCAACCGTTTTGGTATCCGTCCTTGCCTTTCTCTCTTTCCCCTCCCAACAAACAGCCCCTGTTGCGGCTCAAACCACCTCGCTTGTTAGCCTCATCAAAGATATCAATACGGAACCTTTTGGAGCACCTGATCAACCGAATGAAGGCAAAACCAGTCCATCCATTGTGTACGGCATTCTCTCCAACGCTAATCACATCTATAGTGATGGGAATCAGGTTTATATAATTGCAGGGGCCAAAACCTCACATGAAGATCTGTGGAAAAGTGATGGCAGCGCGGAAGGCACCATTCGTATTAAAGAAGATGATAATTTTAGCGAACACTCATACCTCTTTCAAAGCATTAATGGTCGTTTCTTATTCAGTATGGATAGTAGGCTATTCCAAACCGATGGTACTCCAGAAGGAACTTCTGAACTTGCGGCCTTGCCGGGTATTACCGCAGGCATCATCAATAATCAATTGATCGGCCTAAGCGAAGAACTAAGACTCTGGACAAGCAATGGTACGCCAGCAGGTACAAAGAATCTCGGCATAGTTCCGGGATCCAACCTCAAAAGGGTAAAGAGCTTGTTCAGTGAAACAAGCCTCAACGGTAAGTTTTATTTCCTTGTCCACGAGCTCACAATCATTCCTCCTCCTAATGCTGATTTACCAGACCAGCCGTTAGAAATAAAGCCTGTTGAGCTTTGGGAAACCGATGGAACGATTGCTGGCACCAAAGTTGTCGCAACGCTCTCAAACAAGGTCCGAAATGTAAGCAAGCTCGTCGTTCTAGATAACAAGATCTATTTTGTAGTCGATTGCGTTGACCTCAATAAACAGTACTATGAACTGTGGGTAAGTGATGGTACAGCAGAAGGAACGCAACGGATTATCGCTTCGCCTATATTTGACGCCAATCTAGCAAGGTATGCTGCGCCTGCAATCGATGTATTAAATGGAAAGCTCTACTTCACGGGCAAGGATCTGGAACATGGCACAGAATTATGGGTCAGCGATGGCACAAGCGCTGGCACCCACTTAGTCCGAGATATTAACCCTGGCCCTGAGGATGGCCTTGTCCGACTGCAGACTATCCACGACACCCTCTTGTTAACCGCCTCAGATGGAGTAAGCGGCTTCGAACTGTGGGCGAGCGATGGCACCGCTGAAGGAACCTACCAAGTCGCCGATATCGCGCCCGGTCCATACTCTTCCACCCCCGTCTCGTTTGCGCCGGGCTCAGACTTCGTCGCCTTCTCGGCCGATGATGGGGTTTTAGGCCGCGAGCCCTATAAGCTTGCTGCCCCAACTGCAGTGACCCTGCACGGCTCGGCAGCTTCGCTCGCTGGTGCTGGACCACAGTCTCAAGTCGCCGTTCCGCTGAGCTATGGCAATAACGGTGTAACCAAAGCGCAATCGTTAACCCTCTCGCTCGAACTCCCAAGTGGCTTGAGCTATGTCAGCGACACGCTCGGCGTCGCGCCCACCATCACGGGCAATCTCATCGAATGGCACCTGCCCGATGCTAGCTATCTCTCGAAGCGCTCGGCCTCGGTAGTTCTGGCCACCCCCGATCAGCCCTATGGAACACGTTTCCCGCTCACCTTCACCTTGAAAGCTGATGGTGTAACACCGCTCACGTTCCAGAGCGAAGTTATGATCGCTCACCAGGTCTATTTGCCGATCGTTCGCTAAGAATCATCCCACAAGCAGACGCTTCCGCGCGTTGAGGAAGTGTCTGCTTTTTCTTGAATAGATAGTGCATTTTTCGCTCTTTTTAGGCAAATAAAAGAAGATAACTAGATCTTGTTATGCACTACGCGTCTCTAGGATTGAAAGTGCAGCATTTATCATCTATAATCATTCAATACAACATACCCAGAAACAGTCACCCTCACCAAACGATCGAAACGACTCGTACCTGAGTTCCGACACATCGATCTTCAACTGAGGAGGAATTATGCGGTTTAGGCTTGTATTTGTGGCTGTTTTGCTCTGTTTATTACCATTTCCTGCAGCGGCCCAAACAGCTGAGCGCTGTTTTCCCGAAACCGGCCACTGTATCAGCGGCCCAATCCGCCAATATTGGGAGCGTAACGGCGGTCTAGCCGTCTTTGGGCTGCCGATCAGCTCACAAAGCCTCGAACTGATCGAAGGCCAGCAACTGCAAGTCCAATGGTTCGAGCGCGACCGCATCGAGATCCAGCCGAACGGCACGATCAGCACGGGGCGCTTAGGCGTCGAACGGCTTGAACAGCTCGGCACTCCGTGGTCGCCCGGCCAGATCGACGAAACTGCGCCGAACTGCATCAACTTCCCCGAAACAGGCCATCAGATCTGTCAGGCTGCCTTCGCCGACTACTGGCGCAACAATGGCGGCCTAGAGCGCTTTGGCTACCCGATCACTGGCGCGTTCGAGACCGAGCTCGAAGGCCAGACCTATCTGGTGCAATATTTCGAGCGCCGCCGCTTCGAATACCACCCCGAGATCGGCCCCAATAGCGTCTTGCTCGGCTTGTTGGGGCGCGAAGTCTACGAAGCGCGCTATGGTGCTGTGCCTCAGCCTCCAGCGCCTCAGCCTGCGCCCGAAGCGCCCGCACCGGCCGGTCCGCCGCCCAGCTACAACGCTTGCCAAGAGGACCCTTATGCCAATCAAGCGCCTAACTATCCGATCAAGATCACGCGCGTCGACAAACGGGCCGAGATCGTCTATCTGCAGAATGTGAGCAACGAGAGCGTCGATCTCAACGGCTGGATCATGTGCTCGATTCGCGGCAACCAGCGCCACGGCCCGATCGGCGGCACGCTCGCTCCGGGCGAACAACGCGGCTTCCCGCACAGCGGCGGCAATATCTGGAACAACACCTCAAAAGACGACGGAGCGCTCTACAATCCCCAAGGCCAGTTGATCAGCTATTGGCACGATAGATAAGGTCTGTATCTACGCCGCCCTGAGAGCGCTTGAGTGTTCGCAGGGCGGCCTAAACAAAAGTGTATCCATTCGATTGTTATAACTCTGGCGGATGAGCTGCTAGCCCCCATTCGGCTTCTAGCGCGTCCGCCTACGGCTATCAACAGCCTATCCTCCCATTCGGGCGACCTACCTTCGGCAATGTGGGCCACGCCTTCTTCATCGCCTCTCGTTGTCGCTCAATGCACCCATTGAAAAAGATAGCCTAACAACAGACCATCGCAAAGCCGAGTGCTGAGCAGCCTAATTAGGCCACTTTTGGGCAGAAGAAACGCTGCTCTGGCACAAAGGGGTAGATCATACCGATCAGTTGGCCCGCATCGTTGCGCACAAACTCGACTTCGAGCGGGCGGGCGACGATCGCAAAACAGTCTTTTTGGCGGGCGATCAGCCGAAAATTGCGCATAAAGACCATATGTAAGCGTAAGCCCTGCTCGATCAGCTCGACTTCGAGCGGATGGCGAAACTGGTCGGGGAAGTTCTCGGGAGTATGATAAACGCCGACATACTCTTCAAGCGCAAGTGCTTCCGAGAGCTGTTCGGGTGTAGAACGCTCCTCTAAACCAAGGCGCTGCAGCAGGATCTGCTGATAACGCGGCCAGTCGCGCGCGCTCGTATCGATCGGCCAATATTCGTAAGGGTAGCTTTGGGCGATCCGCTCTAACTCGGCTTGGGAGACCACAAAGAAGTCGATCATGGCGCTTACACTGCGCTCGCTGCCCGCTTGGCTTGGATAGGCGGCGATCGCCTCGGCGACATCGGCGGCCCAACGCTGACCACGATCCTCGATCACCTGCTGCATAATCTTAGCCACATCACCCTTCAAATGAACTAGAATGGGCTGAAAAGGTTCGAGCAAGGTATGAAGCTCGGCCAGATAGGCTGCGATCTGGGCCTGGCTGTGCTTATAGGCCAACAGACACTTCAAGGCCGTATGGAAATAGACCCCATCGATCAGATAGACGCGCTGATCGGAAGCGATCTGAGCTAAAAGCGTGCGCCAACAGTCCAAAGCCGCTGTGATCGCATCGCTCTCTGATGTATTGAGCGCTTCGTAAAAGGGGCCAAACCAGCTATCGTTGAGCTCATGCTCTTCGATCCAAACTGGATCGTAGCCATTGGCTGCGAATTGCTGGGCGACAAACTGCGACAGACTCGACTTACCCGCCCCGGGCGCCCCTTCAAAAATGACTACACGAGATCGGCTCAAGTTTTCTCCTCCAGATCCAATATGATGATAGCAAATTCGGTAGATCGCTTACTTTTTGGCCTTCGGCAGAGCGGAACTTAATCCCTCCTCGCCTCCTCATCTTCCAGCGCCGCAAGAGCGCAAGTCTTTAAATGGATTGGTATTACTTTTGGCCTTTGGCAGAGCGGAACTTAACTATTTCCTTCCCCGGTTTTTCATCTTCCCGCGTTGAGAGAAGATAAGTCTTTAAACAGATTTAGTATGAGTGTCAAAGAAGCCTAGCAAATTTTCCCCATTCTAACAAACAACGTATCTTTTAGAACGGCCTAACGATAGTATTGGTATAATACAAAGAAGGGCTCAGATTTAAGGGCGCAGTATGCTGCAAGCATTTCAGAACCAAAGGGCAGTACTTGCCGACGGCGCAATGGGAACCCGTTTGTTGGAACATGGGTTGCGTTTAGGCGACTGCACCGAAGCTTGGAACATCGATCCTAAGCGGAGCCAGATCGTTCGATCCATTCATCGCTCGTACCTTGAGGTCGGCGCTCAACTTATCCTCACCAATACACTCGGCGCAAACCGTTTTCGTCTCGCCCAGCACGGCCTTACAGCGCAGCACGACGCGATCAATGCAGCTGGAGTAACTTTGGCCCGCACGGCAGCGCAAGGGCGTTATCTTGTCGCAGGCTCGATCGGGCCGAGCGGCTTTCAAGGGGATTATCACGAGCTGCAGGCTGGCTATACCGCTCAAGCGCGCGCATTGGCGGCTGCGGGTGTCGATCTGTTGTGGATCGAGACTATGGGCGACCCTAACGAGGCGCGTGCGGCCTTATTGGGCGCCAAACAAGCAGCCGAACAGCTACCCGTCATCGTCAGCTTTTCGTTTCAAGACGATGGCCGAACCTATAGCGGCGCATCGATCAACGAGATCGCGGCCAATCTGCAAGGTTTAGGGCTGGCAGCGATCGGCGCAAACTGCGGCACAGGGCCTGCGAGCTGCGAGCGCGCCCTAGTTGGCTTACAACAGGCTTTTCCGGAGCTGCCGCTGGTAGCCAAAAGCAATCTAGGGCTGCCTCAAGAGGAAGCGGGTCAATTACGATATCCCGTCGATCATAGTGCGTTTCAAGCCCATGCAGAGCGGCTGTTCGCGATCAATGTAGCGATTATAGGGGCTTGCTGTGGCAGCACCCCTAGCACCATCCAAGCCCTCGCCGAGATCGTTTGTAAAGAAACAGAGAGCTGAATTGACAAAGGAGACTTTTATGGCTGATTCGACTCGAAATGGGCCTTCTCCTCACCGAGTTTACCCACTTGAACATTCAAAACAGCTTGTCTTCTTAAAAAATGTCGTCAAGCACCCCAATATCATCGTGGGCGACTACACCTATTACGACGATCTCGACAACCCCGAGCAGTTCGAGCGCAATGTGCGCTACCTCTTCTCGTTCACGGGCGATAAGCTGATTATCGGTAAGTTCTGTTCGATCGCCTCAGATGTCACCTTCATTATGAATGGGGGCAACCACCATATCGATTGGTTCACCACCTACCCATTCCCGATCTTTGGACATGGTTGGGAGAAAGCCATGCCCGCAACATGGCCTAACAAGGGCAATACGGTGGTAGGCAACGATGTTTGGCTGGGCTATCGCGCTATGATCATGCCGGGCGTTCAGATCGGCGACGGGGCGGTAGTTGCGACCGGCTCGTTAGTGACCCGCGATGTGCCACCCTACGCCATTGTGGGCGGCAATCCAGCCGAAGTGATTCGCTATCGCTTCCCGCCCGAAGTGATCGAGTGCCTATTGCAGATTCGCTGGTGGGATTGGGATATCGCCAAGATCACTAGGAATGTACAGGCGATCTGTAGCGGCGATTTAGCGGCTTTGGAAGCAGCAATCTAAACAAGACCTACCAAACCGAGAGATGTTCAAGCAGCCTGTCTGAGAAAATAGGCTCATCAATTCGTTGCTTGTTGTCCTTCGGCAGAGCAAAAGGTGACTATATTATGAGATTTCGCCCGATGGGCGAAATCTCTCTCAAGGCTTGCTGGCATGGCGAATATGCTGGGTTTTAAGCGAATGCAGCGTTAAATAGCGCTGATTGAGACATTGTTTCTCAAAGAGGCATTGTAAACATTGCTAGCAGCGACAGCTAGCAGCCCATTGTAACGGGCAGGATGTTGATAGCCGTAGGCGGACGCGCTAGAGAAGGAATGGAAGGTGAAGAGCACGCCGCCAAAGCTCAAAACGTAGCAACTGGGTTTGGAGTGGCAAGAATCACAAACATGCTCAGCGAAGAGCATGCCGGTCTCAACTTATAGGTATAGGTAAAGCAGAGAGGTTAGCGAAGTCGCACACTATCGCGAGCTGTTTGCCGTCGTAACGAAGCACAGCAGGCCAACAGAACAAGCATAAACAGCTAGCTATCGCTGGGAGATCACTCCTGTTCGAGCTTGTCGAGCAGAGCATTCCAGGCCTTCATACGCTCTGCATTGCCGCCTGTATCGGGATGGTGCAGGCGCGCCATAGCCTTGCGAATCGCAGCGATCTCTTCTGGCGAGAGTTTAGTAGGAATGGGCGTCTGCAGCTGGCTCTCTTGCTCGTAGCGCTGTTCGGCCCGTTGCTTCCACTGGTCGCGCTCGCGTTCGAGCATACTACACTCGCCAGAGGTTTTAACGAGATTATCAACAGTCATTTTATAGGCACGATGCAGATCGTCATAGCGTCGCTGCGCTTTATCCATCTCACGCAACAGCATACGAACTGTTTTCTGTGCCGCTTCAAGCTCACTCAGCAATGTATCGTGGTCTAAGGTTGTTGTCGCGCTTGAAGCTCCATTACGCAATCTATCACGATCCACTCGTGACCTCCTAAAATACGTCGTTTATTTTCAGTAATACTTGGAGCAAGGACAGAATACCCTATTCTTTCTTAAAATGGATCGGGCCAAAGGCCGTTGTATTCGAAGCAAAAATATGTTATGATAAGGTTAATGAAATTCCGCTTCCCCATCCTCTTTTCATGCCTTTTTTGTAAAGATCCCCGCCCGCTTCGGTGTGTGAATCGCCAATAACAATCCTTCGCGTACCCAGACTTTCGCCGGTGTTTCAATGATCACGTTGCTGATTCCCCGTGCCCGAGCGTAGTGCAAAGTTGCGTCATACAAGGGATAGTACAAGCCTTGTGTGCTGACCCCTTGAGCGAAACCCCCCAAAGGCAAAAGCGAGAGCGTATCGCCAACTTCGCCCTCGATTTCGCGCTCTGTGCGGATCAAAAAGGCCTGTTGCTCTTGGTCGAGCAAACGCACATCGCAGCCTTCTAGCTCTGGCAAGGCGAGCAGCGCCATATTGGCTAAGCTCTGATCCCAACGCCCGCCGAAAGCTGCCAAAACAATAATCCGCTTGGCACCGCGTTGGGCCGCCAACAACAAAGCTAACTCGAGATCGGTCTCGTCTTTTTCGGCTGGGAAGCGTTGCAGCTCGACTGCGTTCGCCTCCAACCAAGCGTCCGTTTCCGGGTTGATCGAATCGAGATCGCCGATCACAAGCTGCGGCAACAAGCCGATCTGATAGAGGGCATTGGCACCACCATCAGCGGCGATCAAAAGATCGGTTTGCTCTAGAAGAGCACGAAAAGGCGCTGCATCAAAATCAGGCCCATTGGCAACAATAACACTCTGAACTGTTTCGGTCATAGCTATCGTATCTCGGCAAAAAGGCTACTTCCTTTCATTTTACCCCAAACTTCTGCCTGCGATACCGGCGGCCCAAACGCTATCGTCGGGCACAATCTGATCTTCGGGCGGGTGCCATAATTCGGTGACATCGTGGGCGCGACGCAACTGGCCCCAACTGGTGGCGATAAAGGTTAAACGCCGGAACGAACGGGCCGGCACGGGCGGCTCAAGCGCTTGCAATTCATCGATCTCGATACGATAGTAGAGTTCGTCAGCACGAGGATGCTTCGGCTGGTCGGGCAAAAGGCAGAGGCGCGTCACAAGCTGATAGCTGCGAATAGCGGCATAATAGCGCACCGCCCAGCGTTCGGGGCCAAAGGCTGAGGTCAAATAGAAAGCGAGGTAATCGGCGGCCAGATCGCGTGGGGCACGCGCCAGGGGAATACGGTACCAGCGCTGTTCGCGTAGCAACGAGAGGTCACGAGGATGGGCGAGTACGGCAACGAGCACACGAGCTGTGTCTTCAGGTTCCATAGACCGCTCCTTTACGATGGTATAGCGAGTATACGAAGGCCAAGATCACAGGTCAAGCACCCACTGGTCCTATTTCCAACTCGTGCCACTGCGCTCAACGGCTTGAGATAGAGGTCACGAATTGTCACCAGCCTAACGCTATGTTATACTCCTCCCCATTCGAGCCGTAGAATCAGAATGTTGTTGCGTGTATGGCATTGAGCACGAGTGGGCTTCAACAGGTGTCTAGATCGTTCCCCAGCGCGTTGCGTTCCGCATGGCCTGTCTTGCTTAGCCTTCTAGGCTGTTTGTGCGTTGTGGTCGCGGCGCAGAGTTACCTCTGGAGCAGACCGCACAGTCTTTTCAGCATAAACCCGACCAGCAAAGAAGCCGCGATCGTTATGGATGGCTTCCACGCCTCGGAACGCGATCAACGCGGGCGCTACCGTTGGAGCACGGGAGAGAGTCACATCAGCTTCCCTCAGTTGGCTGGCAATCAGCGTTTAGGCGTGCGCCTCAACTTGGGGCCGCCGCCTCCAACTATTCCCAATCCGGCCATCGAGCTAGGCTTCGCCGATGGCAGCGATCTGCGCTTCAATGCCAGCGAGCAAGCACGGATCTACTATCTGCTGCTGCCGGAGCGCGCCGCTCGGGCTGGCCAGATCCCGATCAAGATCCAAAGCGAATGGACGCAGGTCGGCGACGACGAGCGCCATGTCAGTCTGCGCTTCGAAGGTGCGAGCTTGCGGGTCTATGGCGCTGGCCTAACTTGGCCCAATCTGTGGGTCATCACGCTTCAAGGCTTCATTTTGCTCTGTGGACTGGCGATCACCCGCGCCCTACAGCTTCCGCTGCTCGGTCTGGGCGGGGCTGTGTTGCTGCTGCTCAGCGCCGGCTTGATCTACATCGCCAGCGTTCAGGCGCTTGTGCTGCAAAGCTATCTGCTGCGCTTAGCTGTTGTGACGCTGCTCCTGACCCTATTGAGCTACAGCCTCCTGCCTTGGCTGATCAAACGCTGGGGCGCGCAGTTCGAGCCTGATCTGCTGCGAGCGTTTTGGGGAGCCAGCCTTGTAGCGATCGCGCTGCGCCTCACGGGCGTGCTCTACCCAACCTTCGCAGCCCACGATCTGGCGCTGAATGTCGATCGCCTGCTCAAGAGCGTAACGGGCAATCTGCTGATCACCAACCACTCGTTCGAGTTCGGGGGCGGCACGACGGTCTACCCGCCCGGCCCCTACTTGACCATTCAGCCGCTGCTACTGTTCGGAATCACCCCGCCCCTGCTGGTGGCTGGAGCTATGGCCTTTATCGACGGCCTGAACGCCTTCGCGGTCGGCCTCTTGGCCCAGCGTTTCGGGCTCGATAAACGCAGCGCCAGCATGGCCGCTATGCTCTTCGCGGCAGTGCCCGTCACTTGGATGCCGCTCTTCTTCGGCCATTCGGCCCAGATCTTCGGCCAAGCTATGATGCTGCCGCTACTGCTCGCTCTGTTGGCGGCCTTTCAACAGCCCGACAGCTTGCGCTATTGGATGCTGGCCGGGCTGGCGCTCAGCGTAGCGCTGCTCAGCCACATCGGCGTGACCGTGATCGCCGTCGCTTGGCTGGGGATCGCATGGCTCTTGATTGTGCTGCGCCGCGTGGGCAGCGGACATGCCCGCATCGCGCTCTTCAGCCTGATCACAATCAGCTCGTTGATCGCGCTAGCTTTGATCTATGGCATGGTCTTGGGTTCGCACCTGGAACAGACCCAAGAGATCGGCCAAGAAGCGCTCGGCCAAGAGCTGCAAAGCTCGGCAGCTTGGCTGATCTGGCGCGGCTTTCTGGTCGGCTACAACTCGCTCGGGCTGATCTTGCCCGCGCTGGGTTTAGCCCTATTCACGCGCCACAAACTTCCCAGCGCTGGCTGGCAGTTTGTGCTGGCCTGGTTGCTGGTCGCCCTGCTCTTCTTGGCGGTCGAACTCAGCATCGGCCTGCAAGTACGCTATATCTACTTCCTCGCCCCGCTTGTCTGCGTGCTATCGGGCTATCTGCTCGGCTATCTGAGCCGTTTCGGCCGTTTGCTAGAACTGGCAAGTTGGGCGATTATTGTTTTCCTACTCATCCAAAGTAGTACAACCTGGTACAACGGCGTGCTCTTCGACGCCCGCGTATCCATGGTTGCGCTATTACGTTAAGCCTAGCCATAGTGTGGCTCACTAGAAACAAAGGAGTTTATCCTTATGAGCGATTCGTTCAAGATCGAAGTTTGTGTCGATTCGGTCGAGTCGGCTATCGCCGCCCAAGAGGGTGGTGCCGACCGCGTCGAACTCTGTGATAATCTGCTTGAAGGCGGTACGACCCCCAGCGCGGGTACTATTTTGGCCGCCCGCAAGTACCTCAATATCGGTCTGCAAGTCATTATCCGTCCGCGCGGCGGCGACTTCTACTACTCCGATATCGAGTTCGAAATTATGAAGAGCGATATCGAGTTCGCTAAGAAGGCCGGCGCAAACGGCGTGGTGATCGGCATTCTGACCCCCGAAGGCGATGTCGATAAGGTGCGCACCAAGGAGCTGATCGAGCTGGCTCGCCCCATGAACGTGACCTTCCACCGCGCCTTCGATGTCACGCGCGACCCCTTCCAAGCGCTCGAAGACCTGATCGAGCTGGGCGTCGACCGCATTCTGACCTCCGGCCAAGAGGAGTCGGTGCTCGAAGGCTTGGATATGATCACCGAGCTGGTTAAGCGCGCGGGCGATCGCGTCATCATTATGCCGGGCGGCGGCAGCGAGCGCAATCTCAAGAAGGTTGTGGCCCAAAGCGGCGTCAAAGAGGCCCACGTGGTCGGCCTGCGCGCCATCGAAAGCCCCATGATCCACCGCAACGAGCGGGTCTTTATGGGTGGCACCCTGCGTCCGCCGGAATACCTGCGCTACTCGACCGATCCGGCCAAGATCCGCGCCCTGCGCGAAAGCATCTAAGCCACACACGCAAAGAGAGATTTCGTACCTAGTGCGAAATCTCTTTTTTTAGCCTATCTGCTTGGTTCTATTCACGCTTCGGCGTCGAAGGCCTTATCTTCCATTCCTTCCTCAGCGCGTCCGCCTTCGGCTATCAAATCGCCGTTCCACCCATTCGGGCCTTTTTCGCCTGCGGCGAGCGGAATTCGCCCATTTTTAAGGGTGTTGCGCTAACGCACAACACCCTCTCGCCGCGCCCCTCTTCGCGATCCCTCGCGAGTCAGCGCCAGGCACTGCGCCCCGCAGAGCGACATTGTCGAAGCTCGAGGACTGGCAGACCAATATTTATGTCAAGCAAACTAGGAGTGGAGCGCCTCGGCCCGGAAGCTGGAGCCGAGCGAGGGCGCTTCCAAGCCGAACAGATCACTAATGGTTGCGCCCAGATCGGCGAAGGTGCTGCGCACGCCCAAATTGGTACCGGCCTTGACCTGAGCACCCGCCAGCAGAATCGGCACATACTCACGCGAGTGGTCGGTGCTGGGCGTGGTCGGATCGTTGCCATGGTCGGCAGTGATCACCAGCAGATCGTCGTCTTGCAGCGCCTTGAGCAGATCGGGCACGCGCTGATCGAAGGCGGCCAAAGCGGCGGCGTAGCCCTGCACATTGTTGCGATGCCCAAACTTGGCATCGAAGTCGACCAAGTTGGTGAAGATCAAGCCACGCCGCTTCTGCTGCTTCATGGCCTGCAAAGTCTTATCGACGCCATCCATGTTGTGCTCGGTGTGCACCGCATCGGTGATGCCAACGCCCGCAAAGATATCCTCGATCTTGCCGATCGCATAGACCATCAAGCCAGCATCCTTGAGCTTCTCCAGCACGGTCGGCGCGGGAGGCGTAACCGAGAAATCGCGTCGATTGGCGGTGCGTTCCCAAGCGCCCGAGCGGCCCACAAAGGGGCGCGCGATCACGCGCAAAACCTCGTAGGGCCCGCGCAGCTGTTCGCGCGCGATCCGGCACATCTCGTAGAGCTGATCGAGCGGCACCACCTCTTCGTGGGCGGCGATCTGAAAGACGCTATCCGCCGAGGTGTAGATGATCGGCTTGCCCGTGCGCACATGCTCGTCGCCCAATTCGTCGAGAATCGTCGTGCCCGAGGCTGCTTTGTTGCCCAGCGTGCCACGCCCAATGGCCGCCTCAAAGCGCTCCATCACCTCGGGGGGGAAGCCATCGGGAAAGACCGGGAAGGCTTGATTCACCTTCACACCCATCAGTTCCCAGTGGCCGGTCGAAGTGTCTTTGCCCGCCGACTGCTCGGCCATTTTCGCATACGCGCCTTTAGGTGCCTCCGCTGGCGGCACGCCCTCCAAAGGCGCGATATTGCCCAGACCCAAGGCCGCCATGTTTGGCACATGCAGACCGCCCATAGCTTTGGCGATATTGCCCAAGGTGTTGCTGCCCACATCGCCGAAATCGGCTGCATCGGGCGCTTCGCCGATACCAACGCTATCGAGCACCACAACAATGACGCGATTAATGCTCATGGATGCCTCCTCTTCGAGTATCTCTCAAACATTCCCAACAAAAAAGGTAAAACAAGGGCAGCCTCAACGCCCATGCTCAACGCCAAGGAGCAGAGTCGATCAAACGGCCTCTCCTAACAGTCTACATCATAACAAAACGAATAAACGATCCAAAAAGCGATATCTGTTTATGCTTGTTACAAGCTGGATCGGCTGTGAAGCGCATGGGCACGAAGGGCTGCGCGGTTTGCTTGTTTCGATAGCGCTCTCAAGCGTTATCGCGGGCCGAGTGGATGTAGAGCAATCGCTCACTGCGCCCGTGAGGCGAGCAACTGCAGAGGCTGTTATGGTAGTACGATCGTCGCAAGGAGTCAATCTCTGTGGTATTATCTGAGAGTCCCAATCTTTTCAAAATAGAAATGAGGTCGTCGATGATCACAGATATCGGGCATGCCGCCTTCGGCGCGTACGATCTGGAAAAAACGCTGGCGTTTTATGAACTGTTGGGAATCAAAGAATCATTTCGGCTCCACCACGATGACGGCTCGCTGATGCTGGTTTATCTGCATGTAGCGGGCGACCGCTTTATCGAAGTCTTCCCCAATGGGCCTGAACCCGACCCCAACCGCAAAAGCAGCTTCCGTCACCTCTGCTTAGTCGTCGATGACATCGTCGCCACCGTCGAAAAACTGCGCTCGCAGGGTGTCGAAATCGACCGCGAAGTCAAGATGGGCCTCGATACTAATCTGCAAGCTTGGATCCACGACCCCGACGGCAATGCGATCGAACTAATGCAGCTCTCGGAAGATAGCCCACAACGCAAGATCGCACGCGCCGCCGCATGAGCTTCCACCAAATCCGTTTAAATTATCGGCTTTGAGGTGGTCTTTCAGCACACCTAGCTACACCCCTCGTTTGTTGGGCGGAATGTTGGTAGCCGTAGGCGGACGCGCTAAGGACCCTCTTTTTGGAGCAAAACCTAGCCGCAGCAATCTGAAGCAAGCAATACGGATTTGATATTAGTTGTAGATGTACAGATGCCTCTCGCTACTCTTGAGAGGCATCTGCCATTTGATACTCGGCCCGAAGTGTCGCAAAGAGCAGGTCGTCATTAATAAACTCGCCATCTCGATAGCGCCAAATCGTCTTATGCAAAGGTAAAAGCGCCTCTAGATATGAGTCGCTCACAAAATGTTTCGTCACATAGTGCGGCACTTCAACCTCATACAGCTCATGCACGCCCATAATAAACCACCAAGCTGGTTCCTCACTATACAGTAGACGATCGGGATGATCGAGATAGTAGCGCCCCTCTTGTTCCGCGCGCTGCAGGCGCATATCCCACCAATTATGGCTCTCCACTGTGCTGGGCAGCACAACCAACACCACTAACACAATGGCTACGATCTTACCCGTTTGGGAAGGCAAACGGGCGAGCACAACCATGGTCCATAACAGTGCCACCGTATGCAAGATATATGGCACCCTATTCCAAGTATTCGGCACATTGTAGGTCAACAAAACCGGATAAGCTACAGCATAGATCGCAGTGAGGGCAGAAGCGAGCAGGACACAGCCCACCAGCAACATGCGCCAGTTGATCAAGCGGCGCCAACAAAGGTAGGCTACTAAACAGAAAGCTCCACCATAGACAATATAGCCGAACGGGCTGAGCGTTAGACTGTATGGCAAAACCGTTAAATAACGCAGATAATCTGGCAGATCGAGCAAGCGCTCGGTATAGGTTAAATCTGATCCCAAAGCCCAAAAACGATAGAAGACATATACGACCAAGACCACAACAGAGATCAGGCTTATCACATAACGACGATAAGCGAAACCGAGCAGAAATAGAAAGGTTGGCAGCGTGGTCGCAAAAATCTCTTTGGAATGGACAGAACACAGCGCAAACAAGCTGATAAGGCCCACCAGCCAATAGGGGATACGATCGTAGCGGCGACAGGCATACAGGGCACACCAGCTCGCGGCGAGCCCAAACAGCAATCCTTCCAGATAGTGCCGAGTCGAAATAAAAAAAAGGATCGAAAGGGTTGAAGGAAGCAACATCCAGATCAGCGGCGTTGCCGTCGCGATCAAGCGATTAGCTGTGCAGAGCAGCATAAATGCATACATCAACAATACAACCGCCAAAAACGACAACAGCGTATGCCAGTAGGCTGCCGCTGGATTAGCTCCAAACATATGCACATCGCTCCAAAAAGAGAGCATTTGCAAAGGAACAAGCGCCTTACCCATTCCAAAACCCCGAATGACATCACGATCGATGAAAATCGCCAGTGGATGCAGCACATCGCGCATATCCGCGTACAGACCCGGATCATCTTCAAACCACCATCGTTCGGGCAAGCGCAGATACACAAGCGCAAAGAGGAAGGCTGCAAACCCTAGTAAAAGAGGAGCTACAAACGAACGAAACACTCGTAATCGATCCATACCATGTCTCTACAATCAGATCTGATCGCATAACTTGACAAGATGCATCGTGTTGGACACTCTACGAGGATCGAAAATGAGGGCATCAAGAGAGATGTATTGCAGAAGCACCCTAGCAGACGAAAAGCTGGTTTACCTCGCTTGGGGCATTATACAGCCAAAAACACTACGGCTTGCATACGGCTTCCATATCAGCAAAAACAGAACATTTTTGCAAAAGAATGGTATACTATCAGAGGGAAACGCAGGCTTATAGACGGGTTTAAAGGAGGGATGATGAGTCGACCAAAGAACTATCTGATTGATATGGATGGAGTATTGGTACGCGGCGCACAACCGATCCCAGGTGCAAACGAATTCTTACTCCGTTTGCAATCCGCAGGGGCCAAATTTCTCGTGCTCACCAATAATTCACTCTATACCGCTCGTGATCTGCATGCTCGACTCAACCACATCGGCCTCGAACTGCCCGCCAATGCGATCTATACCTCGGCTATGGCGACCGCCAGCTTTCTGCATCGCCAAAACCCACGTGGCTCGGCTTTTGTCATCGGCGAAGCGGGCCTAACCACCGCGCTACACGACATCGGCTATGTGATCACCGATCTGCAGCCCGACTATGTGGTGCTGGGCGAAACCACCTTTTATAGCTTTGAGCGTATCACGCAAGCCATGCGTTTTATCGCTTCAGGAGCGCGTTTCATTGCCACCAACCCCGATGTCTCCGGCCCTACCGAAGCAGGGCTTGCGCCTGCGACCGGCGCAGTGGCCGCCTTGATCCAGGCCGCAACCGGTGTCGCACCCTACTTCATCGGCAAGCCGAATCCGTTAATGATGCGCACAGCCTTACGCTCGATCAACGCGCATTCGGAAGAATCGATTATGGTGGGGGATCGTATGGATACTGATATTATTGGGGGGACGGAGAGCGGCCTTGAAACGATTCTGGTTCTGAGCGGTGTCACTCGTCGCGAGGATGTCGAACGCTACCCCTACCGTCCAACCTATATCGTCGAATCGGTAGCAGATATCGAAATCGCTATGCTCGATGAGTAAGAGGCGCTTATCTATCGCGCTGAGGGCGGCCATAAAATGTCAGCAATGTTGCGGTATATTTGCGTAGTTCTGCATCAGAGAGCTTAGCCAGCTTGGCGGCATGCTGTTTGGCATCGAAATAGCAGAGTGTTTGTTCTTGGCTGCAGGGTGCGATAAAACAAGCACGAATGCAAGCAAGATGTTGATGAAGCGTGTTGCGAATAGACATACTGGATCCCGTTCCGTATAACCACTTCCAACTACGAGTATAGAGTACTAAGCGAAGCATAACATCGGAATAAAGACTGAAATCATGATAAAAATATTGCACCTAGCCGACTTGCATATCGGCATGGAAAATTATGGCAAGATCGACCCCGCCACGGGTCTGCACTCGCGTCTGCTCGACTATCTGCGCTGCTTCGACGAGGCCATCGAGATCGGCATGCGCGAAGAGGTAGACTTGGTCTTGATCGCTGGCGATATCTATAAAAATCGCACGCCCAACCCAACCCATCAGCGCGAATTCGCCAAGCGCATCCGTCGGATCTGTGCGGCGGGTATTCCAGTCTTTATCATCACCGGCAACCACGATATTTCGCCGGCCCTCGGGCGTGCTCACGCCGTCGAGATCTTCGCAACCCTCGATATCGAAGGCGTCACCATCGCCGACCGCCCCAAGCTGCATTGGATCGAGACCCGCAAAGGCGAGGTTCAGATCATCGCCCTGCCTTGGATCTCGCGCCAAAGTCTGCTAACGAAGGAGGAGCTGAAACAGGCTTCGCTCAACGAGATCGAATCCGAACTGCGCAAGCGGGTGGATCGTTTCATCGAGCAATCGGCCGCCGAGCTCGATCCCAATGTACCTGCT
This sequence comes from uncultured Chloroflexales bacterium, assembly GCA_937902315.1. Taxonomy (GTDB): domain Bacteria; phylum Chloroflexota; class Chloroflexia; order Chloroflexales; family Chloroflexaceae; genus CALGUG01. The sequence continues at coordinate 176,867 of CALGUG010000056.1, forward strand.
GTGCTAGCCTTCCACGGATCGATCGACGGCGCGGTTTTGGGTGCAGAGCGCAGCATCACGCTGGGCCAAGATATGGTGCTGGCCCGCAGCATCGTGGCCCAAGCAGGCATCGACTACGTCGCCTTGGGGCATATCCACAAACACCAATCGCTTGGCGAACACCCGCCGATCGTCTACCCTGGCAGCATCGAACGAATCGACTTCGGTGAAGCCAAAGACGACAAAGGCTGTGTGATCGTCGAACTCGAGCGCGGCAATACGCGCTGGAGCTTCCATAAACTGCCAGCTCGCCCGTTTATCTCTATTGAGGTCGATGTTCGCAACCAACCCAACCCTGTGGCGCGAATCGAAACCGCTATTGAGCGCCACGATCTTCAGGAAGCGGTCGTTCGTGTCGTAATCCAAGCGACGCGCGAACAGAGCGCGATCTTATCGGAAGAGCAGATCCGCAGCCAGCTCGAAGAAGCAGGGGCTTTCTTGGTCGCAAGCGTCAGCATCGAAGTAGCGCGCGAAGAACGGGGACGCTATAGCAGCGTCGAACAAGAGCTGATGGGAGGCCTAACCCCACGCCGAGCCCTCGAACTCTACTTGCAGTCAAAGCAGCTCGATCCGGCCCGAATCGCAACCCTTCTAGCTGCCCACGACGAGCTTGTTGGAGACTAACCTCGACTGATTGATTTTATAGATCTTTCGACTAAAAACCATATATTTCTGGTCTGATTAAACCGAGACTCAGCACTTGAATTTGCGGGGTTTTAGGTTATGCTAGTGCTCGTGTGTTGAAAGCCCCCGATACACGAGCCTCCTCAAACTTTTTCTATGCCAATCTAAGTATTTGTATAACAAACTATTGTAAATCGTTATTACTAATCGTCTTGACACTACCACGGTTCTGTGATAGACTAAACGTACTGTATTTAGTACGTTCTCAACATAATATCCACGAAATATAGCACCTATTTGGTTCTTTCGATTCGTAACACTCCCATTCCAATTCGATAAAACTCTTTACATAATCACCCTGTTGTAGCCCTGCAGGGCCTTTTTTTGCGCCATTGCATTGAAAGCCCGCTCGGCTCACTCTTTTTCTATAGTGAAAACCTCGCTGAATGAGGAAGGAAACCCATGACCAGTTCACCAACCGAAGCGCCTGCCGCACTGACCGAGATCGCTCGTACTATTCTCTACAAACGTTACCTTATCAAGGACGATCAGGGCAATGTTATTGAAACGCCGGAAACCATGTTTCGCCGCGTCGCCGATACAATCGCCAGTGTAGATAAGCGGTACGGAGCGAGCGACGCTCAGGTCGCGGCCCGTTCGGATCAGTTTTACCATTTGATGACTCAAGGTCTGTTTGAGCCAAATAGTCCGACCCTGATGAACGCAGGGCGACCTTTGGGTCAGCTGAGCGCCTGTTTTGTGCTGCCAATCGACGATGACCTCAGCAGCATCTACGAAACGCTCAAACACCAGGCCCTTATCCATCAATCGGGTGGTGGCACTGGCTTCGCCTTCTCACGTCTGCGTCCTCGCAACGACGTTGTCCGCTCAACTATGGGCGTGGCTTCCGGTCCAGTTAGCTTTATGCAGGTCTATGACCACTCGACCGAGGCCATCAAGCAGGGCGGCACTCGTCGTGGTGCGAATATGGGCATCTTGCGTGTCGATCATCCCGACATCTTAGAGTTCATCACGATCAAGCAAGATCTCACCAAAGTTACCAACTTCAATATCAGCGTAGCCATCACCGACGCCTTTATGCAAGCGCTTGAGAACGATGAAGAGTACGATCTGCTCAACCCGCGCACGGGCGAACCGCAGATCGCCAGCCGCAGCGGCCTCAAGCACCCGCTCACTGGCGAAATCTTGGTCGAGCCGCGCCAGCCCATGCGTCTGAAGGCCAAGATGGTCTTCGACTTGATCGTGCAGTGCGCTTGGAACACCGGCGAGCCGGGCCTGTTCTTTATCGACCGCGCCAACAAATACAATCCTGTTCCCCATTTGGGTGAATACGAAGCCACAAACCCCTGTGGCGAGCAGCCTCTACTGGCCTACGACGTCTGTAACCTTGGCTCGATCAACCTAGGCGCATTTGTGAAGGAGCCGGGCAAGATCGATTGGGATCACCTGCGTGAGGTTGTGCATCTCAGCACGCGCTTCCTCGACAATGTGATCGATGCCAACCACTATCCGCTCCCGCAGATCACCGATCTGGCACAGCGAATCCGCCGTATCGGTTTGGGCGTGATGGGCTGGGCCGATATGCTGATTCGCATGGGCATTCCCTACGATTCGCAAGAGGCGATCGATCTGGGCCGCAAGGTAATGGCCTTTGTCGACGAAGAGAGCAAGGTTGCATCGGAGGCGATCGCCGCCGAGCGTGGTACCTTCCCCGAGTGGGAGCAGAGCATCTGGGGTCCCGACGAGACCTGCGCCCGCGATGCTCAAGGCAACCGCATTCGCCCCGAGCGCCGTCTACGCAACTGTAACGTAACCACCGTGGCCCCGACCGGCACCATCTCGATGATCGCAGGCTGTTCGTCGGGTATCGAGCCGCTCTTTGCGGTGGCCTTCTGGCGCTATCAAGCCGACACCCGCATGCTCGACATCAACGCCGACTTTGTGGCGCTGGCCAAGCAAGAGGGCTGGTACAGCGAAGAGCTGATGAACCGCATCGCCGACACGGGCAGCGTGGCGCATCCCGAGGTACCCGAGCGAGTGCAGCGCATCTTTAGCACCGCCAACCAGATCCCGCCACACTGGCATATCGCTATGCAGGCCGCCTTCCAAGAGCATACCGATAGTGCGATCTCCAAGACGATCAACTTCGGCTTTGAGGCAACGCCCGATCAGGTGCGCGAAGCCTACGAGTTGGCCTTCAAACTAGGCTGCAAGGGCATCACGGTCTACCGCGACGGCTCGCGCTCGAACCAAGTGCTTTCGACCGGTGCAACCGCCAAGAAAGACGAGAAAAAAGAGGAGAAGAAGGAAGAGGTTGTCGCAGAGCCACAGCCCGCTGCTTCTAAGAAGATCACGCCGCGCCCTGTGCCCGCCGAAGGTCTGCCCAGCCACTCCTTCCCGGTTATCACCCCGCTGGGCAAGCTGCGCCTGTTCGTAACCGAGCACGAGGGCGAGCCTTTCGAGGCCTTTGCGATGATCGGCCGAGCCGGTAGCGATGTCAACGCCTTCACCGAGGCGATCGGTCGCTTGATCTCGCTCTCGCTGCGCAGCGGTATTCCGGTCGATCTGATCGCCAACCAACTGCGCGGTATCGGCGGCAGCCGCAGCGCAGGCTTCGGCCCCAACAAAGTCCACTCGGTGCCCGATGCGATCGGCAAGCTCTTGCAAGAGCACTATGTCTTCAAGACCAGCGCCAAGCCCGAAGCCAGCAGCTACAGCAATGGCAACGGCTATAGCAATGGCAATGGTGCAAGCCACGAGCCGGTTGCATTCAGCTCCTTCCAGGCTCTGGCTGGCCAAACCGAGATCATCGCCAGCAACGGCGAGATCTGTCCCGAGTGCCAGAACGCAACTATGATCAACGAAGAAGGCTGCCGCAAGTGCCACTCCTGCGGCTACTCCGAGTGCTAAATCTAGCTTAGCCAACACACAAGAGGGCGGAAGCTGTTTCCGCCCTCTTGTGCATGGACAGATTTGTACGATAAACACACCGCACATCCTCTCGATACATTTATCGCTTTGGCGGATAGGCTTCTAGCTCCCATTCATTTCCAACCGCGTCCGCCTCCGGCTACCAGATGGGCTAGCTGCCCTCATCCCCGACCCTTCTCCCGCAATGCGGGAGAAGGGAGCCTGAGCGCGCCACTTACAAGCCACCCAAGATCTACAACACCACATCTAATGAGCTTATGTCGTTTTAGCCTTCTGCAGAGCGGCACTTGACTACGCTCCTTACAAGGGCCTAAAGACGGAAATACAATTGAACAAACATACACTACTCTAAGCCATGAAAACGGTGTAGTATACAAGCATAAAATCTTGGATAGTTGGAGAATATTGATGTTTATCTCAAAAGTGCGCCCAATCGCTGTTCCACAAGCGGAACACCAGCGACTAGCAGGCGCGTTAGCTTTAGCCTGGGGCAACGCCGATTTCGAGCGCCCAGCCGTTCCACTTGAATCGTTTGTGTTGGGCATTGGCCTGCACGACCGCGCCTATGGAAAGCTCGACCAATCGCCGATCGGCGTGATCAGCGAGGAGGCTTGGCAGGCGCTGACTTGGCGCGGCTTTGAGCAAGAGTGGGCTGATCCGATCGCCGATCTGATAACTAAGCGCCATTTGCAACGTTTGGCGAGCTACAGCCAAAGCCCCGAGCGCCAAGCCATGGCCGCGCGTATGGAAGAAGCGATTCAGACTAAAATACAAGAACATGGGCTTGATCCCGAGCTGTTTCGGCGGATCGACCGCATCACCAATTTATGCGACAGTGTGGCCTTCGATTTCAGTTTTGAGGCCACTACCAAAGGCTCGATCAAGATCTTTGCGCACAACCATAGCCCCGAAGAAGTAGCCGTCAGCTATCGTGTTGAGGGCGGCACAATCTGGCTCGATCCCTGGCCCTTAAGCGTAGAACGCCTAAATGGCTATATCCTTGGTTACCAGCTTGAAGGCTATCCACAAAAGTTAGAGCCGGTCTTGCTCAGCTATCAAGTTATTCCGGGCAAACCAACAGATGAATAACAGATCCAATTTTTTCTGAACGTGTCTCTGTTTGTTGTGAGCGATTTCGAGCAGCGAAGTCGCTCACAAGCTTTCCTCTGCTTTGTTGCCAAACGAGTTAACAGTTAAAGCCCTCTTGCCGGAAGCGCTAGGAAATTCGATTCGCTTCACGTGTGGGCGGTCGCGCTTCGCAGCAGATACAAGCCCCATTTGATGGGCGAGATGTTGATAGCCGTAGGCGGACGCGGTTGAAACCGAATAGAGGCTAGAAACCTGACCGCCAACGTGTTAAAGCGATCGAGCCAGATTGGGGCTTGCGGTCTCGAGCGGTTTAGAGTATACTTGTTTTTGAGACCGAACGGTCTCTTTTGGAGGAAACGATGAGCAAAGGCCAAGAGACGCGCAGACAGATCATTCAACGCGCAGCCGAGCTGTTTAATAAAAAGGGCTTCCACGGCTCGTCGATCAGCGATGTGATGGAGTGCACCGGCCTGCAAAAGGGCGGCATCTATCGCCATTTCGAAAATAAAGAGCAGCTCGCCCTAGAGGCATTCGAGTACGCCAAAAGCCAGTATACCAGCCCCTTGGAACAAGCAATGGCTCAGGAGACCAACGGGCTGGCTAAGCTGCAAGCTTTTGCAAAGAGCTTCTATAGCATCGTTACTCAACCGCCTCTAGGTGGTGGCTGTCCCGTGATGAATACGATCATCGAGAACGACGACGGCGATCCGGCTTTGCGCATGCGTGCGCGAGCGGCCATCAGCCATTGGCAGCAGCTGCTTGAAGATGCGATTCAGCTCGGCATAAGCCAAGGAAGTATCAAAGCCGATCTAGAAGCGCAGCGCACAGCAGCGGTGATCATTGCATCGCTTGAGGGCGGCATTCTTTTGAGCCGAGCTCATCAAGACATCAGCTATATGCAGCACAACTACGAGCACGTTTTGCGCTTTATCGAAACAGACGTAGCGGCCTAACAGGAAGCGGGTGTGGTGGCTAAGCCACCATTTTCTTTGCACAATTTTGAGACCAAACGGTCTCTTTTCAGTCATAGGAGAGGAACGATGAGTTTACAACGAACAGTTAGCGGATCGGTGGCATTGGTGACGGGCGCGAATCGTGGCATCGGAGCGGCCTTTGTGCGCGCCCTTCTAGCCAATGGTGCAGCACGAGTCTATGCCGGTGCGCGCAAGCCCGAGAGCCTAACCGCACTGGCGCAGAGCGATCAGCGCATCGTGCCGATTCAGCTCGACATCAGCAGCGAGACCTCAGTAGCGGCTGCGGCGGCCCAACTGTGCGATGTCGATCTGCTGATCAATAACGCGGGTGTGGCCTATGGCGCGCGTTTGTTAGGCAGCCCTGATCTCAACGCAGCTCGGCAGGAGATGGAGGTTAACTATTTCGGAACCTTGCGCATGATTCGGGCTTTCGCGCCGATTTTGGCGAATAATGGCGGCGGAAGTGTGGTCAATGTGCTCTCGATCCTCTCACGCGTGACAAGCGCTAATTTTGGCTCGTACTCGGCTTCGAAGGCGGCGGCCTTTGCACTCACCCAAGGCGTACGCGCCGAACTACGCCAGCAAGGTACTTTGGTGATCGGTGTGATGCCGGGCTATGTGGATACCGATATGGCGGCTGGTGTTGAAGGAGATAAGCTATCGCCCGCAGCGGTGGTCGAGGCGGCATTTGAGGCGTTGCGCAGCGGTCAAGAGGATATCTATCCAGGCGAGCGGGCCAGCTGGGTAGTGGCCCAACTGGCGACTGATCCTAAAGCGGTAGAACTGGCTTTCGGACAGCTCGCCTAAGGGCCTAATAGCGATTTCTTTAATTACTTTGTGTTCTTGGCCGTCGGCGGAAGCGATCTTTGATCGAATTCTGAGGCAAAAAAACGGGCTAGCGCCAGCTTTTAAGGTTTGACGCTAGCCCAACTGTTTAGCCGTTCACATTAACCTTTACCGGCTTGAGCACCACCATAACGCGGGTCTCGCCCGGCTTGTCCATCTTGCGCAGATCAGCGCCGCCGTACTTCTTGCCGACCCGATCGGCGAAAGTGTAGTCGTTATCGGGGTGAATCTCGGCCTTAGCACGGATCTCCAGAGTGCGATAGGGGTTCTTGGGATCGATCACAAAGAAGGTGCACTCCGGGCGAGCCTCCAAGTTTTTGGTCTTCTGGCGGGCGCGGTTGAGCGAGATTTTGACCTCGCCATCTTCATATAGAAACCAGAGCGCGGTCACTTGCGGATAGCCTTGCGGGCTGAGGGTCGCAAGCGAAGCGACATCGACGTTTAGCAGATCTACATGTGATTCAGGAATGGTAGCCATAGTACGATCTCCCTTGGAGTTAAAAGAATCGGTTCTTATTATTGTAGCGTGATTTTGCCTAGGAGATCGCAGGATTTGTAAATAAAATACCCTAGATAGCAGTAGCTAATTCCAATAAAAATATAAGACCCTACTCTGAGCTGGATGCTGAAATTCATTGGAATATTCGCCTGTCGAGACTCGATTAACAAGTTAGAAGTTTTCTAAAAAGCTTCCTATAAGTGCTCGAGGACCTCCGCGCTGGAAAGCACAATGTCTAGGAGGCGATAAAGCTACCACGCCCAACGTACCCGCCGCTGGTTACACACCCATAGCATTGAGCGGTCATACCTCCAAGACGCTATCCAATCAAAAAGCCCTGCTGGAGTCGGCTGCTCAGCTATGATCGCATACGCTACTGCGGTCGAAATATGATTGAGCGCGATTAGCTGGCTCAAGAAATGTCGTTCTCTTGCCACACGTTTTGAGAAGTTAGCCGTACACTTTCTTGGTAGGGTGTACTTCGCAATCATCAGACACTATCTCTAACTACTCACCCGTCCCGCAGCTTCTTACTAAACAGAGGTCGCACCCTAAGCTTTCTTTAGGGAGAAAACTGATGCCTAAGCCACTTCTCACGCAGTGAGGTCGATCCATACCCCACAATTCCAAGTATGCCAAGAACTAGAATCAACGAAAAACGCAGGTTTAACCCTTTTTAACATGTGATTTTCTAACAATTTCTTCATAGAGTGAACTATTTAGCCTTTCCAACGTTTACAATCCTATACACCATCAAAAATCGTATACAAGGGAAGGGCAGGCTATGTTCAAGAGAAGGCTTACGGTTACGCTGATTTGTTTGCTGTTCTGCTCGTTTTTTGGCTCACAGAGCTGGGCGCGCCCAGCACAGCAAACTTCAAATGCTTCAGCTGAGCGTCTATGGGCAGCTCAGCCAGCCATGCTTGAAACAGCTCAGAGCACGCCTACTTCTCTGCTCGATGATGACGAGGACCTAGCCGATCCACGCTTAGACTGCCCGACCGATCAGCCTATATGCCAAACACTCCAAGCGAGCCTAAGCGCCCAACAGCTTAATACGTACCACCTTACGCTTGAACATAGCGTTCAGATCAGCGCTGATCTGCCTTATACATTGACAAATGATCTTGAAAGCACGCCGCTTCAGAGTCTTCAGATTGTTAGCACAATGCCGCTCAGCATCACCTTAGAGGCCCCGAGCGGCAGTCAGATCAGCCAAGACGATGCGAGCAATAGCGCTACTATCACCTATACGCTTCAAGAAATCGCATGGAGTTCTTCTCTCACGATCTACGCCTACACCTATGAAATAAGTGCTCCTGAAGAAGGTATTTGGCAGTACGAAGTGATCGGCTCAAACGATGGATCGGTCACTTTCCGCAGCAGTGTCGTTAGCGATATCGCTTTCCAAGTGAATAGCGATAGTGCTCTTTCCCAGTTTGTGGCTGGCGAAACAATGACCTTTTATGCCAGCTTGAGGAACAAGGGAACGCCGATCAAGGGCGCGCAATTCAGCCTTGTGATCAGGCAGAGCGCCACTATCATCTCGAATGTGAGCTTTTATGATGATGGAAGCCATGGCGATCCAGTGGCCAACGATGGAATCGCGACAGGCCAAAGCATCGCACCCAATATACGCGGCACAATCTCTTTTGAAGCGAAGGCGAGCTACGGCGCGGTTCAACGCCAAACCAGTGACTTGATCACAATCGGTAGTCGCAGCGCTTATATCGCAAGTATCGATGCGGATATCGGGCTGGACACAAACGACAATGGCCTGTACGACTATTTGCTGATCACCAGCACGATTGTGGTTAGTCAAGAAGGGCGTTTCCAGCTGTCAATGACCATTAAGTCTGAGGCGGGCGATCATACCAGTTTTGGGGGTTATCGCACCGAATTAAACCAAGCGCCTCTGCAAGTCGGAGAGCATAAGATAGGCATTCGTTTTTATGGCGAGGACTTACGCGACTATGGCAAAGATAGTCGTTACAAAGTCACATCGGTCTCGCTCCAAGACATCACCGCTTCGTCCTTTCAGCTCGACAGCAAACGAGATGTCTATACCACCCAAGCCTACCGCGCCATGGACTTCGAAGGCCCGCAGATTTGGTACAAGGGCGGCAGCGAAGAGCTGTTCGATACCGACGGAGATGGCTTGTACGACCAGCTTGACCTTGTGCTCTATTTCGACCTGCTGCGTCCGGGGATCTATTACGCCTCCGCGCAGCTCCAAGCCAGTGATGGCACAGGTCTCGGCTGGAGTGCAGCGGAAAGCTATATCCAAAATGGAACACCACTGCGGATCAGCTACGATCTACGCAGGGTCATGTATGAAGAGCGCAACGGCCCGTATAGCTTGAGGAACTTTGCGATAGGCTACATTGCAAGGAACGGTGACAATTATAGGGCTTCGCTCTTTGCGGATAAGCTTTACACCACCAAAGACTATCAATACAGCCAGTTCGATGCTGGGCCGCGCTGTTTGGCCGCTCAGGAACAGCTCAATGAGCCAACAGAACAACCTAGCTCCACGCATCGTCTGTTCTTGCCCTTTGTAAGCCAAAGCATCGGCAGCCAAGCCACAAGCATCTCGCCCGCCGAAGGCCCGCTCTACCCCTACAATTCGCTGGCCTTCGAGCCTAACCGAGGCCAAGTGGACGAAGCTGGTGTGGCATATCTGATGCGCAACGAGGGCGAAACGCTCTTTTTCAAGCCGAACGAGGTGGTCTTCTCATTCGCTGGGCCTAACAATCTCTACGATGGATCGCTGCAGCTACAATTTATCGGCAGCCAAGGCGCCCAAGCGATCAAAGCCGACAACAAGCTGATCGGGCTGGTAAACTACTACAAAGGCAACAATCCCAGCGCTTGGATCAGCGATCTGCCAACCTATGGCGATCTGAGCTATCAGCAGCTCTATCCCGGCATCGATCTGTACTACAGCGGCTACAACGGCTTGCTGAAGAGCACCTATATCATCACACCCAACGCCGATCCGCAGCAGATCCATTGGCGCTATGCGGGCGCGGTCGGCATGGCGATCGACGATAGCAACGGCGATCTGGTGGTCACGCTGCCCAAACACAGCGGCCAAGATGATCTACGCCTCTTGGTTGAAAGCGCTCCGATCGCTTGGCAGCTCAACGACGAACAAGAGCAGGAGCCAGTCGAGGTGGCCTTCGATCTGCACGACGATGGCAGCGTCACCTTTCAGCTCGGCAGCTACGACCGCTCGCGTGTACTCTATATCGACCCCGATATCTACTATTCTGGCTTGTTCGGCAATACCACCTTCGATAACGGCAACGCGATCGCTATCGATAGCGCCTGCCATATTTACGTTGGCGGGTCGGCTATTCTGACTCCCTACCCCAAAGCCTTGACTCTGTTGGGCAGCCGAATCAGCGACCGCGATCTGGTGCTCTACCACTTCGATACCAGCTACCAACTGCTCGAAACCAGCTATATCGGCGGCAGCGGCGACGACGATCTGCACGATCTGGTGCTGAGCCACGGCCAAATTGCGCTAGTTGGCGATAGCAGCTCACGCGACTTCCCCACGCCCAAGGGCTTCGATAGCAGTTATGCAGGCGATGGCGATGCGTTTATGGCGCTGGTCGAACCAGTTGAAAGCACCCTGCGCTATGGCTCTTATTTGGGCGGTAGCGGCCAGCAGAGCGGGCAAAGTATCGCGCTCGATGAAAATGGGCTGCTCTATATCGCGGGCTACACAACGGGAGAGATTCCTTTCAAAAACGGCTTCCAAGCGGCCCATGGCGGAGGTGACTTCGACGCCTTCCTCGTGGTCGTCGACTCGCGCAGCCAAGGCCAAGCAGCCCTGCGCTACAGCAGCTATCTGGGCGGCAGCGCCAACGAACGCAGTTTTGACTTAGCGCTTGGGCCCAACAAGCTGGTGGCTCTGGTCGGCAACACCAACTCAGTCAACTTCCCAACCCATAACGCGCTGCAAAATCAGCTAGCGGGCAGCAACGATGCCTTCTTGACTCTGATCGATCCCCAAGCCTCGGGTAGTGCCTCGTTGCGCTCGAGCGGCTATCTGGGCGGCGCGCTCAACGATGGAGCGGTGGCGGTCGCTCTCAACGCCCAAGGTTCGGCCTATCTGACAGGCAACACCAGCTCGCGCGATTTTCCGCTAAAAGATGCGCTTCAGGCCGAGCATGCGAGCGGCCTCGATCTGTTTATTACCAAAATCGACTTTAGCAGCACTGGCTCACAACAACTGGCCTTCAGCACCTATCTGGGAGCATCGGGCCACGATCAAGTGGCCGATATGCTGATCGACGGCGGCAGCAATATCTATCTGACGGGCGGCACCAGCTCCGAAGACTATCTCACGATCAACCCTGCCCACCTGCGCGAGCGCTACTACGGCGGCAGCAGCGATCTCTTCGTCACCTATCTGAGCGCCAATGGCCAAGCGGTGCGCTATAGCAGCTTGATCGGCGGCGGCGGTCACGACGAAGGACGCGCCCTCACGATCGATAGCGGCGGCTACATCTATCTGACCGGTATGAGCGACTCGCAAGACTTCCCAATGATCCGATCGCGCCAACGCAATATCAGCGGCCAAAGCGGCTTTTTGATCCATACCAGCGTAACACCTTGGTATAGCGATGAAGTCTTCAGACAGCCAAAGCCTTCCGCCCAAATAACAACGGCGCGCTAGCCCTTCCAAACAATCAAGCTCAACACGACCCATCATCCCAAGCAATCACACAGCCTCCCGCAAGCTAGGGGAGGCTGTGTTTTTCATCAGCTCACAGTGTTCAAGCATAAGCTAAATCGACATGATGCGCTCAAGACTCAGGCGGCTAAGTCCTATCCTCCCATGCGCTTCTTGGCGCGTCCGCCTACGGCTACCACCGTCCCGCCCACCCACAGAGTGATGTATCGGGCTGCCTATCGGCAGCCCCACAGCGCTACAAGCCGCGTTCATATCCCTCCAGGTATACAGTGCTCAACAGGATGATTCGGGATATTTAACTCTACAATAGCCCTTCTTCATCTGAAACAAGCGCCCTTCACATCTGTTAGAGACCGCACCAGCTATTGGAAAGCCTTCCCTTACAAAAATGTCATCGAAATAAGGTATACAACAACATATTTTTAGTCTTGCCTAAATATATTTCGATGATATACTAAATCTGGTTATAGTTTCAAATCGAACAAGAATGCTGGCTGTAAACGAAGATCCAAAAACACAAACGTAAGGAGGTATATGATGAATAGTGAAATAGTTTTCCGTAGCTTAACATTGCTTTTGTTATGTCTCATCGTCGGCATAAGTGCACTATTTCGCCACCGTGCTAACCGCAATGGTGGTAAGCTCGACGGTCAAAACGGTTTACAACTTGTTGTAGTATTGCGTTTGTTTAGTTTGATCGTTTTTCTTCCCTTGCTGGCCTACCTGATCAACCCAGCTTGGGTCGCTTGGGCACAGCTCGATCTGCCAAACTGGCTGCGCTGGCTCGGTGTCGCCGGAGGTGTCCTCTCCATTCCCTTGGCGATTTGGATCTTTACAAGCATTGGGGAAAATATCTCGCCGAGCCATGCAACGCGCCAGAACCACCAGCTTGTGACTCACGGGCCCTACCGCTGGGTACGCCATCCGCTCTACAGCGTCGGCCTCTTATTCTGGATCTCGCTCACACTGGTTACCACACTCTGGCCGTTTGGCATTGGCATGTTTATTCCACTAGCAATTCTATTTTGGCGTGTCCCGCTTGAAGAGGCCCGCTTAGTACAACGATTTGGCGCTGAATATCAAAACTATATCCAACGGACTGGGCGATTTTTGCCAAAGATCTAGTGGCTAAAAAAGGCTATTCTGGAATTCTGGTTTCCAGAATAGCTCTTCACCATAAGCAAAAAACATCCTCTCAAATCTGTAGATAAACTACTCGCTCAGTAATGAAAAAGACCGTAGCCTTCGACAAGCTCAGGCTACGGCCTTTTTAGGCTTAGCGCAGCATTTTGGTGTGCACATGCCGGTGGTCATACGCTCATGTATGGCCTAGGTGCTATCTCGCTTGAAGCAGTAAGCTCACCGTAAGATGTTTACAAATGGTAGATACAGATTATAGGTTGTAGCTGGATTTTTGCTAAAGCTTACCTCTATGCTGTGGTTAGCCGTTACATTTGTGAAGCTATAGCTATTCAGCGCACCTACTGACACTCCATCTACCAGCACATCTGCCACTTGATAGCCAGCATCAGGCGTGATCGTAAAAGTTTTAGATTCGCCATGCTTGACTGTCTGGAGGCTATTGGGGCTAATACTGCCATTCATCCCCGCGCTCGGCGTAATCGTGTAAGTAATCGGCTCGAACTGCGCACTAATCGTATGATTTGCGCCCACATTTGTGAAACTATAGCTATTCACCACACCTACTGATACACCATCTACCAGCACATCTGCCACTTGATAGCCAGCATCAGGCGTGATCGTAAAGCTCTGATTCTGTCCATGGGTGACATTCTGTACGCTATTGGGGCTGATGCTGCCATTCGCCCCCGCACTTGGCGTAATCGTGTAGGTACTCAGGGCAAAAGAGGCAGTAATACTTTTGTTTGCATCCACTAGCACTGTAAGTGGATTGCTGGTTCCACTCGCCGCGCCACTCCAACTCACAAAACTTGAACCAAGATTCCCAGTAGCGGTCAAGGTGACGTTTGTACCATCGGCTACCACCAAGCTATTCGTGTTTGCCACTGAGTTAGCCACCGAACCATCACCATCGACTCCAATTGTGACACAGCGGAAGTTAGGTTCAATCGTAGTTGGCGCTCCAAAGCTATCTCCGTTGGTCAGGGTTGTAAATGTTTGAGCGCCCATTTGACCCATCGTGCTAATACTAGCTTGATTGGCAATAGTGATCGGGCCAGCACAAACCGCATCAAGCGTTGCCCGAAAGCGCAGGCTGGTTGTTGTGCCAATTGCCAGTGTACCGCCCGTTGTCGCATCTGCCGAGTTTCCTAATCGCATCACTATACGACGGTTCGCCGCATCGTACTCGGCTTGATCATCGCCGCTTGCATCGGTTTTTACGCCAGCGTTCGCCCCACTTACAATCTCAAGCGAGCCAGGCTGATAAGTGATTCCTACAGGCAATGGATCAACAAGGCTTGTATTGATAGCAGCATCAGATCCGCTATTCGTAATCGTAATGGTGTATTCCAAAGTATCGCCGGGCGAGAGCGCGCCGCCATTGAGATCGGTCACCGTTTTGGTATTTAAACTAACTTCAGGTTGGGCTGTTGGGAAGGAGGTTACTAAAGTTGAAAGGAAATAGACGTCGGCAAAGGTTGAAGCAGTTATCGAGGCCGAAGTTTGACCAGGTGATAATAATCCAGTAACATCAACAACATCAAGGTCGATGCCCGACAGACTCGCAGCGCCGCCTGTCAACTGAGGGAGATCCCCAGCTACAGAAACTGCTGTACCCATGAATGATCGCGTTCCATTAAAGAAATTATCACTTGGATTCTGAGCATCTGATAGCGGCGTTCCATTAAAACTCAAACTATCGCCTAATCCTGAATCATCGCCCTCCATGGCAACAACAGCCAGTTTGGCGTTGCTAAACGATGACGGAATGACAAATCCTGAAACCGTCATATTTTGTGACGAAACAGAAGATATTCCATCATGCCCATCATAGATAGTTATATGATTGATTGGCATACTATCGAGACGATAAAGCACAACCATCCACCATCCAGCAAATAAATTGCTATTGTTCATATTTACTAAATCGGCGATCGCGACATCGCTAACGCGATAGGCACCAGAACCGTTCGTTTGCACTATCGAGGTAATATCAGCTACCGATTTATAGGAGTTATTAGGTCCAGTAAATGTCTCGTCTGCACTAATTGTCTCGTTAAAACCAGAGCTGCCTGGGCGATCCAATGTCGCCTGGGTATCAACACCAGCGCTATTTAGTGTAGCAGACCAATAGAGGTAGGCATGCGTCACCGTAGCTCCAGCGGGAATAGTAAGCATAGCTGTACTACGCGCTTGGGCAGCGCTAATAGTTGTATTTGCCTCCGCTTGCCCTGCAATAGGGCTATCAGAGCGCCAATAGATATCAGGCGCAGAATCAGTTGTATTAGTGCCACAGTTGCCGACTGTGCCAACCACTGGCGCAGGTACACCAGCTGCACATTCAAAACCAAACGTATTACCTATCAAAATAAAATCACCACGCTGATTCACTTGTACACGCAGGTTTGGAGCCGCCCGCACAGGTGTTGTGGCAGGAAGTAAACCGATTAGGATCAACAAGAGTGAAACGACAAGTCCAAATCGCCCAAGTGAAGTGCTCATTTTGATGCTTCCCTGCATATACAGCGTGCTGTTATATGTCCTTGTTAAATGATAAGAGACAATGACAAGTTTTTTTAGAATAGCACATAACTATTACACTATCTCATATTTCAAGTCGGTTATAGAAGTATAGATGAACTTGCCAACTTCGTATGGCGTTAGGTCACAAGCCGAGAGTACCACTTATGTTTTCGCTTTTTGTCTTATCAGGCGAAAAGCAAGCGATCCATGAGCAGCATCAACATCTCCAAATACTACCCTTTCACCAGATGAAAAAGGCCGTAGCCTTCGACAAGCTCAGGCTACGACCTTTTTTAGGCTTAGCGCGGCAACAGCCCTAATCGGTGCACTTTCATTCAAAACAATGCGCAAAATGGGCGAATTTTGGCATTTATTTCATAGAGAGGGACTAGGAATCGCTAGCTCTCACTGCTTGCCTAAGCTCAGTATCCACATATTTAGTCCAAGTAAGCTATAGCAGATCGGAGGTTTATTTCGCCACAGTACAAGCTACCAGTATCCGAATGTACATGTTTAGCTGTCCTTCTCAAATAGGTCGCGTCTCAAAGGCTGGCCCCTAGCCAGATCAATAAGCGACGAATAATTATGTCAACTCAATCGTAGATTCATCACAAATCTATCCTCTCTTGGGAAGTGTAGAAAGCTGGCGGCATATAGCCTGCTATTAGGTGAGGTACAGGTCTTTAAATCATTTCGTCATCATAGTCAATCTACTCAAATTGTTTGGGAGAGTTATTCAATGCTAAATACTTTAACCCGCCAGATATTTGAACAGCAGAGCCGAAACGAACGAGTGCGCGCCGCATTTGCAAAACAGCACCCCGAGCTAGCCGACGAGCTCCACGAGGGCGCGCTGGATCTAGCGCACTGCACCTGCCCATTATGTACGCATATCCGTGTAACGCTGGCCAACTCACTTCCCAATAACAACGACTAAGCCGGAAGCGTTCTAAAACACTATAAAGTCCCTGTCTGCAAGCTCTTACAGCTTCTCGGACAGGGATTATTTGTTAAAGCCTGAAGCAGATTAACGCTCGGTGGGGATAATCGAGATATCGCCGCTGCGCTCAAGCACTGCGTACTTGATCTGCTCCATCCGTTCGAGGCCTTGGGTTCGGCGCGCGGCGCTTAAAATATCTTCTTCGTCGATTCGCACCCTGTCCATACGCTCTTTTAGGGGCTCGCCGTTATCGACGATCACCAAGGGCATGCCATCGAGCAACTTATCCATAGTTTGCGAGCGCTGCTTCCAGAAAGCGATACCAACATCGATCAGCACAAGGGTGGTGATCACGATCACGGCGTTGGTGAGCGAAAAGTCGTTACCCAGCAGGGCTTGTTGAGTCGCTTCGCCGATAATCAGCAGCAAGACAAAGTCGAAGGTTGTGCTTTGGCCCAAGGTGCGCTTGCCCGTGATGCGGAAGATGATCAGCAGAAAGAGATACATAATGCTAGCCCGAAAGACAGCATCCATAATAGTATGCTCCTAGGGATAGATAAACTGGCTGAAATCGAGTTGTTCATCGTCGCCTACACCGATGTGGCCGTGGTAGCTGCCGATCGCTTCGGGCACAATGTAGAAAACAACGGGTAGGCTTTGTTGAAGATTGGAATGCGCAAAACGGTAGATCAGCTGCTCGTCAGTTGCTTCGACGTACAGCGGCTCGGGGCTGATCGATTGAAGCGATACCTTTTGCTGATAGTCGCGATTGAGATGCAGTTCTACTTCACCAGCTTGAGCATAACGCGGGGCGATCTCGATATGCAGAGCCATGGGGCGCTCGAAGCGTCCGAAGCGATCGTAGCGCAGAGTCAACGAGTCAGGGCTACCCAGCGTGGCTGTGCTAAACAGGCCCGAGCCGAACAGGCCGAGTAGGGCAGCCAGCAAAAACAGCGCCATTCCACACCAAGCGACCCGTTGCACAAGGCTTTCGCGCTCTTGAAAGGCAAGGTCTTGAGTGATTTCAAGGCTTGCCAGCCGTTCTTGCGATCCCATAAACACTCCCTTTCAAACGATGCCCAATCCGATTGATTACACTCTATTTGGCCTTCGGCAGAGTGGAACGTGTCTCTTTTTGTTATGCGAAATTTCACACAACCCTTTCTTCGGTTTTGTTTTCTGCGTTACACGAGCGAAAGCCTTTAAACGGATTTGGTATAGCACAGGTACCGCTGGGTTTTCGGACAACCTCGGGGCACAGCTAGCAGCCCTATTTGTTGGGCGGGATGTTGGTAGCCGTAGGCGGACGCGCCAAGGACTGTATGGGAGCGGGGAACCTAGCCGCCTGAGGCGTAAACTCTTGAAGCAGAATTGCTAGCAGCGAGAGAGAACACGCCCCAGCTGAGGCGTGTTCCCGAAAGATCTAAGAGCTTGCAACAAAAGGTCGTTGGGTTGAGCTAGCGATTGCTAGAATGAATACGCTTCCAATGGCCGATCCATTCTTCGTAGAGAAACGAAAGGCAATCGGAACCCAACAAGGGCTTTAGATTGGGATCATCGCTGCCGATAAAGGCGGCGAAGCCCACCAACTTTTCGCTTACCGAAAGTCCGTGGTGCTCTGCACAAGCGATCACTCTATTGAGACTTTGCTGATCAGGGACGTGAATAGCGTACGATTTCGTATGGTCGCTATCGTGAAAACGTAGATAAACGATTCGCATAGTTACAAGATCCCCTTTGCAACACTCTCTTCAATGCGAGATTACGATCGAGGCATCTGTTTGGCGCGTTCCCAAGCGAAGCGCACAGCATCGCGCACGCTCTCCCACGCGCCCGAAATGCTCTCGTCCCAGCGCTGTTGCATGTCTGGCTCCAGCTCTTCCCAACTGCCCTGCTGATAGCGCGGAAGCGAAGCGAGCATATGACCGTAGCGATAGGCGATGGCGTATTGATCCCAATCCAAGCCATCTTCTCGATACTTCTGCTCGAAATCGTCGCGATATTCGGCCTCGTGTAAGGCCCAAGAACGCTCGTCTTCTACACGATAGCCGTGGCTGCTCTGCTCGTAAAAACTCTGATCATGTAGCTCTTCTTCGCTGTTGTAGAGCGGCTCTTCTGCGCTACCTGTCTCGGAAGTAGCGGGCTTTTGGCGATCGGATTGAAGGTCGCGGGTATCCATACCGCCCATAGTGCCCTCTTCCTGCTCCATCACAGTCTCGCCGAGCGTATCGCCCGCAGCACCGACCGCCGCCCCCGAGATGGCCCCAGCGACTCCGCCGATCAGCGAGCCGATCGGGCCGCCCAAACTGCCCACCGCAGCGCCTGTCGCCGCTCCAGCCAACGTTCCGCCGACCGTGCCGATCTTGCGGCTCTCCTTCCAAGCTTTGCCAGGGTCAGCATCGCCTTGTTGTTCGCCGACTATTTGTTGCAGATCGAGCGCGCCGGCCTGTTCGAGCAGTCGAAGCACCGAGCCACGTTCGTGCTCTGCGATCCGAACGCTTAGCAGCGTATGACCGCGCATCACACCCACACCATATGAGTGCGCTTCATCGTGCGAAAGATCGAAGCCGCTCAAGCTCGCTGCGATGCGTTCTCGCGCGACCTCAGTGTTGCTATTGGCCAGCGCCGAGGCGAGCGGCCCCGCCACCAAAAACGAGCCGATCTCGGGCACAACGACAACACGCGGTCCCATCAAGCTGTTTAGCACCCCTGCTTGCAATGGTGCGCCTTGCTCATCAATGGCTTGCTCGCCATAGAGCTCACGCTCTTTCAGATGTTCGCTAGGCCGTTCAGAGCTTAATAAGCCGATAGCAGAGCGATCTATGCCCACCCGAAGCAGATCATGGATTGCGGCCTGAGCCTGCTCAAAATTTGTAAAGAGTCCAAAAACTGTTGTCATGATTTAAGTCCTTTCAGGGACGTTAGGTTCCAGCAGGCCGCGTCAAAAGGCATAAGTAAGCGGTCGACGTGCTGCCAGCGTCGAATATAACAACAGGAAATAAGAGGAGGATTGTAAGCAGGATGAGGTGGAGTGGTGTTGTTATTTACACTAATGTTCGAACAACGACGTTCATCAAATAATCATTCTTTGAATATAACTCAGTTAATAAATAGCAAGGAGCGTACCAAGTTTTATTTTGCAATACAGAAGCCTCTATTTCTTACAAAACACTCCATTTCACATTAAGCTAGGCTTGCGTACAAGCTGAGGAAAAGCAGACAGAAAAGCCCTAAGATTTCTCAATAGCTAACAAAATATATGATGCGAAGCATGCTATCCTATTGGCGTCCAAGCCTCTAGCTTCCATACGGTCCTTGGCGCGTCCGCCTACGGCTACCAACATCCTATCCAGCACAAACAGCAGCCGTTGCGCTGCCTGCGCGGCGATCTACGAGCTGCACGCTGCCTTTCATCGCCTTCCAACGATGCAGCCTGCGCCTCTGCTCACTCTTTGAGCAAAAGCTGTGACACATCAAAAAACGCCGATGCGCCCTTTGGCACCGACGTTTTTGTAGGCTTCGAGAGAATCGTTGAGGCCTAGGCTGCGGCTGCGATGGCCGCTTCGAGGTCGGCCCAGAGGTCATCGGCATCCTCGATGCCAACGCTGATACGCAGCAGAGTGGGCGGCAGATGCTCTTGGCCCGGAATGGCGGCTCGACGCTCCATGGTCGATTCGACCGCTCCCAGACTGGTGGCGTGGCGTATCAGCTTGACGTTGCGGCAGACCCTATCGGCAAAGGCGGCATCGCCCACCAGATCGAAGGAGATGATCGTGCCGAATCCTTTCAGCACACGCTTGGCGACCGCGTGGGTCGGGTGCGTAGGCAGGCCCGGGTAACGCACAAGCGCCACTTTCGGGTGAGCGGCCAGACGTTCGGCCAAGATCATAGCCGTGCGCTGGGCTTGCTGTAAACGCAGCGCCAGCGTTCGTGCGCCGCGCACAGCCAAGAAGGCTTCCAGCGTGCCAGGGGTCGCGCCGGTCAGCTCGCGGGTTTTGCGCAGGGCACGCCAGAGCGCTTCATCTTTGGTGGTAGCGACGCCCGCCAAGAGGTCGGAGTGGCCGCCGATAAACTTAGTCGCCGATTGAAGAGAAACGGTCGCCCCAAAGTTAAGCGGCTGCTGGTTAAAGGGTGTCGCAAAGGTGTTGTCGACCGCCACAATCGCGCCTGGCTTGCGCGGCGCCGCACAGATCGCCTCTAAGTCGGCCACGGTCAGCAGCGGGTTCGAGGGCGATTCCAGCCAGATCAGATCGGCCTCGGCGCAAGCGCTGATCCACGTGGCGGTATCGTCGACCGCTACCCTGCGTAGCGTCCAGCGTCCCTTCTCGGCGCCCGCCATCGCCAAGCCAGCCACACCTTGGTAGCAGTCGTCGGGCAACACCACCACAGCTCCAGCCTTGAGCTGGTCGAAGATGGCCGCAATGGCCGCCATGCCCGAAGCGAAGGCGACCGATTTGCCCCCTTCGAGGCCGCCGACCAGCTCTTCAAGCGCCTCCCAAGTCGGCGTGCCGTCGTCGCGCGAATACTCTCGCCCGCTGCCAATAATGAAATTCGAGGCCGGAACGAGCGGGACATTTAACGGCGAGCCCGGCTCCGCAGAGCGACCCGCCGCTACTACCCACGATTCTGGTTTAAGATCTTTTGATGATTCTCCCATGAGCTAACCTCCTATCTAGATCATCGCCCTATTGTAGCCCATAGCGCGCTGACTCGATCGATCAGTAGAGGGAAAACCATTCAAAACTTGTGATAAAAAAAGCTGAAGCGTTAACAGCTTCAGCTCCCACTAGGCCCAACAATGTACCTAGTTAAGAGGATTTGTTGGTTATTTGGCGAGCAATTCGGGTATCGAGATAGTCTCGAAGCTTTTGTTGGAGTAATTTCATAAGAGGGCTAGTAGAACTTTGGAAGCACTTCCTCTGTCCACTAAGCGTATCCCCAAATTGATACAAAAGTCTGGCAGCTTGATAATCACCTTGTTGATCAAGCAAGTTAATAAGATCACTAACCTTTGTAACAACGCTCTTTTTTGGGTCGCTAAAGGCTTGGAGATAGATAGTATAGGCCCGATCGACTAAAGCATGTGCATTTTGATGATCCCCCATATCTTCGAAAAGTAAGGCAAAGTTAGTCAGAGCAATAGCTGTGTACGGATGATTTACACCCAGCCGTTCCTCTCTTATAGCAATAGTTCGTTCAAAAAGTAGCCGTGCTCTCGAATATTCTCCCAAACGTCTCAGTAATCTTGCTAAATTATTTAACCATATTGCAGTATCAAGATGTGTTGGGCCAAGCACCTCTTCCCCAATACTGAGAGCGCGTTCAAACAATAGCTTAGCAGGCTGATAGTTCCCACGGTCCATCAACAAAACCGCAAGATTACTTAGACTTTGCGCCGTATGAGGATGCTTATCCCCAAGGGCTCGTTTCCTAATATCTAAAGCGCGTTGAAAAAGTGGTTGCGCTGCCTCATAATCCCTTTGTCGCTTAAGCAGAAAAGCTAAACTTGTAAGACTCGTCGCTGTATGAGGATGGTAGGAACCAAAGACCCGCTCGTGTATCGCAAGCGCCCGCTCAAACAATGGCCTTGCTCCCTCGTAATCCCCTTGATCTTTGATCAAAAATGCCAAACTGGTAAGGTTAGTTGCCGTCTGGGGATGATAGGGGCCAAATGCCTCTTCGCTAATTGTGAGAGCTCGTTCAAATAAGGGCCTCGCTCCTTCATAATCCCCTTGATCTTTGATCAAAAACGCCAAGCTATTGAGGCTTGTTACTGTCTGGGGATGGTGAGGACCAAGCGTTTGTTCATTAATTGCAAGCGCCCGCTCAAACAATGGCCTCGCTCCCTCATAATCCCCCTGATCTTTAATCAAAAATGCTAGACTGGTAAGGCTAGTTGCCGTCTGGGGATGGTGAGGGCCAAGCGTTTGTTCATTAATTGCAAGCGCCCGCTCAAACAATGGTCTCGCTCCCTCATAATCCCCCTGATCTTTAATCAAAAATGCCAAATTACTCAGGCTCATTGTAGTAGTAAAGTGGTTAGGACCAAGAATCTCTTCATTAATTGCAAGCGCTCGCTCAAACAATGGTCTTGCTCCTTCATAATCTCCTTGATCTTTGATCAAAAACGCTAACTGTGTAAGACAATTAGCAACAGTACGATGTCTAGGTCCTAGCACTTGTTCATAGATTGCCAAGGCTCGCTCCAGCAGAGATTGAGCATGAGGATAAGCTCCTTGGTCCTTAATAAGAAAAGCTAGATTCATCAGGCTATTCGCCACAGTAAGGTGCTTAGGGCCAAGCAGTCGCTCATAAACAGGAAGGACTGTTTCAAAAAGCCTTTGCGCCTCTTGATACTCACTTTGATCTCTAAGTAGGTCTGCCAAATTAGCCAAGCATGTTACCGCATGCTCATGCTCAGTACCTAACAGTTGTTCATAAAGCTCTAATGCTCGCTTGAATAACGGTCTTGCTGTAGCATAATTGATTAGTCTATGTTCAGTACTTCCCAGCGCATGTGCCAAATCGGCCGCAAGCAGATCTGATCGCTCATCGGCCTGCTGTTGTGCATGACGAAGATGGGTTGAAATCGACTGCAATTGAATAGGGTAACCCGTATGTAATAAATGGTTAGCTTCATCGATCAAAATCTGTTCAACAGTTTTTTGAGCACTGAGAACGTTATTATGCTTCAAAACAAAAGCAGCAATCAAGCGATGAAGCCTAATCGTATCTTTACTTTCGCGCTCTAACAAACCTAGTTCAGCCAAACGAATAAGCGCATCTTCAAAAAAGAGGTCAGGTTCTTCTTCTGGTAATAACTTTTCAACCGCTTGAAAAATAAAGCGTCGAAGGATCGGCTCACCAAAAGCAAAGTGGGCAATATGTGCGAGTATCTCCTTCGCTAAGAGGTTAGTAGGATCATTTGACTCTAAACGTTCGTAGCTTGCGGCCAAGGTCAATATTAAGTCAAGCTCATGGCCAGTCGGAGCCTTTTTTAAACCACGCAATGCAAACTCTTGGAGTGGAGCACTCCGTAATTTTTGTAAATATTGAGCTGGACTAACTGATACTTCATAGCGTTTAAGGTAGCTTCCTGCAACGTGCAAAGCTAAAGGTAAATCCCCCAATGTTGCGGCAAGCATATTCAAATCAGGATCATCGCTCGATAAGTCAGGGCGGAACTTACGCAATAGTCCAACACTTTGCTCTCGTGGTAATTCGTCAAGACGTAATTCGTACAGGCCAATGCTACTATCCCACCATTGACGGCGGCTTGTAACAAGTACACGACTACCACCGCTAGAAGGCCGATATTTTAAAAGTAAGTCCTCATCCTCACAGTTATCAAAAACTAAAAGACGAGGCGTAGGTTCCTGCCAACACTGTTGTACATGTGCAACAAGGTCAGGTACCTTCATCTCCCTATAATTCGGAATATTCAAATACTGACCACATGCAGCAATTTCAGCCTCTACACTATCAGCATCAGCAAAACTGAGCCAAAATACGCCACCCAGAAAAAAATATCCATAACGGTGAACGAATTCGCTGGCAAGTTGTGTCTTACCGATACCTCCCATACCAGTAGCAGCTGCAATCACACTGGTTGTCCCCTCTTGCAAAGCCTTTGCTATTTGTTTCAGTTCTGCTTCTCGACCAACAAAAAGCGGATTTGGTTTAAGAGGCATATAAGATCGCGGCGGTAGTGGTAGAGGTTCGGGTACATAGTCGATCGGGAGTTTGAGGGGCTGAGGTACAACAAGATACCCTTCATAATCGATTGGAGCGTCCTCAACATCTCCGCCAAGACGTGACAGCTCTTGTTTAAGTTGGGCGATCTCATCCCGAATTGTCTTGATACTATGTGCCATTTCAGGAGGCACCAAATTGCGATCAAAGAGAGTACTCTGCTCAAGTAAATGAGTAAGTGTCTCACGGCGAATAGTAAGTAGTTCTACAAGCTGAACGATTGATGTGGTATATCGCATATGTATAGAACTGGTATGAAATACTTAGGCGTTTGAATAGTATACCCCTTAATCTAAATAAAATAGTAAATTATCCCGATTTACAGCATGTTTTTGGATTGATAAATATACGTGAATAGTTTCTTACCAAGTTATAACGTCTTTGAGTATTCCTCAATTATTTTTCTTTCTCCCAGTCTATAGTCCATCAACCAAGCGTAGACGAAATGTACCACTTTTTGGGTCAAAAGCGGTACCCAGCCACCCCCTTGCTATGCTCCAATAGAAAAGGTCTGCTAAGCAGGAGACCTCGTTGCCTGCGCTCTAGCTCGCTCTTGCCGCAGATTCGGTGTTTGAAAGAACGAGATTTCGTGAAGAACAGGAGAGCATCAGGGTGATCAACTGGCCTCTACGACAGCTGATTCGTTTTATAGTTGCATTAAGCTTGCTCGGCTGCATGCTTCCGCTCCACACCAGCGCGATGCAGAGCAGCTCGCTTCAATCTGAACAATCTCTCAACTCGCTACTGGCTGCCGCTAGCCCAGAACAGAGCGTCTGTGAACGGGCCGCCAATATCGGATTGTGGCAGCTCTCATATAGCTCCCTCTATAGTGCGTCCGATAGCTACGAAGGTCTCTCGATGAGCACGCATCTCGAGGCGAACGCCCAAGTGACCTTCGGCACACCTCAGCGTTCAGGCAACACCATCACATGGAAGGTGCTGCGGATCGATGGGCAGGGCAAGATCGACGATCAAGAGAGCTCTGTCCCGGGCGGCTATTGGAGCAAAACCAAAGGCGAAGGTCGCGTTACGAGCGTGGGTACACTCGAGCTGGATCTAAACAGCTGTAAGTACAACCTCATCATCAAGGGCAGCGTGCCTGCCATCCAATCGGTGTTTGGACAAGACACGCCGCTGTCGCTCTACATCGATGTCGCCAATTTCGAAGGCTACAAGCGCACGATTCAGATCGACAGCCAAGGCGCGAACAGCAGCCCGGCCCCGATCTACACTCCGCGCCTCGAATGGTCCGGCCAGCTTCCCATCCTGACCGATCTACTCAACAACAACAAAGAGGATCGTTTCTCGGTCAACAGCTACGGCGCAATGAGCATCCGCAACATTCAGTATCTGCGCGGGCACAAAATCGCCGGATACGCCAATGTTTCGTGGGATATCAAGCCCTTCGCGATCTCTACGCTCAAGTTCCAACAGCAGCAGGTGCCCAACAAAAACTGGGTCGATCTGCCCGCCGAAGGCACCGTCGATGGCAATAAAGTGCGCATCATCGCGAAGATCGATAACCCCACCTTTGTGGACTTTTCGGGTCCGGTGCGCTTTATCGACGCCGAGAGCGGCGAAATCTTGCCCAACGGCACAAAAACAGTAAACATCGCGCCCGCCAGCTCGGGCGAAGTGGTCTACGAATGGGACACCCAAGGCTGGGCTTGGAACAAAGGACGCGCCCAAGGCGCCCATCCCGAGCGCAAGATTCGGGTCGAGGTCGGGCCAGCAAACGAGATCTACGATAAGGTTGAGCAGGAGGTTATCGTACGCCCCAAACCCGTCGTGCTGGTGCATGGGCTCAACAGCAATGCTGGTACGTGGGCCAGCTATCCAGCCATGCTTAAATCGGTGAACAAGTATTGGAACGCCTATCCCATCAACACCATGAAGACGGGCAACGATCCCGTAAGCCAAGAGGCCAGCTATCAGATCAGCTCTAATTCCTTTGAGCTCTCCAAATTTATCGAACAAGTGCGGGCTAAAGAGCAGGCGTGGCATATCGATATCGTGGCTCACTCGATGGGCGGACTGATCTCGCGCCACTACATTAATTCGTTGATGGAGACCGCTCCTTCGGTCGATGATCGGCCGCTGGCGCGCAACTTGGTGATGCTAGGCACGCCCAATCAAGGTTCGAGCTGCGCGATCGGCCTGAGCATCATCAACTCGATGACCGGGGCGCCCAATGTACATGCTCCGATCGAGCTTACTCCGGCGGTGGTCGCCAAATTCAACCGCCAAGTCAGACAACAAAACGGCGTACACTTCTCGGTGATCGCGGGCAATATGTATCCATTTCCTTGCCGCGTCTCACTCATTCCCGAGATTGTGCCCAGCGATCTGGTAGTGACAGTCAGCAGCGCCCATTACATCTACAGCGATGTCGGCTTGACCCCACGGCACCACATCGCCATGACCTCCGATCAGGGCATCTTTAAAGAGTGGGTGCTGCCCCGTCTTGCGCTCGGCGTAGGCACAAACCCGACTCTGATGGCCGCGCAGCTCAGCACAGAAGCGACGACCAGTCAAAGCGAAGGCGAGGATTTCGACGCGCAGTTCAGCAGCGTCGCCAGCCACAACCTGAGCGCAAACGGCAGCGTCGATCTGCCGCTCAAGGTTTCGGCCGCCAAGGGTCTGGGCGTGATGCTGATCGCTCCATCAAGTGTGAGCGCCAGCTTGATTGATCCGACAGGCAAAACAATTGATACAATTACAGCTGGCAGCGAGCGGGCCCAACAGCCCTACCAGATGTTGCTCGCCGATGCGCCTCAAACGGGCGAATGGAAGCTGCGCCTCCAAAATCAGGGCCAAGCCGCTGCAACGGTTCTGTACGGTCTGATGCTGGGCGAGCCTAGCTTGCAGAGCAGTGCATGGATCGAACAAGAACCTCAAGGCAAGGGCATGCTGCTGATGCAACAGGCCAGCAATAACGGCGCAAGTGTCAAAGCCAGCAAGGTGAGCGCCAAATTAGTTCTCAGCGATGGCACAAGCAAGAGCATCGAGCTGTTCGATAACGGCCAAAACGGCGATGCTGTCGCTGGCGATGGGATCTTCAGCGCCCGCATCGACAATGTGTTCTCCGCCGTGGTCAGCGCCGAAATCAATGGCGAAGTGCGTATCAGCCTCGCGAGCGATCAGACGCCAAGCAGTCAAAGCTCTTTCTCGGTCTACTTACCGCTTGTACGACGCTAAATACTCGCTAAGCTAACAAGCAACGTTTCCTCTTACTCCGGGGCACGCCTTTGAAGGTGTGCCCTATCATTTTGTTACCTAGCCCCAAACAAGCATTTTTCAGCCTTTCGGCACATATAAATAGCAAGAAAACGTAGTGGTAGCTCTATCAAAAGCCCCCCTCTGAAGCTAAAGAAGGTGAACTATGCACACTCCCCAGATTATTATGTTCGACCTTGGCGGGGTATTAACGCTTGATCTCCATGGGCTACTGATCCAAACACTTATTTCTGAACTTATCCTGAGCATGATTTAGATAGCTTGATGGCAGCAAGCAAACCGGCCTGGCGCAGATTTTCTTGTGGAGAACAGCCTTCAGAACAAGTTTTTTGGCAGGAAACCCTCGCAGCCACCCAACTTGAAGAATCTATTGAGGCCCTTCAAGAGCGGATTCGCTCTCATATGCTGATCCATACAAACGGATTTCGTATCATTGAATCAAAAGAGAGGGCGCTTATGGCCCTCTCTTTCGTATAGGTTTAAAACCTTGCTAAGCGGGATAGTGGCTGCGGTAGATGGCCCAGATCGCTAGCAGCACGCCGTTTTCAAACTCGCCTTTAGCGATATGCTGGTCGATCTCGCTCGGGCTAAGCCATTCAAAAGCGAAGTTCTCTTCGGCATCGAGCACGGTCGGGCGCTCTTCAAAGTCACGCGCGATAAAAACCCCGCAGCGAATATTTGAGCGCCGGTTGTTGGGAAAGAAGCTGCCCAGCTCCTGCAACTGGTGAGCGTAGAGTCCCATCTCCTCTTGCAACTCGCGTCGGGCCGCATCGGCAAAGCTCTCGCCCGCGTGAAGCTGACCGCCCGGGAATTCGTGCAGTATCCGCCGCGTCGGGTGGTTGTATTGGCTCGCCACCAAGATCTTGCCCTGCTGGTCGATGCAGATCACTTTGACATAGTCGCGGCCGTCATCGATACGAAGCCAGCCGCTCTGAAGGCCAGAAGGCAGCACCACATCGTCTTCATAGACCCGGCAGTGCGGGTGCTCGAAGAGCAGACGGGTGCCGAGGTAACGCCAAGCTTGGAGACGAGACATACAGGCTCCCTTTGCGCTTAGTACGGATGCAAGCCGAAGCGGTTCAGGCCGAGATACTCCTCGAGACCGAACATCAGGTTCATGTTCTGCACGCCAACGTGAGCGCCGCCCTTACCGACGCTATCGAGCACGCTGAAGACCACCACGCGCCCGCGCTTCTCGTCGACATCGAAGCCGATGTGGCAGTAGTTGGTGCCCGAGACGGCAGCTACCCACGGATAGGGTGCGTAGTTCCAGCTCGAGTTGGGGTCTTTGGGCAGGTCGAACACCTTCACGAACTGCTCGTTCTTGTAAAACTCGTTATAGAGCTCGATCAAAGTCGTGCGGGTGATATTCTGCTTGGGGAAGCAGTGGCAGATCGCTAAAATACCACGCGAGATCGGCACATACGACGAGGTGAAGTGGATCGAGACGCGATCGTTGGTCAGCGCACCCAGCTCCTGCTCCATCTCGTAGGTGTGGCGATGATCGACGACGTTGTAGGGCACGATGTTGTTCGTGATCTCGGGGTGGTGGCTGGGAACATCGAGCTCGGCACCGACGCCCGCCGTGCCGGAAAGACCATCGACCACGATCTTATCGCTCTCGACCAAGCCCTCTTTGATCAAGGGAGCGAGGCCTAAAATGGCAGCAGAGGAGTAACAACCTGGGTTCGCAATCACGCGCGCCTTGGCGATCTCTTCGCGATGCAGCTCGGTGATTCCATAGACCGCTTCTTGAGCGATATCCCAACAGGCATGCTCGCGCTTATAGAGCCGTTCCCATTCGGCGCGATCGCGCAGACGGAAATCGGAACCGAGGTCGATCAGCTTGGTGCCTTGAGCGAGCAGCTCTTGAGCTTGGCTCATGGCATAGCCAGTTGGGGTAGCGAAAAAAACTACATCGACTGGAGCAAGATTCTCGGGCTGCACCAGTTTGAGGCCTGCACCGATCAGGTTGCGATGGTAAGATTCGAGAGGTTGTGTGCTGCGACTGGTCGCCCAAACGATCTCTGCTTCAGGATGCTCGTTCAATACACGAAGCGCCTCCCCGCCCATATAGCCAGAGGCACCATAAATGCCAACCTTTATCATGTCGACTCCTTTAATAAAGCCTATTCTTCGAACCTTATTATACATAGGCTGTTAGAAATTACCATGAAATTGAGCAACTCTCTTTAAAACGAGGCCCGTTTCTCCTCAAACGCCTTTTATCAAATCCACTCGTTCACTTCAATCAGCTTGGCGGAGAGATCCTAACCTTCCATTCGGCTTCTAGCGCGTCCGCCTTCGGCTATCAACATCCTTTCCAAGCATTCGGCTTCTCGCCTTCCTGCGTCCAAGCGCCCTCTGAAAAGCCAAGCAAGCGTGCAGACTTGGCTTTATTTGGCCCTCGGCAGAGCGGAACTCGTTCTTTTCCCTGTTTCGTTCTTCCTGCGCGACCAGAACACAAGTCTTTAAATGGATTTGGGATCACGAGCTGGGCGCTTGCAGCCTGCCTCCGATAGGCCGATTTTGCGCAAAAATTGTCACTTTTTGCACTATTTTGCAGAGCATAAAAACACTTTTACGCATCAGAAAGAGTTGTATATCTTTTTCACAAGCAGAATACAGCGCTTGCCCCAGCAATAGATGATCAGTCAAGTGTTATACTGCTCTGCGAAATCAACGTTAAGGAAAGAAGGTTTATGGCAACGACGGACGCACTTGCAACGTCGACGACTACAATACGCCGTCGCGTCTTTTCACTGGCGATGCCCGCAGTCGGAGAACAGCTTCTCAACACCGCTGTGGGTCTCGCAGATGTTTATTTGGTTGGCCACCTCAGCATGGAGACGGCCAAATTGTTGGGTTATGGCAGCGCAGAAGCGATCTCGGTCACTGGCCTTGCAAACCAGATGATCTTCTTGGTTTCGACGATCTTTATGTCGGTGGCGATCGGCAGCACGGCCCTGATCGCGCGCGCTTTCGGCGGAGGTGATCGAGAGCAAGCGAACCAAGTTGTGCAACAGTCGATCGTGCTGGGTATCGTGTTCGGATTGCTCTCTATGGTCGGCGGTTTGATCTTCGCAAGACCATTTTTGCGCTTGCTTGATATCCCGCCAGAGTTGCTCCAACTCGGCGTAGACTTCTTGCATGTCGCTTCGATCTCGTTCGCCCCTGCGATGCTGCTGTTCGTCGGCACAGCCTGTTTACGTGGCGCTGGCGATACGCGCACCCCGCTCTGGATTATGTTAGGCGTCAACTTGGTCAATATTCTGATCTGTTGGCTGCTGATCAACGGGCGTTTCGGCCTGCCAGCCATGGGTATCGTTGGTGCAGCGATCGGCGCAAGCACAGGCCGTATTTTGGGCGGAATCGTCATCATTATCCTGCTGCTGCGCGGTATGGCTGGCTTAAAGCTTAACCCCCGCCTGAAAGCCGACTTCGGCATGATCAAGCGCATTATGAATATCGGCATTCCAGCTGCCATTGAGCAGTTTGTCTTTCAAGGCGCAATGATCATCTTCGCCCGATTTGTGATCAACCTAGGCACCACCGCCTACGCCGCTCACAATGTGGCCTTTTCGATCCAATCGGTCTCGTTTTTGGCGGGTATGGGCTATGCGACGGCTGTCACCACCTTGGTGGGGCAATCGTTGGGGGCTAAACGCCCCGAAGATGCTCGAAAAAGCACCGAAGAGGCGCTTTTGCAGTGTGGCGTCATTATGATCGTTCTAGGAGCGATCTTGGTCAGCTTCCCGGGATGGTTCTTGCGGCTCTTCACGCTCGATATGAATGTGGTGGCCGCTGGGCACTTCCCGCTCCAAGTGGCGGGCATTATTCAGTTGGCCTTCGCCCTCAATATGATCTTTTCAGGCGCACTGCGCGGCGCTGGCGATACCCGTTGGCCGCTCTACATCAAGCTGATCAGCACGTGGGGCGTGCGTCTACCCGTCACTATGCTCATGGTGGGATGGTTGGGCTACGGTCTACCAGGAATCTGGTTTGCGATGAGTTTGGATTTCACAATTCAGGGTATACTAGCTGCATGGCGCTTTAAGTCCGGAAAATGGCAAAAAATTGAGGTGTAATTGAGCATGCCCACCATTGACTTCTCTCGATACTACCGTTACGCTGAACTAACCGATGCACTCAAAGGCTTTGTAGAGGAGTACCCGACCCTCGCTCGCCTTGAATCGATCGGCAAGAGCTACGAAGGACGCGACATCTGGTGTATGATTATCACCAACAGCGCGACCGGCTCCGACGATCAGAAACCGGCCTACTGGCTCGATGGCAACCTGCACGCCACCGAAGTCACAGGCTGTATGGGCGCGTTGCACGCAATCAACCGCCTGCTAAGCGACTACGCTTCCGATCAGAGTGTCAAGCGTTTGGTCGATACGCGCACTTTCTATATCGTTCCCTGCATCAACCCCGATGGCATGGAACAAGCCCTCAGCACGCCGCTCTATCTGCGCAGCAGCACGCGGCCCTATCCCTACGCCGAAGAGAAAGATGGCCTCTACCCCGCCGATGTCGACGGCGACGGCCGGATTCTCGATATGCGCATCCCCGATCCCGATGGCGATTGGAAGGTCAGCGAGAAAGATCCGCGCCTGATGCGCCCGCGCGACCCCGATGAAGAGGGCGGTCAATACTATCGAATCTACAAAGAGGGCTTTATTCGCAACTACGACGGCTACGAGATCAAGATCGCGCCGCCAGCCCAAGGTATGGACTTCAACCGTAACTTCCCCTACGCTTGGGTGCCCGAAAGCGAAGAATCTGGCTCTGGTCCGTACCCGTTGAGCGAAAACGAAACCCGCGCCGTAGTCGACTTTATCATCAAGCACCCCAATATCAGCTGTGGCATCACCTATCACACCTACAGCGGCGTGATTCTGCGACCGCCCAGCAATGTGCCCGACGATAGCTTCCCCTACGAAGATCTGACGATCTACAAAGAGATGGGCGAGCGCGGCAAAGCTATCACGGGCTATCCACATACTTCGGTCTATCACGGCTTCCGCTACCACCCCCGACAGGTCATGCACGGCCCCTTCGACGACTGGGCCTTCGATCAGCTTGGCCTGTTTATGTTCACCGTCGAATTGTGGGACATTGTCGGCGAAGCGGGCATCAAAGATCGCGACTTCATCGGTTGGATCCGCAAGCACCCCGAGGAAGATGATCTGAAGATCTTGCGCTGGATCGACGAGAACACCGATGGCGAAGGAGTGGTCGATTGGTATCCCTTCGATCACCCTCAGCTCGGCCGCGTCGAGCTTGGAGGCATCGCCGAACGCTATACCTTCAACAACCCGCCCGGCAAGTTCCTCGAGCAGACTCTCAAGCCCAACACCGAGTTTGTGCTGGCCCACGCCCGCATGACTCCCCGCTTGGAGCTGCGCGAATGGAGCGCCGAGCAGATCGGCGAAGGCATCTACCGCCTGCGCGCCCTGCTGGCCAACAGCGGCTATCTGCCGACCTATGGCAGCAAACGTGCACTTGAGCGCAAGGCCGCCCCGCCGATCGAGGTCAGCTTAGAGCTGCCCGAAGGTGCGACTCTGCTGGCAGGCACACGTGTCACAGAGTTAGGCCACCTCGAAGGGCGCGCCAACAAACAAGCGCTCTGGGGTGGAATGTTCCCCAACGATCAGCAGAAGAAGCTTGAATGGATCGTGCAAGCTCCGGCGGGCAGCAAGATTGCCCTGCATGCCAAAGGCTATCGAGCGGGCAACGCTAGCGGCGAAATCACGCTCTAGCATACGAGTTCCGTTAGGCGTCTCTCGCCTTCGAGCCGATCGAAGCGCCAAAGCTGCGACGAAGAGCGGCGAGCATCGCTGAGAACTGAGGGATGCCGCGCGATGGCGCGGCATCCCTCGCCGTATGGGAGGGCGAAATGTTGATAGCCGGAGGCGGACGCGCCAAGGACCGCATGGCAGCGAGCAGCATCGCCGCCTATGCAAAAACTCGTCAGGTTTCGCCCTGCCGCACAGCAGAACGGGGAACAACGCCTAAATCGAGGCGCGCAGGGTGTGTTAGGCATCCTGCTTTCTTCGGGTATAATTGATGGCCCACCGAGTGGAAAGGTTTTTCACCATGCCAACAATCGATTTTTCACGTTACTATCGCTATGCCGAATTGACCGAAGCGCTCCACGCCTTCGTTCAAGAGTATCCGCAACTCGCAAGCCTCGAATCGATCGGCAAAAGCTACGAAGGACGCGATATTTGGTGCATGACAATCACCAATAGCGCGACCGGCGCCCCGATCGAAAAGCCCGGCTACTGGCTCGACGGCAACCTGCACGCCAGCGAACACAGCGGCTGCATGGGTTCGTTGCACGCCATTCAGCGCCTGCTGACCAGCTACGCCACCGATGAAAGTGTCAAGCGTTTGGTCGACACGCGCACCTTCTATATCGTGCCTTGTATCAATCCCGACGGTATGGAGTGGACGCTGACCTCGCCTGTGAACATTCGCAGCGGCACGCGCCTCTACCCCTACGCCGACGAGAAAGATGGGCTCTACCTCGCCGATATCGATGGCAACGGCATTATCGCCGATATGCGTATTCCTGATCCCGACGGCAACTGGAAGGTCAGCGAGAAAGACCCGCGCCTGATGCGCCCGCGCGATCCCGACGAAGAGGGCGGCCAATACTACCGCGTCTACCGCGAAGGTTTGATCCGCAACTACGACGGCTACGAAATCAAGATCGCTCCCTCGCCGCGCGGCCTCGACTTTAACCGCAACTTTGGCTTCGGTTGGAAGCCCGAGGACGAGCAGGCTGGCGCTGGCCCGTACCCGCTCAGCGAGCCAGAGACTCGGGCGATCACCGAGTTTATCATCGCTCACCCCAATATCAGCTGCGCGATCACCTATCACACCTACAGCGGCGTGATTCTGCGCCCGTCGAGCACCCGACCCGACGACGAGCTGGAATACAACGACTTAGTTGTGTACAAAGAGATGGGCGAGCGAGGCACGGCCATCACCGGCTACCCCACCATCTCGATCTACCACGACTTCCGCTACCACCCCAAAGAGGTCACTCACGGTGCCTTCGATGAGTGGGCTTATGAGGCCCAAGGTATCTACGCCTTTACGGTCGAGCTGTGGGATATCATCGGCGAAGCGGGCATCAAGAATCGCGACTTTATCGGTTGGTTGCGCAACCACCCCGAAGAGGACGATCTGAAGATTCTGCGCTGGATCGATGAAAACACCGATGGCAAAGGCTTCCTCGATTGGACACCTTTCGACCACCCTCAGTTAGGCCGCGTCGAGATCGGTGGCTTCGTCGATGCGATCACCTTCCGCAACCCACCCGGCAAGTTCCTTGAGCAGACTCTCAAGCCCAACACCGAGTTTGTGCTGGCTCACGCCCGTATGACTCCCCGCTTAGAGCTGCGCGAATGGAGCGCCGAACAGCTCGGCGAAGGTATCTACCGCCTGCGTGCCCTGCTGGTCAACAGCGGTTATCTGCCGACCTACGGCAGCGAAGTCGCTCTCAAGCGCAAGGTCGCCCAGCCGATCGAAGTCGAGCTGGAGCTGCCCGAAGGCGCCAAACTGCTCTCGGGTCAGCAGAAGAGCGAGATCGGTCACTTGGGCGGTCGCGCCAACAAACGCGCGCTCTGGGGCGGCATGTTCCCCAACGACCACCAGAAAAAGCTCGAGTGGATCGTCGAGGCTCCGGCTGGCAGCAGCGTGAAGTTCGTCGCTAAAGGCGGCCGGGCCGGTTGGGCCAAGGGCGAAGTGACGCTCTAGCTTCGCAACACAAACGAGACACAAGTTGTGAGCGGTGTACACACATCGCTCACAACAATCCAGCGCTTAGTCGAATGCCTCGTGCTCTTATATCCACAAGCGCCTAACAGGCCGTAAGCGATCTTGCACTCTGGTGCCAGATCGTTTTTTTGCAGCGCGTTGGCGGAAAGGTCTCGCCCCTCCATTCGTTCCCTAGCGCGTCCGCCTCCGGCTATCAAAGGGGCTAACCTGCCCTCACCCCCCGGCCCCCTCTCCCGCACTGCGGGCGAGGGGGTGAATGATGAGCTTGTATGCGATTTCGCGTAGCGAAATCGCATACAAGCTCTCTGAGTTCTGTGCTCTCAAGGATACTCCCGCGATGCTATGCGAACGATCGCCTGTTGCTGCCGACACGACTTTTGGGTAATGCATAGCAAGCGGGAGCAGGGAGCTGGTGCTCGTTAGACCCCAAACTGTTCAAAATCCCTACATGCTACAAAGCCCGCCTATTTCTTCCGATCGAGCCTTTTGTTTAACGCGCTGTATAGAGAAATACCTGCACGCCTTCGAAGTGTTTACGTTCGCTGATGCTAAACGAACCTTTGAGGTATTCGGGTATCAAATTGCGAGGATCGGTGTACCAATTATGGCTATAGACCAGCCAAAGCCGTTCGCGTCCTCTTGTCAGGGCCTCCAAACGCGGCAGATCGCTGTAATCCATAATCGGTTCCAATATGCCACGCTCGAACATATCGGCGGGCACGCCGCGCAGCTCAGCCGGCGGCCCAACGCGCTGATAGTAGTATTCGAAAGGGATCTGTACCCAGCCTGCATTGAAGAGGATCAGATCGTTGGGACGAGCCGAAGCGGCCACCCACTCGGCTGCGTCGCGCCAGCCCTCACGATCGCCTGTGCGGTAGTAGTGCATCAAAGAACCCGAATAGCTGAGCAGCACTACAATCAGAAGCGCAGAGGCCAACCATCGCTTAGGCAGCGCCCATATGCCAAGCGCCACCAAAATCAGCAGCGGCAGCGAGGTCCAGATCAAGGTGCGGGTGTGAAAGATCGGGCGGCGCAAACTAACCAGCAGCTCGCCAACAAAGGGCAAAACCAGCAACATGAGCAACAAAAGCAAAATGCGCGGCTGAGTGCGCAGATACCAAGCTGCAACCAGTAGCATCGCTACAAACATCGTTGTCACAAGTAACAAGACGATATCAGCCACTCTATAAGCGTTAATCAGATTGGACCAATGTTGCAGTATCGTGCCTAGGGTGGGCTTGGTAATCCAAAATTCCTGATCGACACGGTAGCTCTGCCAGAGAAAGCCGGGCAACCAAGGCAGCCACAACAGCAGCGAAGCCAAGCCTGCCAGTGTCCAGTTGCGCAAGCTATAATCGGCTTCGCTCGACTTCTTCCAGAGCTTTGGCAGCGCAAAGGCCAGCAGCACAAACAGGCCCATCACCAGGTAGTACAAAATCGCCGTATTGTGGCTCAGGGGCAGCAGTGTGCTAAAAATGATCAGGCCGAGCCACCAACGTCGTGTGCTGTTCCAAGCGCCTCGTAGGCTTAGCGGCTCGCTGGCTGCCGCTGGGTCACGCAGCAGGGCAATGGCACACAGTATCGCGCAGGCCGCATTGAAGGTCAACAAGGGGTACATGCGTGCATCTTGGGCATAAACAACGTGAATCGGCGCAAACACAAAGAGCAGAGCGCAGATCCAGCCAAGCCGCGTTCCGCCCAGCGTTTTGCCGATCAGAAACATGACAGGCGTTGTTAACGCACTAAAGAGCGCCGACATGCCACGCACGCTCGCTTCGCTTGTTCCAAACAAGCGCGTCCAGCCATGCAAAAGGGTGTAATACAAAGGCGGGTGTTGATCAAGCGCAATCAGGTCGCGCAGCGAGCTAGAAAGCGGTTGAGAGGCCATCCAAATGCTGAAGGCCTCGTCTAGCCAAATGCTGCGATCAGCGATGGTGTAGAGGCGTAAAAGCAGAGCGAGCAACAATAGACCAAGCAGCGGAGCCAGATCAGGACTAGACCGAATACGTGCCAGCATGCTGTACCTCTCTTGGATTTATGAGAGCTTCGCAGATTTACACGCTATTGTACACGACAAATATTTGATAAAAAACCCACACCGCTCTAGGCAGTGTGGGTTTCGTCTGTATAAGGAAGAGGTGGAGGATTAGCCGGTGATCAGGCTCTCGTCCTTGTTCTTCTCGCCCTCTTCAATCAGCATGATCGGAATGCCGTCTTCGATCGGGTAGCGGTAGCCGTTGCGACGATTGACAAGCCATTCCTTGCCGCTGTCGTCGGTCATCAGTTCAACCGGACCCTTGTCTGCCGGATCAGCCAAAATTTCTAACAGTTCGGGGCTGATGCCACGCTTGGAGCCGCCGCCTAGGCCAGCGCTCGAGGTAGCCGGAGCGAGATCGAACACGCTGTCTTCACGATACTGACGGATGGCGCGTACTACCAACACAGCAACTGCAAGCAATGCAGCAATGCCGAGAATTCGACTTACATTCTTCATGCATCCTCCTACTACTATAATGACGAGCAGAACTCGTCAGCATATTCAATCCATCTTACCATATCCCGTCGCTTTATGACAACGAAACAACGGGTGGTTCTTAGCAATTCCAAGCTCTGATCGGCGCTTGGTCACAATGCTCCAACCGCTATACCTACAACGAAACGCTACGAGCGGCGGCAACAAAGGCTTGTATCTTGGCGATATCCTTAACGCCATTGCTCTCAACACCGCTGCTTACATCAACGCCCCACGGGCGCACTTTCTTGATAGCAGCGGCGATATTATCGGGCGTTAAACCACCAGCCAAAATCAGCGGGCGACGGGCCGCAACGCTGGCCGCTTGATCCCAATCCGCAAGCTTCCCTGAACCACCATACATACCTGCAACATGGGCATCGACCAGAAGCGGATGCTCGGTGGGATATTCCAACCAGCTTCGTGTATAGTCCGAATCATCGAGACGAATAACCTTGATCCAAGGGGTTTGAACTTGGCGAGCATCGTCAATCGTCTCATCGCCGCTCAATTGCACTAGATCAAGCCCAACCTCACGGGCGATTGCATCGAGCTCTTGAGCTGGCGTATTGACAAAGATTCCAACAAACGAAGGCTGTTTGGGAAGCGGGTGATTACGAACCGTCTTCACAATCGCAGCAGCGTCGGCGACAGTGATACGACGTTTGCTCTCGGCAAACATAAGGCCGAGCAATTCGGCTCCCGCTGTGGCGGCAGCGAGAGCATGCTCGGCAGTACGTAGCCCACAAATTTTTACAATCGTCATAGGATAGTGGTCGAAACAGCGGCCCATCATCGTGATGAGCAGATGGCTGAGCCGCTGTTTGTGCATTACTCTGATTCTTCGGGCTGCGGCAAGCGATAATAGATACGAGTTCCGCGTCCGCTACGCTCGAGCATACCACTGTTGATGGCCTGCTTAGCCAGCGTGCGCAGTTGCTCGTTGGTGCGCGTCAGCTTTTGAGCCTGGCGCAGAGCGCGTAGCGAATCGAAGATCTGGGCGAACGAGACCGGCTTGGTAAAGCCCGCCATCATCGTTCGGAAGATCTCCCACTCTTCATCCGAGAAGGTGATCTGCTCGGTAATCGGCAACTGAGCGACTGTTTCTTGAGCTGCTTCCGGCTGTTCAGCAACAGCTGGCTCGCCAGCAGGCTGCTCGTTGCTCGCTGCGACCTCTGCAGGCGCCTCTTCCTCTTCAGGCTGAGAAGCTACGGTCTCGTCGCTAGACGCTTGCTCGTTGCTGGTTTCAGCCTGATCGGCTGCTACCTCTTCGGCCTGCGGAGCGTCAGACTCTTGGCTGGGCTCTTCCGAAGCGACGTCAGCCGTCTCGGCCTCTGCAGCTTCCTCATCCTCAGATCCAAGCGGGCCTGTAGCGAGCGCCTCCTTGATAGCCAAGTCGTCTAAAATTGGCGGCTCGAACTCGGTATCGCTCGGGATCGAGATACCCGATGGCTCGTTGAGTGCGGTTTGGGCATCAACGATCTCGGCGACTAAAGCCGCTGCGGTCGCTTCGGTCTGCTCCGATTCGGCCAGAAGCTGGGCTTCGTCGAAGGTCAACGATGTGCTTCGATAGCTCGGCGTAATCGGAGGATCGATCATCACATCGAGCTTCTCCAGATCCTCAGCTTCCTGCTCGAAGATCGCATCGTCGCCCGGCACTAGTTCGACCTCGTCGAGGTCTTCCAGCGGCTCAAGCCGATCCAGATCGGGTACATCTTCCAAGGCTACATCATCATCGCTCGGCAACAGCAACAGTTCGTCATCGTCGCGGCTGCGATCGACCGATACTTCTGTTGTCTCGGGCTCAGATGTAAAGACATCGTCAGATGCGAGCGCCGAAAGCTCCTCTTGCCCTTCGCTAGCGACCAGCTCAGGAGCCGGTGCGGGCTGACCGATCTGGCGACTACCGCGCGAACGGCGGCGGCGGCGCGAGCGGCCTGTTGGGGGAGCTAAGACCGCGTCGCTGGGTGAAGCACCCGCACGAGCAGCAACCCTGCCGTTGCTGGTTGCAGGCGTCTCAACCTTCAACTCGGCCGGCTCTTCCTTCAGATCACCCGCAAATTGCGACAATTTGTAGGGATCTTCTCCCGGCAAAAAGACTTCGTTAATGGTTCCGCTGGTAAAGATCTGAACCTTTCCACGACGTTCAGCATCGAGTACAAAATCTTTGAATTTTGCCAGCGGGCGACCGCTCAAGTCTTTGTAACGGCTCTCTTTAAACTCGCCACCCATCAGCTCTTTCATAACGAGTTTTAATGAGCCAAGCGTACAAACATAACCGCGTTTTCGAGCAAGATGAACGGCTTCAACTAAGGTATCGTAGGGATCGAGTTCGACGGGCACTTCGGGAATAGCGATCGGTTCGTCGACTTCGATCGGCTCGCCTTCGATCTCAAGCTCGATCTCTTCGCTGATACGGTTACGTTCCAGAGCGCGCTGGCGATCGCGCTCACGCGATGCCTCGCGCATGGATGCTGCGCTCGTTTGGCCGATCAACTGTTCATAGAAGATGAACTCATCGGCGCTCTGTGCCAAATGGGTTGATGCAGCACCACCAATACCAATAATAATTACGTCTTTACCCTGTTGGCGAATCATATTCACCAGAGGGATGAAATCACGGTCGCCAGTTACCAACACAAACTTGGCGATGTTGGTGTTAGTAAAAAGCGTCTTCATTGCGTCGATACACATATTCATATCGGCGCTATTTTTAATTGCGCGGCCCGTCCGTCCCATATCTTTATCGTAGTAGTAGGTCGGAACATACATGGGCTCAACGCCATTGGCGTACAGCGCACTGGTGACGCGGGGGTAGCGATACCAGTCGGCATAGGCGCGGGAGATAACTACCCGTCCCAATTCCGAACAGCGGTCCATTATCGACTCGAAATTGGGGTTGGCATCCAGCTTATCACGGACGCTCACATAGATGTTTTCGAAGTCGATGAATACCGCCACATCGGGTCGGCTGTTGTCATTTGCCATTGTGTATGTGCTATGCTCCTTGTGGAGGACACAAGCGATACAATAATGCGGAATGCTTCGGAGCCAGCAGCAGCGAACACGAAGCGCTAGTGGCAAGCGAACGAAGAGATGCTTGTCGTTGAGAGAAGAACCGTGCGAGCAGCGATTCTGCTCGTTTCTTTCTCAAAAGCGCTTTTTATTTTTAAACTGTCTGCCTTCTGCACAGCGCCGGAAAAGACCGAAATATTGTATCGTCCATGTGGCCTTATCCGTCCTCATCAATCACAGTCTACAGGAATGACATCACTGAATGCCGCCAACATCAGTTCATACCTGTTGCAATCTATTTTACCACATCACTCAGAACTTG
Source organism: uncultured Chloroflexales bacterium (assembly GCA_937902315.1). GTDB lineage: Bacteria > Chloroflexota > Chloroflexia > Chloroflexales > Chloroflexaceae > CALGUG01. The sequence goes on from CALGUG010000056.1 coordinate 217,836, forward strand.
TTGTGACACTTCTGGCCGAATTTTTGGCCTAGATATGGGGATTTCACCCAATTATTATAACTACACAAATCGTCCACGCTCCACTTAGTTTCAAAAAGCACAATCTTTCGATCTATAAAACAGGAATCTGGGCGAATTTTCACCAAATTTAAATGCCTTTTTAGGCTACCGATCAAATAGAAATAGCTGAGTATCAACTTAGAAATATCATAAACGTACATCCTATCTCTTTGTAACTTTCGACCATGTAAGCATTATCAATTTTGAATATCTCCGCTCCTCTACAGAATGGGCGCATCTACCATGATTAGCGTTCAAAACTACAATAGACCATACGTTCACTTGTAAGACGATCATTCAGCTCTGAAGCAGCCTGTTTCTGATACCAAATCCGGTTGATTAGGTTCTCTTTGGCCTTCGGCAGAGCACAACGTGACTAGATCTTTTCCGGCTTTTCGTTTTTCTGAGCGAAGAGCATGCACGGCTTTAAACGGATTTGGTATGAGCTATACACAAACATCGCCAACCTTTCATCGTATCCGTTCGTTTATCGCTTTAGCGGCGAGGTCTCAATCTTCCATTCGTTCCCTAGCGCGTCCGCCTACGGCTACCAGAACTGCTAGCGGCCCTCATCCCCAAGCCTTCTCCCGCAAGGCTATGCATTAGCCAACAGTCGTGTCGGCAGCAACAGGCGATCGTTCGCATACCATCGCGGGAGTTTCGCGTAGCGAAATCGCATACAACATCACCATTCAGCCCCTCGCGCGCAGTGCGGGCGAGGGGGCCGGGGGGTGAGGGCAGATAACGCTAACCGTATGTCGATTTGTGGCTAATGTAAAGCTCCCGCAAGGCGGGAGAAGGGCGTATGCGTTCCCGCTCATTCGCGATGTTCTAGAGAGGCTTCCTAAGCACTAGGCTTGCATGAGAGGGCTTTGGCTGCGCAATGCAGCGTTGTATCCTGCTGGCTGCTTGCAGCGAGCAGGTCGCAGCGAGAGCTGCGAAATACTAGCCGCATGGGAGACGAGACGACTTGATAGCCGGAGGCGGACGCGCCTAAGACCGCATGCAAGCTAAGGATCTTTCCGCCTGCGATGCAACAAACTGTTTTGAGCGAGCTAGTTCACGTATCAACAAGCACAAGCTGAATAACAACAGTTTAGGCATATTTTCGCCATGATAAGAAGCGAGGAAGTTGCAGTAATAAGCGCACAATCGTAGTCGTTGAGGCGGAGAGCCGAAACATAACGATCTGGATTCCCATTTTTATACGCTTCCATGGTAGGATGTTTCTTGAAAGAAAAATATAGAGATTGATTTGAAATCGTTCTGATAGATCTATAGGGAGACTAAGGTTTCATTGAATACAATTTCCCCTCTGCTGGTACAGCGCATCTATCGTTTAGCGCTGACAGCTACAGGTAATCATAGGTTCGCACAAACAACAAGCATTCGGCTCTTTAGCCAGACGAACTTCGCTTCGCACGATCTAGAAACTGCCGTTCTGGTTCAGCTCTTCGCCCAGCTCGCAAAGCTCGATCGCAACACGTGGAAGCTCCGCAAGCCTGCTCAATCCCAGCCTAACAAGCAGGCCAATCAACAGCTTGAAAGTATGTTCAAAGTGCTGCGCAAGGCCAGCCCACAGGCCCGCTTTATGCTGGCTCTCTACAGCCTGTGGGGCATGCAGGCTAACGAGATCAGGCGCGTGCTTGGCGTAACGCTCGATGAGTTTCACACGCTGCGGGTCGATCTGGCGCTAGCGAGCGGTCTTGTTTCCAGCGAGAACGAGCGCAGCCAATTGGAGCGCCTGGCGCGTTTTATCTTAAACGAGCTCGGCGAGACCGAGCAGATGGCCCAACGCGCCGAGCTGCTCAACAGCGCGCATGCCCGCAGTCTGCGCCATGCGCTGATCGCCAATGACGAACAGCTCAGCAAGGTGCTAACTGCGATCTTCGACGATGCCATGCCGCCTGATCTGCTCGCACAGATCGAGCGGGCCAAGCAGGAACCGATCGCCAAACGCCAGCTTGGGCGCGGCCTGCTCTTCAACCTTGTTGTGGTACTGATCGTCGGAGGTCTGATCGGCTTATTGCTGGTCTGGCCAGAGACTCATTCCGAAGCCAAGTCGGAGCGACCAGTTGGCAATAACGCCCCAACAATCGATCTAAGAAGTATGATCGAGGCCTCGTTACGCCGTTTTGAAACACCTGTGATTGATCAAGGGCTATTGCACGAACGCTATAACATTACGATCGAGAACAATACCTGGCAGATCGAGCGCTGGTACGACTTCGATAATCCACAACGTTTTGCGTTCACATTACAAGCAAACCAAGAGCCCGGGGAGTTCTATACAGTCAAGGGCGATGGCAACGGCGGCTTAGAGATCAACAGTCTGCAAGGCAGACTCGGGGTCGAGTTAAAGCCAGAACTGCTCGCTCAAATCAGCCCGATTCTGATGCAGCAGCCTAATCCCTATATCGCACAGTTTTCCCAAACGCCTGCGCTAGAACAGTTCTTTCTGAAACAGGCGCTTGAAAACCATGCCTATTCGCTTGGTACAAGCCGCTTTCTTTCGCGTCCTGTCACCATCATCGCCTATACAAGCCGCTACTTTTTGCATCATGGAATAGTCCATCCCGATTGGGACTACGACCACGCCCAAGTTTTACTGACGCTCGATAACCAAACATTTAGCCTACTGCAAGCCCAAGTTTTGCTTGACGGTCAAGCTGGAAGCACGATCATCTCTCCTTGGCGCGCCGAGCACCTCAGCTTCAATGATCAGGCTGATCCTGAGCTATTCACGATCACGGGTGAGCGCAACGACAAGCTACTTAGTCCTCGGATTGTGTTTGGTGACTATGCTCAACAGTCCAAAAGCCTCTCGCTACGTAGCGCACTTGAGCGAAGTAATACAACGATCTATCTGCCGCGTACTCTGATCGACGAATCGCTCTGGGCGCGTATGCTCTACCAAGAGAAAGCAGAAGGGGATGTATTCAGTGTGCTGATTGAAGATGAGCAACGTCTGAGCATTCTCACAACCCTTCCAAGAGCGTGGAGCGAGCCCAAGGCTGATGTTGAAATAAAACAGGTCGGTTCGTTTTCCTATACCACTACGGTCAGAGAATCGCTAACACAAGTCGACCTGCTAGATCAATCAACAGGTCAAAACTTCGGCTTGGTGATATTCGACAATCTGACGCCTCGCAACGAGATAGAGAAGCAAATCGAGGAGATAGTGGCCTCGCTAGAGCCGCTCACGCTTGATAATATCGATCAATTCCAGCCTAGATTTATCGAGCCCTAATAAGTTACTTTTTCAAATAGACAGGCCTATCTATCGAAGTTATCACTAGATAGATAGGCTTTTTCTATCCAAAAAGCGCATTATCAGGCTGATCACGACCTTAGTGATTACTAAGCAAACAACGCTTACTACAATTTCGGTTATACTAAAGAGGAAGATACTATTCGTTTCGCACTAAACGAGACGATTATGTAAAGACTGTTAGAGTGATCGCTGATCATGGGTCGAGTATTCGATCCACTGAGCCGCTATCGGTTTATCATCGCTCTACCCCACGACGTACATTTCAAAGCTGTTGTTTAAAGAGGTGACAGAACTGCCCAGCGCACTAAAACGCCTTGGAGTGCAGCATATGGTACACTTATGGGCAACACAAGTACGTCAATGTACACGTAATTACGGTTAGGATTGTAAAACATTAGTCCAAAGGACACAGTTATGTCAACAGGAAATCACAATCTGTTCGACACACTCCAAACGTTTACCGTAGCAGGCGGTAAAACGGGGCAGTTCTATTCGCTGCCACAACTTGAACGTGCAGGTGTCGGCCCTATTTCTCGCCTTCCTGTCAGCATTCGTATCGTACTCGAATCGGTTTTGCGCAACTACGATGGCAAGCGCATCACCGAGAACGATGTACGCACCCTCGCCAACTGGCAGCCCAAGGCTGAGCGCACCGCTGAGATTCCTTTTGTGGTCGCTCGTATCGTTCTGCAAGACTTCACCGGTGTGCCGCTACTGGTCGACTTGGCCGCCATGCGTTCGACCGCTCATCGCATGGGCAAGAATCCCGGCGTGATCGAGCCGCTGGTTCCGGTCGACTTGGTGGTCGACCACTCGGTGCAGGTAGACTACAGCGAGATCAGCGACGCGCTCCAGCGCAATATGGCGATCGAGTTCGAGCGCAACCAAGCCCGCTACCGCTTCTTGAAGTGGGGTACCCAAGCCTTTAATGGCTTCTCGGTGGTGCCTCCCGGCATCGGTATCGTGCACCAGGTCAACCTCGAATACCTCGCTCGCGGCGTACTCGAGAAAGAGGGCGTCTATTACCCCGACACCTTGGTTGGTACCGACTCGCACACCACTATGATCAACGGTATCGGTATCGTTGGCTGGGGTGTGGGTGGTATCGAGGCCGAGGCCGGTATGTTGGGCCAGCCGCTCTACTTCCTGACCCCCGATGTAGTGGGTGTACACCTGACCGGATCGCTGCGCCCGGGCGTGACCGCGACCGACTTGGTGCTGCGCATCACCGAGATGCTGCGCCAAGCCAAGGTGGTCGGCAAGTTCGTCGAGTTCCACGGCGAAGGCGCCGCCAGCTTGTCGCTGACCGACCGCGCTACCATCGGTAACATGGCTCCCGAGTACGGCGCCACCATGGGCTTCTTCCCGGTCGATGAAGAATCCTGCCGCTACCTCTTGGCGACGGGCCGCTCCGAAGAACTGGTCGAAACCTACCGCAACTACTACAAGGCTCAGGGCCTGTTCGGCATGCCCAAGGCTGGCGAGATCGAATATAGCCAGTTGCTCGAGCTTGATCTCAGCACCGTAGTACCGAGCGTGGCTGGTCCCAAGCGCCCGCAAGACCGCATCAATCTGACCGATGTCAAGAGCCGCTTCGAAGAGCTGATGGCATCGCCGGTCAGCAACAACGGCTACAACAAGTCGATCGAAGAGCTGAACACCCGCCGCGTGCGCGTCGACAACTTCCAGCCCGTGATCGACCTGTTGCCGCTCCACAGCGGTGGCGATCAGAATGTCGCAACAGTGCCGGCGGCTGAGAACGGCGGCTTGACCAACGATCAGAATACCGCGACCTTGACCGAAGTCGAGATGGTTCAGAACCGCCCGACCCCTGATAACATCACCTCGTTGCCTTCGGAAGAGCTGCTCAAGCAGCCCGTTGAACTGGGCCACGGTGATGTTGTGATCGCAGCCATCACCTCGTGTACCAACACCTCAAACCCGAGCGTTATGCTGGGCGCTGGTCTGGTCGCTAAGAAGGCTGTCGAGCGCGGTCTGAGCGTTCCTCCGACCGTCAAGACCAGCTTGGCCCCCGGTTCGCGAGTTGTAACCGACTATCTCAGCAAGACTGGCCTGCAGGATTACCTTGACAAGCTCGGCTTCCAGACCGTAGGTTATGGCTGTACCACTTGTATCGGTAACAGCGGTCCGCTGGAGCCGCACTTGGAAGAGGCCATCATTCAGAACGACTTGGTTGTGGCCAGCGTTTTGAGCGGTAACCGCAACTTCGAGGCTCGCGTACACCAAAGCGTTAAGGCCAACTTCTTGATGAGCCCGCCGCTGGTTGTAGCCTTCGCCTTGGCTGGCCGCGTTAACATCGACATGACCAAGGAGCCGATCGGCAAGGACAAAGACGGCAACGATGTCTATCTCAAGGACATTTGGCCGACCCCCGAAGAGATCGGCGAGGCCCTTAAGGCCGCTACCGACCCGGCCGTCTATCGCCGCCTCTACAAAGATTTCGCCGATCAGAACCCGCTCTGGGCCGAGATCCCGACCACCACTGGTCAGGTCTACGCTTGGGATCCCGATTCGACCTACATCCAAGAGCCACCCTACTTCGAGGGCTTCGAGATGACTCCCAAGGGTCAAGAGCCGATCAAGGCCGCTCGCCCCTTGGCGATCTTCGGCGACTCGGTGACCACCGACCACATCAGCCCGGCTGGCGCTATCAAGGCCAACTCGCCCGCTGGTCGCTACCTGCAAGAGCAGGGCGTCACCCCCAAAGACTTCAACAGCTACGGTGCACGCCGTGGTAACGACCGCGTGATGGTACGCGGTACCTTCGCCAACGTTCGCATCAAGAACCTGATGGTTCCGGGTGTCGAAGGTGGCGTGACGGTGCACCAGCCTTCTGGCGAGCAGATGAGCATCTACGATGCTGCTATGCGCTACAAGGCCGAAGGCACCCCGCTAGTCGTCTTCGCAGGCCAAGAATACGGTACCGGTAGCTCGCGCGACTGGGCCGCTAAGGGCACCAACCTGCTGGGTGTACGTGCTGTGATCGCCCAGAGCTTCGAGCGCATTCACCGCTCGAACTTGGTCGGTATGGGCGTGCTGCCCTGCCAGTTCCTGGGCAACGACTCGGCTCAATCGCTCAAGCTCGATGGCAGCGAAGTGATCGATATCCTCGGCCTTGAAAACGGCATCACTCCTCAGATGAACGCGACCCTGCGCATTCAGCGCAAGGATGGCAGCGTCGACGAAGTGACCGTCAAGGTGCGCATCGACACCCCGATCGAGGTTGACTACTACAACCACGGCGGCATTCTGCCCTACGTGCTGCGCCAACTGCTGGCCGAGTAGTCTCGTTTGTACGAAAGGCTCCGATCTCTCAGTCGAGAGATCGGAGCCTTTCGGCTTTCTGCACTTGAAATGTTTGGGATGCGGCCTCATAGCAAATCCGGTTGTTTAGGTTCTCTTTGGCCTTCGGCAGAGTGGAACTTGATCATTTTTGTGTGAGAAATTTCGCGTTGTAACGCGAAATTTCTCACAACTCTTTGCTCGTTTTTGCATTACAAGAGCGCAAGTCTGTAAACGGATGCAGCCTCATAGCACGCGCAGCTAGCAGCCCTCTTTATTGGGCGGGACGTTGATAGCCGAAGGCGGACGCGCCAAGGACCGAATGGGAGGAACAAGCCCACTCCGCCAGATGCAAAGCTGAAGCTCGCCCTGTCACAAGATCGGGGCGTAACCTATCCACTCAAAAATAGGTTCAATTATTGGCAACTAGCATTCGAGTTTGGGGCAACACAGATCTTCACCAAGGAGCCAGCAATGCGATCCGCCCTATTAATCATCGATATGCAGACGATCTTTTTTGGGGTTGAGCCTAGTCCAGTTGATGCAGCATTGGTGATTCGGCGTATCAATCAGCTTTCAAGCAGCGCTCGGGCTAAGGATATTCCCGTCATACTTATCCAGCACGATGCAGAGGATGATGAACGTCTACGCTATGGCTCACAGGGTTGGCAACTCATTCCTGAGCTTATTGTGGCACCAAGCGATCACCGAGTTAGCAAGCAGTCCTACAGCGCATTTGAAAAATCGAATCTTTTACCGATTCTGCTCGAGCTCGATATTCAGCAACTGGTCATCTGCGGTTATGCGACCGACTGCTGTATCGACGCCACAGTGCGCAGCGCGAGCGACCTCGGCTTTCATATGACGATCGTGGCCGATGCCCACACGACCCATAGCGAATCGGCCGAAGAGGGGCGCAAGCTTCGCAACAAGTACAATGCGCAATTTTTACGCCTTAGCAGCTGCGAATCGCTGATTCAGGTCGTTCCCAGCCAAATGGTTCAGTGGTGATCCCTGAGTTTAGAACATAGATCGAGCAAGTTCGTACCTTTTCAATCAACTTCGGGTACGAACTTTGTTCTCCCCTCAATTGAGCACATGCAACACACAGCTTTGGCGGCGAGGTCGCGACCCTCCATTTGATCCCTAGCGCGTCCGCCTTCGGCTACCAACATCCCTCCCACCAAGGGACGTCACTCGATCGGCGGCCCGCAGCTCGAACTGATCCCCACTGCGCTTTCAAGCCTCAAAACCCGTTGAGAGCGATCGCGCGTCTGGCACGCAATCGCTCCCTCCGAGAACAACCTCACTCGCTAGGCCTGGCTCTGATGAGCGTGGCGTCGACCGCCAGTAACCAGCTTTTCCAGCTCTCCGATCCACAGAATGATGCTGCCCGCCCCGACACAAATCAGCCAGTCGCTTAAGGACAAAGCCGTCGTGCCGAAAGGCTCTTGCAGGAAGGGCAGATAGACCACGGCGACCTGCAGCACAAACGAGAGGCCGATCGCGCCCCAGAGCCAATGGTTATCCATAAAGTGACTAAATGAAGTCTTTTCAAAGAAGCGACAGTTTATAGCATTAAAAAGCTGAAGACAGACCAAAGTTGTAAAGGCCATGGTCTGACCATAGACCAAATTGCCGTTAGGATTGTGAATCAAACCGCCCGGCATGGCCCAGTCCATCACGGCCAAGGTCACCAAGGCCATAATCACACCCGATATAAAGATATCGACCCACATCGGGTTGGTGATCACGCCGCTCTTGGGGTCGCGCGGCGGGCGCTTCATAATGTCGTGATCGGCAGGTTCGACGCCCAAAGCCAAAGCGGGGCCAGCATCGGTCAGCAGATTGATCCACAAGATCTGGGTCGCCAACAAAGGAGCTACCACTAGCGCGCCAGCTTCGCCCTCTAAGCCGAGCAGACCAGCGAACAGCACACCCAAAAACATCACCAAGACCTCGCCGATATTGGAGGAGAGCAGATAACGCAGAAACTTCTGAATATTGGCGAAGATCGAGCGGCCTTCTTCAACGGCGGCGACGATCGACGAGAAGTTATCGTCGGTCAAGATCATATCGGCGGCGCCTTTGCTCACATCGGTGCCGGTGATGCCCATCGCCACACCGATATCGGCGGCTTTCAAAGCGGGCGCATCGTTGACGCCATCGCCCGTCATGGCAGCGATCTGGCCGTTCTCTTTGAGGGCGCGTACGATTCGCAGCTTGTGCTCGGGCGCTACACGCGCAAAGACCGAAACCTCCTTCACGATCTCGCGCAGTTGGGCGTCGTCGCTGGCTTGCAGCTCGGGGCCACTCACACAGCGTGCGCCGGGCTTGATAATCCCCAGCTCAGTGGCGATGGCCGCCGCAGTGGTCGGATGGTCGCCCGTAATCATCACTGGACGGATGCCAGCCCGCTGGGCCTCGGCTACGGCCTGTTTGGCCTCCTCGCGCGGCGGATCGATCAGACCGAGCACACCTAAAAAGACAAACTCCTCCTCAAGATCCTCGCTCAATTCGCCGCTTATGCGGTCGCGTAACACCGTGCGATAGGCCACACCCAAGGTGCGCAAGGCTTCTTGGGCCAGCTCATCGACGCACTGAATAATCTCTGCGCGCCGCTCGTCGGTCAGGGGAACCGCCTTTTGGCCGCGCCGCTCGTGGGTACAGCGTGCCAGCAGCACATCGGGCGCACCTTTCGCGAAGACCATCACCTGGTCTTTGTTCTCCCGATCTTGATGGGCGGTCGTCATCATCTTGCGTTCGGAACTAAAGGGCACCTCGCCCACACGCGGGAAGCGATCTTCTAGCTCTTGGTCGGTTAGGCCTAGTTTGCGGGCGGCGACCAAAAGTGCGCCCTCGGTCGGATCGCCTTGGATCGTCCAAGTATCGCCCTCGCGCACCAAGTTAGCGTTGTTGGCGAGGTCGGCGGCGCGCAGAGTACGCCGCACCTCGTGGCGCAGGTCGCCTTCGAGTGGCTTGCCATTGCAGAGCGCTTGGCCTTCAGGAGCATAGCCGATGCCAGTGAAGTCGGCCCGTCCGCTGGCGGTGACCACGCTGCGCACCGTCATCTCGTTGCGGGTCAAGGTGCCGGTTTTATCTGAACAGATCACCGTGGTCGAGCCGAGCGTCTCGACCGCCGACAGCTTGCGCACGATCACATTGCGCTTGGCCATGCGCTGGGTGCCCAGCGAGAGCACCACCGTAGTGATCGCGGTCAGGCCCTCGGGTACGGCCGCGACCGCCAGCGAAACGGCCAAGATCAAAACCGCGACCAGTCCTGTTAGATCGATAACATCGCTCACAAACAGAATAGTGACGCTCATCACCACTGCGATCACTACCACAACGATGCCGAGCAAACGCCCAGTGCGATCGAGTTCTTTCTGAAGCGGCGTCTCTTCATCAACGGTCGCTTCGAGCGATCCGGCGATCTTGCCAAGTTCGGTCGCAGCGCCCGTGCTGGTAACGATCGCGCGGCCTCGCCCCGAGTTGACGGCCGTGCCGCTAAACAACATATTGGTGCGGTCGCCGATCCCCACATCTTCAGCGATCGGAGCGGTATCTTTTGAGACAGCGTTACTTTCGCCCGTCAAAGCCGATTCCGAGACTCGCAGGGCGACCGCCTCAATCAGGCGCGCATCGGCGGGAATCGAATCGCCCTCTTCGATCAACAAAAGATCGCCCGGCACCAAGCTGCTGGTATCGACCATCTGCTGCTTGCCATCGCGCATCACACGCGCATGGGGCGAGGCCATGGCCTGCAAAGCTGCAACGGCTTGCTCGGCTCGATTCTCTTGCACAAAGCCTAAAATGGCGTTCAGAAATACGATCAAGAGGATAGTGATCGCTTCGAAGGGCAGCGGCTCCTCACCTTCAAGCAGCCAAGCGATCGCCGAGATCACAGTCGCCACCAGCAAGAGGATGGTCAAGACATCGGAAAATTGGGCTAAAAAACGCTTCCAAGCCGGAATAGGCGGAGATGAAGGCAGCAGATTGGGGCCATATTCCTGCAAACGTCGTTCCGCTTCAGCGGAGCTTAAACCCTCCTGAGGCGTCCCCAAACGTTCCATCAGCGCCTGAAACGGTTCTTTATAGGCGTCTTTTAAATCAGACACATCTAAACTCGACATAGTTCTTCCTTATGTCTCAGCATTCCACAACAGCGGCATCCTAACGTGCAAAACAGGGCTTGCCAATCTGCTATCCTCTCTATCTTACATTGATTAGCGCTTTCATGCCATTAAAACACCACAATCGAGATAAACATTCATCCATCGAATGCTGGAATAGCAGCTCGATTGAGGCTTGATAGCAAATCCGGTTGATTACTTTCTATTTGGCCTTCGGCAGAGCGGAACTTATTATTCCCCCCGGTTTTTCGTTTTTCTGCGCTAAAAGGGTGCAAGTCGTTCGACGGATTTGGTTTGAGAGCAGATCTGGCTGACGCTTTGTTGTGCAAGATTCGCGCTTAGCGTTAGGTTTTTGAGGAGCGCTCGGCATACAGCTAACAGCCCTTCTTGTTGGAAAGGATGTTGATAGCCGAAGGCGGACGCGGTGAGGATCGAATGGAGACAAGCAGCCTCTCCGCCAGAGTCTGAAAGGCGTCAAGCGGGTGCGGCGTGAGAGATTTCGCGGCACTCGGAAATCCCGCACGCCGGGAGCAGGAGGAGCAAGCGTTTAGGCCTGATAGTCGGGCAAGAGGTCTTCGGCATAGCGCACGCTGGGCACACAGAAGCCGATTATGGCGGCTAGCGCGCTCAACAGGCCGCAGATCGTCATCAGCAAGGCGATGCCAGCGCCATGCCCAGTGCCGAAGATGGGGGCAAACAACAGCGCAAGGCCTTGTTGGCTCTGCATCATCGGCTCGAATAGGCCGTCTGCTAGCGGGCCGACCAACGCCATAGCGACGGGCACGCTCACTTGGGCGATCAAACGGCGCGTGCTAAAGACACGACCCTGTAGATCGGGCGGCACCTTCGATTGCCAGATCGCTTGGTTGGAGCCGTTCAGAATCGGCACAAAAAAGAGCGAGAAAAACGAGCCGATCATCCAGACCGTCAGGTGCGAGCCGATGCCGATCAGGGTCGCGCCGAGCAGACCGCTCAGCACCATACCGCCGATCACACCGTAGACGCGCCGCTTCGGGCCGCCCCAAACGCTCATAGCTAGGCCGCCCAACAGGCCGCCGACGCTGCCCGAGGCCATCACCAAGCTGAGCTGCTGTGCGTCGTTGCCACTGCGCGCCAGCACAAAGGGCGTCAGCAGGGCGGTCGAAAAGGTGCCGATAAGATTGATGCTCAAAAAGACCATCTGCAGGCCGAGCAGGCTGGGGCGCTGCCAGATGTAGCTGAAGCCGTAGAGCGACTCCTTCCACAAACTGGCCCGCGCTTGGCTGCCTTCTGCGCTCTGTTTGGGCTGAGGGATGTAGATGAACGAGAGCATCACGACCGCGAAGACGCAGGTGATCAGGTCGATGGTCAAGATGCCCGCCAGGCCGACGATGCCGACCAAAAAGCCCGCGATGATCGGCGCCAAAATGCCCGAGGCCGATTCCGCCATCGAGAGCATGCCATTGGCGCGCCCGAGCTGGTCTTTGGGCAGCATTAGGCTCATGGCTGCCGAATAGGCGGGGAATTGAAAGGCTTGGAAGACGCTCGCCACGGCCGAGGCCACAAACAGATGCCAGATCTCGAGCATGCCCAACGCGTGCAGGATGGCTAGGAAGAGGGTCGCCAGACCCGCGCCGGCATCGCTCACCATCATCATGCGCTTGCGATCCCAGCGGTCGACCAGGGCGCCGGCCAGCGGGCTGAGCAAGACCATGGGCGCGAAACCGAAAAACGAGACCATACTCAGCGCTGTGACTTGGCCGGTTTTCTCCCAAGCCCAAAGCGACAAAGCGAACACCGACATCGCCGAGCCAAGCAGCGAAAGCACTTGGCCGATCCAGACCAAAACAAAACCGCGCATCCCAGTGAAGCGAGGTTGAAGCTCTAATTGGGGCGTCGATATACTCATGCTGTTCCTAACTCAGATTATCGTCCGAAGCAAGAAAATCCTCTAGGGCCGCCAAGGAGGCTTGCAGCTCTTCGTCGCGAGCGCTGTAGATCGTCTCGTTGCCCGCTGCGACCCGAATGTAAACCAGACCCGCCAAGCGCAAGATCTTCAGATGGTGGCTGACCGTGGCGGGGCGCAAGCGCAGACGGGCGGCCAGCTGGCTGGGCAGCAGCGGCTCCTGGCGCAGAAATTTCAAAATCGCTAGGCGGGTGGGGTCGGCCAGCGCCTTCAGCACATTCACCAGCGAATCGGGCGCGATCTCGCCCGGCACCAGCGGCTCGTTGAGCGAACGCGCGCCGAAGATGATCACGCGCGTGTCGGGCGGCTTATGACCGATCAGAACGATCGGTGTGCTCCAAAAGCTGGGCACAAGCAGCAACTTGGGATAGTCGAGAAAGATATCGAGGTTGACGCCGCGCGAGAGCGTCTCGAGAGCGCTGCTCACAGGCTGGGTGGCCAGCAGTTCGCGGGCCTGCTGCTCGGCGCGCCTCAGCGAAGCAGCGATGCGCTGCTCTTCGGCCGCAAAGAAGAGCTCGTAGTACACCTCGAGCGCGGCCAGATAGGCGTTCGCGGTCCGCTCCGCCTCGGCCCAGAAGCTCAAAATCTGCGCGTAGTCTCTTACCGTGTGATGCCCGCCCGGTTTGGAGGGGATCGCTTTTTCGATAGCTTGCAGCTCGTGGAGGTCTTGCTCGCTCCACTGGCCGCGGGCCGCCACCCGGCGCAACACAGTCGTTTGGGTCGGCAGCGCGTCGTTGATCAACACCAGCCGCTCCACAGGCGAGAGCGCCCGCAGGCTAACCAGCACGCTCTGGCAATCTTTGGGCCCATCTAGGCTCGCGACCCAATAGGGCTCGATCTGGTGCTTGAGGATCATCTGATCGAGCGTGTCGCGCGTCTCTTTGGGCAGACGTTGGCGCATACCCGCCGCCCAAGCCGCCCGCACCCCATAAAATTCCGGATTATAGAGCACTTGCAGGCTCGCCAAGAGGTCGTAGGCTCCACCATGCTCGAAGGCGATCTCGATCTGTTCGGTATTCATAGCAGTTTAGATCATTGTATGTTAGATAATAATCTAACATGTACGCCATCTAGGCGGCTTTGTCAAGGGGCACTTTGCGTCTTACATCGAATAGCTCGCGAGCGTGGTATGATACAGCTTCCGGTCGATCTTTTTCTTGCTCTGGCGGAGAGGCTGCTAGCCCCCATTCGGCTTCTAGCGCGTCCGCCTTCGGCTATCAACATCCTGTCCAACAAAAGGGGGTGGTAGCTGACTGCGCTGAGAGAGCGCCGAACATACAACGGTTCAACAGCGTTCGTTCGACGATCAGCACGCGGGTTCTTTCTGAGAAGCAACGAGGAATCTCTGTATGTCAACGCGAAACTGGGTAGTCACAGGGCGCGATGTGCCCGAGCTTACGCACTTCGATCAGCTTATCCAAAGCTTTATGCAAGAGCGCTCGATCCCAAACGCCAGCGCCGCCATCAGCTATCAAGGCCGCCTCGTCTTCGCACGCGCCTACACGTGGAGCGAGGCCAATGAGGAAGCCATTCAGCCCGACGCGCGCTTCCGCATCGCCAGCATCAGCAAGCCGATCACGGCGGTCGCGATTATGCGCTTGGTGCAAGACGGCAAACTCAGCCTCGATGACAAGGTTGAGCAACTGATCGACCTGATTCCGGCAGATGGCCAGCAAGCCGACCCGCGCCAAGCCGAGATCACGGTGCGCCATCTGCTGCAGCACCTCGGCGGCTGGGACCGCGACGTCAGCTTCGACGCGATGTTTATGGATCAGCCGATTAGCGAGGCCTTTGGCTTGGAGCTGCCGATCTCGATCGACGACATCATCCGCTATATGAGCGGGCAAAAGCTCGATCACGACCCGGGCAGCAAATACGCCTACAGCAACTATGGCTACTGCCTGCTGGGGCGGATCGTCGAAAAGCTGACGGGCCAGAGCTATTCCGATTATGTCAAACAGATTCTGCTCGATCCGCTGGGTATGCACGATACGCGCTTGGGCAAAAGCCTGCCCGAAGGCCGCCAGCCTAAAGAGGTGCGCTACTTCAGCGACGAAGAGGTGCCGAGCGTGTTCGACCCGCGCCGCCCGAAGGTGAACTTCGCCTACGGTGGCTTCAACCTCGAGAACATGGACGCCCACGGCGGCTGGCTCAGCTCGGCCATCGATCTGGTGCGCTTCGCCGACAGCCTCGATCTGTCGAAAGATGGGCCGATCCTTGCGCCCGAAAGCATCCGTGAGATGCTAGCCGAGCCAGCCATCGGCAAAAACGAAAGCGAAGGCTACTATGCCTGCGGCTGGCGCGTGCTGCTCGAACATGGCGGCTATACGATCGGGCATCGCGGCAGCTTGCCTGGCACACTTACACACTTGACCAAGCGAGCCAATGGGGTCACATGGTCAGTGCTCTTCAACCAGCGCAACGACCCATCCGGCCTGCCCTACGATAAGTTCGAAGAGCTGATGTTCGCCGCCAGCGACGCGAGCGAAAGCTGGCCCGAGCACGATCTTTTCCAGGAGTGATAGCAAATCGGGTTGATTAGGTTCTATTTGGCCTTCGGCAGAGTGGAGCTTGACTACTTTTGTTGTGTGAGATTTCGCGCTGTCGCACGAAATTTCACACACCTTTCTCCCCGTTTTGTTCTTCCTGCGTTACAAGAGCACAAGTCTTCAAATGGATTGGTATCGGAAAACACTTCGAGGGGTCATACTTGGCTTTATTACCCACGAACCCTACCCAGCTTCTCCACATGTTTTCCCCAAAAACTCCTTACAACAATAGTGAGCAAATGCTAGCTTTTCGTCGCAAAGGTGTGCTATAATACAACCCATAAGCGCAACTAAGCGATGAACACTACACCATTCAGCTTGACATAGCGCGTCAGAATGCTGTAATTTCTGACAGTCTCTCACAGTGTAATGGCTTACATGCCATTCTCTTCCAGAGCGCACCAACTTTAGCGCCACAAAAGTGTAAAACTTTTCCTTATTTTGATAGTACGCTGACGGTATACAGCCGCGCTTGCTATCAGGAAAATCTTTCTTTGTCACGCATCTCCATTCAAGCCTCGGCATAGATGCGCTCTTGTGATCTGTAAAGCGAAACGCTTGGCAATCGCCCTGAGCTGCTTCTGCCGGATCAGTATTGACGATGCGTTTAAATATGTATGAGAACCGCCTGCTTTGGAGCACATGAGTTATGCACGATTTTGTCCACTTGCATGTCCATTCTGAATACAGCCTACTTGATGGTTATGCCACAACCAGCGGCATAGCGCAGCGTGCCAAAGAGTTAGGTATGGATAGCATCGCCCTGACTGACCACGGCGTGATGTACGGCGCAATGGATTTTTATGCTGCGGCCAAAAAAGAAGGGATCAAGCCGATCATCGGTATGGAAGCCTATATGGCTCCCAACTCGCGCCATGATGCGAGCGTGCGCGGTGGTAAAAACTACTACCACCTCTTGCTCTTGGCGCAGAACGAAGTCGGCTACCGCAATCTGGTCAAGCTCACAACACGCGCCCATCTCGAAGGGCACGGCGGCGGTATCTTCGGTCGACCGCGCATCGACTGGGAATTGCTTCAGCAGTATCACGAAGGACTGGTTGTCACTTCGTCGTGTATCGCTGGCGAAGTGATTCAACATCTCACTCAAAAACAGCGCGATAAAGCGCGCGAAATCGCCGCCAACTATCGCGACCTATTGGGCGGTCGCTACTACCTTGAGCTACAGCTCCACGACAATACGCCCGAACTCGAAGAGATCAACGAAGAGCTTGTACGCATCTCGAAAGAGCTGCATATCCCTATGGTGGTCACCAACGACACCCACTTCATCCGGCGCGAAGACTTAGAGACCCAGAAAAAAGTCATGGCGATGGGCATGAACATGACCTTTGAAGAGTTTTGTAGCAAAGGTTATGTCATGGACGAGACCTACCATATTATGTCGGGCGAAGAGATGTGGCAGCGCTTCAAACGTTATGGCACTGCGCCGCTCGAAAATACGCGCGCCATCGCCGATAGCTGCAACCTCAAGCTCGAGTTTGGGCGCGTTCAACTGCCCGAGTTCGAGCTACCCGAAGGCCATGATGCCGCCTCGTACCTGCGCTTTGTGTGCGAAGAGGGCCTGATGCGCCGCACCAACGGCAATCCGCCCGAAGAGTATGTCAAACGGCTCGACTACGAATTGGACGTGATCAACCAGACCGGCTTCCCGGACTATATGTTGATCGTTTGGGATTATGTAAAGTTTGCTCGTAGCCATGGCATCCCCTGTCTGCCGCGCGGTTCGGCTGGCGCATCGTTGGTGCTCTACTGTTTGGGTATTACCGACGTCGATCCAGTTAAAAACAAGCTGCTGTTCGAGCGCTTCCTCTCGCCCGAGCGTTTGGAAATGCCCGATATTGATACCGACTTCGCTGACTCGCGCCGTGGCGAGATTCTCGACTATATCGCCCAAAAGTATGGCCGCGAAAATGTAGCCCAGATCATTACCTACGGTACGCTGGGCGCCAAAGCGGCGCTACGCGATATGGGGCGCGTAATGGGCATTCCGCTTAGCGAAGTCGATCGTGTCGCCAAGCTGATCCCCTCTTTGCCGGTGGGCACAACCATCGCTCAAGCGCTTGAGCGCGTGCCCGAGCTCAAAGAGATCTACGATAGCAACCCCACCATGCGCGAGCTGATCGACTGGGCCCAAAAAGTCGAAGGGCGCATGAAGAACGTCGGCACCCACGCCTGTGGTATTGTGGTTAGCCGCCATCCGCTCGAAAATCTTGTGCCGCTCCAGCGCACCACCAAAGATGAAAACGCGGTTATGGCCGCTTTCGAAGGCCCAACTCTGGCCAAGATGGGTCTACTCAAGATGGATATCTTGGGTCTGACCAACCTTTCAGTCGTGGCCGAGGCGCTCAACTACATCCAAAAGACGACCGGCAAACGCATGGAGCTGGCCGATATTCCGCTCGACGATAAGAAGACCTTCGATGCTCTGGGACGAGGCGAAACCTCCAACGTCTTCCAGTTGGAAAGTGCGGGCATGACCAAATACCTGCGCGAACTGAAGCCAACCCGCGTCGATGACCTCTACGCGATGGTCGCACTCTATCGCCCCGGCCCGCTCGAGCAGATTCCGCACTACATCGCAAATAAAAATAATCCGGCTGGTATCAAGTACCTCCACCCGATTCTCAAGCCGATTCTGGAAGATACCTACGGCGTGATCGTGTACCAAGAGCAGATCATGCAGCTGCTGCAAACGGTCGCGAACTATACGCTCGGTGAAGCGTATATCGTGATCAAGGCGATCAGTAAGAAGAATCGTGAGCTGATGGCGCAAAACGCAACGCGCTTCAAAGAGGGCTGTATCAACAAGGGTATCAGCGCCGAAATCGCCGAAGAGCTTTGGCAGTTGATTCTACCCTTCGCCGGTTACTCTTTCAACCGTCCGCACGCAACGCTCTACGGTCTGCTTTCATATCAGACCGCTTGGCTCAAAAACAACTATCCGGTCGAATATATGGCGGCAGTGCTTACGGGCGCTGGCGGCGTGACCGAAGATGTAGCCAAGGGCGTAGCCGAGTGTGGACGTTTGGGTGTTGCGGTACTTCCTCCCGACGTCAACGCTAGCCAGCACGGCTTCACGATCGAAGAGCTGCCCGAATCAGCGCTCGATGCGAGCATTAAATACAAACTCGGCATTCGTTTCGGGCTTTCGGCTATCAAGGGTGTGGGTGACGGGCCTGTACAGGCGATCGTCAACGCGCGCGAAAAGGGCGGCCCATTTATATCGCTCGAAGATTTCTGCGATCGGGTTGAGCGCCAAGCCCTCAACAAGCGCGTGATGGAAACCTTGATCAAGGCTGGCGCGCTCGACTCGCTGCCCGGCAGCCGTCGCCAAAAGCTCGCTATTCTCGACCAAGTGATCAGCGCGGCAGTCGAGGCCCAAAAGGCGCGTGAAGCAGGCCAAGTCAGCATGTTCGATCTGCTGGGCGAAGATACCGGCAGCGGCAGCAGTAACATCAACGCCATCCCTATGCCGGTGATCAACGAGACACCCGAGGAGAAAAAAGAGCAGCTGGCTTGGGAGAAAGAGCTGCTGGGCATGTATGTCTCGACCCACCCGGTCGCCCAAGCACTGGAGGGCGTCGATTTAACCGGCATTACAACGCTCGGATCGCTGACCGAAGAGCATATCGGCAAGAAACACGAGTTTATCGGTATGCTGACCGGCACGCGCAAAATTATGACCAAAAAGGGCGATGCCATGCTGGTTGGCACCTTGGAAGACCTTGAGAGTAGCATCGAATTCGTGGCCTTTCCGAAGACCTTGGCCAAATTCGAAGAGCTTTTGGTCGATGATAAAGTGGTCCAAGTCAGCGCTAAAATCGACAATCGTCGCGATGGCCTACAGCTTATGATCGAATCGGTTAAGCTGCCCACAATGCGCGATAAGCAGGAAGACGCCGAAGCGAGCGAAGAGGCGATACCGCTCAAACAGCTTGAACCGACTGAAGCGCTAGCGCCCAATCTGCAGCAACCTGAGCCTGTCGCGAGCTACAGCAACGGCCATGCCAATGGCAGCAACGCTGCAAGCAATGGCTATGCTCAGGCTCATCAGGGTGCGAGCAACGGCTATTCGAATGGACACAACGGCCATAATCCGTCAAACGGGTTAAGCAATGGCGCAGTATCTCAGCCACAACAGGCACAAGGACACGAAAGCAATGGAGCTGGTGTGCCTTCAGCTACAGCGGCACCAGTCACTGTAATCAAAGCGAGAACACGCGTGAGTCTGCCAAGCAACAATGCTAGTTCAAATAACGATGCGAACCCCACACCCGTTCCAGTGGTGGGACGCAATCTGCATGTGATATTACCGCGCTCTGAAGTGCTCGACGTCGATGTGCACTGCATGCAAGAGGTCGACCAGATTCTGCGCTCGAGCGAGGGCAACGATGTTGTTACGCTGCATATTCCCGACGAAGAGCAAATGGTCTTGTTGCGGCCTCACCACAAGGTGAACTGCACACCCGACCTAGTTCAGTCGTTACGCAATATTCTCGGCCCCGAAGGCGTATTCGTGTACGACTAGGCTCTGTTTTAGGGCGACACCGAACGGCGACCGTTTTCGAGACGGTCGCCGTTTTTAGCTTGCAGCAGGCAAATCAATCAAGTTATACCAAATTCGTTTTAAAGACGAGCATTTGCTTAACGCGGGGAAAACAAAACGAGGGAAAGACGTTGTGTGCTATTTCGCGCTGTCGCGCGAAATAGCACACAACGAAAAGAGGTACGTTCCACTCTGCCGAAAGCCAAATAGAAAGTAATCAACCGAATTTGGTATTATCTCGTTTTGGCCTTCGGCAGAGTGGATTGCATATAATCGGCCTTTAGCAGCGAAAAGCAGCGTTTGAAGCTGCTAGACGCACGCGCTTGGCAGCTCGCAGCGAAAGCTGCCAAGCGCTTGAGCGCCTGCATGGATGGACGGCGATCTAGTAGCCGTAGGCGGACGCGCTTGGGAGCGAATGGAAGGGTGAGACCTTTCCGCTTTATACGTAAGCAGCGTTCAGAGAAGAGTATGTGGAACTCCGCACCGAAATGCGAAATTCCACATATCAAAAGCCTGTACTCACGTAGAACCAAGCACGTGAATCGTCTAGCGGTTGAGGCGTAGGGCTTGAGCGATTCCCGCTTGGAGAGTCGAATAGGTTTCAATCGAGCTGAAATCGAGCGCCAGACCAACAATCGTCTGAGCGACTTCGGGCCGAATACCAGTCAAGATCAGACGCGCACCCAAGAGTTTGACCGCTTGAGTGGTCTGCAAGAGCATATTTGCCACATGGGTATCGACGATCGGCACTCCGGTGATATCCAGAATGAGCAGCTCGGTGCGGTGATCGGCCACCCCTTGAAGCAGATCTTCCATAATCTGCTGGGCGCGCTGCGAGTCGATCGCGCCAATCAAGGGCATCACCATAGCGCGATTGGTGAGGGGAATAAGCGGTGAACTCAGCTCGCGCAAGAGCAGGCGTTGATTCTCGATGATCTCTTGTTGGAAGCGCTCGCGCTCCTCCTCTTGCTGAATCTCCTTGGTGATGTCGCGCATAATGCCCGGTATAGCGACCACATTGCCTTGATCATCGTGCAGGGCAAACACAGAGACGTGGGCTGGGAAGTCGCTTTCGCCGCGCATATAGTGCAGCATACCGATCCACGAATTCTGCTCCAACACGTGCTCGGCGATGCGCGGCGCAAGGTGCCGTTCATCAGGGCGGAGGAACTCATCCATAGAGCGCCCCAGCAGCGATTGCGCAGGGTAGCCGACGAGTGCCGCAAAGGCTGCATTGTGATAGGTGATAACACCCTGCAAGGTGACAACCGAGATTCCATCGGGCGCGTTGTCGGCCAAAGCAGCGAAGGTGCGCGCCTCAAGCTGGTTATAGCTCAACTGGCGATGGAGCTGGGTTTCGGTCTCTTGGGCTTGAACGAGCTGAGCCTCATAGTAAAGCGTCTCGGCTCGGCTCAACACTTCGGTCACTCGCTCGATCGCAAGACAGGCTGCTTCGCTATCGCTCTGGGCGAACCGGCGTAAACACTGATTGATGGCCGTGCGAACCATTCGCAAATAGCTTTGGTGGCCCGCAAAGCAGAGCTCAGCCTGCAATCCATATTGGTTTAAGAAACCAGTTGTAAAGGGATTTTCAAAGCTACTTAACGCTTGAAGCACAGCCGCATAGGTCGCCTTTAGAAAGGTCTGCTTTTGATCCGATGAAAGATCTTTGTAGGGTAAAGGACTGCTTAGAAAAGCACTATCGAGAGCGGCAAGTAAGTCATCCGCATGAAGACGAAGATATTCTGACGCTGGAACGTATTGCTCGAACGATTCCTGCATAACGGCTCTCTACTCCTTTAAGGCATAGCATCGGCGCTATACCTCACTCACTTCATTAAAGAGCTACAGATCCGGAGCGCTCTTTGCAAGATACAGAATTGCCTCGCTCAATCGGAGAGCGCAGCTGATGGTACGCAATGGTTAAAAAAAGATTTATAACCTACCCAAACTATTGTACGTCATAACCCACCTTGCTTGAAATAGAGAATGCTCAGTTTTTCTCTCTCAGAAGGCATTTTTCTATACCTAAATACTATGATCGTCATAAGCAATCATAGCTGATCGTTCTGAGTCCCGACGCGCCAAGCTTGAGCGGCCTTGACTCAACTTTCTGAAAGCAATAGTGTGGTACCATAGGCAGAGGCAATCCGCAAAAAAGTTCCAATGGTTCTATAAGGAGCATTGCAAAAGTGAGTGGCTACGCAATGCAAACTGAGCACTTTCGTAAAAGTGAGAACACTATGCATCTAAAACGTTATACGGACGTAGATGCCTTCTATCAAGCAGCAGGTGAATTTCTTCTGCGCCACGAAGCCGAAAACTGCCTTATTGTCGGAATATGTACGGCCTTACGTGAGAATATAAAGGCATATGGAACGATACCGCCCTATTTCGTAACTGTCGCAGATGATGTCGGCATTATCGCTGCCGCGATTATGACGCCGCCCCATAAATTGGTCCTATCCTATAGCGATATCCCAGAAGCGCTCGAAATGATCGCAGTCGATGCGATCGCCGCCAACGGCCTCTTGCCGGGTGTACTCGGGCCAAGCAGCCTTAGCAAGCGCTTTGCGATGCACTGGCACGAGCTGACCGACCAACCGGTCGAGCTCGGTATGTCGCAACGCATCTACAAGCTCGAAAAGGTCAAGCACCCCAGCGCGGTTCCGGGCCGCATGCGCCGCGTCGTCGAAGAGGATCGCACGACTATTCTCCGCTGGCTGTTCGATTTTCATCAAGAAGCTGTGGGAGGAAAGCTACAAGAAAATCCCTTCGAGAAGCAGTTCAACAGCGCGCTCGAAGGCAAGATCCGCCGCTATTTCGTTTGGGAGAACAGCGCCGGAGAGCCGGTATCGTTTGCAGGCTGCACCGGCCCCACCCAAAACGGTCTGCGAATCGGCCCGGTCTATACGCCGCCCGAACAGCGCAAACGGGGCTACGCCAGCGCGCTGGTCGCCGCGCTCAGTCAGCTCATCCTCGATGAAGGGCGCAGCTTCTGCTTCCTCTTCACCGACCTAGCCAACCCAACCTCGAACCATATCTACCAAGAGATCGGCTACACTCCGGTTATCGATGTCGACGAGTTTGTCTTCGGCACTCACGACTAAGTCACTCTAACAGATGCTCAAAAGCCTTCCGCCGTTACTGACGGAAGGCTCTTTATTTTGCAGGCGGAGAGGCGTCTAGCTCCCATTAGGTCCTTAGCGCGTCCGCCTTCGGCTATCAACATCCAATCCATCCATTCGGGTGTTATCGCTTTCTTCGCCGCTCGCCGGTTATCGAAGTAGCAACGCGGGCTTCGCAGCGCTCCCTTCTCGGGAGAAGGGAACACGGCCCACATCGCCAGCGGCGCTTCCTGTGCTAACGTACCCTTCGACAGGCTCAGGGTACATTACCTTTGCCGTTCCTGTAGTTCGACAAGCGCTTCCCGAGCTTGCCGAAGAGCAGGATTCAGTTAATGACTCTGTGTCTCTGTGCCTCGCGTGGTGAATTAAATCTGTGCCTCGGGTGATGCATTAAATCTGACTCTCAAGGGCCAGCACCCGTTCAAGGCTTGCGCGCGTCCAAGGAGGCGTTTTGGGGTGCGCCAAAATCTCTTCGGGGCGCATCCATGCGATCGCTGCAACCTCGCTGGTGTCGGCGATGCGCGGTGTGCCGCTTCGATAACGGCAGAGAAAGACGATGTCGATCACCAATGCGCCCGACGCGACCGCAAAGAGTTTGCTCTCCACATAACGCAGCTCCTCTTCGACTTCGATGCCAACCTCTTCGAAGATCTCGCGGCGCACCGTCTGCTCGAGAATATCATCTTGGGCAGCGCTATCTTCGACCTTACCACCCGGTACACTCAAGGTGCCGGGTGCATGTTCCTCTTGCTCGCTACGGATCAGCATCAAATAGCGTTCGCCATCGCTGATAAATGCTTCGACATTAACAATGTATTGGGTCGCCATGCTTTTCCTTGCTTTGACTAACCTACAAGATGCTCTTATGCGTTCGTTTCTGACAAAGCATAGCATAGATTTTTTCAACTGCGGTCGATCACTTTCGCTGGGATATTGTTGAAGTGGGACTTTGCACTAGCGCAAAGTCCCACTTCCTTAATTCCCGTTTTTGACCGCAGCAATAAGAGGCGGCTTTAGTATTAGTTTGCTGTGATCAGATAGAAACAGGAGGAGTATTCTTGACCGGGAGCCAAGCTCCAGCTTCCGATAAAGGGCGTGACTCCATCACTGCTGACCGATTTCACCACAACGCTATAGTCGCCGGGAGGTACTTCGTAGGTTGCGACCGGACCCAATTCAGGGCAAGCATCTGGTACTGTTGCCTCGGTAAACTCGACACAATCTGTACAGGGCGCGATCTCTTCGATCAAGGCTTGAGGGCCACTGAACACAAGGCTGAGCTGATCGGGCGAGTGGTTTTGAATGATCACAATCGCATTACCTTCACCCGTGCCTTCGCCCATCTGCTGGGGCGGAGGCAATGTGCCAGCGCCATATGCAGCAGCTTCGGCCACCGAAGCGCGCGCGAAAGCCTCTTCAACCTCGCCAGCTAATGCGTGATCAGGGTAATCGAGCCGGAAGCGATGGTACATATCTAGAGCATCTGAAGGCATATTAGCAGCTTCGTAGCCATTACCGCAAGCGAACAACAGCTCGGGAACGGTCTGATCTGGGGTGGCGATAATCTGATTGTCAATAAATCGATCGATCGAGCTGCAGAGATCGCCCGAAACCAAAGCGCTTGGATCATTGCTAGCTACAAGATCTTGAGCCTGAGCCAAGGCTGGAGCTTGTAGAGGACTAGCAGGATAGAGATCGAGAAAGTCACTGTAGGCAAAAAGGCTAGTCGAGAGATCTGCCGTACCATTAGCAGCCAAAGCGTTAAAGGCTTCGCACTCGGCCAATTCACTGCGGGCCAGCGCAGCGACCTCGTTGCTGGTAGACCCAGGATCGCCATTGGCTGCCTTGGTTAACGGCTCCATGGCACTGGCACAATTGGCTTGGAGATAAGCTGCATGCCCTTGAGCATAATTTTGCTTCTGTTGACGATCTTGATACCAAACCAAACCGCTAAAAGCAACACAAGCCAACACCAGCAGAGAGGCACAACCGATTCCAACCTTCACAATAGGATTCGACTTCTTGGGTGGGGCGGATGGATCAACTGGTGCTTGACCCATAGGCACAGTTGGAGGTACGGGCTGGTTGGAAGGCGAAGGATTCGACTGGCTCGGATCAAAGGCCATGATACTCTCACTTTCTTCTAAAGCTCGATCTCACAAAGGGCCACGACGACAAACCAAGGTAGTCACAAGCGCTTGTTAGGGGGTTTGTAGCGCTTAGAGGCGCTATAAAACACAGCTATGATCCTAACATAGATAAACCGCTTTTGACTACCGGAAAATTACTGTTTCTCATTTCACTCATGAGATGTTGCAAGGGCAGTAGGCCCAGATTCTCCTAGAGCTTTCATACGCCTAGCGAGCTTGTTATTCGGTCGCGCCGTCATTCAAGCGCTTCCGAGTCTAAGACGGGCCATGTAAAGTAAGCTTTCCTCCAATCTGTCTGAAAGCTTGAAAATCCGTGAAAAAACGAATCTTGCGAAGTGTTTCAGGCTGTCGCGCGCCACAAACAGAGGAGACCTACTCTGTCGATGGGAAACACACAGATCAAACGATCGATGGGATGCGCTATGGCAAGCGGATAGCACCCCATTTTGCTGGGCGGGATGTTGGTAGCCGTAGGCGGACGCGCTAAGGAGCGAATGGCAGGTTAAGAGCATACCGCCAAAGCGATAGCCACATGAGATCGAGAACAGTTGCACCGCAGCCCTACAAATCAGCGGCGCACAATCGGCAGATAAACAGCGTTATCTGGCAGAAGCGCATTGAGCGTAGGTGTAACAGAGACGGGATCGGTTGCTGTTGGGGTATTGGTTACGATCGGCGTGTTGCTCTCGGTTGGCGTGTTTGTAAAGGTCGGCGTAGCTGGCACATTGATCAGCCCTATATCGATACTGGTAATAGAGATCAGATTCGATGGAAATGTCAAAATATCGCTAAAACCCTGATGTATACCAGATGGATTGATATCACTATCGTATAAATCATTTCCTACATCCTTAAAGGTGATAGACGCGCCAAATGGCGGAAGCACACGAATGCGGTAATCTCCCGGCCCAGGAGCATACAGTTGATAGCTGCCGTTATGCTGCGAGACTGTTGAGGCGATTAATAGCGTTTTTGTCGCATTCCAAAGCTGCACGACAACGTTGCCTAAACCCGGCTCATTGCCATCTTGAATTCCATTGGCGTTGATATCGTACCAAACGAAATTGCCCACATTGATAGAAGTAGGAGTGCGAGTAGCAGTAGGCGGACGATAGACGATTATCCCGATATCGATCGAAGTAATGCTGATCACATTCGAGGCGATCGTGATTAGGTTGGTAAATCCATCAGGGTTAGTATCACTATCCCTCAAATCATCTCCACCCTGATCCTTGGGGCTAAATAAATCGCTTGCTGTTGGCAAAATGGCCCGCAAATAGTAATTACCTGGCTGGGGCACCACAAGGGTGTAGAAGCCACTTGCGTTGGTTTGTGTCTGAGCAAGCAGCTGGTTTTTTGCGCTATTCCAAACCTGCACTGTCACACCTGCAATCCCTGGCTCGCCAGCGTCTTGAATGCCATCTTTATCGAGGTCATCCCATACAAAGTTACCGATCGTGACGGGGGCTGGTGTTCGTGTTGGGGTTTTTGAAGGAATAAAGATCAAGGTCGGATTAATAACGAAGGTCTGTTGTAATGGCAATGCCTGAGCTTCAAGATCAGCTTGAGCCGTAGTATGCGATAAAGCGCGTTGCGACATGCCTAGAAGCGAGACAAGGAGGCAGACAGTCAGCACATTGAGGAACACGATGCTTTTCATGGCCAGCCCTCTCTGGAAAAATAACGTTAACAGCATGACAAATGGATATACCTACAAGACGAGTAGCCTGTCTAAAGCTTTCCAAATTGAAGAAGGCAATTAAGACCACATCTAGTTGATGAGTTTAGCGGCTTGGTCGCTACCCTCCATTTGTTCCTCAGCGCGTCCGCCTACGGCTACCAACATCCCACCCACCACAAGAGGTCGCATCTGTGTGCGGAAAGGCCCCCTACATCCAACGATAGAAACAGGTTTCCGATTAAACAACACAGAGCCTGCCACAAGGGCAGGCTCTGGTGGTTTACATATGATGTCTTCTCAGACCAGCTTAAACCGGCAGAGGGTTGCGCTCGAACTTCTGCTGGTGCCAATAGGGATAGCTGCGCGGCGCGTTGCTTGCTGCATCGAGGCGGGCCACTTGCTCGGCATCGAGCTTGAAGCTCGCCGCCTCGAGGTTTTGGCGCAGTTGCTCTTCGTTGCGCGCCCCGATAATCACGCTCGATACGGTTGGGCGCTGCAAGAGCCAATTCAGCGCGATCTGGCTCACGCTCTTACCGGTCTCTTGAGCCAGCTCTTCGAGCACATCGACGATATCGTAGAGCCGTTCGAGGTTGATCGGCGGCTCGTTCACAGCCGGATCGCTGACGCGGCTGTTGGCGGGCAGAGGCGCATTGCGACGCACCTTGCCGCTTAAATAACCGCCAGCCAGCGGGCTCCAGATCAAAGCGCCCACCTTCTGATCGAGGCCGAGCGACATCAGCTCCCATTCATATTCGCGCCCGGCCAGCGAATAGTAGACTTGATGCGAGACATAACGCGCCCAGCCATAACGATCCGAGATGGCCAGCGACTTCATCAGGTGCCAGCCCGAGAAGTTGGAACAGCCGATATAGCGCACCTTGCCGCTGCTCACCAGGTCATCGAGCGCGCGCAGGGTCTCTTCCACCGGCGTTTGGGCATCGAAACCGTGCATTTGGTAGATGTCGATATAGTCGGTGCCCAAGCGGCGCAAGCTCGCCTCGCAGGAACGAATGATATGGTAACGCGAAGAGCCAAGCCCATTGGGGCCGGGCTCGCTGCGGAAGGTCGCCTTGGTCGCAATCAATACTTGGTCGCGGCGCTTGCCGATCGCCTTGCCCAGAATCTCCTCGGACAGGCCGCCCGAGTAGCTATCGGCCGTGTCAAAGAGGTTCACGCCCGCGTCGAGCGCGATATCGACCAACCGGGTAGCCTCTTCGACTTGAGTATTACCCCAAGCGCGGAAGAAGTCGCCCTTTCCTCCGAAAGTGGCCGTACCTAGACTCAAAACCGGGATCTTCAGACCAGAACCGCCGAGAAATCGAAATTCCATGGGGTATCTCCCTGTCTTTTCTTCCTGAAAAGCCAATAGTATACCTATAGTAACATAGCCCACTTCAAACGTCGTGACACAATGTCGGCTTACGTTGTATAGCAATTAAGACGGTTGAGACAGGATTTTACGCGACAGGTTACATCGGTTTTTCCTTAGCTTTCTTATTCCCCACAGTGCGAGCGCACACATCTTTCAACAGCTTGGTAGCCCAAGGAGCCGATCGTGGCATGTCTTCTGAGAATGCTAGCCTGTAAACACACATAGTACAAGAAGCGCTTCTGCGTGCAGTGAAGCTGAATAGTGCCTGTTCTTAATTAGGCCATCATGATCTTTATGCGAATAAATAGTCGCGCTACCAACGTTGAGACGATTGCATATCAGGTTTCAGACCGATCGGTTAAGAAAAGATCAAAAAATGGTATAGAACGCTAAAAAATATAGTCCTAGTACTGGTACTGTGGGCCATAGAGAGTAAGACTAATGGGTCATTGAGCACTACAATCAGCTATGGTATATTTTTGACATAGTCAACGAACGCACATAGCAAGAGAATCAGGTTCTGTAGCAGATAAACGGTTTAACGAATACGTCTACAGTACATGTTAGCACTCATTTTTTCTTTTTGTTCTTTCTTGGATGTGTCAGAGTTGACCGACAGCTCGCTCCTAAATCCCTCGCCCGAAATCCTCTTATACTTCCTCTTATCCTCATCAATCCTCGCCCTGGCATAGCCAGGGCTGCTGTCGTTTTAGGGGCAGAATCGTTATCTGCTCGATCGCTGTATGTCTCTTGGCCTGCGGTAGAGTAATACCAAATTCGTTTGAAAGACGTGCATTTGCTTAACGCGAGAAAACAAAACGAGGGAAAGACGTTGTGTGCTATTTCGCGCTGTCGCGCGAAATAGCACACAACAAAAAGAGCTACGTTCCACTCTGCCGAAGGCCAAATAGAAAGTAATCAACCGAATTTGGTATAACATGTGTCTTGTTACTTTCCGCGTTTTTTTGTTCCCTGCGTTACGAGCGTATAGAGCTTTACAGCGATTGGCCCTCATTCCTACAGTTGTTCTTGATGTTGGCAGTTTATCGATCTGTCGCAAGCGCCCACAAACGAAGGTCTACAAGTAGGTTTCGGATAGCTGGCTCGATCGGTCGCTAGTCTCTGTGCTAGTTAGACCTTTTCTGCTAGGCTCAAAAGGCATAATTCTTCGTGCTGCGTCTTAAAGATTGCAATATATTTACCTTTCTGGTGCGCGATAGCAATCTAGAAGTACAAGCAATTGAAGAGAAACATGCTATAATCGCTTCACAACGGTTTAACACTCGACGGAGAAAAACGACAGTATGATGCGCTCAAATCAATGCGCATGGAAATCATCAAAGTTGATCCTGCTTAGTTGTTTGCTACTAATCGCAACACTTCTTGCTAGTTGTGGTCAGTCAACGAGCAATTCCATTACCCTGACGGGTTCTACATCAATCACTCCATTCATCGAACATCTTGCCGAACTTTACATGCACGAACACCCCGGCATTACGATCAATGTACAGGGTCTCGGTTCCTCTGCTGGTATCCAAGCGGCTCAGAATGGCACCGCCGAGATCGGTATGTCCTCGCGTAATCTCGAAGCAGATGAAGCAGCCGATCTCGAACAACTTGTTATCGCCTACGACGCGCTCGCCGTGATCGTCAACCCTGAAAACCCGATCGATAACCTCACGCGAGAGCAGGTGCGAGATCTCTTCGATGGCGACCTTCCAACCTGGGAGAATCTCAACAACACCCCGAATTCGGTCACTTTGGTGAGCCGGGAAGCAGGTTCAGGCACCTATAGCGCCTTCGATGAGCTGTTAATGGATAAACAGCTCATTAGCAACCGTGCTTTACGCCAAGGCTCCAATGGTGCGATTCGTCAGATCGTAGCAGATAACCCCGATGCGATCGGTTACATTTCGCTCGGAATCGTCGATAACAGCGTGAAGGCGATCGCTATCGATGGCGTGATGCCCTCACCCGAAAATGTGCATAACCAGAGCTATACCCTGATCAGACCGTTCTTGTTTGTTTGGCCAAAAAGCAGCACCCTTAGCCCCGAAGCACAAGCTTTTATCGACTATGTGCTCAGCCCAGAAGGCCAACGCGAACTAGAAAGAAGCGGCTTGGTACAACGAGGAAATCAGTAATTATGTCCGAACGCCTTATTCGCGCCATACTGCTGACAACGGCGCTTTTATCATTAATTTCGCTCGCGGTCATTACTTTTTTCATCTTCCAAGCTGGTGTCCCCCTGATCGGTCAGGTCGGCATCGCTCCATTTATTGGCGGTACAGTCTGGAATCCCACAGGCGATCCCAAAAGCTTTGGCATCTTGCCCATGCTGCTCGGTTCGCTCTACCTGACGGTAGGCGCGCTGATCGTAGGCGTACCGCTAGGTGTAGCAGTAGCAGTGTTTATGGCCGAACTCGCCCCGCGCCGAATGGCCCAAATCATGCGACCCGCCATTCAGTTGCTAGCTGGCATTCCCTCAGTTATCTATGGTTTTGTCGGTCTAACCCTGCTCGCGCCCTTTGTTCGCGAATACTTAGGCGGCCCCGGCCTCAGCGTGTTAACCAGCGCGATCGTATTGGGTATTATGATTATGCCCAATGTGATCAGCATCTCTGAAGATGCGATTCGGGCCGTGCCAAATAGCTACCGCGAAGGCTCCTTGGCGCTCGGCGCGACCCAATGGCAGACGATCTGGGGCGTGGTACTGCCCGCCGCCCGCAGCGGCATTCTGGCGAGCGTGATCCTTGGTATGGGGCGCGCGCTGGGCGAAACCATGGCCGTAATTATGATGATCGGCAACGCCTTGCAAGTACCGCTTTCTCCGCTCGACTCGGCGACCACCCTCACCAGCAACATCGGCCTCGAATTGGCCTACGCGAGCGGTCAACATCGCGAAGCGCTGTTTGCGACAGGCGTCGTTCTCTTTGTGTTGATTATGGCGCTTAACCTTATTGCACGCGCTGTAAGCCAGCAACAGACAAACTGAGGTAGGCTATGAGCGATCAGTTGCGTGGAAAAATTGCTATTGGAATGATCTGGGCAGCCGCACTCTTCAGCTTAAGCGTGCTGATTCTGATCATCGCTTATATTTTGATTCGTGGATTACCCCAGGTCTCGCTGAGCTTTTTGCTCGAATCGCCCACCGATCTGGGCCGCTCGGGCGGCATCTTTCCCGCTATTTTAGGAACACTGGTGCTGGGCTTAGGTGCGCTTGTCATAGCGGTTCCGCTGGGAATCGGAAGCGCGATCTATCTGACCGAATACACCTATCCCAGCCGTTTAACCTCGATCATTCGCTTCGGCACCGAGTCGCTGGCGGGTGTGCCCTCGATCATCTTCGGCCTGTTCGGCTTTATCTTCTTTGTCAGCTACTTAAAGATGAGCTGGTCGATTTTGGCTGGCAGTCTTACGCTGGCCCTGATGATTTTGCCGACGATTATTCGTACTGCAGAAGAGGCGATTCGCGCTGTACCGCAATCGTACCGCGAAGTGAGCTTCGGCATGGGCGCGACCCGCTGGCAGATGGTTACAACCGTAGTCTTGCCAACCGCGCTGCCGGGCATTCTCACGGGCATTATCTTGGCCTTCGGGCGTGCCGTGGGCGAAACCGCCGCTGTTATCTTCACGGCCGGTACAGCCTTAAACATTCCGATCTCGGTCTTTTCGCCGGTGCGCACCATGGCGGTACACTTTTATATCTTGGCGGTAGAAGGCATTTCGCTTGAAAAAGCCTATGCGACGGGCGCCGTATTGATCATTACCGTGCTGCTGATCAACATCGGTGCGAATATGCTGATCACCCGCGCAGTTGTACGGACGGGCCGCAAATAATGAGTGAATATATTTCGATCAAAAACCTCTCGGTGCGTTTTGGCTCAGTCGAAGCGCTCAAGAACGTCGATCTTGAGATACCGCGCAACCAGATCACAACCGTGTTCGGTCCTGCCAACAGCGGCAAAACGGTCTTAATGCGCGCGATCAATCGCATGATCGAGCTGTCGCCAACCCTGCAGCGCAGCGGCGATATTACCATCAACGGCGAAAGCATCTTCCGGCCCGAAGTCGATGTAGCCGTCTTGCGGCGGCGCGTCTCGATGGTGTTTGCGCTGCCTACACCGCTGCCCATGTCGATCTACGAAAACGTGATCTATGGGCTGCGTCTGATGGGCGAGAAGAACCGCGAAAAGCTCGATGCCCAAGTGGAATATGGCTTGGAAGCCGCCGCGCTCTGGAACGAGGTGCGCAACCGCTTGCATGATCCAGCCCTCAGCTTGTCGGGCGGCCAACAGCAGCGCCTCTGCCTGGCGCGCTCGCTAGCGCTCGACCCCGACATTCTGCTGCTCGATGCTCCAACCGCCGCGCTCGACCCGATCTCGACGGCTCAGATCGAAGAGACCATGATCGAGCTCAAATCGCGCTACACCATCATTCTGGTACCCCACAACTTCCATCAAGGGGCGCGCGTGGCCGACCGAGCTGCTTTCTTTTTGGGAGGCGAGTGCATCGAAGTGGGCACAGTCAGCCAAATCTTCACCGCGCCGCGCGACTCACGCACCGAAGACTACGTCTCGGGACGCTTCGGCTAAAAGCTGCGTTTATAGCAACAAAAGAGCGTCTTCGGATCGAACTCCGAAGGCGCTCTTGTTATAAGCACTTATCCCGCTTACGTCCATTGGCCTAGCGCAGGCGGCGAAGTCTCTCGCTCCCATAGGGCTTCTAGCGCGTCCGCCTTCGGCTATCAAGGTCCTTTCCTTCCATTCGGGCGTATCTGCCTTCGGCAGAGCGGAACTTATCTCTTTTAACTCTTCCCCAGTTTTTTGTCTTTCCGTATTGAAAGAATGTGCGTCTTTGAGCAGATTTGAGCCATCGAAACAGGTTTTTTTGGCCTTTGGCGGAGGCGTGTGCGCTTAAGCACCCTTCTCCCGCATTGCGGGAGAAGGGCCGGGGATGAGGGTGGCCAGCCCTGTTTGGTAGCCGGAGGCGGACGCGATGAGGACCGAGTGGGAGCTAGACGCCTCTCCGCCAACATAGTTTTGTAGCGCGTATCGATGCACAACGATTAGCGGAAGATGCCCAAGAGCACGACCAGGCTGACCAAGCTGCCCAGCGTCGTGACCACCACCACGCTGCTCACAAACTGCGGGCGCACATTAAACTCCGAGGCCAAGATCGTGACATTGACGGCGGTCGGCATACTGGCCTGAATCACGGCCACGCTGGTCGCCATCGCGCCCAGGCCAAGCATCACCGCGATGCCGTAGGCGATCGGGGCCGCCACCACCAAGCGCAAGGTGCTGGCAATCGTCACACGGCTGCGATCGACCACCTTCACGCCCGCCGCCATCTGAATGCCCAGCATAATCAAGAGCACGGGCAGGGTCGCGCCCGCCACCAGTTCGGCCCCGTCGGCCAGCCCGGCCAGCACAAACGAGGTCTCTGGGCCGGGAATGCCGACCGTAAAGCGCAAGATCAAGCCTGAGATGGCGGCGTAGACCAGAGGCATCTGAAAGACCTTCTTCAAGGAGTCTTTGATATTGGCTTGGCCGGTCGCTGCGATAAAGACCGCCACGGTTTGCACCAAAATTGATTGGCCGATGTAGTAGAGCACGGCATACTGAAAGCCCGCGTCTCCAAAGGCGAAATGGGCCAGCGGCAGGCCGTAGTTACCCGTATTCATAAACATGGTGGTCAAGAGCATAGCGCTCTGGTCGGCGCGCTCAAGGCGCATGCTGCGCGCCACCAGCAAGGTCACCAGCGCCATCGAGATCGAAAAGAGCACCACCACGCCGAACATGCGCAGACTGTCGCCGCCATCGACATCGATCCGCCAAAGCGTATTAAAGATCAACACCGGGCTGAGCACATAGATGCATAGGCGGTTGATGCTGGCTAGATCGATCGTCATGTAGCGGCGAAACGTGAAACCCAAACTGAGCGGAACAAGAATGGGCAAGAGAACCTGTGCAAAAATAACCCCGATCTCGAACATTGACAAACCTCTTCACATCGTAGATAGCAACGGCCGAGCAGTGTGGCACTTCGTCGGCCATTCTCAGGCAGAATCCGCCTCCGGGTGTCTCGTCATCGAACGTCGTTGTTCTCTTAGCTCGCAGCTTGTTGCTCACGCGGCTGCTTGGCAAGCGTTACCAGAGCCACATAGACCAAGGCTTCAACAAGCATCACTCCAAGCACAAGCAGCATCATAACGCTTGGGCCGCTGCTCTCAAAGAGCTGGCCGATCACCCAAGGCAGGCTCATCGAGCCAACACTCGAAGCGACCAAAAAGATGCTGGTGACTTTGCCCGTCACGACCATGCGGCGCTGCGCCAACACCAAGGCGGTTGGGAACATAGAGGCCATAAAGAGCCCAAGACCGATGGTGGTAACCCATAGGGCCAGCAGCGAAGCGGACCAGAGCAGGGCACAACAGGCGCTCGCGATCGCGCCCAAGACATCGACCAGCAAGATCTTCTGAGGCGAAACCTTGGTCATCAGCGGCGCAACGATCAAACGCCCGAGCATCAGCGCGCCCCAAAAGGCCGAGACCAGAATGCCAGCGTTGGTTTCGTCGTAGAAACCGAGCGCGATCGCATAGGTAAAGAGCCAGCCACTGAAGCCGACCTCACAAGCGACATAACACAGAAAGAAGATCGACAAGAGCGTCACAAACAACAAGGGAATGCGCTGTTGGCTCTGGCCCGGCTCGGGAGCGGGCGCCCGCGGGCTGGGCTGAGGCCCGATAAAGGCCGCGACCATCACGAGCACCAGCGCCATCAGCCAGTACGACCAAGCGTACCAGCCCGTCTGCAAGATCACAAACGAGATCAGTACCGGCGCAAGGAAGGAGCCGAGGCTGAAACAGAAGTGCAGCGCATTCAAAAAGGGGCCGACTTTATCGCGAAACAGCCAGACGATCAGCGTATTCCCGCCGACATCGAGAAAGCCTTCGCCGATGCCGAGGATACAGAGCAGGAGGGTTAACAACCACAGGATCGGAATAAAGGGGGCCAGTGCGATCAAGATCGCGATGATGAGCGCTCCTAAGGCGATGACGGGGTGTCCGGCGAAGCGATCGAACAGGCGACCGCCGAAAAACGAACCTAATAGATATCCGCCAGAACGTAGGGTAAACAGGTAGCTGATCGAACTGAGACTTGTATCTGTTTGAAGTGCTAAGCTGGGAAGGCTGGGGCCAAGCGAACTTGCAACCAAACCGAGACCAACAAACGAAGCAAGATAGCCGATCGTGATAGTGCGTCTCGCCACTTCTAACTGGCCGGAAGGCTCTGTGGCGAGTGAAGATGATTCCATGATGTTCCTATCAAACGAAGTTAGGTTAACTGCCACCAAACACAAGCGATGTGTATGGCGCTAGCGATCCATTGCGTAAGCCAAAAGCTGGTATGCAACGTTTTATGCCGCAGCAGCAACATACCGAGCCAACCGCCTAACACACCCCCTATCAAGACCATGATCAACAGCAGCTTCTCGGGAATACGTTTGGCCGCGCGTTTGGCATGTTTCTTGTCGTACCAAAAGTACGCAAACGTTATCAACGAACCAGCGATCAACCAGGGCCAATAGAGCTCGTGCCAATCGGCGATAACAACAATCGAGCCCCAAACCGCCACCCACAACATAGCGGCGAGCAGGCTTGGCATAAACAGGCGAGAACGGCGTATGCGAGCGATTTCTCGCTTGAGCGCCGAAGAAATCGAGCGACGGGCCATAACTATCGCATCCCTATGCATATCTCGTGATACACAACTTATGCAGATCTCCCGTAGATGACCAAGCTATTATACCAGCAGGCCCAGCACAATGCACGCCAACACGCTCGCACACGTTTGCAAGCAGCGCGCCTTGACTCGCATCAGGCGGAGAGGCGTCTAGCCCCATTCGATCCCTAGCGCGTCCGCCTTCGGCTATCAACATCCCAACCTCCCATTCAAGGGCTTACCTCGCAGCATTCGCTGCGACCCGCTTGCGCGGGCGTTGAGCCGCCTCGCTCACTCACAACGTTGCTCACCATCTCATCAGCACATAGTGAGATCGAGCTGGCAAAACTTCGCAAGCTTTGCGCGTAAATCTGGTATGATGATGCAAGACATCAATGGATACAAAATCATCAATCGGAACCAAGCAAGCTGAAGGAGCGCTCAGTTCCAATCGGCGCAGGACAGATTTTCATGAAGTTGTTAGAACGTAAAAGCGTCCATTTTATTCTTTTGGCGTGTGCCGCTCTCTTACCGCGAATCTTTACTCTGGGTCGAGCTTTCACCACCGACGAAGCCTACCACTGGCAGCATCGTGCCCCTGCCTTCTTGGCAGCCGTGCGCGAAGGGCGTTTCGCCGACACCATCCTAACGGGGCACCCCGGCGTCACCACTATGTGGCTCGGGACGTTCGGCATCATGCTCGAAAACCTGCTGCAAGCTATCGGCCTGCTCGGGTCGGAGATTCCTTTCGAGACCCATTTAACCTTTCTGCGGCTGCCGCTCACGCTCACAACCGTGATCGCTGTTCTAATCGCTTATCACCTACTCAGCCAGCTTGTGCCCTCTAAACTCGCCCTACTCGCAGGTTTGCTTTTAGGAAGCGATCCCTTTCTTGTGGGTCATAGCCGCGTGCTGCACCTCGATGCTCTGCTCTCGTACTTTACGCTGCTAGCGACGCTCTCGCTGATCGTGGCCTGCTTCGATGCCCAAGGAGTGCGCTCGCGCCCCAAAGCGAGCTATCTGCTGCTCGCCAGTCTGTTCAGCGGTTTTGCCTTTGTCACCAAAGCGCCCGGCATCTTGCTGCTCCCGATCGGCGGCTGTGTGCTGCTGGCTTGGGCCTTCAGTATCTGGCGTCAACCCGCCGAAGCGGGCCAAACAGGGGCCAGTCTGGGCTATCTGTTTGGGCAACTCGTACGCAACTGCTGCATCTGGCTGATCCCCGCCGCGCTGGTGGCTTTTATCACTTGGCCTGCCATGTGGGTGGTTCCGGGCGAAGCGGTTAACCGCGTGGTGCGCGAGGTGATCGACAACGGCGGCGAGCCCATGCACTGGGGCAACTTCCTGCTCGGCCAAGCCGAGAAAGATCCCGGCCTGCTCTACTATGTGGTCACCTTAGCTGGCCGTACCACACCTTGGACAGCGCTCGGCCTAGTGGCACTGCTCGTCGCTGCCATCCGCTGGCGCGCTCAGCTTGCACGTCGCGACTTGGTGATTCCCATGATCGCGCTGGCTATGCTCATCATCGTGGCGGCAATGTCGGTCACGGCCAAAAAAGCCGACCGCTACGCCCTGCCCGCCGTGCCGCTGCTGCAAATTCTCGCCAGCGTCGGCCTCTACTGGCTGGGCGGCCACCTGCCGATGATCTGGCGTCGGCTTGGGATGGGCCTGATCGTCGTCGCATCGGCCGCGACCCTGGCTTGGCTGCACCCCTACTACTTGGCCTACTTCGGCCCGCTGGTCGGCGGCAGCGCTGGCGCGCCTAAACTGGTGCCGATCGGCTGGGGCGAGGGCCTCGATGTCACCGCCGAATGGCTCAACCAACAGCCCGACATCGGCCAGCGCAAAGTTGCCACTTGGTCGCCACCGACCTTACTGCCCTACCTCAACGCCGAAACGACCTGGCAGGGCGACGTCACAAGCGGCAACGTCAACTACCTTGTGGTCTATGTAGCCCAAGCCCAGTCCGGCAAAGAGAGCCAATACTTCGGAAGTTACTATCCTAAATGCGAGCCTCTGCACGTCATTCAGGTTCGCAATATCGACTACGCTTGGATCTATCGGGTCAATCGACATCGCAACGATTATCTGTTCGCCAATTTCGGCGACAGTCTACAACTCGACGGCTACGATCTGCTCACACCCGATACTTGTACCAGTCCGGGAGCGCTCAAGCTGACGCTTCACCTTACACCCAAGGCTGGCTTGCACGAAAACCTCTTCCTCTTCCTGCATGTTCTCGACAGCAGCGCGAACAAGATCCAAGAGATCAACCTTCCGCTCCAGTCGATTATCCCAGCCGAAGCTGTGCAAAGCGGCGAATCAGTGCCGTATGTGATCGAGATTCCTTTCCCAAGCGACGCACCTAACGACTTGTACCAACTTATCGCTGGCATATTTGATGTGAGCACCGGTCAACGTATTCCCATCATAAATCAGGCGGATCCCCCAGCTGAGCAGGTTGGACCAGATTTGCTTAACCTGGCAGACTTCGCCGTATCACCGTCTCAACCTTGATACTTATCGAGCAGCTCGTTTGCTCAACCCAAACGAGTTGTTGTGTTCCATATCGCCCTTTTGAATACTGGAGAAGGAATCCACAATGGCTGGAGCAGTCGATTATCCGGGAGGTCTCTTCCCAATCGAAACATACCGACAACGCATTCTTCCGCTTCGCCAACGGGCAGAAGTGCGCAACCGCTGGCTACGCGAGCGCCTTGATACCGTACTGCCCGAGATTATGGCGCGCGAAGGCTTCGATATGTGGCTGGTCATCGCTCGTGAATACAACGAAGATCCCGTGATCATGACCATGTTACCCGAGCCTTCTATGTCGGCGCGCCGCCGCACCATCTTGGTGATGCACCGCCAAGCCGATGGCAGCGTCGATCGACTATCGCTCGATCGCTACGGCTTCGGCGAATTCTACCGCCGTGGTTGGGACGCCGACTCGGGCGAAGACCAGTTCGCTTGTCTGGCCCGCATCATCAAAGAGCGCGATCCCAAAACGATCGGTCTCAACTACTCCGAACACTTCGCCTTCGGCGACGGTCTGAGCTACAACGAGTACCAACGACTCGCTGCCGCCCTCGGGCCAGAGTATATGGCGCGCACCAAGAGCGCCGAGCGCTTGGCCATTGGCTGGCTAGAGCGCCGCATCCAAGCCGAGATCGATGCCTACCCGGCGTTGATCGAGATCGGTCATGCTCTGATCGCAACCGCCTTCTCTTCGCAGCTGATTCACCCGGGTGTCACCACCACCGATGACGTGGTCTGGTGGATGCGCCAAACCATGCTCGACATGGGCTTGCAGGCTTGGTTCCAGCCCACCATCACGATTCAGGCGCCCGACCAGAGCTTCACCAAAACCTCTGATCTGCGCACCTTGATTCTGCCCGGCGACCTGATTCACTGCGATGTTGGCTTCGGCTACCTGGGTCTGATGACCGACCAGCAGCAAAATGTCTACATCCTCAAACCGGGCGAAACCGATGCACCCGAGGGCCTCAAAGCCGCTCTGGCAGCAGGCAACCGTCTGCAAGACATTCATATGCAAGAGATGGTCGTCGGCCGCACAGGCAACGAGGTGCTAAGCGCAACGCTCGAACAAGCCCATAGCGAAGGTATCAAGCCCAGCGTTTACAGCCACCCGCTCGGCTACCACGGCCACGGTGCTGGCCCCACCATCGGCCTCTGGGACCAGCAAAATGGTGTTCCGGGCAACGGCGATTACGAACTCTTCGACAACACCTGCTACTCTATCGAGCTGAACGTCACCTACTCCGTACCCGAATGGAACGGCCAAGAGGTGCGCATGGCCCTCGAAGAGGACGCTGTGCTTACCAATGGTAAAGCTCGCTGGCTCTCGGGTCGCCAAACCCGCCTCCATCTGGTTGGCTAAACCCGCTGCTTAGCCTATCACCAGCCGCCGTCTCTGCGATCCCAGAGGCGGCGGCTCTGCTTATTTCGCACCCCTATATTCGACTTCGCAGCCTTATAAGACATTCGCCTGAGCATTTCAACAACGAGTCATCTCATCACCTCGCGCTGGCGAAAAGATCACCCCCTTAAAAAAGATCCCAACCGCGTCCGCCTACGGCTATCAACAGCCCGCCCATCAAATAAGGCGGCTATCTGCCTGTGGAAAAGGTCGGACCAACTTCTATTCTGCCGAAGACCAAAAACACTAAGCGATCGAGCTGATTTGTAAATACCATAAAGCTGCTCGATTGCTTTAGGCCGTCTTTATCGGTATATCAGTCGAAAAAAACAAATGAAAATTGAAATACAAGTTAGTCACACTCTTTTGATATACTCATAATCGATTTACCCTACCGAGCATTTCAATTTATCTTGGCCCTAACTAGCTTCATAAAGAGCTGAAAAGGGATAGCAGTCTTGCCGAGCTTGCTACGTGATTTGCAATGTGTAAGCTATGAGATAGTCCATTTGTCAAAAAAATCTTCACAAATTTAAACACTCTCATAAGATGTAAGTAAATTTTCTGATATTATTAATACCAAAGTTTTGCGGCAAGAGTCCTTTAGCGAGAAGATACTTGAGAGTATGGAGGTATGGCTTGGCACGTATTGATGAACTTCAATTACTCACAAAAGTGGCTCGTCTCTATTATGAACATGGTATTCGCCAGGCCGACATTGCGTCCCAGCTGAAGTTATCACAAACAACAGTGTCACGTCTCTTGAAACGGGCCGAAGAAGAACGTATTGTTCGTATTTCCGTCAATGTGCCTCTTGGAGCATACCCAGAACGCGAAGAAAAGCTCCAGCGCGCTTACGACCTGCAAGATGTAATCATTATCGACAGCGCAAAAAGTGGTCCACATCTCAATCGCGATATAGGTTCGGCAGCCGCCTACTATATCGAAAACACCATCAAACAAAACGAGGTGATCGGCATCTCTGCGTGGGAATCAACGCTCGAACACCTGATCGAAGCCATGCATCCTCTTCCCGAAAGCGCCAATATCAGAGTCGTCCAAATGCTTGGCGCTATAGGGAACAACAACAAAAGCCATATTCTTCATCTAACCAGCCGTATGGCGACCTTGCTGCATGGCAGTGCAAGCTTTATCAGTGCTCCGGGAGTCGCTTATTCCGTCCAAGCCGCCCATCTGTATCGGGAAGATCCCTTCGTTCATTCAGCGCTCGACGCGCTCAATGACATCACGCTTGCCCTGGTCGATATCAGTCCCTTTCCACACCACGAATGGAGCAATAGCTATCAAGGCATTCTCAATCAAGCAGATATCAACTATCTGCAAGAACACCAAGCTGTTGGCAATCTCTGTTTCCGTTTCTTCGACAAAGATGGAAATGCCATCAAGAGCGATTTCGATCAACGCGTGATCGGCATCGAGCTCGACCAGTTGCGGGCGATCCCACGCACGATCGGCATCAGCGGTGGTCTCGACAAGGTAGAAGCGATCCACGCCGCTTTATTAGGTGGCTGGATCAAAGTATTGATCACCGACCAAGTAACCGCAGAAGCGCTGCTCAACAAATTTAAGCAAGCGTAGATTCAACTCGTGTTGCATCGCAACAGAAGCTTTAGATCTCGCCTAAAAACAGGCTGTCATAGGCTCGGCAATTAGGGGGAAGGCGAGTCGTAGTGTAGAAACAACTTCATCGAGGGAAACGTGCAGCAGATCTCCCGAGAGCGTTGGGGCTAGATCTGCTGCTTTGTTTATCAAAGCGCAAGTTCGACAGCGGCCCAGCTTAGCAGCTCTACTCGATTTTACACATCAGACTGACTACGTTGTGTTTTGGCCTTCGGCAGAGCAAAACATGACAATGGTTGTTGTAAGAGATCTCGCTGGTGAAACTCCGCTTCGTTGTTAACCTCTTCTCGCTTCGCATCTGCTGCGCAACGACTGTGTGTTTTGTAGGGCGGCGGAGCGCCGGAGTCAGCCTTAAAGACCTCGACCGTACAACCCGAGCAAGCCAAACCGCTCACCTCGTTCGGCGTTGCGACCGCCAAAGCGGGGTGAGGCTGGTTGTTGTTTGGCACTTCCGCAATGGGCTGCTCGTTTGGCGTAACGCCCTGAGACGCGAAATTCTGGGCTGTGGTGCCGGTCGCGAGATCGATCCCCAAGGTGCTGATAGCTTCCCGATTCCTCAGCTCGAAGATAGATCGATGCGATTCGTACACTCTGATTTGCAAAGCGTGTCGTCTGGTTCGGGGCAGCAGGAGAGAACAGCCCAAAACTGAGCCCGGCTTCAAAGTACACATCAGCCATCAGGCGCGCCTCGCGCTGCAAACGTGTCGCAAGCTCAGTGGGCTGTTCGATGCCACGGTACTCGATGCGAGTCGTATCGAACAACAACGAACCTTCATAGGCAGTGATCGAGCCGGGGTTATCAAGAAAGATCTCAAGCTTGAACTTGTTGGGGAGCGTCTCGTCATGCGTGTGGCTCAGGCGTATGCTTGGTTGCGATCGAGCCTGAACGCTCTGAAGGGGAACACTGGAGCTTAGCAAACATCCGAAGCACAAAATCAGCAGACACAGGCGGTACAGTTTTGGGCCAGAGAGTGGTAGAACAAACTGCATCATACACTGTATACCAAACGATAGTCAGCACTTATCGCAAAGCTCTATTGCAACTGGCTCCCTCCCATCGACAAAAGTTTAGAACTCATTAATTATCATGCATAATACAGGCCCTAGTAAGTCCTATCAAGGGTAAAATGGTCCCTATTCTGATACGTACACTAGCGTCTCAGATCCGCCGATCCCTCTTCTACTTGATCACTTCAGCACTTTGGCGGAGAGGCTTCTAGCCCCCATTCAGTCCTCAGCGCGTCCGCCTCCGGCTATCAACATCCCGCCCTCCCAGACGAGCTGTTATCTGCCCATGGACACACTCACTCAAAAACATAGCTTTACAAACGGATATTATTTGAACAACACAAAACGAGGTATCGCTTACAGGCGATACCTCGTCATGTTTTGCGAGCTAGTAGCTTCTAGAGCTTAGGGCTGGCGAACAATTGGCAAATAGACAGTGTAGTCGGGCTGAGACGGAACAGTATAGGTAGGGCTGGGGTTATTGCCGTTATTACCACCATTGCCGCCACTGCCGCTATTGCCTTGGTTAGTTGGTACAACGGTCGCATTGCCACCGTTCGGGCTGGTCGGTGTTGCAGTAGCATTGCCACCGTTTCCGCCACCGTTCGGGCTGGTCGGTGTTGCAGTAGCATTGCCACCGTTTCCGCTACCATTCTGACTGGTCGGTGTTGCTGTTGGTACCGCTGTATCAGTTGCCGTTGCTGTTGGTACCGCTGTATCGGTCGCTGTTGCTGTTGGTACCGCTGTATCGGTCGGCGTTGCCGTCGGTGTAGCTGTATCGGTCGGCGTTGCTGTTGGTACAGCAGTATCGGTCGGCGTTGCCGTCGGCGTCGCTGTATCGGTCGGCGTTGCCGTCGGCGTCGCTGTATCGGTCGGCGTTGCCGTCGGCGTCGCTGTATCGGTCGCTGTTGCCGTCGGCGTCGCTGTATCGGTCGGCGTTGCCGTTGGTGTAGCTGTATCGGTCGGCGTTGCCGTCGGTGTAGCTGTATCGGTCGGCGTTGCCGTCGGTGTCGCTGTATCGGTCGGCGTTGCCGTCGGTGTTGCTGTCGGCGGCGGCGTGAGATCCTCAGTCAAGGTCACCAGATAGTCATCGACCTTATAGGTCATCGGCCCATTAGTAACGCTCGAAGAGGCATAGAAACGCATGCCGAACGAACCGGCCCGCTGCAGGTTTGCAGTGTTGCTTGTGCCTTGGAAGTGCCAAGTCGTCGGCTCCGGCTGACTCACATCCCAAACCCGCATCTTCAAAGTGGTGGGGTTGGTGCCCGATACAAGGAAGCGAACGCGCAAGGACTTGCTGGGCGCATAAGTCAGATCGGGTACTTTCACTTCGCTTCCCGTAGCGGTCTCGGTACCATCGATGACACTCATTACTTGCACAAAGACATCGCCGTTGCTTGCGACACGCACCTTGCCGCGATACTCGTTATTGAGCGATACGCGGCGCGCCGCCAGATAGATAAAGGCGTTGGTCGAGCCACTCGCTGCCTGAGGCAGAGCATTTAGCTTAAAGGTCACCAAGTTCTCGGTGTCGCGCGCCGCAGAGCTAAGCAGGTAAGCCCAGTGAGTGCGTCCCGCTGGCACCACCACCGAACCTACACCACTGCTGGCGGTGAAGACTGGATTATTCGGATCAGAGAAGGTGTAAACACCACCGGTCTTGCTCTGAGCCCACTTGGTCGATGCGTTGGTCGCAAAGTCATCTCGCCCATAGATCGTGCCCACGGGCGCGGGGGCGCTAGCGGTCGTAATACGGTTGAGCGAAAACTCGGAGGTATTGCTCAAGGTATCGGTAGCCGTAGCGGTAACATACTCGCCGACGTTCAGGCTCGCCGTCAGCGGAATGGTGATCGCAAACTGGCCATCGGGGCCTGCCAGACCGCTCGCCAAGAAGGTTTTGCCCTCGCCGTAGGTATTAGCAGCGGCGCTTGTCTGAATATCAGCCTTAAAGACTTCAACCACACAGTCGGCACAGGCTAAACCAGTTACCTCATTGGGGGTTACGCTCACCAATGCCGGGTGGGGCAGGTTGTTGTTCGGTGGTTCGCTTGTAAGGTATTGTTCATTGGGATTAACCCCGTGGACGGTGAAGTCTACTGGCTTGGAACCTGTAGAGACCGAACCAAGGTCGATACCCAAATTGGTATTGTTGTAGATCGAGTTCTGGCTGATTCGGTTATGAACATTACCGCCCGATTTACTAGCGAAATGGACGCCAACCGGGTTATTCGCGATCACATTGGCGAAGATGTAGTTATCGTGCGCACGAGCGTAGCCGCGAATACCAGCGCGAGCGTTCGGAACAGAGACAGGGTTGTTGGCCGAATAAGGCGTGACGCCGATGTAGTTGTAGGCGATGATGTGATTGGTCGAATCTTCAGAGAGCTCGATACCACCCTCTTGGTTGTTA
The DNA here is from genome assembly GCA_937902315.1 of uncultured Chloroflexales bacterium. Taxonomy (GTDB): domain Bacteria; phylum Chloroflexota; class Chloroflexia; order Chloroflexales; family Chloroflexaceae; genus CALGUG01. The sequence goes on from CALGUG010000056.1 coordinate 262,721, forward strand.
CCAATCACGTTATACATCACCACATTGTAGTGAGCCTCATCCTCAAGGTGAATACCGCTACCACCGTTGCGGTACTTTGTTTGATTGCTGCCTGTGGTAGCGCCTTCGTTCACACCGATATAGTTATTAATGATCTGGTTATAATTGACGTAAGGTGCGTGCGAAATCTCGATGCCCGAACGCAGGTTGCCCGCCATCCAGTTGCGCTGGCCTTCGGCTAGACCACCAATAATGTTGTAGGACGAGCCTTTGTTAATATCGACACCGTGGATTTTATTTTCCAGCTGCCTTTGGCCGTCTGGGGACATACCGAAGATGTTGTTATAGACAACATTGTAATCGGTGCCAACGCTGGTGGTATAGAAGCCGGAGCCCGGGCTGCCCGAGAAGACGTTACGGTCGGCTAGGTTAACATCGCCAACTTGAGTGTGCGACGCACCAGAGTCGACCAAGAACGCGCCGTGAACGTTCTCGACGCGGATCGATGATTTATAAGTTCCTGCTGCATTGGTACCAATAAAGCTACCTACAACTTTATTACCCACCGCATTGGAACCTGAGACAACCACCGCGCGCCACATATCGTAGATCGCAATACCCCGTAACACATTACCGCCGCTGGTGATGGTAAATACCGGGTACTGTAACGGCCCCTTCTTGGTGCTCGCACTGCCCTGAGTTGTTGTGCCGATGCCTTGACCACGCACCTGAATGCGTATCACCGCATTGCTGAAGGTGGGGTGAGTATTAACAGCCGAGCCCGGCTGCGTATAACCATCGATAATCACCGGGCCGCTCAAGCTATTGATAGTGGGCAAACGTCCCGTTACTTGAATATCGACAGCTTGGTTGACCGCCTGGGGGATATTAAAGTGAATGTAATCTAAGCCGCGATGGTAGTTCGCCTCGTTGATGGCGGCGCGCAGCGTACAAACCCCAGCAGCGGTTGCACAAATACCATCGCCCTTATTGGCATCATCGGCATCGCCGGTGCTATTGACCACAAAGGTCAAAGGCGTTGTGCTACCTGGCGTGGAGCTCGCCGCCCGATAGTTCGCAACGATCGTCTGAATATCGCGAATATCGATACAGCCGTCGCTATTGACGTCATACATCTCTTCGCCAGAAACATCACATGGGGCAAGATTCGAACGAACACGCTCCCAAGCGAGGACGGCCTCAGCAGTGTCGGCGCCATCAACAGCGGTATCGCCCGTCAGATCAAGCTGATCAGGGGCGGGGGTTTGGGCGGTTCCAGGAGTGAGCGCCCAAGGAGCATTTGGCAGTGGCGAGATAGCAGCGCTTGTAGGCGCAACCGTCACTACACCTTGAATAGTTCCATTCGAAACACTGACGGGATCCCCATTGGCATTCACAAAACGCCAGCTATTGAGTGCAATAGGATACTTGCCCTCGCTTAGAGGGCGCAAGGAAACAGTCGCAAGCGTAACACTCGTTAGACTACGAAGGCGAGGGTTAGGCTCCGTTTCGGAATAGAGCGCCATAGCAACGCCCTCTTCCAAATGCATATAAGGCACAACTGCGCCGTCACGACCGAGATCAGTTACCAGTTCTTCGGGCTGATCAAGGCCAACGAGCTCAAATGAATTTGTATCAAAGAGGATAACACCCTCATAACCCGCGACCGAACCAGGGTTATCGAGCACAACATCAACTGAAATCGTATCGTCTACAGTGGTAGTAGAGGGAACAACAATTCGAATAGAGGGTTGTGTCTGAGCACTGGCAGTGGCGATCGGTCCGACAAACTCAGATAGAGTTAGTGCAGCAATAGCAACTATACAAAAAACTGCCTTCTGTAGTACCCATCGAGAGTATGAAGGGCGAGACTGCCTCATAGAATTCTCCAATAGGTCTATCTTATATCCTCAAATGAGTCTATAAAGATAGGCTAGAACGAATGACGACGATTACAGGTAAGAGTTGAAACGAGACCTAAGGTCTAGTACAGTCACAAGAAGTTTTGTAGCAAGGGCCACAGATGGTACTGTTTTCCTTATAAGTAGCTAAGAGCAGGACAGCTGAGCTACATGTTAGGCCAAAGACGTCTTCGTAACACTCGCTATATACGCAACCTAGATGTATTGCAAAATAATGCTTTTAGATAACAAGAGCTTTATATAAAGACAATCCGTTGGGTATGAATACAAGCTATTCTCCTCCTTGAAAATATCTTTAAATTCTCTCATCGGGCACCAATCACAACAGCATTCTTAAATGACTTTTAAGCTGTAGGGCGGCATGAACAACAAATCAATGACAGTACAAAAGCATTAAGAATGTAGCAATTACCTTTAAAACACTATGACAGATACTACCGATAACGTGTAAGGTTGTCAATATACTTATTTCGTTAAATATTGATTAAAATAACTATTTACTTAGTTTCAGGAGCATTGATAGCATCACTAGGGGAAACCCATCTGAAGCCTAAACTATGGCATGTAGAAAAGATGCCAGAAAAACACAAATTTTCTTAGTGAAGAAGTTGCCGATCATTATTCAAGCAACTTTATAGACTTAGGTCACATAATACAAAGATAGTGAATAAATATGTAACAGGTTGCTAGCCCGCCTAACGGATGTTATGCCTCATTTGACTCACTCGTTTCTCCACAAACCATAAAGCACAATATATGCCAGAAATCTTTGTCAAAAAGCTTGTATAATCTCTGCATCCGTCTTTCTACTAACCACCGATGATGTGGAGGAACAATGTCGTTAGTAAGAGTAGCCTTAGTGGGCTGTGGAATTATTAGTGAAGTTCACATTCGTGCCTATAAACAGCATGCCGATCGCGCTAAGATTGTTGTGTGCTGCGACATCGATGAAAACAAAGCACGCGACCGCGCCGCGTTGGTGGGCGATGCTCGTGCCACGACCAATCTAGCGGAAGTGCTCGCTGACCCCAATATAGATGCGATCGAGGTCTGTACACCTCACCACCTCCACACCGATATTGTCGTCGCTGCCGCCAAAGCCGGTAAGCACATTATGTGTCAAAAGCCGCTGGCTAAGACGATCGAAGAATGTGACCAGATGATTAACGCTGCCCGTGAGGCGGGCGTCACCCTCTTCTATGGCGAAACAAACTATACCCTGCCTTCTGTACAGAAAGCCAAGCAACTAATTGAAGAAGGGCTCATCGGACGCTTAGTGGGCCTGCAGGTCACCTATGCCCACTGGCAGGGCGGCGAATACCTTTCCACCGCTTGGCGCTACGATCCACGCATCAGTGGCGGCGGCCAACTGCTTGATGGCGGCATCCACTATATTGCAATGATGCTAGCAGTGGGCGGGCCGATCACTAGCGTAAGCTGTTTTAGCCAGCGTTTCCGGCCAGAGCTAGGCGGCGAAGATACTGCCGTGCTCAATGCTCGCTTTGAGGGAGGGCACCTGGGGTCGCTCTTTTCGACGCAAGCTGCAGGTGTGTGGTTCCCAAATTCGCCATTTGTGGCCTTTGGAACCGAAGGAATCTTAACGATTGGAGGCAGCCACGGACCATTAGCGCTCCACCGCCCAGACCAAAAAGATGGCCCCGAAGTACTTATCAAAGAGGCTCCCCACCCCTTCGTAGCTATGACGGGCAGCTTTCTCGACTGCGTCTGCGATGGCAAGCCTAACATCTCGCCGGGCGAAGTCGGGCGCGAAAGTCTACGCGTAGTCTTAGCGGCCTATAAGTCTGTTCAAGAGAAACGCGAAATCGAAGTCGCCCACCAATGGTAGTCACACAGATTACTAACAACGTTCGTTAGTCTATGTGCCATCTCAGCAACGCATAAGGCTTACAAACGCCCCTAAACGAAACTGTTATGAGAATGCTGTTTAAAAACAGCATTCTCAACTTATACTAAGAAATCAGTTTCATTCCATCTGTCGCGTCCAAATATCTCCTAGTTAGCATAATAGCAGCTTTAAGTTTTTAGAAATATATTGTATTAAACAAATATTAAACAACATAAAACACAAATACTATTTAGTCTAACCTGAGGTGTTACTGCTTGGATATTATAAAGTTGTATACTGGAAACTGAGAGGCTGCCATAGAACAAAGATAGCTTGTTCTCAAGCCGAAAAAGCCTTGACACAGCCTAGCCCTTAGCGTAGTATATATTTATCAACTTTATCATAATATATATCTTTAACATTCTTTAATTTTTTCGTATCTAAAGAGTTTTTGTGCATTTATCCTATCCTGCATCACTTCCCACAGTTTTGATCTAGGAGTACCTTGTGACAACCGATTTCGCTTCAGGCAACAACTTGTCAGCACAACTCGAAGAACTTCGCCGACAAAACGAACTATTACAGCAAGAGCTCGCAGAGCTGCGTCAACAGTACACAACAGCCCAGATAAACCTAGAACGTTATCAGAGCGCTCTCGAACTAGCTGATGTAGGCTATTGGGAATGTGATCTCACAACTCAAGAATTTGTGTTCAACGAGGGTTTTTACAAGATCTACCGAACGAGTCTCGAACAGATGGGGAGTTATCGTATTAACGTACTTGATTACTCAAGTATGTTTGTACATCCTGCTGATCGAGAGTGGGTTAATCTCAACATCCAAAAATCGCTCACTACCTTTGATCCTGACTTCCGCCTAGAGCATCGCGTCATTTTTGGTGATGGTAGTGAGGGCATTGTATTAGTCACATTCCGCATCGTACGTGACGAACAGAACAACCCAATTCTTCAATTTGGAGTATGTCAAGACGTCACGGAGATCAAACGGCGCGAGTATGAGTTGAGACGCTTTGCTGCCATTCTCGAGCAAGCAAATGACTTCGTAGCCATTATCGACACTGAAGGTAATCCCAATTATATCAATCCTGCAGGGAAGGCTCTATTACACCTAGAAAATAGCGAGCTTAAAGATATAACGATTACCACCTTCTTCCCCGAAGAGCATCACGCCCAGCTCGAAGCCATTATTTCAGCAACTATTAGAGAGGGAGCTTGGAGCGGAGAAACCTTCCTGCGCAATAGCGAGGGCATCCACATACCTGTTTGGCTCATCTTGATCACCCATCGCGATCTCGATGGATCGATCGCTTTTATCTCTGCCATCGCACGCGACCTAACACCAATCAAACAAACAGAAGAAGCCCTTCGCCAAAACATCGCCCAAGAAGAGCAGCTTCGCGCCCAACAAGCGACCCTTCGCGAGCTATCGACGCCGCTTATTCCGCTTACCGACAACTTGGTCGTTATGCCGATCGTGGGCACGATCGATAGCGCTCGCGCCCAACAAATTATGGAAGTGCTGCTCGAAGGTATCAGTACCTACGGCTCAGAGATCGCAATTCTCGATATTACTGGCGTGAGAGTCATCGACACCCAAGTCGCCGATGGCCTTATTCGCGCCGCTCAAGCAGCCCGCTTGTTAGGCTCTGAAGTCATTTTGACAGGTATCAGCCCTGAAGTAGCACAAACCCTTGTACACCTCGCGATCGATCTATCGGGTATCGTAACCTACCGCGATCTGCGCGACTGTTTTTCGCACCTCTTCTCTTAAGGGCCTAACTCTGGCCTAAACAAACAGGCAACAACGAAATGAAAGCTCCTCTGTTGGCCAACAGAGGAGCTTTCATTTCAACGCATAATGCTGGCGGAAAACACGTTTACCTACAAAAAAGGCCTAACCGCGTCCGCCTACGGCTACCAACATCCCGCCCGCCCATTCAGCTGGATAACACGCGCCTAACAGTTCTCTGCCCAATCACATATTCCAATATTGTTAAAAAATACATAAATTCATACTATATAGCCTCAAAATCTTATTATTCGCTCTAAAAACCTGCATACAAAAACTTTTAATATATTTGAATCACAAATCAATCAAGATTACTTTACAAACAATCTGGGTGATTCTGCTTCATATAGCTTTCGAAATCTTAAAAAAATAAATCCTTTTTTAGCTTCTTTTCTTTCGTACAGAATATTGACAATTCAAATAATTATTTGTACTATAAGTTTTAATCAATTTAACACTCAAAAAGCACATCTTAACTGTGAGGGAGGGTCTCGTGGAGACAGGGCTCGACGCTAAAAACAACGCTTCCAGCGAAATAGCAGCACTTCGTCAACAATTGGAACAATTACAACGCGAACTCGCAATATCTCAACAAGAACGGGCCCAAGCGCTTGAATATCAAAACCGACTAACACATGGTCTTGCTCTCGGAAACATTGGCTATTGGGAGTGTGATTTAAGCAGGCAAGAATTTATATTTAACGATGCGACCTACGAGCAGGTCTATAAAACAACTGCAGAAAAGCTAGGCGGCTACCGCATATCGATCAGAGACTATTCGGAAACCTTTGTGCACCCTGCTGACCGCGAATGGGTAGCTCTCTATTTTCAGAAAGCGATAGCTACTTCAGAACCGCTTTATCGCGTTGAACACCGTGTCACCTTCGGAGATAAAAGCGAAGGCTTCCTGTTAGTTACTTTTCAGATTATTCGCAATCAAAACAATGAAGCAGTAAAGGTATTTGGTATCTGCCAAGACATTACATATGTAAAGAAACGCGAACACGAACTTCGGCGCTTCGCTGATGTCTTTGAGCAGACAACCGATCTGGTCAGCATCACTGATACCCAAGGACGGCCTACCTACATCAATCCGGCCGGACGTAAATTGTTAGGCCTCGAAGAAGAAACCCAGCAGATCGAAACAATCGCCCCGTTTTGTGGTGATGAAAATAGTTCGTTTACAAAACTTGTCGCTAAAGCAAGCAGTGAAGGTAGTTGGAGAGGCGAGACAGTCATACGGCGTAGCAGCGGCGAAACGATCCCTGTTTGGTTAGACCTACTTGCGCACCACGATCTCGACGGCTCGATTGCGTTTATCTCGGTTGTCGGCCGCGACCTCACGCTGCTCAAACGAGCAGAAGATACCCTGCGCCAAAACATCGCTCAAGAAGAGCAACTACGCGCCCAGCAAGCAATGTTACGCGAGCTATCGACACCGCTCATTCCGCTCACCGATAACCTGGTTGTTATGCCAATCATTGGCACAATCGATAGCACACGCGCCCAACAGATCATTGAAGTTTTGCTTGAAGGCATCAACACCTACGGCGCAGAAACCGCAATTCTCGATATTACTGGCGTGAGAGTCATCGATACACAGGTCGCTGATGCACTTATACGAGCAGCTCAAGCAGCTCGCTTATTAGGCTCCCAAGTTATTTTATCGGGCATTAGCCCCGAGATTGCACAAACCCTCGTACATCTCTCGATTAACTTAGAGGGCATTATCACCCATCGCGATTTGCGCGATAGTCTCAGAGTGCTGTTTAAATAAACGTAGCGTATTCGTTGAGAAGAGTAATACTGATTTCATCAGATCACTTACTTCATACAATACAAAAGCATTACAGCAGAATATTAAGGCTATGACTCATGTTGGAGAGTCATAGCCTTTTCAATACAGAATTTTTTAGGGCTTTTCTGCTACCACAACGCTCCAGTTACCGTACGTTTGCTGAATCTTGATATTAACGAAGCCCGCTTCGCTAAGGAACTCGCTATACTCCTTACTAGAATATTGGCGTCCTTCTGACCACAACATCATAGTAATGTTGAAGGATGCGATCGTCCTCGGGCCAGTCTTGAGATCATTGAGAATCTTCTCGTGTAAAATGATTTTACCGCCAGACGGAAGCGCTTCAAAGCTCTTCTTGGCTAGGAAGCGGCACTTATCCTCTTTCCAGTCATGGAAGATCTGCGAATAGAAGTGAACATCGGCTTCTGGATAGGGATCATTCCACATATCGCCGACATGAATGTCGATTCGATCCACTAGGCCTTCGGCCTCGACAAACTCGCGCGCCACCGAAGCGACGGCAGGCAGCTCATAGATCATCGACTTCAGGTGCGAATAATACTTTACAGCACCCATCGCGTGAGCACCCGAACCACCACCGATATCCAACATCAGCTTATGTTTCGACAGATCGACCACGCTCGGCCATACACGGGCAGGGCCGACGCTATTGGAGTGCATAGCACGTGTGAAGTGCTTCGCCATCTCCTCCTGCTCCTCGTGCGAAGAGAAGACCTCATCTACACCGCCATAAATCTGGGGCGAGTTGGTCATAATCATCTTCTTCACACCTTGGAAGGTAGAGATATCGGGGTTTTTGGTCCACAATTCAAAAGTGAAACCGAAGTAGTCAGGGCTATCTTCCAATAAGTAAGTTCGCGATAGGTGGGTCAGACTGTAGTAGGGTGGATCGACTTCGATCAAACCGCGCGAAGCACACACCGTTAAAAGCCCCTCTGCCGCACGCGTTGCTAGCCCTAACTTTTCACTAATCTCTTGTAACGTTAGAGGTTTTTCGGCAAGAAGAGGAAACAGCTTTAGATCGAAAGCAACCAAGATAGCCCAATTCCCATCAATACTGTAAACAATTTCCTCCAACGGACGTGTGCCTTCGTCCAATTCGCGCACAGTTGCAGATTGGTTACTCATTGTTAGGCCCTTCTTACAAACAGTAGTACGGTGGAATGCATTATATATAAATTTAAAATAATATCAAGTCAAATTAATTAAATGCATAATACGAGAAACCAACATAAGCAGCTTCTCATCTAGGAAAGGCTATACCAAGCCAAAAAAAGGCACTAGCAGGCCGTGTCGTGGGAATAACAGCGAACAGGAGAGGTCTATCATCTAAGCCAATAGGCGCATCCACAAAGCCAAGAAGGCAATAAATAAGGAGGGCATTCTGTTAACATTTACAGCACATCGTTCACCAAGCAGAGATGACGTTTCTCTTAACAGAAACGATGCAAAAAGCAGGCACGACGAGAGCTAGATCACCCAGAAAGCTCTGCTTTCGTGCAAACAAGCTATACCGAATAGGCTTTAAAGACATGTAGGCTTACCACGCGGAAAGGCGAAAACGGGAAAGAGTGAGATTTCGCGCTGTCGTGCGAAATCTCAAATAACATACAAGAGGTGTTCCACTCTGCCGAAGCCCAAAACAGAGAGTGATCAAGCAGATTTGATATTAGGCTAAGCGGCGCAGCAAATAGATATGCGGATGAGCGCCAAAGAGGCTGATCTGATGGGCTGCAACGAGGCGCAAACAGGGCGTCGTCTGCAAGGCCTGCATAAAGGCCGATCCACCGTCGGTTAAGAGCGCGGCCCGACCGTTAGGCCGCAAAATACGAGCCAATTCCTGCAAGATAGCACTGTAGTTTGCGCTTAGATCGCCCTCAACTGCAACTTGGCGCCCAAACGGCAGGTTGCTCAACACGACGTCGACGCTGGCGTTAGGCAGCGGCAGGCAGGTTGCATCGGCACGAAAGAGCAAGGGTGCGAAGGCACTTTCACGCGCGTTGGTCTGGGCCGCTTTGAGCGCCTCGGGGTTGATGTCGCTCGCAAGCACAGCTCGCGGATGCACACAACGCCCTGCCTCGATAGCGATCGTCGCTACGCCACAACAGGGGTCTAACACGAGCTCGTGCGGCTGGAGCTCGGCCAGAAAGGCCATGGCATAAGCGACCGAGGCTTTCAATGAGCCTGGGCGACTAAGCACCTTGTAACGTCGACGATGGAGCGGGTGCGCAGCGAGGCGCAAGCCGACCAAGCCCTCTTCGCCCTCTAGGATGACGCGCAGATCGAGATCGTGCTCAGCGTGATTCTCTGGAGTATTTTCGATATAGTGCCAAGCATAGCTGGCGGCGACGGCCTGCGATACAGCGTGTGCGATCTCGTAACGCGAATAGTTGCGTGCGCCCACAAAGCTGGCTGTGATCGAATAGCTCGGAGGATCGCCAAATGAGCGCACCGAACGACAGACGGCCAGCGCCGGGTCTAAATTGTATTGAGCGACTTGATCGCGCAGATCGGACAGAGCAGCGCGCGTTGATCCGATCGCCTGTAGCTCGCCAATAAACACAAAGACATCATCGACCGAGCGCAAACGCAGCAGATCTTCGGCAGACCCAGGATAAGCGATGTGAACGCAGCGATGCGCAAAGCCTAACAAGCGCACCCCCGGCAATACGCGGGCGCACTCATGCCAAGCGACCTGCTCTAGGCCAGCAGTAACGGTTACAAAGTAGCGGGTAACACTCATTGGAGGGTGGTCTGATCGCGGTGTAATGGCGCTTCGACCGGCATTATCAAACCGGTCAACACACCTGCGAAATAGCCTAACGCATTCGAAGGCGAACCTTCTTTCAGGCGAATATAGATCGTATAGAGGAGATTGTAGGCTTCGCTACAGATGTAGCCTAAACGCCACAGACCGCGTCGATATTTGCGGAAGAAGAGTTGGCGACTACGCGCCATATAGAAGTCGCGCAGGCCGCGCACGGAGCGCACACTAGCCGAAACGGCGTGGCGCACCGCCACATGCGGCAGATAGGCGGCCAAAAAACCGTGTTCCTTCGCTCGCAAACAAAGGTCGATATCTTCATAATAGAAAAAGAAACGCTCATCGAAGAGACCAACCCGTTCGAGCATACGGCGCGACAAAAACATAGCAGAACCAAAAGCCGACTCGATCACGACTGGCTCGCGACTTGTGCTAGGCTGATCGAGCACATCCCAACCGATCAATTCGAGGTCGAAGGCGCGCACTCGGCAGCCTAAACCTGCCAAATACTCTTCTCGCCCTTTCCAGAGCGTTTTTGGCGACAAAATGCCGATCTGGGGGTTGGCCTCTGCCGCTGCTGCCAACTCTTGCAGCAGCTCTGGGGGCACTAACACATCGCTATTGAGCAACAAGACGTAATCGCTGCCCTGTTCAAGCGCTCGTCGCATAGCTGGATTCATTCCGGCTGCGAACCCGAGATTCTGCTGATAACTATAGGTCTGAACCCAAGGATAGGCCTCTTGAAGCCGTTCAAGCGAACCATCTTGAGAGCCATTATCGATGACATAAACCTGATAATTGGCATAGTTCGATTCGGCCAGCGAGTCGAGGCACTGCGTCGTCAAATTGTAGGTGCGCCAATGCAAAATAATAACGGTAATCTTTGGTTCAGACATACCAGCTCTTCAGGAGACGAACACCTCGCTAATATGGTCGCGCTTCGCATCATCACGCCCATAGAGATGTTCAATCCATACTTGACAAGGGCTTCTCCTTTCGGTATGGTAACAAACAACAGCAGAGCGTGCAAATAGTCGCGAAAAACACATGATTCAAGATTGTTCGACAGTTCAACAGCAGCAGTTCCAGCCAGCCAGAGGGTCTGGATAGCTGCGTTTGCCTTATTAAACGCCTACTAGGCCCGAGTGGTCTGGTAGGCGTTTTTTCATGCCCGCCTTACTGCGCTCCATATAGTAGCAAATCCGTTTACAAGTTTGCGCTCTTGTAACGCAAAAAGAATGGAAAAGAGTCAAGTTCCACTCTGCCGAAGGCCAAATAAAACTCATCAACCAGATTTTGCATAACAACATCGGCTCTAGACCAAAATAGCAATAGCGACGTGTCATCAAGGAGGAACCGTGGAGCTTCCGATTTTCGTCAAAGGTCTCTTAATCGGTCTGTCGATCGCCGCCCCTGTCGGCCCAATCGGTATCTTATGCATCAGGCGCACACTCAGTGAAGGACGCTTAGTCGGCTTGGCGACGGGCATGGGTGCAGCCAGTGCCGACGCCATCTATGGTCTCATCGCGGGTTTTGGTCTTACACTCATCACCAGCATGCTCGTCGGCCAAAGTCAGCTCATTCGCTGCATCGGCGGTCTGTTCCTCTGTTACCTTGGCATACAAACCCTGTCAAGCCGACCAGCCGAGCGCGAAGCGCAAGTAACAGGCGAAAAGCTGCTTGGCGCATACAGCTCTAGCTTGTTTCTTACGCTAACCAACCCTATGACAATCCTCTCATTTATTGGAATCTTCGCAGGTTTGGGCATCGCATCGCAAACAGATCTAGCGAGCTGCTTAGTATTGGTGCTCGGGGTCTTCCTCGGTTCGGCAGGTTGGTGGATCGGCATCACGCATCTGATCGCGACCATCCGCCATCGTCTCGCAGCACAGCACTTGCGCTGGATCAATATCGCTTCCGGGCTAATCATCCTCACGTTTGGTGTCGGAGCGCTGCTAAGTTTGTTAGGCTGACGATGAACACAAAGCAAAAGCTACGACATTCCGAGCGCCTCATTTTGGGCGCCCCCTTTCCACAGGCAACGAGCAGCCTCATTTGATGGGTGGGATGGTGGTAGCCGTAGGCGGACGCGCTAAGGATCGAATGGAGGCAAAAGACCTTACCGCCAAAGCGCTAAACTAATCAAGCGGATTCGGCATTATAGAGAAAGCGGTCGAGATAGCTTAAGATCTCGACCGCTTCTTTATCGTCGGCTAAGCGCATTCAGACGGAATCTAAATGAAAAGACATTCTTTACTAAGCTCGTCAGATCAGCATAGGCAAAACAGAATCGCTAAAAAACGCTTTCCAAAACCAATCTACGCTCTCTACCATGTACAAGCACTTGTTCCATACGAGCGATAATCAGCCTAACTTTTCGTATTTGTTATCTCTATCTGTTGCGATTGTCATCTTTTCTTTGCTTAAAACACCTATACTTTTGATATCAGCCAAAAAGTGTATTTCTATACTTGTAGCCAAAGGAGGACTAAGTGCTTTAGAGGGATACCGTCTAGCGGCCGGACCAAGTAGGGCAGCATTGGAAACAAGCGCTTGTTATGGTTATGGAATGTCGTGTATTCCGACCTAGAAAGAGAGCTATGTTGGGTCGTATTTTCTCAGCTCGCAAAGGAACGCTCCAGCTCATCATACTTGCTAGTTTCGCTATCTTCTGGACAGCCGTCCCCGCAAAAGCACAACTCGAAACTCCAGGACTCATTATTTCCGAATTTTTAGCTAATCCTGCTGGAACTGACTCGCCATTTGAATATATCGAGCTTGTCGCAACAGAATCGATCGATTTCAGTGTTACTCCCTTCAGTGTTGTCGTAAGCGATGGTGCTACCAACGCCGATGGTTGGATCGCCGGTGGCACAATGACCTACGGCTTCAGCATCACCTCGGGCACAGTCGAGCCGGGTGAGGTTGTCTATGTCGGCGGCTCTTCGATGACACCAACCGGCAAGAAGCTGCGTGTCATCGATACCGGTGTCACGCCAGGCGACCGTTTCGGCGATCCGCGTGCGAACGGCGTGGTCGGTAACGGTGGAGCGACCGCCGACGGCATCGCTGTCTTTGCCGCTCATATCGACACCTTAACCAGCAGCACCGTGCCAGTCGATGCGCTCTTTTACGGCACCAGCACCGGAAACGCCGTGGTTGCCAACGGTGCAGCGGGCTTTGAGCTGCCCTACAACGATCACTACCAAGGTGGTAAACTGCTGCCAAATAGCTTTTTAGGCCCCGACCCGGGCAGCGGCCAAGTGGTAGTCGCCAGCGGCGTCTACGATATCAAGAAGGCAACCTTTACAACACCGCGCACCTGGAGCATTGGGCCAGCAACCGACAACGTGAGCGGCGTCGAAGTGATTATTCCGGTGAATGAGCCGATCACGCTCACCTGTCCAGCGGCGCTGTTTAGCGAGCCGGGCATAGGCGCTTCGATCGATATCACTGCGGTCGATCCTGACGGCATCGTCAGCGCTCCTCAAATGATCAGCGCTCCGATAACTGGCATTAGCCTAACCAACGCCAGCGGGGCGACCGAAGTAGGTGGAACCGCTCGCGCTACGCTCAACCTTGGAACAAACACACCTGAAGGCACTCATACCGTTACCATCAAGGTACAGAACAACGACGATCCGCCCCTGGAAGCGACCTGCGATATAACGGTTGGTTTCGTAGAAAATACCACACAGGTCTATCTGCCAATCATTCGCAAAGAGAAATAATAAGCTCTAGCGCTTAACCAGCTCGTTTCAATCAACCGTCTGAGATTTCATCTTGGAATCTCAGACGGTTTTTTATTGAGAAGTGATGTATGCTGTGTTGTATAGCATAGACACATACAAATCTCGCGAGCACATCGCTTTGGGCGATGAGGGCACAAGCCTGCATCCAAGCTTAACCGCGTCCGCCTACGGCTACCAACATCCTACCCAACAAACGAGGCTGCTCGCTGCCTGTGGAAAGGGGTTGCTCGAAACAAACGATTGTGACATTCTCTGTCACAATTCTCCTATAGACTAGATCCAACAACGTCCTACAAGTGTGGAGATATCTTCATGACAGCGATCTGGACACGCGAAACAGTTTTGGCCCTTGCTCCTGACAGTAGTTCAGCCAAAGCGGGCACGGGCCTCGCCACACTGCGCAAATGGCTTACTCTCGGCCAGAACGAAGAGGCACTGTGGGGCGAATGTCAAGGGAGCGGTAGCACACCCTACCAAACCCAAATCGACCTCTCCGAGCCAGCCTTTCGCTGCTCGTGCCCGAGCCGCAAATTCCCCTGCAAACATGCGATCGGATTGCTGCTGCTCTATGCCGAGCAAGCCGCCAGCTTCCAACAGAAACAGCCGCCCGAATGGGTCGCGAAGTGGTTAGAAAGCCGAGCGCAACGCTCCGAGCGTAAGGCGCAGAAAGCGCAAGCCTCAGAACCAAAAGATCTTGAGGCACAAGCCAAACGCAACGCCCAACGCCAAAAACGGGTAGAGGCTGGCCTCAAAGAACTTGAAACCTGGCTTCACGACCTTGTACGCAACGGCATCAGCTCGGTTCAGGCCGAAGGCTATGCCTTTTGGGATAAACCCGCCGCTCGCTTGATCGACGCCCAAGCTGGTGCGCTAGCCCGCCGTCTGCGCGAAATGCCAGCCCGCATCTTTGGCAAAGAGCAGTGGGCCGACGATCTGCTCGAAGAGCTGAGCAAGATCCATTTGATCATCGAAGGTTTTAAGCGGATCGATGCGCTTCCCGAGCCGCTACAACACGATCTACGCGTTGCGATCGGCTGGCCCCAACGCGAGGAAGATCTGGCCGCCGCCGAGCCAGTGAGCGGTATATGGACGGTTGTCGGACAAACAGAAGAGCAAGCGGAACCGATGAAGAGTCGACGTACTTGGCTCTATGAGCAGGCAAGCCAGCGTTACGCGCTGCTGCTCGAATTCGTCCCGCGCTTCCAGGCCTTCGATCTGGCTCTGGTGCCAGCGGCTACGTTTGAAGCGACCCTGCGCTACTTCCCGAGCAACTATCCTCTGCGAGCCGCGCTACAAAACAAGAAAGAGCTGAGCACTTCGCCAGCCCCTAGCGGCTATCAATCGATCGATGAGCTGCTCGATAGCTACAGCCGCGCTCTAAGCCAAAAACCATGGCTCAACGAATTCCCCATGCTGCTCGATCGCGCCTGCATTAGCATGCTACCGAACGACAATAAACGTTTTGTACTTCGCGATCAGCACGACCAAGGATTGCCGATCGCACCCGATTTCGAGCGATATCTCGAATATCTGGCCTACATTGGCGGCCAACCAGCCACAATCTTTGGCGAATGGGACGGTTATGTTTTCAGGCCCCTCAGTATGTGGGGCGAAGCTGGCTATAGCTTCTTCGGAGTGGAGGTGTAGCGTGAACTGGGATGATCTGATTGCAAGCGCCCTGATCGGCAGCGCCCGCCGTCCGCTCAAGCTCGCGCCCGATGCGAGCGCACTAGGAGCGCTGAGCAGCAAACTCACAGAACTGTCGCCAGAAGCTCAACTGCTGAGCGCGGCCGCACTAAGCAGTCTCTACCGCAAGGCGGGCCGCACAGCGCTTAGCTTAGGCCCCAGCGAGCTGCAAGCAGCCCCACCTAATAGCTCAGCCGAATGTTCGTTTTTTCTGAGCCAGATCTTTGTGCAGATCTGTGAACGAAGCGAGTACGCCAGCTTGATCCCCGAGTTTTGTGCTGGCCTCAAACAGCGCAACTTGGTGCTGCACCGCTCGATATTGGTGCGCGCCCTCAAAGCCATCCGCCTTCATAACGGCGAAAAACGCCAAGCCTTGATCGAGGTCTTGGGCGAGCGCGGCACTTGGCTGATGCAGTATGCCGAGCACATGAACAAATTCCAGCCTCTAGAAGAGATCGATCTCGACAACGAGGCGCTCGTTCAGAACTATTGGGAAACTAGCACGCACAACCAGCGCTTAACGCTCTTGGCACGCCTACGAGAACACGACCCCGCCCGTGCGCGCGAGCTGTTGCGCAGCAATTGGCAACAAGAGACAGCCCAAAACCGAGCTGAGTTACTTTCTAAGCTTCAGATCGGGCTGAGCATGGATGACGAGCCGCTGCTCGAAGAGACGCTCGAGAATCGCAGCCAAACGGTGCGCCTGCAAGCCGCTGATCTGCTCGCCCGCCTGCCAGCATCGCGCTTGAGCCAGCGCATGCGAGTACGAGCCGAACACTACATCAAGCTCAAAGCGCAGCCAAGAATGGGCTTAAAGAGCAAAATCGCTAAGCTTTTTGGAGAACAAGAAGTAGTGCCCGCCTTCCAGATCGAATTGCCTCCTGAACATGATGGAGAGCTGTGGCGCGATGGCATCGATGGCAAGCAACATGTCTCTGACCTAGGCATACGGGCAGGGATCTTGATGCAATTGATCGCCGCCACGCCGCTCGACTACTGGGCAGAGAGCGGTTTCGATCAAAGCAGCTTGATCACAGCGGCCCAACACGACGAATGGGCAAAAGCAATCATCGCTGGGTGGGTGCTAGCTACCCTACGCCAACAGAATCTCGATTGGGCGATAGCACTTAGCAAACAGCCCCTTGCTGTGTTGCAACATGCATCGCACGGATCGTTGGAGCAACTACTTGACATGCTGCCTAGAGAGCAGCAAGAGGCGCTCGCTACCACAATTTTTCTCCAAGTGAAAGAAGATAAAAAGCTGCGCAACGTCTTGTTGCACATTATGAGCGCAATGAAACGCCCTTGGAGCGCAGCCCTCACCGATGGAGTATTCGAGCATCTGCATGAGGTGATCACAAACAACGAACACAACAACACACTCTTCAACCCTCATAATCTCGATTGGCTGGCGGCGGTCGATATGGAACGGGCGCACTACTGGCTCCCTCAGTTGCTTGAGCTGGCCAAACAGAAGCAAGCGTTCATGCTGAATGTGATCGAAAAGTACGTCAGATTCTACGAGTTTCGCAATCGTATGCTAAAGGAGTTATCGCGATGAGCAATCCAACCGAAACAGTCCTACGCCAACATGCAGAGCAGCAGTACGCAGAAGAGCTAGCGGAACTCGCAAAAGTCGATACACGCCCGCGTCCACCTCAGTGGAAGCTTTCGCCTTGGGCTGTCGCCACCTATTTGATGGGCGGTAAGCTGGAGAACGGCTTTGAGGTGACGCCTAAATATATCGGCAATCGCCGCCTGATCGAGATCGCGATCGCCACGCTCACCACCGATCGCGCCTTACTGCTTATGGGCGTGCCGGGAACCGCCAAATCGTGGGTTTCAGAACACCTCGCCGCCGCGATCTCGGGCGATTCGACTCTGCTGATTCAGGGCACAGCGGGCACCAGCGAAGAATCGATACGTTATGGCTGGAACTACGCCCGTCTGCTGGCCGAGGGCCCATCGCGCCAAGCCTTGGTTGAAAGCCCGCTGATGCGCGCCATGGCCCAAGGCAAGCTGGCCCGCATCGAAGAGCTGACCCGTATCCCCGCCGATGTGCAAGATACCCTCATCACCATCCTTTCGGAGAAAACTCTGCCCATCCCCGAGCTAAACGACGAAGTGCAGGCCAAACGTGGCTTCAATGTGATCGCCACCGCCAACAACCGCGACCGTGGCGTAAACGAGCTATCGAGCGCGCTCAAGCGCCGTTTCAACACCGTAGTTTTGCCCGTGCCCGAGACCGCCAACGAAGAGGTCGAGATCGTACAACAGCGCGTCAGCAGCTTAGGTCGTGCCCTCGAGCTGCCAGCCGAGCCACCTGCGATCGAAGAGATCCGGCGTGTGGTTACGATCTTCCGCGAGTTGCGCAACGGCGTCACCAGCGACGGCAAGACCAAGCTCAAGTCGCCCAGCGGCACCATGAGCACCGCCGAAGCGATCTCGGTGGTAAACAACGGCTTAGCCTTGGCGGGCCACTTCGGCGATGGCCGCCTCACCGCCTCGGATCTGGCAGCCGGTCTTGTGGGCGCGGTGGTCAAAGATCCGGTGCAAGATCGCGTGGTGTGGCTGGAATACCTCGAAACGGTCGTGAAAGAGCGCGACGGCTGGAAGGATCTCTATCGCGCATGCCGCGACGTGACCAATTAAGGCAGAGCGATGAACGAACGCATTCATCTCTTCGGCATTCGTCACCACGGCCCCGGCTCGGCTCGCTCGCTGTTGCAAGCGCTCAACGAACTAAGCCCCGACATCGTTTTGATCGAAGGGCCGCCCGATGCCGCCGATCTGATTCCGCTGGCAGCGCACCCTGATATGCAACCGCCAGTTGCGCTCTTGGTCTATACGCCCGACGATCCTTCACAAGCGGTCTATTACCCCTTCGCGCGCTTCTCGCCCGAATGGCAGGCCCTGCGTTTCGCCCTGAACAAGCAAATTCCGGCCCGGTTTATCGACCTGCCAATGACACATCAGTTGGCACAAGAGCGCGAAGAGCGCAACAAACAGGCTACAGAAGAGGCTGAACAAGCGCCAGAGCGACAAAGCGACGGGCCATTCGAGCATGAGGAAGAGTCTAAAGCGGAACTGACGCCAGAAGAGATCTGGCAAGAGCGCCTGCGACGCGATCCGCTCAGCCAACTGGCCCAAGCGGCGGGCTTTGAAGATAGCGAGCGCTGGTGGAACTTTATGATCGAGCAGCGCGGCAACAGCCAAGGTCTATTCGAGGCGATCCGCGAAGCTATGATCGCGCTACGCCAAGAGGGCCAACGCAGCTACGAAAGTCCCGAGCGCGAACTCTACGAAGCGAGGCGCGAAGCGTGGATGCGTCAAGCGCTACGAGCCGCCCTAAACGAAGGCTTCGAGCGCATCGCCGTGGTCTGTGGCGCTTGGCATGTGCCCGCCTTGGCCGAGCTTCCGCCAGCCAAAGAGGATCAAGCCTTGCTGAAAGGTTTACCCAAGCTCAAAGTGCAGGCGACGTGGATCCCCTGGACCTTCGAGCGGCTCAGCATGGCGAGCGGCTATGGCGCTGGGGTCGAGTCGCCGGGCTGGTACGACCACCTTTGGGAGTATAACGAACGCAGCAGCATCGTACCCGCATGGATGACGCGGGTGGCGCGCCTGTTGCGCGACGAAGGGCTGGATGCATCCTCCGCCAGCGTGATCGAAGCGGTGCGTTTGGCCGATGCGCTGGCCGCTATGCGCGACCGACCGCTGCCCGGCCTGCAAGAACTGAACGAAGCCAGCGAAGCGCTCTTCTGCTTTGGCGACAGCTTGCCACTGCAATTGATCAGCCATAAGCTGATTATCGGCGAGGTTTTGGGGCAGGTACCAGACGAAACACCTATGGTGCCGCTCCAACAAGATCTGACTCGCGAACAGAAACGCCTGCGTCTGCCAGCCGAAGCGACCGCTCGCCCCTACGATCTCGACCTGCGCAAAGCCACCGATCTCGGGCGCAGCCAGCTCTTGCACCGTCTGAACCTGTTGGGCATTCCCTGGGGCACGCTGATCACGACCCGCAGCAGCACCGGAACCTTCCGCGAGGAGTGGCGGCTCGAATGGCAGCCCGAGATGATGGTAGCCCTGATCAGCGCCGGAGTATGGGGCAATACTATTCAAAGTGCTGCCAGCGCTGCAGCCCGTAAACGGGCCGAGGAAGCCGATGAGCTGGCCGAACTGACCAAACTTGTCGACGTGGTCTTGCTGGCTGATCTGCCCGACTCGATCGAGTTTATCGTCCAACGGATCGAGACGGTTGCCGCGCTCTCTAGCGATGTACTACACCTGATGGCTGCCCTGCCGCCGCTCGCCAACGTGCTGCGTTACGGCAATGTCCGCCAAACTGATACCAGCATGCTCGCTCAGGTAGTCGACGGCTTGGTGGCGCGCATCTGCATCGGTCTGCCGCCCGCCTGTGGCTCGCTCAACGATGATGCCGCCGAAACGGTATTCAAGCATATGATCGCGGTGAACAATGCGATCGCGCTGCTCCAGAACGACGACTATACCCGCGATTGGCAAGCCACGCTCACTCTGCTCAGCCAACGCGACAACCTACACGGTCTGATCGCCGGGCGTGCCTACCGCCTGCTGCTCGATCGCAACCAGCTCTCGCGCGAAGAGACCGCCGCACGCATGTCGTATGCGCTCTCGAACGCGAGCGATCCGAGCTACGCCGCCACTTGGATTGAAGGTTTGCTGCGCGAGGGTGCGGTCACCCTGCTCTACGACGACTTACTCTGGCAGGTACTCGACGAATGGGTCTGCAGCTTGAACGACGACAGCTTCATTGCAGTGTTGCCGCTCTTGCGACGCACCTTCTCGACCTTCGCACCCGCCGAACGACGCCAACTCGGAGAGCGCGCCAAAGGCACGCAGGCCTCGACGGGCACGCTCAGCAAACTTCAAAGCAGCGAGCTCGACCCAGAACGAGCCGAACGAGTATTGCCCTTAGTTGCTCAGCTTTTGGGCCTCAGCTAGCGCAGGAGAAATTATGTCAAGCATATCGCAAGAAGAACGTCTGCGCCGCTGGCGTCTACTGCTCGGTGGCAAACAGAACGATGGCACCAGTTTAAAGCTCAGCGTCCAAGATCAACAGATGGATGCTGCTCTCGAAGCGCTCTACGATTCCGATCGCAGAGCTGGGTTAGGCTCGTCTTCGCCCAAAGTGGCCCGCTGGCTGGGCGATATCCGTAGCTTCTTCCCAAGCTCGGTTGTGCGCGTTATGCAGCAAGACGCCCTTGAACGGCTTAACTTGCGCGAGATGTTATTGCAACCAGAGCTATTGGAGCAAGTTGAGCCAGATGTGCATATGGTCGCCAACCTCTTGGCGCTCAGCCGCGTTATGCCAGAGAGCACCAAAGAGACCGCTCGTATGGTGGTGCGACGAGTGGTCGAAGAGCTGCAGCGCAAGCTCGAAGCGCCCACGCGCCAAGCCGTGATGGGCAGCCTCAACCGAGCGATTCGCAATAATCGCCCGCGCCACAACGAGATCGACTGGAATCGCACTATTCGCGCCAATCTGAAGAACTACCAGCCCGACTACAACACCGTCATCCCCGAGCGCCTGATCGGCTACGGACGCAAGCGCAGTTCCTTGCGCGAGATCATTCTCTGTGTCGACCAAAGCGGCTCCATGGGCAGCTCGGTAGTCTACTCAGGTATCTTTGGCTCGGTGTTGGCTTCGCTGCCAGCGGTCTCGACGCGCATCGTTGTGTTCGACACCGAAGTCATTGACCTGAGCGACGAGCTCGACGATCCGGTCGATGTGCTCTTCGGCGTTCAGTTGGGCGGCGGCACCGACATCAATCGCGCCGTCGCCTATTGCCAAGGCTTGATGCAGCGCCCGCAAGAGACGATCTTTGTGCTGATCAGCGACCTCTACGAGGGCGGCATGGCCCAAGAGCTGCTCAAACGCGCCCACACAATTGTCAGCTCAGGTGTGCAGTTTATCACGCTCTTAGCACTCAGCGACGACGGCGCCCCCAGCTACGACAATCACCTTGCAGCTCAACTTTCTGCCTTAGGAGTGCCATCTTTCGCTTGTACACCCGATCTCTTCCCCGATCTTATGGCGGCAGCCATTAACAAACAAGACCTCAAGCTCTGGGCGGCTAGTCACGACATCGTTGTGGCAGGTCGCTAAAATTCTCCCCTTCGCACCAAAAAGAGGGTTTTATCACATCTACAGTGATAAGCCCTCTTTTGCATACAAACAAGCAGAAAGTTGTTATTTTACACATTATTTAAAAGATTTTACTATTCTCCATTCACAAACGCACCCAAAGTGTAATCAACGCGTTTTCATTAGGTTATTCTTACGTTCGTATCATTTTTACTGAATATAAATAGCATACATCTTTGTAATTTACACCCCATTTCATAGCAACTTACAAAATTGGTTTGTAAAAGATATTAAACGGTTGGCTTTTGGTTAGGCTTGCTACAATACAAATTAGATAGAAGCACAGATCGGAGGTCAAAATGTTTAATCTACACAGCCACAAACACGCTCCATCTCAGGCAAAACAAAGCTTCCGAACGCTCTCACAGATCGGTTTCGACGCATTTCAAGAAGAGACTGTTCAGTTTATGCCTTGGGCCTTGCAGCACATCAAGTGGAATGCAAGTCTACACATTCTCGATTGTGGCTGTGGGGCGAGTGGCTACCTCCATCAGGCCATTCAAGCAGGGTTAGCCCCTAAAAACTGCCATGTGATCGATAAAAACAAAACGCTTACTCGCGAAATCAAACAAACGTGGGCGCCGTCTTCTAGTCTGCCCCAGATCATCAATGGCGACCATTCCTACCTTCCCCTTCCCGCTGCGAGCATCGACAATGCCTTAGCGATGCATATCTTCGCTCGCCTCGATGATATATCGGCCTGTTTAGCTGAGATTCGACGTGTTTTGCGCCCCGACGGCCAACTGCTTGTCTCGACCAACAGCGTATCGCATCTCCACGAGTTGACGAGCTTATTTAGCCAAAGCGTCAAACGTTTCAGCGGTGTTTCGTTCCAGTATCCGGTCTGCATGTTCTCGCGCGAAAACGGCGAAAACTTTTTAGAGTACCACTTCGCCAACATCCAACGCTACGACTTTAGGCACACCATCGCTTGTCGCAGCTCGCGAGCACTGATAAGCTTTATCGAAAAACAGCGCCCACAGCTCGAACGCCTACTGCCAAGCACGCTCGGTTGGGATCTGGTGGTAGAAGATCTTGAATATCAGATCGATCTACAGATCAAGCAGACCGGCAGCTTCAGAACGCAGATCAAACGCTGTATCTTCCTCTGCTCGTAAGCACAATGAGCCACAAATTCTCCCCTTCAACAAAGAGAGAACGCAGGGTTGGCTGTGTTCTCTCTTTGGCAAGCAGAGCCTAATCTCCTTGCGCCTAGCATTGGAAATACCGTTACAAATTGTGTTTTCGACAGCCCTTCCGCGCACAGAGAGCGCCGTATTGAAGGGCAGGATGCTGGTAGCCGTAGGCGGACGCGCTAAGGAACGTATGGAAGGGAAAACCCTTATCGCCAACGCAATACAGAGCTTGATAAGCTGAAACTAGCCGCCATAAGGCAGTAGCATCAGCGGAGTCAGAAGCTCTTCAGCGGTTAGGCCACCATGACTGCCGCGATGGCGCATCCGAAAACGATCGGCTTCGTACCACCACACGCTCTGGCCGTTGTAGGGCAGAATAACCAGATCAGCCATGCGATCAAGCAGAACCCTGCTAGGGTGAACATTGCCGAAAAAGCCTCCCGAAAGCAGATCGGCGGTGCGATGCACCTCGGCCTTGCCACCCAAGGTGTGGTTCAACAACTCGTGGGCAGCGTCTAAATAGGCGTCTTGCACATAGAGAAAGAAGTCGCGCGCCGAGCCAGCTGGCACGAGCGGTCGCCCACGGCGATTGGTGCGTAACATCGCTTTGATCTGGGGCACCTCGCGGTTGAGATAGACCGTCGTGTTTGGGTTAACCGAGGCATGGCCGTGGTCCGAGATCAGCATCAGCAAGGTTGGACCCGAAGTGCGCTGCAGACGGGGGTGAAGCAAGGCTTCTAAGCTATTGAGATAGTTGAGAATCTCGGCTTCTACAAAGGGTGAATCCGGCCCGTAGATATGGCAAATCGTGTCGATCGTATCGAAATAGAGCAAGGAATAAGTGCGGTTTTGGTTGGTGCGCAGCTGATTGGTCAGCTCGACGATCGCCTCTGCGAGGGTATAAAACGGGCGTAGCTGTGCCCCTTTGGTGATCACACGACTGTAGGAAGACTGAGCGTAGCTTACCGATTGAAAGACAAAAGAGTCGATACCGCGCGCCTCGGTCAACTCTTGATAGATCGTCTGGTTGGGGAAGAACTTTTCGGGTGCGATGCCGGCCTCGCGCAGGGTCTCGCGCTCTGCATCGCCTGCATACGAGAAGAGCAAGGGAGCAAAGATACGATCGAGCTGCGGCTCGTAGTAAAACCATTCGTAAACGCCGCTCTGCACCAACGGCAAGCCGGTATGAATCGTGGTGACATGGGCAGCAGTGGTCGAAGGGAACTGCGAGGTCAGCATACTGACCGCACCCTGATCGATGATGCGCTTTACAAAGGGGTGTTCACTAAAGCGTTCAAAAAAGCGCCAGCCAAAAGAATCGGTAAACAGCACCACAATATGCTGATACTCTTCAGCGAGAGGCGGCAGCTCTTCGGCAGAGAAAGGTTTTTCGGCAAGGCCAAAAAGCGAACGCACAATCTGGGGAATCTGAACGAAGTTGTAGCTATCGTAGAGCGGCTTGAAAAAGTGTGATCCAAAACGAGATGCGACGATGCGTTCCTGCGCCTGGTGATTGATCACTCGTAACCTCCTATGGTCTTAAAATGACTATTCTACATAGAATGGTCATACGGTTATAAAACAGGCGGGACAGAAGCGATGTCTGGCGACTATTGTATGTCAATTACCCCCGACTAAAGTCGGAGGCTTGTACCTCACTCGGGTGGAGCGGATACCAAAGGCTGATTGACG
>CALGUG010000057.1 GCA_937902315.1 uncultured Chloroflexales bacterium
TGCTGCCCTCCCGCCTCCGGGGACCATTCCCCTAAAAAGTTCGGGATGACTCATGCACAAGTAGTCGAGTTCCGCATCCGCCGCAGGCGGAGGATCGCTCACATGGGTGGGTGGGATGTTGGTAGCCGAAGGCGGACGCGGTGAGGACCGCATGGAAGATTTGCGACCTCGCCGCCAGAGCGCTGAACGAATCAAGCGGATGTAGGCAGCCCAGAGAAGTGTGCGCCTGTGTTGAAACACAGGCGCATTTCTTGCTTGTTAGGAAAGACCGATATCCCAAGCGGCCTTGAGATCTTCGGCCGAGAAGCGTCGGAAGGCCAAGAAGGTGTTGGTGCGGCAGATACCTTCGATTTTGGCGAGCTCGCTGGGTACAACTTCGGCTAGCTGTTCGTATTCGGCTAGGCGGATGATCGCCAGAATGTCGAATTCGCCTGTGACGCTATAGACTTCGGCGACGTGGGGGAGGTTGGCTACTGCTTGGGCGACCTCGGCGATGCGGCCCGGTTCGGTGTGGATCATTACGAATGCAGTTAACATCTTCGTCTCCTTCAGTTTATCCGCTTGCTGACTGGGAATCGCGATAACAAAAACGATAACTTGCCGTTATCTAGATACCAATATCGTTAGCTGAAATTAACGACTTTTTTATTGTCAGATCGAAAAGGCCTGTACTATACTAGCTTCTGCTTATCAGCCAGCCTATGCGCTCGCGCGAGGCTGTTACATCCTACCATAGAGCTTGCCGCCCTGTGTAGGAAAGCAACGCTCGTTGAAACGACTATTCGCTCGGGAAAGGAATGCCTGGCTATGGTGCTACTCTTCGACACACACAGTGATGTGCGTATCGGCGAAATCACCGAAGAAGAGTTTGCCTTGATGCAAACATGGTTGGAAGCAGAAGGTACTGGCGACGACGATTACTACATCAACCCCGATTCGATTGCACTTCTCGCTTCAAAAGGGGCGCCCTCTCAATTGTTGGCTGTGCTTGAACGCGCTATCGCGCTTAACGGCGAGGCTGATGTTCGCGGGGCTACCGACGATGAGGGTGCGTAAAATCCGATTGTCCTGAGTAGATCTGCTGCTCTGAACACTGCTATACTGGTGTTTAGAGCAGTTTTTTATTCGTTTAGAGCGAGGAAACAAGCCATGATCGATCGTTTAGCCCGTTCGCGCGGCGCTCTGTTGGGTTTGGCGGTTGGCGATGCGGTCGGAACCACGCTCGAGTTCAAGCCGCCGGGCAGCTTCACGCCCCTGACCGACATGGTTGGCGGCGGCCCCTTCAACTTAGAGCTGGGCGAATGGACCGATGACACCTCGATGGCGCTCTGTTTGGCCGAAAGCTTGGTCGAGAAACGCGGCTTCAGCGCCCGCGATCAGATGGAGCGTTATGTGCGTTGGATGGACGATGGCTACTATTCGGTCAAAGGCTACTGCTTCGATATCGGCACCACAACCGCAGCCGCCCTGCACCGTTTCAAGGCCAACGGTAACCCCTATGGCGGCGTGGCCGACGGCGCGGGCAACGGCTCGCTGATGCGCTTAGCGCCCATTCCGATCGCCTATGTCAACGATCTGCGGGCCGCGCTGCGCTACGCCGCCGAAAGCTCGCGCACAACCCACGGCGCGCCCCAAGCCATCGACGCCTGCCGCTATATGACTGCCCTGCTGATCGGCGCGCTGCGCGGCGCATCCAAACAAGAGCTTTTGCAGCCCTTCTATTCGCCCGAGCCTGGCGTGTGGGAAGAAAACCCGCTCTGCCTCGAGATCGCTGCGATCGCTGCAGGCTCCTTTTTAGAGAAAGAGCCGCCCGAGATTCGCGGTATGGGCTATGTTGTGCCCTCGTTGGAAGCGGCGCTCTGGGCTTTTGCCCGCAGCAGCGATTATCGAGAGGGCTGTCTGAAGGCGGTCAACTTGGGCGACGACAGCGATACCACCGGGGCGATCTTCGGCCAGTTGGCGGGCGCTTTCTATGGCGAAGAGGGCATTCCAGCCGATTGGCGCGCCAAGCTCGCCATGCGCGAACGGATCGAAGAGCTGGCCGAGCAGCTAGCTGCGCTGGGCTAAATCCGCTTGCCTCTCAAGCAGCTAACGTGTATCGCTTTGGCGGTGAGTTCTCGCGCTCCCATTCCTTCCTCACCGCGTCCGCCTACGGCTATCAGCATCCCACCCACCAAAACTGTACATTACCCACAAATCGACATACGGTCAGCGTTATCTGCCCTCACCCCCCGGCCCCTCTCCCGCACTGCGGGCGAGGGGGTGAACGATCGCCTTTTGCTGCCGACACGACTTTTGGGTAATGCATAGCCCACCAAAATGGGGGCTAGCGTCCGTGATCCCAAGTTCGGCGGGAATTGATACGTTTCCCTTTTCTTTCTGCCGTCTTCTGCGCAGGCAAGCCTTTACAGCCGATTTATACCAAATCCGTTTAAAGTCTGTGCTCTTGTAAGGCAGAAAACAAAAACGAGGAAAGAGTTGTATGAAATTCCGCGTCACAGTGCGAAATTTCATGCAAATGGTCAAGAGCCGAGGCTGACAGCCTCGGCTTTCTGTGTGCTGAGCTTAGCGCACCTTGAGATTGAGCCAATCGAGGCTGGTCTCGAAGCGCTCGAGGCGGCTGTGCTCGGGGAACTCGTTCCAAGTGAAGACCGCATCGGCGGGCAGTTGATAGCGCTCGCATAGCTGTTCGATTAGCCAGGCCAGCGCCTCGCTTTGGCTGCGGTTTTCGCCCCCATCTTCGAGCGTGATGCCGAGGCTGATGCGGTTGATATTTTGGCGACGGCCCTTCCAGGCGCCCATGCCGCTATGCCAAGCGGCGTGCTCGTCGCGCACCACTTGCAAAATCTCGCCCTTGGTGTCGATATAGTAGTGGGGCGCATATTCGCTTTCGAGCGCGGTGATGCTGGCGAGCGCCTCTGCTTTGCTGCGCTTGTCGCCGTGTACCACGATCAGCTGAATGCGCGAGCGCTGGCGGCTGCTGAAGGCGAAGCTTTCGGGTGTGTATTGCAGCAGCTTGAATGGCGTGCTGGGAGGTTCGAGCACCGCATCCTTGTCGAAGGCTGGCGCGCTCCTAGCGGTCAGACGTGCGCCTGCTTGGGCAAGCAAGCTGGCTTGCACTGGGCTGGGAATCAGATCGCTCAGGCGGCGTACATCGCTCCAATTCGGCACGATGTTGTAGAGCGTGTCGAGTGCGAAGATCTGAATGTTGTAGTCGAGATTGTTGATGCGCACCCGATAGTCGCCCGAGAGCGGCGCGCCGATGTTGTAGTTGCGGGCGGCTTGGTGGAAGGCCCAGGTTGGTTGGTAGCTCGTTCCGGCGCGGCGGTAGAGCTCGCCCAAAATCGCCTCGCGGATCTGCAGATCGCGCTGGTCGGTGGTGGCGGCCAGCCGACTGAGCTGCTGGATCGAGTTTGGATCGTTGAGCGGAGCATAGAGCGTGTCGAGCGCGAAGGGCGCTACGCGGTACTGCTGGCCGCCGATCGTAAGCGTTGTGATCGGCCCGATCGGTGGTCCGAGCCGCGCCGCGAAGGCGTAGTGGTGAAAGACTTCGTTGATGTTGAAGGGCGCGCCGCCCGCCAGGTAGCTGGCTTCGAGCAGGCCGCGCTCCAATCCGGTCGGCGGAATGCTGCCGCCCATGCTTTCTGACAGCAGCTTGACATCGCCCCAATGCGGCTCCTCGCAGTAGAGCGTATCTTTGGCGAAGACTTGAAAGCGCCACTCTTTGCCGTCGACAGTGATGCTGTTGGTAGGCGCTAGCGGCACGCCCAGCTTGCGATCGACCGCCACTTGGTGGAAGGCCCAGTCGCTGTTGTAGCCGTTGGAGCGGCGCGAATAGCTCTCGTTCAGCAGCTCCTCCAAGACCTGCTCGTCGTTTGGGTTGAGCGTGCCGGGTGTTCCAATCGGCAGATTAGGGGTGGTGTTGGTGCCGTTCATCCAAGCTTCAACTTCGGCCCAGACCCACTCTTTGGTTACGGCCCAGCCCGGACAGCTCTTTTGGTTGGTGTAGTCACGGTGGAACGATACCAGTCTGCGCGGCGTGATGCCCGTTTTGCGCGAGATGCTGCCGATCACTACTTTGGTCTGCTCCCAGACCGCTCCCGATGGGCGCACTTTGTCGAAGTCGCCCACCATCTCGAGCCCGATCGAATACCAGAAGACGCCGTTGCTGCGCCCAGAATTGCCCGTTCCAGCGTGGATACCTACTCGATCAAGCGGTGTAAAAAGCCAGATCCCATCTGGTGCTACGTAGATGTGAGGGGCCGATGTCCAGCCTAGGCTTGCGTAATAGCGCTGCATGCCGCGCATGGAGCTAATGCCATTCCACTGCGCTTGATTCGGTACATAGGTGTGGTGCAGTACAAGGCGAGTGCAACTAGCTGGGAGCGGAAAGGCATTGATATAGGCTTGCCACTCTTGGCTTGATAGGCGCTGCCCGATCATTGGTGGCGATCCGCTTGCTGGAAGGTTCTGAGTCATAGCTTTCTCCTAGACAAATTGATCCCGAACTATCTGTGAAACTGGAATCTGTACTCACGAGCGCAGTAGAAGCTTCTTATGTAGGAACGCTTAGAGAGTAGCTTAATTGCAGGAATGGAAGCCTTTAAACCGAATTTCTATCAATTGGGTAGCGTTTGGTTGCGATTCGATAATCAAGTGGTAAGTGTAAGAGTTTTTTCATTAAATAGACTTGCATCAACTTTTGAGTATGAGATATTATGTGAGTATCAAAATTTAATATACTAACAGTCTCTAGAGAAAGGAAATGCTTATGCTCCGTAGTAGCCAACATGCCATACTTCGACAAGCACAACGTAACCTTTCGAGCAGCGATATTACCTTTATTCTAGAGAATGGGCGTCGAATTCGCAGTGGAGGTGTATTACACGTCTTTTTAGGCCGAAAAGATATCCCCTACAATGAATCGCGGAATCTCGAACGGCTTGAAGGCACAGTCTTGGTGATGGATGACTCCTATACAGACCCTGTTCTCATTACAGTGTATCGTAATCGGCGGGCTTTGAAAAGTATTCGCAGCAAACAGAAGTATTTACGAGCAAGCAAAAGCATCTATCGGCTTGCGAAAAACCGCGACTTGAGCGAGTCTGCTAGCAGTAAGAGGTCTATGTGATAGTGAAGCAATAGCATGCGACGGGCAGGGGCGTTATTGCCCCTGTTTTTTTTGTTCGCCAGCCCGTGTATAATCGCTGAGAGCCATGGGCTTCGACCTTCGCAATTTGCAATGGAACCCTGATCTTATGACACGTATTATCATTCTTGGTGGTGGAGTTGCGGGCTTAACTGCTGCCAATCTGTTAGCTGAGCGCGGCCTCAAGCCTCTCTTGCTGGAGGCCGACCCTGAGTTTATTGGCGGGCGTTTGCGCGGTGGTCCGAGCGTTGAACTGTCTGATGATCAGGGGAGACTCTGGCGCTTTCCGGGCGAGCACGGCATGCACGGCATCTGGTCGCCATATTACAACCTCAAAGCCCTGCTGAAACACCGCTCGATCATGCCCCAGTTTGTGCCTTCCGAAGAAGAGACTTGGATCTTTAGCCGCGCTGGCAAAGTCTACAGCGCCCCGATCGGCAGCGCGATCCGCAACAGTCCGGTGCCCGCGCCCTTTCACTACCTCTTTCTCCTGACGCGCGGACGCTTTATGCGTATCCTCTCGATCTGGGATTTCCTCTCCTTGCTGCGAGTCGAAGGCACGCTTTTTTCGGCTATGGCTATCGATCCCTTAGCTGAGGGCAAAGCGCTCGATGGCATGAGCTTGGCCGACTTTACTCAAGGCTGGACGCCCACGATTCGCAGCCTGTTCGCTGGTCTGGCGCGCAACGCCTTGGCCGCCCACCCCGAGCAGGTGCCCGTGGCGGGTTTCATCGCCTTTTTGCGCTTCTATACGCTCTTGCGGCGCGATGCTTGGATCTTCGACTATATGGCGGGGACGGGCGCGGAGTGCATCTCAGAGCCGCTGGCGGCCAGCGCCCGCGCCGATGGCTGCGAGATCCGCTTGGGCTGCTGGGTCGAGCGTTTGGAGCGAGAGAATGGCGTTTGGAGGGTCTTTTATCGCGATAAGGATGGGCAGACCCAGCTTGAGGAGTGCGAGCAGATCGTGATGGCCCTCGATGCGCCCGGAGCAAAGCAGCTCTTGCTCAACAGCCCACCGACCGCCGAAAAAGCCGCTATGCTGCGCTTCCCGACCGGTGTACCGACTTTGATTGTGCGGCTCTGGTTTAACAAAAGTCCCAAGACGACCGCCGCTTCTGGCATCTGCACAGGCGATATGCTGGTCGATAACTTCTTCTGGCTCGAACAGCTTCTGCCCGCCTACCGAGAGTGGCACGCCGCTACGGGCGGCAGCGCGATCGAGACCCACGTTTATGGGCCAGCCGAAGTGCTCGAACAGAGCGACTCATCGCTGCTGGCCCAGATCGTTCACGATACTTATCGCGCTTACCCCGAACTGCGCAATAGCTTGATCCATAGCGAAGTGCTGCGTAACGCCGCGACTCACACGCTTTTTACGCCCGGCGATCCCGAACGCGCCCTTTCGGTGCAGACGCCTTGGGAAGGTATGGTCGCTTGCGGTGACTGGGTGATGCATCCCAATCCGGCTATGTACCTTGAGCGAGCGACCACCACGGGTATGGTAGCCGCCAATCTTGTGCTCGAAAAGCTCGGCTTAGAGCAGTGGCCGATTTTGTCGCACCCCGAGCCGGAACCCTTCGCTGGCAAAGTCGCAGCCTTTCTGACGCGCTTCCGTTTGAAGATGACCGAGCGCCGACGCGCCCAGAAGCAAACCCGCGCCAACTAGCGTACCACCAG
Source organism: uncultured Chloroflexales bacterium (assembly GCA_937902315.1). Classification (GTDB taxonomy): domain Bacteria; phylum Chloroflexota; class Chloroflexia; order Chloroflexales; family Chloroflexaceae; genus CALGUG01. Next base: position 6,827 of record CALGUG010000057.1, read on the forward strand.
TTGGGCTTTGCGTTCGGCCAGACTTATCCGGGCGATCGCGCCCGAGCTGAAGCTCAGGAAATCGCTCTCGATCCCGTCGCTGAAGATCAGGCCTGCATCGGGCATATGCGAGACGATCGAGAACGACCTGCCCGGCTCGATGCAGCCAAACACCAGCGAGGCATGCGAGCTTTTGGAGACAAATGGTTCACGCACGCTGTACCAGAGCCGCTCGTCGCTCCAACTTGGCAGCAGATCGCTTGGATGGGGTTGCGGCTGCTCGATATTTGTGAAGTGGCTTGCCACGCGCCATGCGCCTGTGAGGACCGAGCTAAGCCAGCCCGTGCTGCCCGCCCCGGTCGAGATAATGATCCCGCTCGAGCTTTGACGCTCTGAAACTTGGTCGATCCGTAGCTCGTAGCGGGCCGATGCATGGCCGCGCGTTCCGATGAAAAGATCGTTGACAGCGTAGAGCTGCTGGCCATCGTTGAGCGTCGCCTTCGCCATCGAGATCTCGGTGATGCTGGCGCTTTCACGCTCGACCCGCGCGATCTGGCTAGCGAGGTCGCTGGTGCCAAAGGGGATCAGCACGCCGTCGATGCTGCTCGGATCGGGATTGAGCGCGATGATCGGCTGTCCATCGAGATACTTGGCGGTATTGATCACCAAGCCATCCGGCCCCAGTGTCACCACCAGATCCTTGGCGCTGAACTGATAGCTCGCCAGCATCGAACGCTCGATAACCTGCTGCTTGAGGGCGCGCGGCAACTGGCTGCGTAGTTGTTTGAGCGCCGTTTGGTAAACGGTATGCTGCTGCTCGTAGAGCCGGAAATCAACCCCATTTTGTTCGAGGTAGAAGCGGGCTTGGGCCACGCTGTTCAAGCGCTCCACCAACTCCTCAAGTGCAGTTTTTTTGGTGACCACCACAATCTTTTCGATCTGCATGGCTATGCCTCGCGTCGATTGATCAGCTGCTCTAACAGCTCCGAGCTAATGTTGAGGTTGCCGATCTTCTCGGCATTGTCGGCGAAGTTACGGAAGGCCAAGGCCAACAGCAGACGCTGGTCGAGCCCTTGGTAGGCGTCGTATTCGATGCGGATCGCTTCGGCGGCGAATTCGGCTTGTCTGCGGGCGTTCTCGCCCTCCAGCGCGACCAGCTCTCGACGCCGCTCCTCCAAGGCCACCGCTGTGGCCAGCTCATTCTGCTTGATCTTGCGCTCTTGCTCGACCGCCTCGGCCCGTCGCGCGTAGATCGCTTGGTCGGCCCGTTGTTGCAGCGCTTCGCGGTACTGCGCTTCCAGAGCGCGAGCGGTTTCGGGCGTGCTTTTAATGCTGATAAAGAAGATGCTCAGACATTCCACGCCCAATTCGGCCAACATCGGCTCGGCTTGCATCTTCTCCAAAACGCCCTGCGATAGCATATGCGAGCCTTGCAGTGCCTCTTCGAGCGTGAGCTTGCGCAGTTCGCTGCGCGTATGAGTCTGGACGATATTGATGATCCTCTGGCTCAGCTTGGCCGGATCCTCCGAGAGGTACTCGCCTGTCTTGGGGTCGATTGTGAAATTGAGCAAGCTAGCCGTCACTTCCGGCTTGACGATCCGATAGGTCAGCTGGCCTTGCAAGCTGACGGGCTGGAAGTTGCTGGTAGTCTCGTTCAGCATAAACAGAGCGTCGATCGTCGAGATCGGCACGCGCACCAGCGAGGTGTTGGCCTGCCAATACCAAAACGAGCGCCCCACGCCCCGTTTGATAGCCCGACCATTACGCATCGCCATAATGTAGTTCGAAGGCTCACCTTTGAAGTATGCGAAGAGTGCCATAACCTTGCTCCTTGTGTAAAAGTGTTATTTTGACACTAATTATAGTGTAAGTATGACACTAAGTCAAGAGCCAATGTTGCTCAAAAAAAGGCGGATGCCCAGCTCGCAGGTTGCGAGCTAAGCGATCCGCCTTTTCGCCTCTTTCGAGCGCCTTCGAATTAGGTCACGGTCGGCTTGGTATTGCTGTATTTCAGATGCAAGCCTTCGCTGACGATCTGCTTAAGCCGCATCACCGTGGCGTGAATATCGCTGAAGCTGTTGTAGAGCGGCGCGATACCCAAGCGCAGGTTGTCGGGCGGGCGGAAGTCGGGCAGCACCTGCATCTCGTTGATCAGCGCTAGGTCGATCCCCAGTCCTTCGGGGTGGCCCAGCGAAATGTGCGAGCCGCGCAGTTCCGGTTCGCGTGGGCTGTTGAGCACAAAGCCGAGCGGCGCTAACTCCTGCTCCCAGAGCGCGATCAGATACTCGCTCTGCTTGAGCGACTTAGCGCGCAATCGCTCCATCCCCGCCTCCAGCAGCAGATCGACGCCCGCCTCGATCAGCGAGAGCGATACCACGGCTGGCGTGCCCGTCAGATAGCGGCGGATGCCTTGGGTCGGCGCATACTGCAAATTGAAATCGAACAGATTGTGCTGGCCCATCCAGCCCGAGAGCGGGTTGATGATCTTGTCTTGCAGGTCGCGTCGCACATACAGGAAGGCCGGCGCGCCCGGGCCGCCGTTCAGATACTTGTAGGTGCAGCCGACCGCCAGATCGGCCTTGGCCGCCTTGAGATCGATCGGCACAGCCCCCGCCGAGTGACAGAGATCCCAGAGCACCAACGCGCCCGCCTCGTGGGCCTTGGCCGTCAGCGCGGCCATATCGTAGGTATAGCCGCTCTTGAAGGCGGTATGCGAGAGTGTCAGCAAAGCAGTCTGCTCATCAAGGGCCGCCTCGATCTCAGCCACCGGCCCGTAGATGCCATCGGGCGAGCGAATCAGCTCGATCTGGTGCTTGTGGCCCAGCAGATCGGCGGCCCCTTGCAGAATGTAGATGTCCGACGGGAAGTTCAGATCGTCGCTCAGGATGCGAGTGCGCCCTTGCTGATAGCGCAAGGCGCCCACCACCAGCTTAAACAGGTTGATCGAGGTCGAATCGGCCACGATCACCTCGTCGGGATCGGCCCCGATCAGTCGGGCGATCTTGGCGCCGATCTCTTCGGGGCGCGTAAACCAGCCCTCATTCCAACTGCGAATCAAACGATTGCCCCACTCACGTTCGACGACCTGCGCGGCCCGTTCAGCGGCAGCCTTGGGCAGACGCCCAAGCGAGTTGCCATCGAGATAGAGCAGGCCCGGATCGTTGTTGACGAAGCGCTCTTGAAAGCCAGCTAATTCATCTTGAGCGTCGAGCTGTTTGGCATAAGCCAGATCGGTTGGAACCGCCATGGAGTGCTCCTTTTACAGTTGGCCGCGCACCAGATCGATCAAGCGGCCCAAGACATGTTCGCCGTTGGCCCGCAGACCGTTGTGAGCGTATTCGTTTGTGATCCAGACTTTGATACCAGCGATCTGCTTGATCGTCTCTTCCGAATAGGCGAACTCGACGTACATATCGTCGTAATAGACCGAGGCCGCGCAGGGCACCGTGTTGGCCTGCAAGCGCTCCACATCGTAGAGCTTGGGCCAGCCCTCGTAGGCGGCCAAGATGTCGGCGGCCTCTTTGAGCGGTCGCAGCACGCTATACTCCTCGAACATCCAAGGATAGATCATCTCGCCCGTGAAGTATGGCGTGCCTGTGGTGTGCGGATCGAATTCGGGATACTCGGCGCGCACGCGCTCGGCCGCCCAGTTGGAAGCATCTTCTTGGCAGTAGATCGCCTCGTGCAGAATCGAGAAGATCGGGTTGGTATCGTAGTTGTGGGTGTTTTCAATGGCGCGCAGGAAGCGGTAGCTCATCTCGCGCCCGTTCGGCGTGTCGATGAAGGCGCCCTCGATCAGATAGTGGATCTTCTCGAAGCCTTCGCTATCGCCCAGCATCAAACCGATCTGCTGGAAGCGGCGCGGAGTGAGCCGATCACCGTTGGGCAGCGTCACGTTGTGCTCGCTCAGATACGCGATGATCTCGCGCACCAGCTCGGCATCTTCGGGGTATCGGGCGTAGTAGCGCTGGTTCTGGGTCAGCACGCGCTTGTAGGTCGCGCGGTAGACATCTTCCGCGGGCCGCGTTAGCGAGGGCAGACCGCCGGTCGCAAAGGCTTCGCGCAGGCCTTCGGGCGAGGCCGAGAGGTAGCGCACCACGCAGAATCCGCCGAAGCTCTGGCCCAAGATGCTCCAGGGTTTGTCTGGGCCGAGCAGCTGCTTGCGAATCGCCTCGGCGTCGCGCACGATGTTGTCGGCCCGGAAGTGCTTGAGATAGTCGGCCTGCTGGCTAGGTGTGCCGCGCTGCACCAGCGTTTGGGTCAAGATCGGGCTGCTCAGGCCGGTGCCGCGCTGATCGAGCAAGAGGACGCGATATTCTTGAACAGCGCGCTTGATCCAACCGCTGCGGCTGAGCGGGCGCGGCGATTCCGAACCCGGGCCGCCCTGAAAGTAGACCAGCCAAGGCAGGTCTTTGCCTTCGTGCTCGGCTGCAACAACTTCGCGGGCGAAAACCGTGATCTGCTCGCCCTCAGGCTGGCTGTAATCGAGCGGCAGACGGAAGTAGTGGTCGCTCAGAACCAACCCGGGGATGCGATGGGTTGTGCTCATATAGTGCTCTCCTCGAATGCAAGTGTCGGAATGCTGCTATTGTATCTCAGAATGCAAGCAAGCTAACACTTCTGCTGTACTACTCTGGCGGCAAGGTCTCTAGCTTCCATTCGATCTCTGGCGCGTCCGCCTACGGCTATCAAATCGGCGCCCTCCCAGGCGCTCCTTCAGCTACGCCGCAGCCTTCATCGACGACCATTGACAGCCTAGAAAAGCAAAGAGGAACTTCGCATACAGCGAAATTCCTCTTGGCAACAATGGATCTTAGCTCTACTGCGCCACACTGGACCTGTTATACGAAATTCGCTTGAATCCTGGTATGTTGGCAGGTCTTTCGGCACACAGCTACAACGCCCTGCTTACGGAAGAGCTGTTGGTAGCCGTAGGCGGACGCGCTAGCAGCCCTTCTTGGGGAAGAGACCTTGCCGCCAGAGTGCTGAACTGATCAAACAGATTTGCTGTTAGGGCGCTTGGCGTAGCAAACGAATGGCGCTGAGCGGATCGCCCAAGACCAAATAGGTTTGGATCGAGCTTTGGCAACAGGCCCCCTCGCTGAAGAGCTTGAGATAGCCGGCCAAGGCCAGCGCGCCGACCCGCTGCGATACCGTCGGGCTATTGCCCGACCAGAGCTGCTTTAAAAAGCCCTCTTGCAGCATTTCGTGCCCGTAGCTCACCCCTAAACCGCTCGAACCCCAGACCGCGATCGCGCCGCCGTCGGGGGCTAGCACAAAGCGCTCGTCGATGGTTGTGCCGCTGTTGGTGGGCGTGTGGAAGGAGCTTGTCAGACAGGTCATCTGCAAGACCATTGGCAGCTTCGAGCCGTTTTGCGCTAAGTCGGGGTCATACAGCGTGAGCAAGCCATTGCTGCGCCCGTTGGTGATATTGGTGACCGCCATTTGGAACTGGTTGCTGTGCCCGTAAAAGCTTAGCAGCCCTGCGCCAGCTTTCAGTGCAGCGAAAGAGCGCTCCTTGGCTTTGTCGGCATCGGGTTCGCGCCACGGCACACCCACACTACTTGGCGTCGGATCGTAGTACATGCGCTCGATCGCAACGCCGCTGGGCAAGAGCGAGACAGCCAGATCGGCGGTGGCGGCGAAATCGCCCCCCGGATCGGGCGTGCCATCGGCTTCGCGATAGTTGTCTGCCAAAAAGACCGCCTTGGCGCGCCAAGTCTGATTGACCGATTCGCTTTCGTAGCGCCCGATCTTCTGAATCAGCTTGTTCAGCTCGTCGACCGATTTGACCGGCAGCCGCCCGATCATCAGGTCGGGCAGGCCATCATCGAGCGGATCGTCGCTATCTAGCTGGCCGTAACAGCTGTCGCAGGCGGTCTCGCCCGACCAGGGATCGACCATGGCCAGATAGGGCGGAATCAGGTTGAGGTTGTAGACTCGCCCATTCATGCTGGTTTTGCTGTAGTTGAAGGGATCGAGCGTGCCATCGCCGACCAAACCGACCGCTTTGGGCGTTCGGCTCCAAGTGGCGGCGGCATAGCGCAAGAAGGCGTGGATCGCTTTGGGATCGACGGCCCCGAAGCTCCAGCTATCGTAGATCGCTTGCACATCGACGGCCCGCGCCACATAGCCCTGATCTTGGCGCAGATTCAGCAGCGGCGGCAGCGCCGTTAGAAACTCGCTGGGCGCGATGTAGAGCGCGTTGGCGTTGAGCGGCGTGCTCAGATCGACTGGCTTATGAGGTGTGATGCTGGGGCGCTGCTCGAGGTTGGCCCCGCTGAGCAGATAGCTGCGCGCCTGGCTGCCATCTTGAAAGCGCGTGTTTGTGCCTTCGGGAATGCGCAGAATCACCGGTTTATAGGGATCGCTGATGTCGTAGAGCGTGCGGCCGCTGGCGGTATTGCGCAGTTCATACTGCCAGTTGCCAGCCTCGGTCTCGAACAGGCCGCCTTGGAAGGAGAAGTCGAGCTCGACCGGGTGCCGCCAGCGGATCGAGCTGAATTCCAAGCCGGAGACGGTCGGGCCGCTCAGCGAAGTGATCTTGACATAATCCAGTGGCGGGTTGACGCTGAAGCTTTGCGCGAAGTCGCCGCTCTGCTGCCAAACCGCAGGTGCAGGCGAGATCGTGCGTTGTGTTTTGTTTGGAACTTGGGGCGCGGGGCCGCTGGGCGCATTCGGCTCCTTTGTCACCAGTGGCAGATAGACCTTCATCTCGCCCTCGCCCAGCATCACGCGATGGGTCTGGTTGGTGTAGGCTGCGCCCTGTACAACGATCGTGCTGCTGCCTGTCTTGGCCAGCGGCAGCGTGCCCTTCAGCCAAACCGTGAAGGATCTATCCACATCGTCGGGTGCTGTTTTAATGTCGTTGATATACCAATGGTCGCCCTCTGGCCCCGCCAGCAGCGAATCGTAGATCTTGAATTCTCGCCATTTGCCCGATTGGAAGGCGCTTGTGCGCAGGGGCGCACCGTCGGGCTGGGCTGTGCGCGTGCTCATGCGTGTGCCTGGGTTCTGCTCGACGCGCAGCCAATACCACTCTACGCTGTTCCAACGGTCGCCCACTTGGCCCGCAAAGAAACGAATCGTATCCTCGGCGTCGAAGCGCCCGTCGCCGCCATCGCGCACCTCGAGGGCCACGACTTTGCCGCGATGGTAGAGCTGCAGGCGGTTGATGTCGCCCAGATTGATGCCCGCCGCTGCCAGCTCGCTCCCTTGCACAATCTGCATGCCGACCTGCGAGACCGCTATTTTGAAGGCTTGGCTATTGGCGAGCGGGTTGCTCGGGCCACTGGCCGCGCTGATAAACGGCCCATCGTTGGCGAACAGCTCATTCAGATCGGCATCGACCAGCTGCGCGCCCGCGATCTGCGCTTCCAGCTCTTCGACCAATGCGATCTGATCGCCATTTTGAAAGAGCGGCGAGATCAAAAAGACCGCCAGCTTGTTGCCGCGCAGCGTGCCCTCGCGCAGCAGCGTGATCGGGGCGTTTGGCAGGCTTTGTTGCGCAGTGGGCGCAAGTTCGGGGCGCAGCTGACCGCTACTGGTCTGGGGCACGATATCGGGAGCGCTCGTCAGCGAGCCTTGCCAAGCTCGGCTTTTGAGCTGCACGATCTGGGCTTGAGCTTGGCTGCCAGCTTCAAGGCGCAATGTGACCAATCGCCCAGGCACGACGTGTTGTTCGAGCCGCAGGTTTTGCCAGCCGAGCTGCTCTGATACAGCCGTCTGCGGACTGAGACCAGTGCTATTCCACTCGATCCGCACCTCGCTCTCTGTCTGGCTGATCGCAAGTTCGGGCAAGGGTTGGGAGGTTTGACCTAGGGTAGAACGTGGCAGTGTCCAAGTGCTGATCAGAAGCAAAAGCCCTGCCAACAGCGCGCGTCGAAGCATGGTGATCACCCTTTAGCTCGCTTTCAAGACTCGATAGTTAGTTGAGGAAACGCCTGTGGGCGCTTGAGTTGGTGCCTAACATAGGTGTAGCGCGCAGTGATAGCCTATCACTGCGCGCTACAGAACGCTTTATGCCTGTAGATTTAGGAGCGCTGGCCCTTGATGCTGCGCTGGCGCAGGTAGAAACCGAAGCCCAAACCAAGCATCGCGATCAGGCTCAGGATACTGGCCCAAATGTTGAGCGCATTGCTCTGGTCGCTTTCGCCGGTTGCGGGCAGGTCGCGCGGCGGGCGCGGAGCAGGCGCAACAGGTGCAACGGGCGCAGTTGTCGGAGCAACAGGTGCTTCAATACTCTCATCCGGTACAACCTCGTCGGCAACGGGAATCTCGATCTCCAACGATGGTGTTGGGCTGAGCACGACCACTTGGCGAATCGGGAAGGAGATGGTCGAGCTGTTGTTGTTAGGATCTTTATCGCCGTTGCTGTTGGTTACCGACCCTGTGTTACGGCCAGTCTCGGGCGCATCGGCGGCAACGTAGGCTCGAATACGCACAACAACATATTCACCTACCTCAACTGTGCCAAGCTCGGCTCGAACGGTGTTGCCATCTGCATTGATTGTTCCCTTAGAGGTCGAATAGTCGTGTAGCAGCAGGTAGCTAGGCAGATCGTCCGTCACAACCACATTTTCAGCTCGCTTATCACCGCGGTTTGTAATATGCAGCGAGAATGCTACCAACTCGCCCGGTACGCCTTCGGATTGATCGATAGTTTTCTTAATCTCAATGTTAGGGCGGCTGTTGTCGCGATCGGGAACGTCGACAGCGTCGGTGGGTGGATTGGTCGGCTCAACAACGGGTGGATTGGTCGGCTCAACAACGGGTGGATTGGTCGGCTCAACAACGGGTGGGTTAGTTGGCTCAACTGGCGGGCTGGTCGGGTTAACCGGCGATGTGGGCTCGACAGGTGTCTCGGTAATATTAAGCAGAGGTCGAGCGCTCGCTATCTGACTGGGCATGGGTGCGAGCGCCAGCATGAAGATAAAAACTCCACATAGTACTGCGATAAATTTGGTGAGATGAGATTGCATTACCTTTGAACTCCTTGACTACAGTGCGCTAAGTGCTTGAGAGACGCCTTAATCTGGCTGAAATTTCTTTGTTAAAACAAGGATTGGGCATTTTCTGTCAAAGAGATAAAATACTCAATCAAGAGGCTTTGCTTTAACAAAGCTTGTCTTCCGAAAAAAGCCTTTCTTATGCGGGAACATAAGCAAAAGGAGGATACATGCTTGTGTTTATTATTTAAAGTAAAATTGTAAAAATGGTAAAAATAGAACAGAACTATAACAAATACCGTAGAATCGAAACGAGAGATACGATATTCTTACGTTTTGAGGAAAAGTGAAGCTCGATACGCTATAAACAAAATCGAATCAGTGAGGTGGGAAGGGGATTTTTAGCGGAATGGATCGCTGTAGCGCTCATCTTCTAGCGCTTGAGGATCGCTCAGTGCTTCAAGAAAAGCGATCAGATCATGCCGTTCTTGATCGGTGAGAACGAAACCGCTCACAAGGCCGCTCTTTTCGGGGCGCGTAACACCCGTTGCACCGCCTGCCTCATAGAAGCGAATCACCGCATCGAGTGTGGCGAGGCTGCCATCGTGCATGTAGGGTGCTGTTAAAGCAACATTGCGCAAGGGCGGAACGCGAAAAGCTCCGCCGTCGGGCAGGCCCGTATCTTGGTAGCTCAGTCCAAGGAAGTTTGGAGCTTGAGGTCGGTGGGTTTTTGGGGCTTGAATATCGCTATGGCAGTGTGCGCAGGCCAGCTCGTTCGAGAAGAAGAGCCGCATACCGCGTTGGGCGCTGGGCGAGAGCGCTTGTTCATCGTTTTGGTAGAGGTAGCGGTCGTAGGCAGAGTTGCCCGAGACAAGCGAGCGGCTAAAATCGCTCAAGGCTGCGATCAAGCTGGGCCAATTCATCTGCTCTTCTTGCGGAAAAGCGCGCACAAAGAGCGTTTGATAGAGCGGATCGCTGCTGAAGCGGGCCAACACCTGGTCTTCAGAGCCGCTTACGCCCAGCTCGACAGGGTTAGTGCCGAAGAGAGCCTGCTTAATTTGATCTTCGATCTGAGTGCGTTCGGGCGACTGCCAGCCGAACTGCCTGAGGTAGCCGCTGTTGAATAAGCTCGGTGTGTTGTGGGGGTGCAGCTCGCCAGTGCTGCCGATCGCGCGGGGCAGACCGTCGCTGAAGGCGCGTTGGGGCTGATGGCAGCTCGCGCATGATTGGCTAACATTGGCCGAGAGGCGTCGGTCGTAGAAGAGATGGCGGCCAAGCTCGACCCGCGCAGCCAACAGCGGGCCATCGGGCCCATGAGGTACCGCTTCGAAACCGGACGGAAGCTGCCATTGGTAGGCTTGAGATGGGGTTGTTACGTTAGGCGGCTCTCGGCGTAGAATAGTGATAACAGCTGCAATAGCGAGCAGAATCGCGAAAAAAACTAGTCTGCGTATCACTATAGGTCGAAATTCGGTATATTGGGTGAACATTGTTCTTTATTGTGTTCAGAGACGCTCTACTGGGCTCTTCTTCTTGTATATGCTGTGTGAACATTGAAATATCGATGTTCGCTATAAGCTCCAGAAAGCCGTCGTACCTCGCAGCGGCTACATTCAAGGCTTGTAAAAGTTAGCTCGGAGCAGACATGTTTCCATATGTGCGTTTAGGATCGATCTTGTGCCTGTTTGTGATCCTTGTGAGTGCCTGTAGCTCATCTCCTCAAAACATTATAGACACAGCGCAATCAACTCCGCAAGCGATGATACGCCCCAGCCCTACTGCGATTGCCAATGCCCGCCTTGTTTCCAGCGACGAATTCGATGCGAGCGATCTGCCGGCAGTTGTCGAGCGAAAAGCCTTGATCGAGCAGCAGCTCGCCCAGCCGAACCCGATTTTGGCGCTGGCAGGCTTGCCCGAAACGGAGAATCAGGCCCAGTCGATCGCGCTGGCCGATGAGCGGGTTCAGCTTTTAGCGCGCTTGGCTAACGACCCCAATCAATCCGCTCTTTTAGTCGAAGTCTTTGGGGTTTATCCGCTTCAGCCGAGCGATATCACCGCTATGACGAGCGCCTGCCGCGAGAGCACCTGTTATCGCGTAGAGCTCTACGATTGGGCACGCCATCAGACCAACAATGTGATCGTGCAGATGGAGAGCGCTAAGGTCTTGGCGATCAACGAATACAGCAACACTTCGCCTTCGATCGTGCCCGATCACCTGACCCAGCTAGCCAGCGAGATCGCGGTGGCGGCCCCAGCAGTGCGCGAAGAGTTAGGCCTACAACCAAACGAGCAGATGGTGCGCCAGCCCGAGATGAAGACCTCGGTCTCGCGCTGCGAGCGTTCGCAACACCTCTGCATTGTGCCGACCTTTGTGTGGGGCGACCGCATCTTGTGGGCTTTAGTCGACTTAACCGCTTATCGCCTGATCGGCTTGGAATGGACCGATGTGGGTGCTTCAAGCAAGCGTGCCGTGAGCGAGCAGCGCTTGGGCGATGCTGTGATCAGCCAGCTGTGCAAAGATCTGGTTCAGCTCGAGCGTGACGGCTGGCAGCTCAACTATATGCTAACCACCTCCGATGGCTTGGCTGTCTCCGATGTGCGCTATCAGGGCAAACAGGTTGCCGCCAGTTTGAAGCTGGTCGATATTCAGGTCGCCTATACCCCGAGCGATTCGAGCGGTGATTTGGTAGGTTACGCCGATGCGGTCGGCTGCCCGACTTTTAGCACGGCAGCGGTTTTGCCGTGGTCGCCGCCCTCGCTCTACCCGATCGAAGGCCCGAACGGCCGAACGGGCTTTGCGCTAGAGCAGGAGTATCGCTCCGATCTCTGGCCGGTCGCCTGTAACTACAGCTATCAACAGCGCTTCGAGTTTTACAACGACGGCAGCTTCCGGGTGGTGTTTGGCAGCATTGGGCGCGGCTGTGGCAACAATGGCACTTACCGCCCGATTTTGCGCATGGCCTTCAACGACGCTAACTACAGCTTCGCCGAGTGGGATGGCGACGAATGGCTGCCTTGGCAGGAGGAGGGTTGGCAGCTGCAGACGGCTGAGACCCAGTACAGCCCGGAGGGCTGGCAGTACCGCTTGCTCAGGGCCGATGGCAGCGGCTATGCCATCGAGCCAGCGCACGGCCAGTTCGGCGACGATAGCCGTGGCGACTACGCTTATCTCTATGTGACGCGCTACCACGGCGACCGCGACGAGGGCGACTCTGATCTGCCGACTTTGGGCGCTTGTTGCCGCGACGATGAAAAGCAGGGCCCAGAGCGCTTTATCGATGAACCGCCCGAGGCCATCACTGGCGATAGCGGCTTGGTGGTGTGGTATGTGCCGCAGTTGAAGAACAGCGACGAGCCGGGCAGCCAGTATTGTTGGGCCGACTCGGTCTTGCGCGATGGCGTGTTTGAGCCGGTGATCTGGCCTTGTTATGGCGGCCCGCTGTTTGTGCCGATTCAGGTAAGTGAGTAAGCCATGGCACGTAATCGTCGAAAACAAGCGGCGCCCGCTCAGTCGGAGCCAAAGACTAGTCAACGATCCGCTGCTGAGCAGGCTAAACCTGCTCAGCAGAGGCCGAAGGGCGCTCAACAATCGCTCTCGAAACAGCGCTCGCGGCGTGAGCGTGAGCGCAGCCGCCAGATCTGGATCGGCGCTGGCCTTGGTGGGCTTGTGCTGCTGGCCTTGATCGGTTTTGTACTATGGCGCAATACCAATCAATCGAGCAGTGAGGCCGCCACAACCTTTCAGGTCGGCAATGTCGATAGTTGTCGCAGAACGCCTCAGTTCGCAGCGGGCCTCGGTTTTGGCAGCGCGGTCTCGGTCAGCACCTCCGATGCGCAGCGCAAAGGCTTGCTGCTGATCGATGCCGAGAAGAGCTATCAGCACCCCTCGTGGAGGGAAGCTGGCTCGCTTGGCCCTTTTGCGATCGATCGCGATGGCAACATCTATACCGCGCCCGTGCCGCGCGTCTCGCCCTCCGATATCGCGCCCAATAGCCAGCGCACGATCTATAAAGTCGACACCCAGAGTGGTCTGATGGCGCCCTTTTTAACGCTGGACGGCCCCGATAGCACGCCCGTCAATCCGTTCGGCATCTTGGGCCTGACTTACGATTGCGACACCCATAGCCTCTACGCGACCTCGGTGGCTGGCTCGGATCGCGAGCAGGAACGAGGCCAGATCGTGCGGATCGACCTTGCGACTCAGACGGTTGTGCCGCAGTTGACGGGCGTCGATGCTGTGGGCGTGGGGGTTGTGAACCGTCCCGAAGGCAAGACGCTCTTCTTTGGTACGGCACGGGCCAGCGATGTCTACAGCGTTTTGCTCGACGAGCGCGGCGATCTCAAGGGCACGCCGCAATGGCTCTTTTCGTTTAGCGAGCTTGATGTCTACGGCAACGCGCGTGTACGGCGCTTCGCCTTCTCTGGGGCAGATTCGTTTCAGATCTTGACGGTGCCGTTTGGTTTTAACTTGCGCGCTAGCAGTGACCGTTTGCAACAGACCTTTCTCTACCGTTATGATGCAGCCAGCGCGACGTGGCTCTATCAGAAGCCGCTGCCGAACGAGCGTTAGTTTTTGCGAGGCATGGTAGTATAGAGCTTTATAAGGCGTTTGAGACACAAAGGATCGTAGATAGGGTATGTCAACAGATACAGCAACAGAACAGCCTACTGCACGGGTGCGCGATCAGATTGTTGAAACCAAACACCAAGTTCGCATTGGAGACGAGCAGATCAGTTATACGGTGACAACCGGCACGCTCGTTTTGCATGAGGAGCAGTTCAACAAGGAGAAGGACGCCGAGCCGAGTATTCAACGACCGCGCGCGACAATCTTTTTCGTGGCCTACACACGCGACGACGTTGAAGATCGCGCTGCGCGCCCGATCACCTTCTCGTTCAACGGCGGGCCTGGCTCCTCGTCGGTTTGGCTGCATTTGGGCGCACTCGGCCCGCGCCGCGTAGCGCTCGATCCCGAAGGCTTCCCTGTGCCGCCGCCGGGCAAGCTGGTCGATAACGAATACTCGCTGCTCGATGTCAGCGATCTGGTCTTTATCGATCCGGTCAGCACGGGCTACAGCCGCGCTGTTGTGGGCCAAGAGCCGAAGCAGTTTCACGGTTTCAAGAAGGATATCGAGACGGTTGGCGAGTTTATTCGGCTCTATACCACACGCTATCAGCGCTGGCAATCGCCTAAATACCTCGCCGGAGAGAGCTACGGCACAACCCGCGCGGCCGGTTTGGCTGGCTATCTGCAAGAGCGCCACGGCCTCTATTTGAACGGCTTGATTCTGATCTCGTCGGTGCTCAACTTCCAGACGCTCGAATTCGAGCCGGGCAACGATCTGGCCTATCTGCTCTTTCTGCCGACCTATGCTGCGACCGCTTGGTATCACAAGCGCCTCTCAGATAGCCTTCAGCAGCGCAAACTAAGCGATCTGTTGGCCGAAGTCGAGCGTTACGCGCTTGAGGTCTACAGTGTAGCATTGATGAAGGGCAGCAGCCTTTCGGCCTCCGAGCGCCGCCAAGTCGCCGATGTGCTCGAACGCTACACCGGCCTGTCGCGCTCGTACATCGAGAAGAGCAATCTGCGCATTCAGATCCATCGTTTTGTAAAGGAGCTGTTGCGCGATCAGCGCCGCACGATCGGGCGGCTCGATAGCCGTTACACCGGCTTCGATCGCGATGCGGTGGGCGAATTCCACGAGCACGACCCGAGCCTCTCGGCGATTATGGGCCCCTACAGCGCCATGCTTAATGCCTATGTCCGCGGCGAGCTGGGCTTCGAGAGCGATCTGCCCTACGAGATCTTGACCGAGCGCGTTTGGCCGTGGAGCTACGCCGACTTCGAAAACAAGTTTGTCGATGTCAGCGAGACCATGCGCAAGGCGATGAGCATGAACCCCTTCTTGCGCGTGCATGTGGCCAACGGCTACTACGATCTGGCGACGCCCTATTTCGCCACCAACTATACCTTCAACCACCTCGAGCTAGAGGACGAGGCCCTAGAGCGCATCAGTATGAGCTTCTATGAGGCGGGCCATATGATGTATGTTCAGGAGCGCTCGTTGGCGGAGTTGAAGCGCCAGATGGTGACCTTTATTCAGCAAGCTCAGGGCTAGCTGCTCGTTCGAGTGCAGTTAGAAGGCGTTTTGTTGAGGCACTACTCAACGAAACGCCTTTTTGAATCTGCTTTAGCACTTTGGCGGTAAGGCTCGTCGCTCCAAACAGGCTTACACCGCGTCCGCCTACGGCTATCAACATCCATTCCAAACATGCGGGCGGTTCGCCTTCGGCAGCGCGTTTCAATGCCTTTCGATGAATGCCCTCACCCACAAAAGCCGTATCTTTCGACAGGCTCAGGGTACGAGAACTTTTTGTAAATGACACTGTGCCTCGCTGCCTCGTGTAGTGAAAAGGAATGAGGCCCAAGCAGGAGAGGGGGAGAAATAGGTTGTAGGAATGTCGAAGGATGCGGCTTGGTTTGAACAAGGCTGCTTGCTGCTTGCAGCAAGCAGATCGCAGCGAGAGCTGCGATGGCTAAAGCCCGAATGGGCCGTTGAGATCTTGATAGCCGTAGGCGGACGCGCTAGGGAACGAATGGACGGCTAAAGACCTCGCCGCTAGAGTAATGTGCTATATAAGCTTGAATTGAACTAGTGCAAGTGGCTTTTGGATCAGTTGCGCACGTAGATTGCGATGGCGTCGGGCACTTCGCGCACCTGGTTCGAGCGGATCGGTCGGCCGCGCCACGTGGCTTGGGTCGAGGTGTCGTCGTCGCCACCCAGCGCCACGGTGCAGCCCATAGCTTTGAGCTGTTGGGCTAAGTCGACGCCCTTGATGCCGTAGGAGACCGCCATCACAAGGTAGGAGCTGCCGTCGGGGTTGCTGCCCACGCCGATGGCGGTTTTGGGGTAAGAGCCGTCGTAGATCATTTTGCGCCACTCAAGCTCTTGAAAGTCCTCGTTGATCGGGTTGAAGGGCAGAAAATCGGGCGTCTCTTCGTGGATGTCGGTGCGCACGATTTTGTTTTGCCAGAGAATCACCGGGCCGCCGCCGATGGCCTGCTGGCACTGGCCGAGCTGCTTTTCGTCGAAGAGGCCGATCGCTGCGTAGCCCGCCTCGGTGATGCAGAGCGTGCTGCGCCAAGGATTAACGCGATGGATCGTGCCGTTGATCACCACGCTGCCCTCGTTAGAGGTGCGAATATCGCCGTGGAAGCCGAAGGCCATCGCGCCGATCAGACTCATGCCCTCGCGCTGGGCGTAGGGCGCATTGACCATCTCTTGAACGGTTGCGAGGTGCTGTTGGCCGTCGGTCCAGATCGTATCGCCTTGAGCGTCGCTGCCGGGCGTAGCGCCATCAGCATTGATCACTTCGATATGGATGGGATCGCGCAGCTGAACCACGAAATAGGCCAGCGAGCCGTTGGGCAGACTGCGGTGGAAGAAGCGCAGCTTGCCATCGGCCACAGATTCTTGCAGGGTGCTCTGTTGGTTATAGGTTTCGAGCGCTTCCAAGCCAGAGACCAGCTGGAAGTTACCGACTAAACTCATATCGCCAGTAAAACCGCCACTTTGCAGCGCACTAGCGTTTCCTGACCAACGCGAAATAAAGCCTCGATCTGCGCGGTTGTCGCGCAAAAAGAAGATTGCGCCAGCGGCGACGATCACAACGATCATCACCAAAAATGGAAGACGGTTGCTCGATGAGTGACGGTACATGGGTTACTCGGTTTATTTGTTGTTGGGTTAAGTATAGCACAAAAGTGCGTATTTGCGCATGAGGATGGTCTCACAATCGCTGCTTAATCATAACGGAGCCGGGTGATATGTCAAGCTGAGAATGGGTGCGATCGCTGAAAAAGGCTGATCGGAAGGGCGAAAAACGAATTTTTATGCGCGTAGGGCCTCGTAGTAGACCGCTTCGGTCGCGCTCAGCATAGCCTCGGGGCTGAAGAGCTCGCGGGCGCGGCGCTGCCCATTGCGGCCCATCCAGCGGCGCAGCTCGGGGTTAGCCAGCAGCACGTTGATAGCCTGCGCCAGCGCCTGGGAGTTGTTGGGCGGCACCACAAAACCGGTCTGGCCGTGTTGGTTGGCGAAGCTGGTGCCGCTGCCGAGTTCGCAGCTGATCAGCGGCAGCCCGGCCGCTTGGGCTTCCAGCAAGCTGATGCCGAAGGCTTCTGAGCGCAGATGAGCGGGCAAAACGTAGAGATCGGCGGCGGCGTAGTAGCTGGGCAGCTCATCGTCGCCGATGTCGCCAGCGAAATCGACGCGCTCGCTGATGCCGTATTGGGCCGCCAAAGTGCGCAAGCGGCTCTCTTCGGGACCAGTGCCGACGATTAGCAGGCGAGCCTTGGTGTGCGGCAAGGCTTCCAGCAAAATGTGCAGCCCTTTGTAGTAGCGCAGACGGCCCACAAAGAGCAGCAAGGGCGAGCCGTGCCGCTGGCGCAGACGATTCACGAGCGCGGGGTCGCTCTGGCTGAAACGCTCGGCGTCGGTGCAGAGCGGCACCACGCGGCAGCGGGCTGTATGGGGCGCGAGCCAGGGCGAAGAGGTGATGTAGTTCGGGCTGGTGGCGATAATGCGCGCGGCCCTTTTGAGCGTTTTGCGCAGCAGCGGACTATAGAGCTGAAGCAGCCTGCGCTGGCGCACAATGTCGCTATGGTAGGTTATGACCAAGGGCGGGCGTTCGGGCAGGGCGCGATAGACCAGATCGCCCGGCGGATAGGGAAAGTGCAGGTTGACCAGATCGGGGCGCAGTTTGCGGGCGTGGCGAAAGAGCGAGACGCTCAGCGGGGTCGAGGCGGCGTGCAGCAGGCGCGCGGCCTTGATGATGGTGAGCGGTCCTTGCTGGATCAGTTCGTCTCGGTTGTTAAGACTTGTGACTAGCACAGTGACCTGATGGCCGCGCGCGATCAGCCCATTCGAGAGCGCCAAAATATGATTTTCGATTCCGCCGATCACAGGGTGGTAGTCTTTGTAGATCTGGAGAATGTGCATATCGCTCTCGCCCGCTTCCTCTCGTGGTGAATGTCGCTGCTATTTTACTCGCTCGGCGGATAGAGCGCTAGGGCGATGCAGCCTTGCAGGGCGGTGTCATAGCCAAGATTGCTGATTTTTACCTTGGGAATCGGCACCAAGAAGAGATTGTCTTTCAGGACTTTGTCGATGGCTGGCAACAGTTTGTCGGCCCCGCCAACCACCACTCCGCCGCCTAACACAATCACATCGGGCAGGTAGATCGTAGCGATATTGCGCAGGGCTTGACCCAGATTATAGCCCACTTCGGCCCACTCTTCCTCGTTGAGTTCTTGGCCTTTTTTGCCGTAGATACGCTGAATACCGCTTCCTGAGACCAAGGATTCCAAACAGTCGGGTGCGCCGCATTCGCATGTGATGTTTTCGGGGTGCATACAGCGGTAAGCGATGCCTTGGTGACCAACTTCAGGGTGGGCGCCGTCCATGCCGCGATAGAGCTTGCCATCGATCACATAGCCGCCGCCGATTCCGGTGCTGACGGTCATGTAGAACAGGCGCCTCGCAGTCTCGCCGCCGAAACGGTATTCACCCAATGCGGCGACGTTGGTATCGACATCGAGATAGAGCGGGCAGTTGTAGCGCTCTTCAAAGATCTGTTTGAGCGGCACATCGCGCCAGGTCGGCTGGTGCAAGGGCGAGACGATGCCGCGCTGCCAGTCGAGCGGGCCGCCCACCGCCGCGCCGAAAGCTGCGATCTCTTCGCCCGCCGCAACCTCGTCGGCCATCGCCATCAACAGCGCAATGCCTTCGTCGCGATCGTAGGGTGTGGGCTTCTGAACGCGGCGTAGAATGCGCCCTTCTTGGTCGGCTGCCGCCACAAGGAACTTTGTTCCGCCAATATCAAGACCGATGTAAACAGCCATTGTTCACCTATTATTCGCTAGACGGCTTGTCAGGAGCAACTATTGTAAAGCAAAACACATAAGTATAGAAATCTGCGATTGTTTTGGCAAGATCGTTGTCATCAGGCAAGTGATAAGCCGCGAATTTGTTGATTTTAGCCTTTTATTGGTAAGTTTAATCGTTTAAAAAGCACGAAGACGCTCTATTTGATAGGAATGATTTGGTGTGGTATAATCTTCGCTATCGTCTTATTGTCAATATAACACAACTCCACGGGCACGTTCTGCTAGCCTACAAATCGGGCGGGCATGGCAGAACATCGACTTCGTATCCCTTTGTAGCAGATGAACAGGCTTCTTCAGTGAGGAGGAAACTATGAGCTTCGGCGAGCGCTTAAAGCGTGACTTCAGCACTATGACTTTGGTGCTGATTCCGGTCGCAATTGTGATCAATATCGTGGTCGGTCAGATCGTTGCTGCCTTGAAGTTGCCCGTATTCCTTGACTCGATCGGTACAGTATTGGTCGCTGTGCTGGCAGGTCCTTGGGCAGGATTGGTGACAGGTACGCTGAGCAATGTCATTTGGAGTATGGTTGCGAACCCCGATGCAATCTATTGGACTCCGGTCGCCGCGATTATCGGCTTGATCGCTGGTCTGTGTGCGAAATATGGCCTTTTCCGCGAATGGTGGAAGGTGATTGTTACGGGTGTGCTGGTTTCGCTTGCTGCTGCTGTTGCCAGCGCGTTTATTAGCGTCTGGCTCTATGGCGGTATTACAGCCAGCGGTATCTCGTTTGTGACCATCTATCTGGTCGAGTCTGGCCGCGGTCTGATCGAGTCGGTGTTTGCTGCGAGCTTTATTGTTGAGCCGATCGATAAGATCATCACCTGTTTGGCAGCTTGGGGCATCATCAAGGGTATGTCGCTGCGCTACGTCTCGCGCTTCCCACGCGCCGAGAATGTTTCTGCCTAGCACTAAACTAGATGGCCTTGTTTCTAATCCCCATCTCTTGTAGGTGGGGATTATTGACTCTGCTAGCGACTTATGTTAGCTTGTGCTGCAACAAACTTGGCGAATACTCCATAGTTGAAATTGTTCTCAAGAGGCACTTCCTTTGAACGAAACAATTGGGCTTTATATTGACCGCGATAGTCCCCTCCATCGCTTAAACCCATTGACCAAAGTCGTGTTTACGATCTGTATCGTTATTTTGGGTTTTATCTCGCCGTGGGCTTGGATCACATTCGCCATCCCGGTCTTGATTTTGATCCCGATGAGTTTTTGGGGCCAGATCGGGGTTCCTTATTTGCGAGCGCTGCTGAAGATCGTAGTGCCTCTGGCATTGATCCTGTTGGTCATGCAGAGCCTCTTCCTTCCCGGAGAGACGACGTGGTTTCGCTTCTGGTTTCTGAGCGTCGAGTATGAGTCGGTCGAGCGCTCGCTTACCTTGGTAAGCCGTTTGGTCAGCATGACAGCCTCCTTTATTCTCTTCCTCTTCTCGACTCACCCCTCGCGCTTAATGACCGATCTTACTCGCCGAGGAGTCAGCCCGATTGTGACCTATCTCTTTATCAGCACGATCCAGCTCATTCCGCTGATGCGTACCAAAGCCAATACGATTATGGACGCCCAGCGGGCACGTGGCCTCGAGACCGAAGGCAACATCGTCACGCGCTCTAAAGCGCTGATGCCCATGTTGGCACCCTTGGTATTTGGCTCGCTGGTCGATGTCGAAGAGCGGGCGATTGCGATTGAGGCGCGCGCCTTCCGTGTGCCGGGCAAGCGCACCCATCTCACGATTGTGCCCGATAGCCAAGCCCAGCATCTCTTTCGCATCGCTTTGATTGTTCTTACTGTTGTGTTGATTGGAGTACGCCTGTGGCTATCATTGACATCGTAGATCTGAGTTACACCTATCCTCACACCAATCAGCCAGCATTGCGCACTATAAACCTCTCGATCGAAGAAGGCTCCTTTGTGGCCTTGATAGGCGCGAATGGTGCCGGTAAATCGACGCTCTGTTACACAATTACTGGCTTTGTTCCGCACTTCTTTCAAGGCGAGTTCCACGGCACCGTCACGATCGCTGGTAAAGATCTCAAATCGAGTGAACTGAAGGATATGGTCACGACGGCGAGCTTGGTCTTCCAAAAGCCGCAGAACCAGATCTCGGGCACGAAGTTTACAGTGTTTGATGAAGTCGCCTTCGGTTTGGAGAACCTTGGCGTGCCGCGCGAGGAGATGATCAAGCGAATCGAGCGCGCACTCGAATTGACGGGCATTGCGCACTTAGCCGAGCGCTCGCCCTACGCGCTCTCGGGCGGCCAACAGCAGCGTTTGGCCTTCGCTTCGATGCTGGCGATGGATACGCCGATTCTGGTGCTCGATGAGCCGACCTCGCAGCTCGACCCGATCGGCAGCCGCGAGGTCTTTGAGGTGGTCGAGCGCTTGACCGACGAGGGCAAGACGGTGATTATGGCCGAGCATAAGCTAGAGTGGATCGCCGCCTTCGCCGACCGTGTGGTTGTGCTCGATGAGGGTAGTATTTTGCTCGATGGCACGCCCGATGAGGTTCTGACCTCGTCCTTGCTGGTCGAAAACGATATCGGTTCGACACGCTACACCTCGGTCGCGCGAGCCGCTCAAGAGCAGGCTCTGGCTCCTCAGAATGCGAATCTGCCGATTAGCTTGGAACAGGCCGAGCGCTTCTTTAAACAAGCCTAGATCACGAGAACTGGAATTATGCAGATCGAAATCTCTAATGTGCGTTTTGTCTATCCCTCGGGCGTCGAAGCCCTGCGCGGCGTCTCGTTCAGCGTGCCAGCGGGCCAGATGCTTGCGATCGTAGGTCAAAACGGCGCAGGCAAAACCACGCTTGTGAAGCAGCTCAACGGCTTGTTAAAGCCTTCGAGCGGCACGATTATGATCGGCGATTTGGATACGTCGAAGAGTACGATCGCCAAGCTCTCTGCGCGGGTTGGCTACGTCTTCCAAAACCCCGACGACCAGCTTTTTAAGCGCACCGTGGCCGATGAGATCGCGGTCGGCCCGACCAATTTGGGCTTCTCTAAGGAGGATACCGAGCGCTATGTCAAGCGGGCGGTCGAGCTGATGGAGTTGGAGGACAAGCTCGAAACTAACCCTTACGACCTGACACCCACGTGGCGCAAGCGCGTAGCGATCGCCGCGGTCTTGGCGATGAACACGCCGATTGTAGTGCTCGACGAGCCGACGACCGGCCAAGATCATCGTAATATCAACTATCTAGGCCGTGTAATGCAGCAGTTAGCCAGCGAAGGCAAGACGATTGTGGCCATCAGCCACGATATCGACTTTGTAGCTGACTATTTCGAGCGCGTGATCGCTATGAGCCAAGGACAGGTCTTGCTCGATGGCCCTTGTGACGAGGTTTTTGCCCAAGAAGAGCTGTTGGCCCAGAGCTATGTCGAAGCGCCCCAGCTAACTCGTTTGGGCAAGCGTTTGGGCTTCGCTAAGACGGTTTCGCGCGAAGAGAGCTTTTTGGCGGCCCTACGCGAGGCGCGCCCTCGTTCGTAAGCCAAGCATTTACATTTTGGCGGAGAGGTATCTAGCTCCCATTCGACATGTACCGCGTCCGCCTACGGCTACTAAACAGGGCTAGCCACCCTCATCCCCAGCCCTTCTCCCGCATTGCGGGAGAAGGGAGCAAGAGACGACCCGCTTAAAGCGCTCTATCCTCGCAAGGCGCGAGTAGCTTCACAAGCAGCGTTCCGCTCTGCCGAAGGCCAAATCGGACAGTGATACAACATCCGTTTTAAAGACTTACATCAAATCCGCTCAAAGACTTATGTTCTTTCAATGCGGAAAGACAAAAAACTAGGAAAGAGTTGTGTGAGATTTCGTGCGACAGCCCGAAATCTCACACAATAACAATGGTCAAGTTCCACTCGGCCGAAGGCAAAAAAGAGGTGGCTCGTGAAATGCGAGCCACCTCTTTTCTTTTGTTTGCAGACTACTTATCGTTGAGGGCTACCACGCCGGGCAGTTCGCGACCCTCCAGCAGCTCGAGCGATGCGCCGCCGCCCGTGCTGATGTGCGACATCTTGTCGGCGATGCCCGCCTGCTCGACCGCCGCCACCGAGTCACCGCCGCCGATGATGGTGGTGGTCTGGTTGGGGCCAGCCGAAGCGTCGGCCAAGGCTTGAGCGATCGCGCGCGTGCCCTTGGCGAAGGGCTCGAGCTCGAATACGCCCATGGGGCCGTTCCAGATCACGGTCTTGGCGTTGGCGATGATCGAGCTGTACTTCTTGACGGTCTCGGGACCGATATCGAGCACGCGCCAGCCGCTCTCGATGCCGTCAAGGCCGACCACTTTGGTGTTGGCGTCGGCGCTGAAAGCGTCGGCCACAACCACATCGATCGGCAAGCCCAGCTCGACATTGCGGGCTTTGGCATCTTCGAGGATCTGCTTGGCCTTTTCGACGCTATCTTGCTCGACCAGCGAATCGCCGACCGCGTAGCCTTGGGCCAGCAGGAAGGTGTTGGCCATACCGCCGCCGATCAGAATCGCATCGACCTTGCTGAGCAGGTTGGTGATCACCCCAATCTTGTCGCTGATCTTAGCGCCGCCCATAATCGTCACAAAGGGGCGAACGGGGTTGTCGATCGCGCCGCCCAGCGCCTTGAGCTCGGCTTCCATCAGCAAGCCCGAGACGGCGGGCAGATAGTGCGCTACACCCTCGGTGCTGGCGTGGGCGCGGTGAGCTGCGCCGAAGGCATCGTTGACGAAGACATCGCCCAGCTTGGCCAGCTCTTTGGCGAACTCGGCATCGTTGGCCTCTTCGCGGGCATCGAAGCGAGTGTTTTCTAAAATCAGCACTTCGCCAGCCTTGAGCGCTGCAACGGCAGCTTCGGCCTCAGGGCCGATCGTCTCGGTGATCGCTGTGACCTTGGTGCCCGATAGTAGCTCAGCCAAGCGCGTGGCGGTTGGCTTGAGGCGTAGGCTCTCGACGACCTTCTTCTTGGGGCGACCCAAGTGCGACATCAAAACAACGCTCGCACCGTGCTCAAGCAGATATTGAATAGTAGGAACAGCCGCCCGGATGCGGGTGTCATCGGTGATGACGCCGTTGTCATCGAGTGGAACATTAAAATCGACTCGAACAAGCGCTCGTTTACCTGTCCAGTCGATATCGCGGATGGTTTGTTTTGCCATATTTCTCTCCTTATTTGAGAGGATCTCGAATCCATTGTAGCACAGACCTAGAGTGCCGTTCTCGGGCTTTGTTTTCCCGCAGTGATAGCAAATCGGCTTAAAGACAGCATGCCCGCAACTTGCAGAAACCAAAAGCCGAGCAAAGAGTTATGAGAGATTAACAATAATTGTTGAGTTTCGCTCTGCCGAAGCCGAAACCGCGCAAGCTGATTAGTCAGATTTAGGGGTGCTACGGGCTTGGTTTGAATCGTTGGGTTGTTGAAGCGCTTTGGGGCGCAGACGGCGAATGCCTGCATGGATGGGAGGGATGCTGGTAGCCGAAGGCGGACGCGCTAAGGATCGCATGGGAGGTCGAGGTCAAGCCGCTAGAGATCTGAGCGAAACGAGCAGATTTGTAAGGAGGTCACAAGCGATACCTTGTGACCTCCTCTCGGACAGGGCACCCGTTTGGCTTTAGAACGAGACGAAGGGCAGGTAGAACTTAAAGTTCGAATCTTCAGGCGTTGTCGATGGTTCTACGGTAGGTGTCACGCTAGGGCTGGTCGTTGGCGTTACGCTAGGGCTGGTCGTTGGCGTTACGCTAGGGCTGGTCGTTGGCGTTGCGCTGGGAGCGAGCTGTGTGTCGCTCAGCGTGATCGTCAGGCTCGCGATCTCGCCAGCACTGACGCCCTGAAGCGTGCCGAAGCTCAGCACGATCGTTTCATCGCCCTCGGCTAGACTGTCCTCCAGCGCTGTGAGCGTGATCTGAGCGCTAGTCGTGCCAGCCGGGAAGCTGAGGTTTGTGCTCGATAGCGTGTAATCACTGCCTTGCTGTGCGCTGCCTGCGATCTGTAGCGGCACAGTGATCGCGCTGTGGAGGTTGACGCGGTCGAGCGACAGCACGATCGTCAGCGGGCTATCGCCTTCCTGCAGGCTGGCGTTGCTTTGAGCGAAACTGACCTTGGGCAGCACCACGTTGATGGTGTCGCTCCGTTGGTTGTTGGCGCTGTTGGGGTCAGGATTGCTCGGCGCGATCTGGCTTGCGATGCTCAGCCCGCTCGCGAGGCTGATGTTTGGATCGACCTTGGCTGTGAGCGTGATGCTGGCCGTCGCATTGGGCGCCAGCTGGCTGAGTTGCCAAACGGCAGGATCGGCGCTCGGAGTGATTGTTTGGCTGGCGTTGATCTGAATATCGATCAGGCCGCTCGGCAGAGTGAGGGTCAGGCTCGGAGACTGGGCAAGGCCCGGGCCGAGGTTCTTGTAGTTCAGCACATACTCGAAGCTCTGGCCAGGCAGGAGCGGCATACTGGGCAGGCTCGTCCCAGTAATGGCCAGATCGCTTGAGAAACGCTCATCGCACCAATCCACGATCTGCTGGAAGAGCGGCGGCAGGGCCGCGCTGGGCAGGGTTTCGAACGGGAAGGCCGCGAAGAGTGTGCGGTAGTTCTCTGTCTCTTTGTATCCGCCAATGATGCCTCGGTTGCCCATAAAGGCGACTTGCGCATCGGGCGTGAGCGTCAGCCTATCGCTGTAGTTGGTGTAGCCGCTGGGGCTAAAGTTCAGGGCTGCATTGCTGAGGCTATTGAAGGGGCCTTGGCCGCTCACTCGGTTTTGTCCTACATTATCCACTGATGCGGAGACCCCTAAATAGGTTTGGGTAAACGAGGGATCTCCCTGCAGGTCAAACTTATAGTAGGCTTGGTCTTGCAAGCTCATGGCAAGACAGCCGCCTTGATCGAGATACTTAGCGAGTTCGCTCTCGCCAGCGTCGGTGACGAAACCCTGCTCATTTGGCCCGCCGAACCAAAGCACGCTGCTGTAATTGCGCAGTAGTTGAAAGCTTGGCTCGATTGTACCGCTACTCGTCGTATTCTGGATGTTGTAGTCGATGCCTGCTTGATCGAGCGCGTTGGTGTAGATCGAGAGCACGTCGGGCTTATTTGCATCATCATCGACCAATAACAGCTTGGGGTGATCGCTGACCTTGAAAGAGACTGGGCTGCTTATGGTTTCGCCGCAGGGGTTGATGCTCGCCAAGCGCCAATAGTAAGTGTTGCCAGTGTTAAGTTTGAGCTGATTATCGTAGTAGGTTCCGCTGAGCGTGCTGCTTTCGAGAATTTGTTCGAACTCGGCATCGCTGGCGATCTCGATGCGATAGCTGATGGCTGTGGGGTTGTTGTCCCAAGTGAAGCGCAGGTAGCTATAGGCTTGCTGTTCTCCATCGCTTGGATCGCTGAGGGTGGTGGTGCTTGGGGTACTATCGAAGACTCGTAAGCGCAGCTTAGTCTGTGTGGAATGGGCGCCTTGGCTCGCTGTCACCGTGATTGTATAGACGCCGCTCGCTGCGCTGCCTAAGTTGCTGATCGTCAGCAGGCTGTTTTGATTGTAAGCGATCTGGCTGGGCTGGAAGCTGGCGCTGCTGCCACTGGGCAGGCCGCTCGCGCTCAGCGTGGCGAGACCGAGATCTTCGCGCTGCAAGCTGAGATTAAAGAGCGCCGACGTAGTGGTTGCCGTACAGAGCGCCATCTCTGCTGGCTCGATCTGGACGCTGCACTTGGGCGGCAGGCTGAAGTCTTCGCTTGGGTTGCTATAGTCGTTGGAATTAGGCGCTTGGGCCAAGTAGCCCAGACCGCGCTTGGCGAAGCCATCCCAGATGGCGCAGCTATTGGCGCCGTCGTTGTTGATCTGATCGGCCAGTAGAATCGCGTCGCGCGCATCAATAAAACTGGGGTTACAACCTTGCAGCTTCATGGCGTCGATCACCAGTTGCAAGACAATATGGTTGCCGCCCGAACCCTTGACAAGGTCGCTATCGAAGCCGTGTTTGGCTACCAGCTGCCAATAGACCTCCCACAACATGACCGCCCAAATCTGGCCGATGCTGTGTTCCTGGCCTCCCGTTAGGCGTATGTCTTTGAAGGTTTGGGGGTTGATCGCCATGTCGGTGGTATAGGGATAGCTGCGAGTGCCGGCGCCGTCGGGTCCTTGGCCGAACATCCAATTGCCGCTGGTTGCTCGATCGGTTGGCGCGTCGCTAGCTTTGGCGTGGATCACAAGCCCGAGAAAATCGCTCCAACCCTCGCCCATACCCATAGACTGATAGGCGACTAAACAGTTGCTGTTGGCAGGCCCACCCGTCAAACGGATGGAAAGTCCATGCCCATATTCATGAATTACCACGCTCGTATCGAAGGCGGTGTCGACGCGTAGTCCATGCATGCGCACGTTGACGCTTGTGTTGGCGAGCAGATCGAGTAAGGCCATACCATCGGCGTACGAGATCGTCTGGCTGGGAACGATGCTTTGCGGGTCAGCCTCGCCTCCCATCGGGAGCGGATCTCCATCTGTCGCATAGAGAATGATCACCATAGCGGTGCCGCCCGCTGCTTTCACTTGCTGAGCTGTGTCAGTGAAGGTACAGCCATCGCGATGGATCAGCGCTATGTTGCCGACCAAGCTGCCGTTTGATGAGAGTACGCCACAGTTGCCAGGTGGGTGAGAGGCGGCTACCAGTTCGCCGCTGACGTCCCAAGTAGTAGGGTTGAACGTTGCACCGGCTGTTTTGAAGGTGGCCGCTGTAGGTGAGAGCGTCTGGAAGCTTATGCGAACCGCGCCCAAAGCAATCTGCATGTGGGGCGTGTCTCCATCGGGCGGTGTGGAGAAATTAGCGTTTGCGAAGGTGTAGTAGTCTTGCACCTCGGCGTTGAGGGCGTCGTTGCCTAGACCTGATCCGCTATAGTTCGTGGTTTGAAAGTTTCCGCTTGCTTCGTCGAAGCCAAAGTGATACAACACGTCGTGAAGACGATTGGTTGTATAAAAAAGCTGGACAATCGCTGCATCGGTGTAGCTGCTCGGATCTTGCTCGAGGTCGAGTGGTGGTGTAAAGGTCAGGCTGTCGCCGCCGTCATAGGTCGTATCGCCGTTACTAGGCTGATAGCCATCGGGCGCGAAACGATCGGCATAGGCAAAGACATTGTTGCCGCGTGTGATCGTGTACTCTGGGCCGGCTAGGCCGTCGGTATCGTGCCAGCCGTAGGGCGAAGCGATCGGGTCGTGTGGATCGGTCACCACGATGCGCGATCCGTGATCGGGGTCTTTGACCTCAAGTGGATAGACCTCATAAGTGGCCGATGCACTGCTTTGGCTCACCACAGCGCGCGCGACTGGGCCAGCCTGCCCAGAATCCGCCTGTTGGCTGCTAAGGCGATGATGGCTCTTCCACGACACTTGTGAGAGCAGGGCACCGTTTTCGGCATCGACACGCAGATCAAGCCAGTCGCTTCCATCGGGAAGGCGTAATACCATATTCCAAGCGAGGCGAATAGTGCGATCTTCAAACGGCTGAAAGATCAATTGCATAGGGACCGGATCGGTTGAGACGCTGGGCGCAAGATAACTCGTTTGCAGATCGTCGCCGCGTGCGCTCTGGATGGTCGAGCTGATGATGCTGCTGGGGTTGTTGATCGCACTGCGCGGCGTAAGATTGAGCTCGAAACCAGCTCGCGCCAGCGCTTCAGGCGAGCCGATCACTGGTCGCATACGGTTGACGCGCTGTGCAAGATTGCCTTCAAAGTGGTTGACCAGATTGATGATGCTGCCATCTCGCGCAACGTTGATGTTGATGTCGCCGTTAAAGACCTCGATTCCGTTGAGCCGTTGGCGTAGCGTGATATGGGTTACGCCATTGTGAGCGCTTTGGTAGCGGCTCAGCACGATCAGGTCTTGGATGTCGGTACTGCGAAGGCCGTATGCCTGAGCATTTTGGCGCAGATAAGCGAGCGCGATATCGAGTGGATCGCCGTTGTTTGGCCCAGTTAGAAAACCGTTCGTCGGACGAGGAGGGTTGGTTTGGGCGGTCAGTTCGTTTGGCTGCAAGGTTAGACTGCAAATCAAGATTACAGTCAACATCAGCGTTAACCAGATTGGATGTCGATTGGGGTGGGCGGGGTGATGCTGCATAACTGATCTGTTCTAGTTAGTTGTTTAGCTCTTTGAACGATCGAGTTGTTGCGTGAGCCAAAGGCTAATATCTTGGATACTCTCTTGCGAGACGTTGTGTCCAATGGGATACTCGCGATAGGTCAGCGGAAGGCCAAGCTCTGTAAGCAGATCGCGGCTGGCCCGACCGTAGTGAATGGGCAAGACCTGATCGACGATGCCGTGTACCACCATAATCGGCAGCTTGGCGAGGCGTTCGGCAGGTACGATCAGCGGCTTAATCTCGGGCAGAATCCGCCCGCTCATCAGTACTGCCCCTGCTATCAACTCCGGCTCGGTCAACGCAATGCTGGCGCTCATGATCGCGCCTTGGCTGAAGCCCATCAGATAGACCCGCTGCGGATCGCACTGATAGGCCTGAACAGCCTCTCGGATGAAGCGTAACAACACTTGGCGGCTCGCTTCGGCCTGCTCGGGGTTGATCACAAGCCCTTGAGGCGTGAACTGGATCTCGAACCAAGCGTAGCTGCCCGGCCCGAGCGTGTTCGGTGCTCGCACACTTACGATCGTGAAGCGCTCATCGAGATAGGGTATCAGTCCGAACAGATCGTGTTCGTTGCTGCCCACCCCGTGAAGCAGAAGCAGCAAAGGCGCTTTTTCTTGCTGCAGATCGCTTGTTTGCACAAGATGGTATAAGGGAAGTTGTTGAGTTGTGATAAGGCACCTCCTTCAAAGAGAACCCTCCAGAAGCAACAGTAATCTACTTGTGTGTTGATTTCGATGATTCAACTACAGAAACGTTGCGAAGAATGTTATTTAGTACGTTCACATAAAGAATAATCGTTTTTGTTGTACTTTTGCAATGGTCTATTCACCTCTATCAGCTAGTTATCAGCCTGTTTTTGAAGCGCTATGGTATACTGAAAACAATAGAAAGCTCCAAACAGTAACGGTACAGCCTCCTCATCTGCACCGTTCTTCACACGTATGCAGACAAGCAGACGCCTCCAGTGGCTCACCAGTCGTATTGTTGAACTTGAACTACTGACAACTGCCTTTCTGGTGTTATTTGGCGGTTTGGCAGCTTTGACTCTTACCAAGAGCGTTTTGATTTCGACCTTCGAGCTCGGCATGCTCGGCCTCTTTGTGCTGATCATGTACCTTACGAGCTTTGCAATGGCATGGCGCGGTTGGGGCGAAAACCAAGTGATTCTGCCCATGGCGGCGCTTTTAGCATCGTGTAGTGTGATTATGCTGCAGCGCCTCGGTCCCGATCTGCTGGCCCGTTATGGAGAAGCCTATCAACAGATCGCCTTCAAGCAGACTATCTGGGTGCTGGTGGGCACCGTTTTGGCTGCCTTGATCATATTTGTACCGTGGCGGATCTATTGGTTGCGTCATTATCGCTACACTTGGCTACTATTGGGCATCGTGCTGGTCGTCGTCACGATCTTTTTCGGCGTCGAACGCAACGGTGCGCGCCTCTGGCTCAATCTCGGCTTTTTGCAGTTTCAACCGGTTGAACTGCTCAAACTCTTGTTGGTGATCTATTTCGCAACCTACCTCGACGACCATCGCGATCTGATCGGCTTAGGGCATTATCGTATCTTTGGTATCAGCCTGCCGCCGCTGCCCTATCTGCTGCCTTTGGTGTTGATGTGGGGCCTCACCATGGGCCTGATGATCATTCAACGCGATTTGGGCGTGGCACTGCTGTTTGCGATTGTGATGCTGACCATGCTCTACCTTGTGACCGCTCAGATTGGCTATGTCGTCACAGGTATTGTGCTCTTTGTGCTTGGGGCAGCCCTGATCTACCCCTACTTCGGCTATGTACGCATCCGCTTTATCTCGTGGTACAACCCGTGGTTCGATCCGAGCGGAGCGGGCTATCAGATCATTCAGGCCCTCTACAGCCTCGCGAGCGGCGGCCTGTTTGGGCTAGGCTTGGGTCAAGGCAATCCCGCCAGCGTGCCCGAGAGTCATACCGACTTTATCTTCACCTCTTTGGGCGAGGAGCTGGGCCTGTTAGGCACCTTAGCGATCACAGGCTGTTATCTGCTCTTCGCTTGTCAGGGCTACATCGTCGCTTTGCGCGCCCGCGATGGCTTTCAACAGCTCTTGGCCGCCGGTTTAACCACAGCCCTCGTCGCCCAAGCCTTCATCATTATGGCTGGCACCACCAACCTGATCCCTTTAACGGGTATCACGCTGCCCTTTGTGAGCTACGGTGGCTCGTCGATGCTGATGAGTTTTGTGATTATTGGCATGTTGTTGCGCATTTCGGCCAGCAATAAGCCAGCCTATGTGCTCTAAAGAGCGTAGGTGCAAAACGTTATGAAGTCGCAATCGAACACTATGCGTACAACGATCGCTTGGCTTGCCTGGCTGATCGGCGCTGGATTGCTGGTATGGGGCCTGTTCCTGCCCGATACCACCTTATGGCGTTTGATCTTGCTGACCGGCCTCTTTTTGCTGTCGCTTGTGCCGCGCACCTATATTGCAGCCTGGCCTCAACAAGAGCAGCGTACTCTCTTGCGGGTAAGCCTTGTGATGAGTCTGGCCTTCTTAGCGGTCGCGCTGCAACTGGTGCGCGGCCAATTCACCTATGCTGGGCCGATTCGCGAACAGGTGCTCGCCTACATTCAGCCCTCAGCCAATGAACGCCCCGATAGCGCCACCGATGTGCGCCTTGCTGACCGCGAAGCCTTGGGAAGCGGCAAAGTCTGGCCCGTTAAGCTGGAACAGCCCATACGCGGCAGCATCAGCGATCGCAGCGGCACAGTCTTGGCGACCGATCAGAATGGCAAGCGCCTCTACCTCAACGGCGAACTCGCCCATATCATCGGCTTCGATAGCCGTCTCTATGGCAAAACCGGTATTGAAGCTAGCTACGACTACTACCTCTCGGGCGACTACAGCATCTCGCCCAGTGATCTGTTGCGCGCGCGCCTGCTTGGCACCCAAATCCCCGCGCCCCAAGCCGCTGATCTGCAGCTTTCGCTCGATATGCGCATTCAGCAGGTCGCCCAAGAGGCTTTGGGCAATCGGCGGGGTGCGGTTGTGGTGATCGAAGTTCAAACTGGCGCGATCGTGGCGATGGTCAGCTATCCGCGTTTCGACGCCAACCAACTGATACTGCCGCCCGATGCCAGCCAAGCCGATCTAGAAGCGGTGCAAGCCGCCTACGCCCAGATCATCGGCAACAGCGAAAGCCCGCTGCTCAACCGCGCGGCTCAAGGGCGCTACCCGCCCGGATCGGTCATCAAGACCTTTACGGCGGCTGCCGCGCTCGATACAGGGGTGATGGCCAGCCCTAAAGCGCCGATCACCTGCCCCAACCGCCTGCGAGTCGAAGAGAACACCCCGCTGGTGCGCAACTCGGTCGAGAATCTCAGCGCTCGCACGGGCAATCCTTCCGACCTCGAGCGCGTCTTCGCCTTCTCGTGCAACACCGCCTTCGCCCAGATCGGCCTCTCGTTAGGGGCGAATAATCTGCTCGAATATGCCCAACGTTTCGGCTTGGGCCTTGTCGAACGGCCGCTCGAACCAATGTTGCGCGAGATCACTACCGAAGCGGGCACGATCGCCAACGAAGCCAGCTTCCTCGATCGTCCCGCAGCGCTGGCCGACACTGCTTACGGCCAAGGTCAGGCTTTGGTGACGCCGCTTGACATGGCGCAGATGGTTGCTCTGATCGGCAATAACGGAGTGATGATGCGGCCCTATCTAGTGGAGCGGGTTACGGCGGCTGGGGAGATTCTCTACCAAGCTCAGCCCGAAGCGCTACGCCAAAGCATCTCGCCTCAGGCGGCCCAAGCGATGATCGAAGTATTGCGTCGTTCGGTCGAGATCGGCTACGCCAAAGATATCGCTCTGCCCAACATCAGCGTCGGCGCCAAAACGGGCACCGCCGAGACGCCCTCGGGCAGGCCGCATGCTTGGTTTGTGGCTTTGGCACCGCTTGAACAGCCGCGCTACGCTATCGCTGTGATCATCGAAAACGGCGGCGAGGGCAGCGTCAGCGCCTTGCCCGTCGCCAAGCGGGTCTTAGCTAGCGCCTTTGGGGTGACGCCATGATCGCACGTAGCGCACATTGGGCTTTGAGTTTGCTGATGTTGCTGCTCTTGGCGGCCTGCGGCCCCTTCGCCGGTCAGGCAGCCCAGCCGACCACGATCGCGCAGGGCTTTCAGGCCGCGATCGCGACCAGCGAAGCGCGCAACGATCAGCGCTCCTTGGCCATCATCTATTACGAGCGGGCCAACTACGCCTTCGATCAAGGCGATTTTGTCACGGCGATCGAAGATTTTCAAAAGGTGATCGAGCTCGAACCGAGCAACTCCCGAGCCTACAATAACCTTGGCTTGGCCTACGCCGCCCTCGGGCGCGACGAAGACGCCATCAACGCCTACAACTCCGCCATCGAGTACGACCGCGACTACGTGCGCGCCTACAAAAATCGGCTCGTATTGCTGGAAAAACACAAGCGCCTTCCAGAGTTGGTCAGCAGCTACGCGCGCCTCGCCGAGCTCGAGCCGCTACAAGCCGCTACCTACCACTATCTGCGCGGGGTAGCTTTGCGCTCTCTGAACGACAATCAGGGCGCGCGCCAGGCTTTCGATCTGGCTTTGGCCGCCGATCCTGAGCTGAACGATGCGCTCTACGAACGCGGTTTGTTGAATTTCGCGGAGGGTTTGCTTGCCGAGGCGATCTGGGATTTCGACCATGCTTTGGCGCTCAGCCCACGGGCCGCCAACGTCTACTATGCGCGCGCTTTGGCTTTGCAAAGCCTCGAACGCCACGAACAGGCCATCGAAGACTTTAGTCAAGCTCTGATTTTGCAGCCCAATACGCCCAGCTATCTCTTGGGGCGCGCCAGCAGTTGGCTGGCTTTGGGCAACCACAGCGAGGCTAGCGCCGACCTGGTGCGCGCTCGGGCCGGGCAGCTCGACCAGACCTTGCAGCTCGCCGCCGATGCGATCGAACGAGCGCTTGAGCGTACACAGGAGTGATGTAGCACCCGCTCGATTTCTTTTAGCGCTTTGGCGTCGAGTTTCCTTCCCCCAAAGAATGCTTTTGGCGCGTCCGCCTTCGGCTATCAACATCCCGCCCGCGACCCAACGCACCTAGAGACGCTTTCAAACCCAACCCTCAAACAGATTGCCATCGCTCTTCTCTCCCGCTCTGCCTTCATACTAAATCCGGCCTTTGGTAGATTTGATCCCAAATCCGTTAGATCACTTACTTTTTGGCCTTCGGCAGAGCAGAATTTGACTATGTTTGTTTCTTTCCTCGGTTTTTTGTCTTTCCGCATTGAAAGAAAGAAAGTACGTCTTTGAGCGGATTTGGTATCAGTACGCTGTTCGAGAGCGCTAGGCTGGCTGAAAGCTGGCTTGATGCGTGCATCAAGCCGTCGCAGCGCAAGCTGCGAGGGAGGACCCGAATGGTTGGTTTGGGATGTTTGTAGCCGAAGGCGGACGCGCTAGAAGCCGAATGGAAGCTTAGGACCTCTCCGCCAAGCTAATTGAAGTGAACAAGCGGATTTGCTATCAACAGAGTCGAATCGCCTTTTGAAGATCTGCATGCTTGCAGTCTGGGAAAAACGGGGAAAAAATTGTGGGGAATCTCGTGTCTCAGCACGAAACTCCCCACAACAACCATGGTCGACTTCTGCCGAAGAGCAACAAGCCGCGATCTAGGCGCGCTCCAAAGCGCCGTAGACCGTGTTCAAGATCTGGCGCGGCAGCTCGGTGCCGATCTCCCACGAGTTGGTCAAGAAAACAAAGACCAGATCCCATTCGGGGTCAACCCAGAAGTAGGTGCCCGTGATGCCGCCGTGCCCAAACGCGGCCGGCGAGCCGATCACATCGCCGTAGGGCGAGGGTTTGCCCCAACCCAAGGCGTAAAAGTAGGGCGCTTTGCTGCCAGCCAAGGTGATCTCGTACAGACCTTGGGTCTGCAGGCGCGTCATGGTCTCGAAGGCGGCTGGGCTGAGCAGTCGATAGTCGCCCGAGCGCCCGCCCGCTAACAGGGTTTGCCCGTAGCGCACCAGATCGCCTGCGCTTGACCACAGACCTGCGCCCGGCATAGCCAGCTTGCTAAACTCCGCCAGAAACTCCTGTTTGCCGAAGTTATGCACTTGCAGCGCGCGATCCCAATCGACGGGTGTGAAGGCCGTGCTCTCCATACCCAGCGGCTCGAAGATCTCTTCGCGCAGATAGTCGCTGTAGCTCTTGCTGCTGAGGCGCTGAACTAGCTCGCCCAAGATTGCGAACGAGAGTGTGCAGTATTCGCAGCGCTCTCCTGCTGGGAAGTTGAGAAAGCTATCGCAGGCCGCCTGCACCCCAAGCTCGGGCGACGGCACAATATCTTTGCTCGCCAGCAGATCGTTCCAGATCTGTTCGTTGAGGCCGCTGCTGTGGGTCAGTAGGTGCCAAGTGGTTACTTGCGACTTGCCATTTTTGGCGAATTCGGGGATATAGCGCGCCACGGGTTGGTTGAGCAGGAGTTTGCCCCGCTCGACAAGCCGCATAATCGCAACGCCCAGCACCGTTTTGGTGATCGAAGCCAGCAGAAAGAGGCTGTCTTGCTGGATCGCATCCTCTTTGGCGGCGATATGCGAAAGAACAACTTCTTTGCTGTTTGCAACGGTCAGAAAGCCGTTGGGATGCGTTCCTTTGTAAACGATCTCATCAACAAAAGCGCTGGCTAAGGCCAGACGATCTTGATTCACACGAATATTTGGCATACTGATTCCTTCATTACACAAAAAATATCCTTCGTATAGTAACGTATTTTTTGGCTTGTGCTGGTCGCTAGATTAGCAGTTTACAATCAGATGGCAGGCTAAGGTTATGCACTTTATTCAGTTTGTGGTAGGATATCCGGCATCAAACAGGTAGAGATCGCATTCGCCACCCTTCGCCGGTTTATGCTCGTTTGAAAGACGACATTCATTCGATGATGAATGGCATGAGTTGTCTAAGCTCTAGTGCTTTCAAGTGCGCAAAGCTAGCTTCTCTGCTCGATAGATCTGGCAGACTGCGAGTGTTGGAATGATGATCGCTACTCAGACACATCACAGATGCCAATCGGAGAAAGAGACAGATTCATGCCATCGATCGAGACAGATCTTATGCATTGGGGTGATGATCGTTCCCGCCAGCAATATGGTGCGATCAACACACCTGTTTACCGCGCCTCGCTATTTAGTTTCGACACCTACGAAGAGTTTAAAGCTGCCGGTGCTCAACGGGGCGAGAGCTTTGTCTATGGCCGTGTTAACAATCCGACACGCGCTGCCCTTGAGCGCAAGATCGCCCATTTAGAGAAAGGCGACCACGCCCTCGCTTTCTCAACCGGTATGGCTGCGATCTCGGCGGCTCTGATCAGCACGCTCAAGGCGGGCGATCACCTCTTGGTCGTCTCGTGCTGCTACGGCCCGACCCGCAAACTGAGCGATTCGCTGCTCGCGCGCATGGGCGTCGAAGTCGAGTTCTTCGATTCCGACGAGTCGGCGGATCTTAGCCATCGCATTAAGCCTAACACCCGCGCCATCTATCTCGAATCGCCGGGCACCTTCACTATGCAGATCCAAGATCTGCGCGCTGTGGCTAAGCTGGCCCGTGCTCACAACATTGTGACCATGATCGACAATACCTATGCTACACCGCTCTATCAAAATCCGCTAGAGCTTGGCATCGATATTTCGATCCATACCGGCACCAAATATCTGGGCGGTCACTCCGACCTGATGTCGGGCGTGTTGGTGTGCAAGAGCGAGCTCTATCAGCAGATCCAGCCGGTAGCCGAGGTTTTGGGCGCACCGCTCTCACCCGACGACGCCTATCTCGTTATGCGCGGTTTGCGCACCCTAGCAGTGCGGGTCGAGCGCCAATCTGAATCGGCCCTCAAGATCGCTCAATGGCTACAGACACGCCCCGAAGTCTCACGCGTCAATCATCCGGGCCTGCCCGACTTCCCGGGCCACGAGCTGGCGAAATCTCAAATGAGCGGCTTTACTTCGCTGTTCAGCTTTGAGATGGCACCTGCCGCTCCGCTCAAGGCCCAATATGCCTTTGTGAACGCCCTCAAGTATTTCTCTATCGGTGTGAGCTGGGGCGGCTATGAAAGCCTTGCTCTGCCAATCAGCGAGAGCTACCTCAACGAGCCTGCTATTCGTAAGAGCATGGGCCTGAGCGACGAGATTTATCGACTTAGCATCGGTCTCGAAGCGGTCGATGATCTGATCGCCGATCTCGAAGAAGGCTTTGCCGCCCGCGCCGCCGCGATCGAGCAGGGTGCTTAAACGAGCCGAACCTTTCTTTTCGCAACAAAAGGTCTCCGTAGGTGCGGAGACCTTTCTTTTTTGGATGTTATGCCGCTGTTTGCAAGCATACGGGATTCGTGCGCTCGGTGTTTGTTCGAGCGGCTTCGCTTCACAGCTAGAAGCCCGTTTTGGCAGATAGGATGTTGATAGCCGTAGGCGGACGCGCTAGCAGCCTGCTTTGGGCTAGAGACCTAGTCGCCAGAGCTTTGAAACCTATCAAGCGAATTTCGTAGTACGCATACTGTAGGAGATCGCGGATTGGAGCGTCGCTTGCGGTGAAAGTGTGCTTAAATTGATGCCCAAACCAACCAGTGTTTGAGCCACTTCGGGGCGAATGCCGCTCAAAATGACGGTCGCGCCCAACAGCTTGACCGCTTGGGTGGCCTGGATCAAGGCATTGGCTACTTGGGTATCGACGATCGGTACACCCGTAATGTCGATGATCACATGCTCGGCTTGGCGGCTGGAGACGCCGTTTAACAGCGTATTGATCAGTTGTTGAATGCGGCGCGTATCGATTGAGCCGACCAGTGGCAGAACGAGGGTTGAGTTGCTGATGCTCAATAGAGGGGTTGATAGCTCATTGAGTTCGTCGTGTTGACGCGAAATAATCTCTTGCTGTTCTTGCAACAGTGTTTCTTGCTGCTTGCGCTGAGTAATATCGCTAAACACAGTCAAGACATGGGTGACATTATTCTGCTCATCGAGTACCGGAATGACCTCATTCGCAAACCAGACAACCCCGCCATCGGGAAGTGGAAGATTCGTTTCGAGCGTCTGTTTCTCTCTGGTCTCAAGACACCTAGTAAGAGCCTGTTTGGTTGCCACAAGCACATCTCCTTGAACCATCTTCAGGGCGCTTTGGCCCAACAGATTTGGCAGAGCCGGATCTGATAAGGCAATGGCGTTGGCTGCCACAATTGGGAACTCTTGCTTGTCATCAACCAAGAGCAGAGCCGCGCTCATGGGCAAATGGTCTAACATCATACGAAATGAACTGACTTCATCGCTCAGTGCTTGGGCCACAATCTTGTTTGGCGGCTGCTTGGTTGCGCTGAACGTGTCAGTTGGTTCAATGCTCATTCTATCGTTGCCTTTCCTTGAACATGAGAAAATGGTTGATATTCGACATAGGAAAACAGCGCTGTAGGCCTAGAGGGCAAGGCGCTCTGGCGATGCTCGGGAGACTATTGATCTAGTGCTGATCGCTCAGGAAGAAGAATAGGCTCGGGAAATGTGAGAAGGTGGGATCGGATTGTTCTTAGTTGGGGTGTGATGGGCTGTGTTAGCGCCTATAACCTAGCCTCATCTTAGCTGGGCTAGCTTGGTTCGAACGCTTTTGTTCTTTTAGCTTCTGGTTATGCCCAAGACTGTGTGTTGTTCACTGTTATGAACTTTGAGAGCCTATAGAGCAAGATATGCACCAACAAGTATCGATCCCGTTTAGTGGCTATGGCTTTCTTTCTAGTGCTTGTAAAAGCTTTGATATGCGGCTTGTTTGATCTCTATCGAAACCCAAGCGTGTTTGGGATGTTTCTGTAATGCCCTTGCGTGTTTAAACACGTCATGCTGCTTTGCTTGCGGCCTGTGCGACTAAAGCTCTGCCCGCAACTTTTTTCCATCAGATGTACCGTTTTTTCTCCAGAAAAGTTATGTGAAATTTGGCGCATCTGCGCCAAATTTCACATAATACAATCAAATATTCCGTTTTAGGCTTCTCTTTGTAAGATCAGTGCGATGGCCGACTGCAGGGTGGCTTGGGGCGAAAGCATGCTGAAATCAAGGCCTAAACCGACCAAGGTTTGAGCAACTTCTGGGCGTATACCGCTTAACACAACTCTCGCGCCGAGCAAACGCACCGCTTGGGTCGCTTGAATAAGCGCATTAGCCACTTGGGTGTCGACGATCGGCACGCCTGTGATATCAATGATCACCTGTTCAGCGCGACGCTTTGCAACGCCTTCTAACAAACTGCTGATCAGTTGTTGAATGCGCTGCGAGTCGATCGAGCCGATCAGGGGCAATACGACTGTAGTATCGCTAATGCTTAAAAGTGGGGTAGAGAGTTCGTTGAGGGCCTCTTGTAAGCGCAGCTCTTGCTGCTTGCGATCGGTAATATTGCTAACAATCGTGACAAGGTGGGTGACCGCGCCAGTTTCATCTATGATCGGGTTGAGCGCCTGTTCAAACCAGAGGATTTGACCATTTGAAAGCGTGTTGCTGAGCTCGTATTTGGTTTGTTCTCTAGTCGTGCAACAGTGCAGCAACCTCTCTTTCAATTGTGCATGTAAGGGTTTTGGGATGATTTCGAATAAGCTGTGTCCGAGCAGCTCTTGGGTCGGATATTGCGCTAAACCGACCCCATTCACTGCAACAATCGGGAAGGTTTTTTCTTCATCAACCTCTAGCATGGCGATGTTCATCGAGAGATGATCGACCATCATGCGGAAGACTGTCGCTTCGTTGCCCAGTGCACGTCCCGTTCGTTTGTTTGAAAGCTGATGCGGTAGCAGAGCTCCGCTTGAAGTAGTTGATTCAATGCTCATTGAAATAGCACCTTTTTAGAATGGGCTGTGCTCTTTCGGTTGGCAAACAAACCTGATGAAACACAGCGGGCACAAACTATTAAACGAGCGTTGACTATACATAACTTCTATGTGAGCTTTTAGAGGAGAAAACAATAATCCAGCGAGGAAGTGCTAACGTTCTGAGTTCATAGCGATAGTGCAGTTTTGAGTCATAGCTTGTGGTGGGCTATCAGTTGTTGAAACTTGGAGCACATGGTTTGGCAGGGCTTTGTAGGTCTGCCTTTTGTGTCGCAAGCAAACGAACGTTGTGTACGAGCAATCTCGTGCAGCAGCGCGGAATCGCTCATTCTAAAAGCCTTCCCTTGTTATCAAAGTGCAGTGTGAGCGTGCGCTAGGCTCGAAGCGCTCCATTCAAACGGGTATGCTATCAGATTGTTGAAGCAATCGCCGCTTTTAACGAAGCATGCGTTGTAAGTGTGCTGAAATCTACGCCCAATGAGACCAATATTTGGGCGACCTCGGGTCGTATTCCGCTCAAGATCACGTTGGCTCCCAACAGCTTCACTGCGCGAGCCGCTTGGATCAAGGCATTAGCCACTTGGGTATCGACAAAGGGCACACCTGTGATATCGACGATCACATTGCTGGCTTGTTTTTCTGAGACCCCTTGCAGCAAGGTCGAAATCAACAACTGAATTCGTTGGGTATCGATCGAGCCGACCAAAGGCAGAACCAAGGTCGAAGAGCTGATCTCTAACAGCGGGGTAGATAGCTCGGTGAGGGCTGCCGCTTGGCGCTGAATGATCTCATTTTGCTCGATCAGCGCTAACTCTTGTGTTTTGCGCTCGGTCACATCTTGCGAGATCGATAGAATGTAGGCAACTTCTCCTTTCTCGTTGTCGATTGGCCTGAATGTATTGCTGACCCAAAAGTGCTGATTGTTGGGACGTTCGACCATAGCCTCGGTTGAGATCGGGCGATGTTCCTCGACACAGCGGCGCAGGTTGGATTTAACAAGCGGGATATCGCTGCGATAGATGATATCGAACATGTTTTTGCCGATCGGATTATCGACTTGAACGCCGCGCAAGGCTGCTGCGTTGACTGCCATAACGATCAGGGTATCGAAATCGACAAAACGAAGCAAGCCGATCGACATAGGCAGGTGATCGCAGATCATCTTAAAGGATTGGAGCGCGACCTCTTTATCCTCGGAGGCTAGAGAACCTTGAATGGCGCGAGTTATTTTGTTGGGAATCTCATTTGAAGAATCAGACACAAACGTAAACCTCCATGATTTAATCTTGATAGGTGAGGGACGTATCGACTTTCTGAACTTGATAGGCCTATTGGACAAAAACGACAAAAAATATCATATTCTTTAGGATTTTAACATATTAGATTTGAATTGTATACGTACTTAAAATGTTTGTTTTATCGAACATTGCGTTGATTTTCGTTCCATTGAGGCTTTCAGCAGAGCGGAACGCTGTGTTTTTGTTAAGAAAGATTTCGAGCGACAGAAGCTTTCTTAACTTTTGTGCCCTTCTGTATGGCTGCTTAACACTTCGCTTGAAAAGAATGACCTGAAAACAGCATTGGTGGGTTTCGAATGAAACGAAGATGGGAGGCGCTCGATCGATTGTAGCTGGTTTGACCTGCAATGCGTTGTATCGTTGTGTTTTGGGCACCATCTTCACAGACGGCTAGCAGCCCGTTTTGATGGGCGGGATGTTGATAGCCGTAGGCGGACGCGCTAGGGAACGAATGGAAGCGAGCGACTTTGCCGCCAGAGCGATGTGTGACACAAGAGCGATATGCGACGCTGTGGAGGCCCAACATTGAGGGACGGTATGCACTTCTGGTTTTGTGCTATAAACATAGCTATGAAATCCGCCATCAGCGTATTGTTGACACACTGCGATCAGTGCAGCTCGCCTGCTAGGGGCAGTGTTAGAGCATGAGAGAAAGCTATGTCCTCGAACAGCTATGATGTGATCGTCGTCGGTTTGGGAGCAATGGGCAGCGCTACGGCGTACGAGCTGGCGCAGCGTGGATCGCGCGTTTTGGGTTTAGAGCGCTTCACTCCGGCCCACTCGTTTGGGTCGAGCCACGGGCGCTCGCGCATTATCCGCCAGGCCTATATGGAGCACCCCGACTACGTTCCGCTGGTTTTGCGCGCCTATGAGTTGTGGGAGAAGATCGAGCGCGATGCGCAGCAGCACCTGTTGACCCGCACGGGCGGCCTGATGCTGGGACCGAGCGATAGTCAAGTGGTAGCGGGCAGCTTAGAGAGCGCCAAAACCTATCAGCTCGCTCACGAGATGCTCGACAGCGCCGAGATACGACGGCGTTACCCTATGTTCCATACCAAGCCCGATACGATCGGCCTGTATGCGCCCAACGATGGCTTTTTGGTGCCGGAAGCCTGTATTCAGGCCTATCTGAGTCAAGCCGAACGCTATGGGGCCGAATTGCACTATCAAGAGCCGATTGTTGAGTGGAAAGCTAACGAGCATGGTGTTGAGGTGCGCACCGAGCGAGGTCAGTATCAAGCTGAAAAGCTGGTCTTGACGGTCGGGGCGTGGGCGCCGCAGCTGCTGCAAGATCTCGGGCTGCCCTTGCAGGTCGAACGGCGGGTGCTCTACTGGTTCCAGCCGCTCGAAGATATCAGTGCCTTTGCGCCCGAGCGCTTCCCGATCTATATCTGGGAATATGCTCCGGGCGAAGATTTTTACGGCTTTCCGGCCCAGGGCGGCGAGCCGGGCGGCTTGAAAGTCGCTTTCCACACGCCCATTCGCCAGAGCGTTTGTACGCCCGAAACGATCGACCGCACCGTTTACCCCGAAGAGATCGCCGCCATGCGGGCGCTCTTGGCCGAGTTTATGCCCAGTCTGAACGGCGAACTGCTCAGCACCGCGACCTGTATGTATACGCTCACGCCCGATCAGCACTTCGTGATCGGCAAACATCCTCAATACGAGCGGGTTGTGCTGGCCTCGCCCTGTTCCGGTCACGGCTTCAAATTTGCTAGCGTAATCGGTGAGATCTTGGCCGATCTGGCCCGCGATGGCACGACTCACCAGCCGATCGAGCTTTTCAATATCGAGCGCTTCGCCCGTTAATGCGGAACGGTCGCTACGCTGTTGTAAGCTGAGATCGTCTAGCGCTGCAGAGATCTACTTTTTGGCTTTATGAAGCTGAAGAGTAGATCTCTCCGTCATGGCAGCCAAACACGACCTGTTGTGTCGTTCGATCTGGCGAGCGCCGTCGATAAACTGGGTATGCTGGTAAGCGAGGTGCGTATGACAGAAGCGAGAGCGGAGGCACAGACAGCGCTGACGATCGCCTTTCAATCTGGCGATCACGAGGCCTTTGCACACCTTGTTGAGCGCCATCAACACGAACTTCGAC
The DNA here is from genome assembly GCA_937902315.1 of uncultured Chloroflexales bacterium. Lineage (GTDB taxonomy): Bacteria > Chloroflexota > Chloroflexia > Chloroflexales > Chloroflexaceae > CALGUG01. The sequence continues at coordinate 50,017 of CALGUG010000057.1, forward strand.
TGCACTGCTATCGCATGCTCGCCTCGCTCGACGATGCTGAAGACCTGCTCCAAGAGACGTTCTTGCCGCTTGGAACAAACGCAGCACCTTCGCAGGGCGCTCGACTCTGCGGGCTTGGCTCTATCGGATCGCGACCAATGCCTGCCTCGACTTTTTAGAACACCAGCGCTGCAGCCCGATCAGCGGCGCAGGGGCGTTCAGGCGATGCGCTTATTCCTTTTATGACGCTGCTTGAGGCCGTCGCACCAGATCTGGCCTATGATGCTGCTGCGCTGGGCGAAGAGGCAGCTGTGCCGATTGCCATGGCTTCGCGTATACAACTACCCACTCTGTTGCTGACTGGCAATGAGAGCTTCGCATTTATGCAAGAGTCGCATCAAGCTCTGGCAGATGCGATGCCCCATGCTCGGCACCGTGTTTTGGCAGGACAGACCCATGAAGGTACAGCAGATGTGCTCGCTCCTGTACTGGGAGACTTCTTCCTAGCTCCTGATCCGATCTAAGCGTTGCGATCCTACATCCGAACGTGGCTTTGCCAAAGGCCAAAAACAATACCATTATCGCATTCGGAAACACTTTGGCTAATTATGCGGCCTGTTTTTATACCAAATCCGTTTAAAGACTTGCGCTTTTATAACGCAAAAAACCAAAATCCGGGAAAGAGTTGTGTGAAATTTCGCGCTATAGCGCGAAATTTCACACACAAAATATAGTCACGTTCCGCTCTGCCGAAGGCCAAAGAGAACGTAATCAACCGGATTTGGTATTACACATCGAGATCGACCTAATCTGAAACGAGCGTCTAGTACGGCGCTCGTTTTGTATACAAAAAAAACAAGTGGTTATACCGAGAACAGTTTAAAAAGACAATGCCAAGCATACAGCTTGAGCCATGTTGGTAAATTGGATATACGAAAAGTCTTCTAGATTGGAACTATGCTTTGGCCCGATCGATTGCTAAGATGTCGCATATCAAACAGAGTTAGTGGCAAAGGAAAAAACAATGAAAATGCGACCGTTTGGCAAAACTGGTATGCAGGTAAGCGCTGTGGGTTTGGGCGCTTGGCAGCTTGCAAACCCCGAGTGGAAGCTGAACGATACTAACGAGGCTGTGCGCATCGTACGGGCTGCGCTCGATGCGGGTTGTAACTTCTTCGATACCGCGCCCGGCTATGGTTATGGTCAAAGCGAAGCTATTTTGGGCCAAGCCCTGAAAGACGTGCGCTCGGATGTGATCATCTGCACCAAATACAGCCATCACAACGGCAGCGGCCAAGACGACTTCGAGACCCAGTATATTCGCGAGGTCTTGGAGGGCAGTTTGCGCCGTCTACAGACCGATTACGTCGATATTCTGCTGCTGCACAATCCGCCCCGCGAGTTGATGGACGGTCGTGTTGCCTCGCAGTACGAAGAGCTAGAGCGCCTCAAACAAGAAGGCAAGATCCGCGAATACGGCATTTCGCTCGACTGGCGGGTCGAGCTTGAGATGATGATGAATACCACCAAAGCCAAGGCGAGCGAGGTGTTTTACAACGCGCTCTACCAAGAGCCGCGCGGAGCCTTCGACCAAGCCTACGAGCAGGGCGTCGGCTTGATCATCAAAGTGCCGCTCGATTCGGGTTGGTTATCGGGGCGCTATCGCTCGAACAGTCGCTTCGACGATGTGCGCGACCGTTGGTCGCCCGAGGTGATCGCGCGACGCGGTGCGCTGGTCGAACGCTTCGCCGAGATCATTCCAAGCGACAGATCGATGATTCACGCAGCGCTGCAATACACCCTTGTGCATCCCGCCGTAGCCACCACCATTCCGGGCGCTAAGAGCGTTGAGCAAGCGCTCGACAATTTCGCAGCCGCCGATTCCGAACTGCCGCCCGATGTGGTAAAGGCGATCGATCAACTTTGGGAAGAGGAGATCGCTCACGATCCCTTGCCGTGGTAATGTCACGTTGCTACGCAAACAGAACGATTTCGTCACTGATACCAAATCTGCCTAATAATTGGCAGGCTCGCACTGTGGGAACAACGAAAATTGGCGAAAAAGCTGTGTGAGAGCGCGAAACCTCACAACCAACAGAGTGAAAGTCCCACTCTGCCGCAGACCTAGCCACAAGCTAAACAGTCGGATGTGCCATGAAGGCAGCGATTCAATGATGAGTTGCTCTAAAATGATTAAATAGATTAAAAGTGGATCATTTTGTTAATAAAAACAGCGCTTTCTTGCAAGAAAGCGCTGTTTTGGTATTTAACCTGTTTTAGATGGTTTTTTGAGGTTGAAACGCTTGAAATACTCGATAAGATCGATAGTAAAAACTCAACGAAAAATAAACCTTGGAAATGTAAACTAGTGGCATACCCCTTGCATTAATAGCATTCCACACGTTGAGATTAATTGATGAGCTATTATGGAAAACTGCTCGCTTCAGCAATCTAGCACTCTACAAAGCAGAGACCACGTTCTTGCTTCTTTCTAAGGAAACGGCATGATTCAGCTCGAAAAAGATCCACAACAACAAGATTTCATCATAAAGAACTGCTCGCTCTCAATCGATAACGATGGCGTCGTACAGGCCGTTTATACGGCTGATGTAGAAGATAATTCCGCTCTCAGCCTGTCGAATTCAGCGTTATTAAACAATATAAGCCAAGGGAGACCTTTCCCACTTTTGTTAGATCTGCGTTCTGTACGAACTCTAACTCGCGCTTTGCATAACTATTTTTCTGTTGATACAGCGGTCAATCAATACGCTGCGGTGGCGCTGGTTGTGGCTTCGCCCATCGGGCGTATTTTGGCCGATGTCTTTATTGCGCTTTATCGCCCCGTTCTTCCGGTAGAGGTCTTTACCCGTTACGAGGACGCGCTTGTTTGGTTGCGCTCGTTTTAACTCGGCATCTGTAACTAAGGGATCATAAGGTATGCAATTAGTCGACAATCTTCAAGAGATTCAGAGCCGCATTATTACCACTGAAACATGCCAGATGATTTTGGATATCTATGGTGTAGTGCATATCAAAGGTTATCCTGACATCATCGAAACGCTTGATCAGGCGAAAAAGAGCTTGGCGGCTCTGATCGAGATCACCGATGGCAAAGGCGCGCCCGTGCTGCTCGATCTGCGCGAGATCAGAGGCAAAACCCGCGAAGTGCGCGACTTTTATGCTCAGCCAGAGGCCACCCAATACTACCATGCGGTTGCCTACATCGTCGGCACTCCATTTCAAAAGATGCTTGGCGATATCTCGCTGATGATCAGCAAGCTCACCATGCGCACGCCCACCAAGTTGTTTTTAAACGAACAGGAGGCTGCGCTTTGGTTACGAACTCAAGTGCGTCCTTGAGCTCCTTCGTTGGCCTGCTCTGTTTCAAGCTAGCGCTGTGCTAAGAGATCTGTGTAGTGCGAAACTGCAGAGATCTTTTTTTGATGAGGCCTAAACGATCCAAGGCGGAAAGATCGCTTTCCCCAAAGAAGGCTTGTAGCGCGTCCGCCTACGGCTACCAGCACAACCTCCGAAACCGGGCCGCATTTCGCTTCGCCGCTGCGACCTGCTTTGCACAAGCACATTGCTTTATTTCGCTGCCTTTCGATGCGAACCCTCGACGCTACAATGCCAAATCTCTTATGCTCAAGTTCCGCTCATCTGCATGCGATTACAGCAAACCGTCTTTCAACAGCATCATTGATAGGCAACACAAAGCTAGCCTTCGCTTATCGAAGGTCAACACAGAGACGAAGAATGAGATTGCCTATCAAAAGAGCGGAAGCTTTTTCAAAGTAACCGAACAGTCTTGATATTACCAAGCGTCAAGGGCGCTGAAATCTTGTTGTAGCTTGAGCAGACTCTCATAGATCGGCTTCTGCTCGATCAGAACCTCGTCGAGCAAGAGAAATAGTCCGTTGGCATGGCTGGGCTGCCAGGGATCATTGGGTGCAGTGAGTTGCAAGCTTTCGATGATCGCATCGCTTTGGCGTTGACCGTACTGGGCGATAAAACCTTCGCTTTGGATCAGTGAGAGACGGGCTGGGATCTGTTGCGTGTCGGTGCGTTGCAGCGAGAGATAGCGGATCCAGCGCCAACACGCGCCTGCCTGCTGGTTATTGGTGGCGGCGCTGATAAAGTAGGCGTCGCTCTGCCAAATGCTTGGGCGCTCGGGCCTTGTTGGCAGGGCTTGAACCCCGATTCGCCCTGTGAGCTTGTGAGCTGCCAGTGGCTTTCCGGTCCAAACCGCGAGCTCTTGCTGGTTGATCAACTGCTGATAGAGCTGTTCGCGCTCTGGGTCGTAGAGCGAGCGGGTAATGACAGCTTCGCCCAGATCGACATACCAGTTGAGGGCGGCCATGGTTTGGGCGTTGATAAAGAACGCTTCGTTGCTTTTTGGTCTGTTTATGCCTTGTTGGGTCAGCAGGTGGAGGATATCGTAGCCGTCGTAGGGCATAAAGCTGGGCTGTTTCTGAGCTTGTGCGACGCTTTCAATGATCTCGCTGAACTCATCGATCGTCCAAGTGCCCGCTGGGAGGGCGACTTGGGCTTCTTTCAAACGATCGCTGTTGTAAAAGAGTAGGCGCAGATCGACCGAACGCGGAATGCCGTAGAGCTGATCGTTGAAGCGCACATTCTCTAACAGAGCCGGCGCGAAGTCGTTGACAGCGATATTGGCATCGGCCAGCGCATAGCGCGTGAGCGGCTGCAGATTTTTGTAGACCTGACTCTGATAGATATCGCTTGGGGCCACAAAGCAGTCGTTGCTAGTCGCCAGCAGGCCTGCGTTGTGCTGAGCGCTGCTCGGCTGCGAGACCAGCACCGTGACATCGCTGTTAGCCGCTTGGAAGCTCTGAACCAGCGCTTCGTAATGCTCGGCTGGCAGGGTGGCATCGGCGAAGCGAATCGTGATAGCTTGGCCGCGTAGGGTCGAGATACTTGTGCCTTCGGATTGTTTGCCAGAACTGTACGAGATAAATGGCCTATTGCTTTTGGCGCTGGGAGGCGCGCTCGGCCAAAAGGTCGCGGTAGTGACGATACCGATCAACAAGAAGGCGGCGATGCTCGTGACAAAGCTGTTGATATTGAGCCACGACAGAAAACGTCGACGGCTATACGGTTTGATCGTGCTGAGATAGGTGCGTATCTCGGCCTCGCGCTGGGGCGAGAGGCTCACCTGGTTGGCGCTCTGCTGCATGGCGTAGCGCATCTTGGTATTAAAGTTCTGATGCTGGTGCCAAAGCCGAGCACATCTCGGACAGGTCGAGAGGTGAGCATCGAAGAGATCGCGTTCTGCAAGCGTCAGCGATCCGTCACTATAGGCCTGCATCTGTTCGAGCAGGTTCTGGCAGCTTACCTGCCGTTTCCTCATGATTGTGAATGCTCCATCAGGACATCGGCTCCCAAGTTGACTTCGTGCGCGCGCAAGATAGTTTGTAACTGTTGACGCGCTCGATGGAGGCGCACCCGTACTGTCGCCTCATTAACACCAGTGATAGTCGATATTTCGCTACAACTACAATCGCGGTAGTAATATAATACGACAACTTCGCGCAGACGGGGCGAAAGCGAACGCACAGCGTTCAAAATCTCGCGTCGCTCCTCTTGCGCGATCGCTATCGCTTCGGGCTGCTGATCGCTAGCAGAAGCGATCGGTTCTTCCGCGAAACGCATCCACGGAATGCGCAGCAGTTGCTTGCGTCGTAGTTTGCTACGACAGCGGTTAATGATGATCTGGTAGAGCCAGGTTTCGAAAGAGGCATTGCCACGATAGCTTCCCAACGAACGAAATGCCGACTCAAACGCTTCTTGAGTGGCATCTTCCGCTTCTTGCATGTCGCCTAGCATCAACCATGCCACACGCAAGACGTAGTTCTTATATCGATCGAATACAGCCTGAATCGCCGCTTCTTCACCGCGAAGACAGCGCCGTAGCAGTTGATCTACCTCCATAGCACCAGCCTTATCCACGATACTAATCCCCCTTGGTTTTAGTAGATGCGTCGGCCATCAAAAATGTTACATACCCTAGGCTGGTTAAGACAAAATCCAATCCATGGTTAATACCAGATCCGCTGAAAGACTGGTTCCTTTCGTACTACCTACAAACGAAAAACGGAGGGAAGGGGTTGTGTGAAACTTCATACAAAATCCGCTTGAATCGGTGTATTTTGGGTGGTCTTTCGGCACACAGCTACAACCGCGTGGTCTCGGGCGAGCTGTTGGTAGCCGTAGGCGGACGCGCTATAAGCCCATTTTGGGGAAGAGACCAAGCCGCCAGAGTGCTGAAGTGAGCAAACCGATTTGCTATCACATAACAAACAGAGTTAAGTTTCGCTCTGCTGAGGCCAAAAAAGCAAGTGATCTACCTGATTTGGTATGATATAGGTTTGTCTGCTAATAGGTAGAGTTTTGGCTTGTGGGATAGTAGGCAAAAATGGAAGGAACGTTGCGCGTTAACGCATAACATTCCTTCCATTTGATTTAGTCCATTGCGAGACGGTGCGGGAACGTGATACGGGCGTGAACCCAATCGGGATCTTTCACCAGTTCGAACTTCCCGCCTAGGTCGTCGTGTACGAGGGTTTCGATGATTTGCAGGCCCAAACCGCTGCTCGAGGTCGGCTCTGGAGCCGCCGGGTGGCGCGGGCCATCGTCGCGCACATCGATATGCACAATATCGTCGTGGCATTGAGTGTCGATCTCGATCGTGCCACCTTCGGCGGCCAAGCCATGCACCAGCGAGTTCGAGATCAGCTCGTTGATGATCAATGCCAACATAGTGGCATCGCGCGAGCCGATCTGCACCGATTCGCCGACCACCTTGAACGAGACGGGGCGATCGTTCGAAACCAGCGAGATGCGTGCGCTATTGACGACTTGGCGCGCGATCGCGTCGATGGTGGTGACACCTACATCTTCGCGGCAGAGCAGGTTGTGTACTTCGGCGATCGACTGGATACGGGCGGCGCTTTCGCGTAGGGCGCGCGCTCCCGGGCTTTCCGGTTCGAGGCGGCGCAGCTGCATAGCCAATAGCGCGGCAATGGTCTGAAGATTGTTGCGCACGCGGTGGTGCATCTCTTGAAGCATCGCCGATTTAACCGCCAAGGCACGCTGGCTCTCGCCGTACAGACGGGCATTTTCGATCGCGATAGCCGCCTCGTCGGCGAAGATGCTGAGCAAGTGCACCTGTTCGTAATCGAAGTAGTGCGGATCGCGCGTATAGAGGCAGATCCCGCCGATGGTGCGTTCGCGCGCATTGAGCGGCATACAGTAGAGCGAGTGGAAGCCTTCGGCAGCCGCCACGCTCGCCAGTTGCGGGAAGCGCGAGTCTTGATAGGCGTTGATCACGGCTAGCGAACGCCCGCCGCGCACGGTTTGGATGATGAAATCGCGCACGCCGTCACTGCCGTTGCCGCCTTGGCTGGCGACCAATTGCAACTGGCCTTCTTCGTTGGCTTGGAAGATATCGGCCCGATCGACGTGGGCGAGTTCGACCGCCTTCTCAACGATCAGATTGAGCACTTCACGCAGGTCGAGCTGTTCGGCGATGCGCTTGGAAACCTGTTGCAGCGAGGTCATCTCGCGAATCTTCTGGTGCAGGCGCTCGTCGGTTTGTTGATAGAGCTGGGCGTTGTCGATATAGGGCGCAAGCTCGCCTGCGGCCACTTCCACAAAGCTGATCTCTTCGGGTGTAAATTCGCGCGGCCCTAAAGTTTGCACCGTGATCACACCTTGCAGCTGACCAGTCGCTTGAACTTGGAAGCGCTCGGGTGTGAAGAGCACGATCGGCACGGCCAACATCGAGTAGTAGAGTTCCTCACCTAACTGCGGCTCAATATTGAAGCGCGGCTCTTGGCGCACATCGCGCACGGGCACGGGCTGGCCCACTTGGGCGGCCCAACCGGTCACACCTTCGCCAACGCGCACCACTACTTGGCCGACTGCAGCCGAGTTTAGCCCATAGGTGGCCCGCAGCACCAGCTCGTCGCGCAGTTTGTCGTAGAGATAGACCGAACAGACTTCGACGCCGACCACGCGGGCTACGATCTCGACTACGGTTTGCATCGAGGTATCGAGCTCGAGCGTCGAGTTGGCCGCCGAAATAATGCGATGCAGGCCGTCGAGCTCGCTGACGCGCCGCAGCAGATGGGTCTCCCATTCGCGGGTACGGTTCTCTTCTTGGGCGGCTCCGTAGGCCAGCAGCAGTTCAGAGAGCACGATGCCTGGCTCCATATTGAGCAGTTGAGTCAGGCCGATGCCAAGCTCTGCTAAGACTTCGGCTTCACCGCCATGGGCATACCAAAGCGTGCCCAAATGGCGTAGTTTGCCACGACGAGTCTCGGTCGATGGATCATTTTGGAGATCGCGCAGAATTTGCCCGACGCGCGGCCAAACTTCTTCCAGCGTTTCGATCAGGGTGGCAGCGATCAGCGATTGATTCTCGAACTGAGCCGCCCGATCTTCTTGTGGAAGATGTTGGAAGTTTGTCCGTAAGCTTGCCGCTAGTTCGGTGACATTTTGCATGGTGGTCACCATTAAGCTAAATACAAGTAGTGCTCTGACAGAATCGTTTGAAGGCGTTGTAAGAGATCTACTGTAATAGTTGTTGAAATCATTGAAACGAAAACGAGCCTAGGCATAAGCTAGGCCTTATACAGATTATACCGACATAGTAATCGAGGCGCAAGGAGGCAGGAAAGCTGACTTGATGATCTTTTTTCGCAAAACGCTAAGATTTCACACCAAATTGGCTTTAAAGATCTGTTTTCTCACAACGCGGGGAAACACAAAATGTGGTAAGCGTTTGAATGAGATTTCGCACGACAGCGCGAAATCTCATTCAACAAAAAGAGTTAAGCCCTACTTTGCCAAAAGCCAAAAAACATAAATCAATCAGCCGAACGTGGTGTCATTGGCGCAAATGAGGAGAAGGAATATAGTAGTACAAAACCTGCTCCTGCTCTTCAATCCTAAAGCTTTCAGGCTGCGGCAGATCGTCTAGGCGGCTCGCCAGCCAGGCTTCGGTCGCTGCGCGGTCGCGTGGCAAGGTGAAGACGCTCAGACCTTCATCGGGCTTGATCTGGGTGATCTCTTCGTCGATGCTGCCCAGCAAGACTGTGAGCGTAGTGGCTTTATTGGGAATCTCGCGGGCGGCCAGCGGCTCGAAGTAGCGCTGCTCGACATCGCTGGTGACGAACAGCACGCGCTCGGGCGCTTTGAGATTGAGGATATGCACGGTCATTAGGTCTTCGAGCGTGGCGCTGGTATGGCGCGGCATCACCACCAGATAGGCCAGCGCGCCCGCGCTGACGGCGGCGCAGAGCGAGCTGAACAGCAGGCCGACTTCGGCGCGGCGTCGCCAGGCAGGCTCGAACAGTTGGCTTAGCAGGCGGCAGAGCTGCACGAGGCCCAGCGCCGAGACGATCGCTAGGGCCGGGGTGATGGCGACCAGGTGGGTCGGGCGAGGCGGATAGGTGTCGATGACGCTTAGCAAGAGCGTGCCGAGCATGATCCAGAGCACAAAGAGTTTTGCACCTTTCAGACGCCAGTTGCGCAGCAGCACCAAACAGCCATACAAGAAGGGCAGCGCCAACAACGGGCCGGGCAAACTTCCGACCAAAAAGTGGCTGTCGAGCATACGAGGGTGCTGGAAGGCCAGCAGACTGCGAAACAGGCCGCGCCCTAAGAGGCGAGCATACAGGTCGGCCCGCACAAAGAGGGTTTGCTCGCCGAACTGCAGCGGCGGAAAATCGCGATAGAGCTCTTGCTCGCTAAAGAAGTTGCTGGCATAAAAGCTATTAGCGAAAAAGCTCTCCCAGAGCTTGTAACTATGCAGTTGTGAGTCGACAGTCAGGCCGTAGAGCAGATGCGGCAGCGCCACCAGCATCCAGCCGCAGAGGTAGCCGAAGGCGGCCCGCTTGAGCCAAGCGCGATCTTCTCCCTTCTGAAACCAGAGACAGCCCAGCCAAACCAGACCGACCAGCAGACCCAAGCGGGCCGCCGTATAGGTGTAAAAGCCTAAGCCTGCGACGATTCCAGCGCCCAAGAGCAGAACCGCGCTGCGTCGTTCTTGACCGATCGCCAGCAGATAGAGCGTGCCGACCACGGGCGCGAGCGTTTGGGCGTTGTTGTAGCCCAGACGCGCGAAGCTCAAAAAGAGCGGCATGCTGATCAAGATCAGCCCGCTGGCGAGCGCGATGCGGCGCTGGAAGAAGTACAAAGCCAAAAGGTAGCTCGGAGGGATAGCCAGCAGGCTGGCGATCACCGAGGAGAAACGCCAGCTCCAGAGGCTCGGCCCAAACAGCTTGAGGAACCAACTTTGGTAGATGCTGCTCAGCATGGGGTACGAGAAGACCCCGAAGTCGAAGGGTTCGATGCGATATTCGCCCGTGGTGAGAGCGTGGGCCAACTGCCAAAAGTTCCATTCGTCGGGGATGATCGAGCCGGGCAGGCTGGTCAGGCGATAACAAGCGATCGCTAGCCCGATCAGCATCAAGCAGCTCATCCAGAGCAGATCGATCGCTTGGAAGAGGCCGCCGAACGGCACTTTGCGTCGGCGATCGTAGCGCCAGCAAGCCCACCACACGCAGGCGATCGCCCCGCAGAGCAGCAGCGAGAGCCATAGGCGATAGCCATATGCGAGCAGGACGCCGAGGCTTAGCAGCCAAGCCAGCGCACCGATCAGCGTGCTCTTCCAAGGCCAAGAGGTTTCTTGAAGCTCTGGGAGCGCTTGGGCGGCAGGCGGGCGCAGATAGGCCAGGCTCTTCCAGAGCGCGAGGCAGCCCAGCCCCACACAGCCGAGCGCCATAAGCAGGTTATCGGGAAAAGCGAGGTCGATCCGGAAGAGTTCTTGCCAAGCCGAGGCGAGCGGGCCGAGCCAAGAGGGTGCGATCGAGCGCTCTTGAATGAGAATAACTTGCGCCAAGCAGACCAGAATCAGGCCGATCAGCCCGAGCCGAGCGCGTTGTAGGAGTGTGAGAGCGTACATGATACTACAAGCTGCTACTGTTTTGTAGTGTGCAAAGCAGTAGCGTTGCGATTTATTGTCAATCCTTTTGATGAGTTCAAAGCCTGGGCGGCGACTTCGCTAGTTTCCATTCGGTTCTTACCGCGTCCGCCTTCGGCTATCAACATCCCACCCAACAAAAAAGGCCTGTTTGTCCTCGCCAGCTCGACACTCTTCTGTTTGCTACCAAATCCGGTTGATTATTTTGGGCCTTCGGCAGAGTGGAACTTGTCCCTTTTTGTTGTGTGCATTTCGTGCTATCGCGCGAAATGCACACAAACGCTTTGCCTGACCTTGTTTCTCGCGCTTCAAGAGCGCAGGTCTTTAAACGAAGTTGCTATGCGCCAGAGAGCTACTCAAAGCTGGCGGGCTGGAAGCGGATGTTGTTCGACGCCTTGCGCGTCGGGCCAAAAAAGAACTAGCCCTCCCTCTGAGGACTAGTTCTAGCAAGTTTCTTACCGCCTTCGGTTATGGTCCCGTTCGTTTAGGGCATGAGTTCCGCGCCGAGGCGACCGAGCAGCACACGGTAGGGCTCGGGGTTTTCGGGGTGGTATTCGAAACGGTTGCGCTCGAAGTATTGCACGCGGTAGACCTTGCCGTCGTCGGCGCTGATTTCGTCGAGCGGTTCGCTGATCGGCAGGCCGAAGACGGCGATGCCGCCGTGGCGCTCCCAGTAGTCGAGGAATTCGCCGCAGAGGCTATGGCGCGTCTCTGGGAAGTAGCGACAGCCATCGCCCGCGCCGTCGACGCTGGGCAGGCTGCGCCAATCGATGCCGCGCTGTTCGAGCAGAGTCACGCCCAAGCGGCCGAGCAGCACTTGGTAGGCTGGGCTGTTTTCGGGGTGGTATTCGAAGCGAGCGCGCTCGAAGTATTGCACCAAGTAGCGTCCGCCGTCGCTACCGCGCTCGTAGCGGGCCGCGCTAATCGGCAGGCCGATGATCTCGGTGGCGCCGTTGTTGCGCCAGTAGTTCAGAAATGCGCCGCTAACTAAGTGGCCCGTTTCGGGGAAGTATTGCTCGTTGTTGCTCTGGCGCAGATAGACCGGCTTCTCGCTGATGGTGATGCTGGCGCTGCCGCCACCAAGCGGGGTGCGCTGTCCATCGCGGTCGATCAGGGCGGCGCTCGCCCCTTCGTTGAGCGCGACCTGCACCTGCTGGCTGCCGCTGATGCGCCAGATTACCCGCACGCTGCCTCCATCCGGCAGTGTAAAGCGATAGTCGCCGATCACGCCCGGGGTGTGGAGCGGGCCTGTGCCTGCATAGCGAGCGCCGCGTAACTGCGAAGTCATCACTCCATAGGCTGTGTAAGCCAACTTCGGCGTCAGGTTGTTATTGAGAATCGCGGCTGGTCCCCAAGGTTGCTGGCCTCCGTCAAACTTATCTTCCAACTGGAAATAGTTGACATGTTCGATGCCCGCAGCGGCGGCCAGAACGAAGGTGCGCAACATATAGGTAGCTTGCTCGTCTTCGTTTTTGGCGAACTGCGGCTCGCAGCGATTGCCACAAGTGCTCCAGCCGACTTCGGTCACCCAGATCTGCTTGCCGCCGCCGTGGCGCTCGACCCAGCGCTTAGCCATCTCGAAGCGGCCCGGCAGGGTCACATCGTAGTTTTCGCGTGGGTTTCTGAGGTAGGGCGCATCGGGAGCGTGGTCGATCAGCCAAGGGTGCAGCGAGAGCACATCGAAGCTGTCCCAGCCTGCGATGGCCACCACTTTGTCCATAAAGGCGTCGGTGCCGATGGCGTCGAAGGTCATGACGCCGCCGTTCAGCACCAGCGCGGTTGGGTCGGCGGCCTTCACGGCGTCGTAGCCAGCGCGCAGAATGGCAGCGTAGGCGGCGGGGTCAGCCTTGGGCAGCCATGTGCCGTCGATATCCGGCTCGTTCCAGATCTCCCAAGCGTCGACGCGCGGCGAGCCGGGCGCATCGTTGAAGCCATCGCCGTCGTAGCGCTCGACCACCATTCTGACCCAGTTGCCATAGGCGACCGGATCGGTCGGGGCGCACCAGTATTCCGGCTCGTTGTGGGCTTTGGCGTGGCGCACACAATCGCTGCTGCGCTGCTTATCGGGCGTGGTCAGCAGCATACCGATGATCTTGATGCCGGCATCGGAGAGCATGCGGATGCGCTTATCGAAGAAGGAGTTTTCGGGACTGCCGCCCCACGAGGCCCAACTGATCTCTTCGCGCGTCCAATCGACGCCGATCTGCTGGGCTTTCGCCACCAGCTCGCGGGCCTGCTGGTCGTTGCGCTCGCGTCCGGTGATGTAGAGGTTGAGGCCGAACAGCGACATCGGCTCGGATCGATTCTGCTGGGCGGGCGCAGACTGAACGCTAGCTACGTTAGCTCCTGAACTTACAAAAATGCTAAGGATACAAGAGAGAAGAAGAAAAAGACGTATTTTCGACATAATAGGACTTTCCAGAGTAGAGTGATGTCTTGCATTTCAGGCATTATAGCTGAAAAGTCTTAGAAAGCAGATTTGTTTTTGATGGAATTCTATAATCAGAGAGCGCTATTGATGTTCAATATCGCTCTAGTTTGGCTTTGGCTAGGGCGAAACGCGCTTATCCACGTTGAGAGCGATGTAGCCATTGTGGGCTCATCGCTCTCGTTGTTCGGCGCTGTTTTGCGCTGACAGATAAGCCCACTTTTCGAAGAAGGGGATGTTGATAGCCGAGGGCGGACGCGCTAGAAGCCGAATGGGGGCTAGAAGCCCATCCGCCTGAGTAGAAAAAAAGCGAGCGGAGCTTAAGGGCGGAGCGGGCCGAAGAAGCTGCGCAGCTCGTTGGCGAGCAGTTCTGGCTCTGCTTGCCGTTTGATCTCTCTCGTGCTGTCTATTTGCAAGATCCTCTCAATAGCGGTTACAATTGTTCCGCTATTTTTGGAGATCGCGAAGAGCTGTTGTGGGGTGAACGATGTATAATCCAACCACCCGTCTGCTGACCATTCTCGAATTGCTGCAGACCCATGCTTCGCTCAGCAGCATGGAGCTCGCGCGCCGTTTAGAGGTCGAGCCGCGCACGGTGCGGCGCTACATTCAGATGTTGCAAGATATGGGCATGCCGATCGAGGCTAGCCACGGCCCGGGCGGAGGCTACTATCTGCGGCCCGGCTTCAAGCTGCCACCCTTGCTCTTCACCGAGGAGGAGGGCAGCGCGATCGCCTTGGGCCTGCTGAGCTTGGCCTGGCTGCAGATCGACCGCTCGCCGGTGGCCTTTCAGGGCGCGCTGGCCAAGCTGCTACGGGTCTTGCCCGTCAAGGCGCGCGAACGGATCAACGCCCTCACCAGCCATATCTCGTTTATCGGCGACGGCTTGGAGGGCCGCCCCGATATGGCGCTGCTGCTCAATTTGAGCGAGGCCATGCAGCTCCAGAAAAAGATCGCGATCCGCTACGCTTCGAGCGGCGGCCCGAGCGAGCGGGTAGTCGATCCCTATGCGGTCAATGCGCTGTGGGGGCGCTGGTATCTGGCGGGCTACTGCCATCTGCGGCGTGGCTACCGGGTCTTTCGGCTGGATCGCATCGAGACGCTCGAGATTCGCGACGAGCAGTTCGAGCGCGATCCCGACTTCGATCCACGGCGTTTTATCGAGCAGCTCTTCAGCAACGAGCGCGATCAGCCGATCGTGGTCGAGTTCGAGGCCCCCTTGAGCGAGATGCAGCGCCGTATTCCGCCCAGCTACGGCCGACTGTATGCCTGCGCCACTGGCACCCGCTTCGAGACGCGCTATGCTCATCTCGAAAGCGTGGCGCGTTTTCTGTTGGGCCTCAATCAGCCCTTTACTGTTGTAGAACCGAGCGAATTGCGCGCTTTATTGCGCCAGATCGCTAGCGATATGCTTCGACGACTCGGCGAAGAATGAAAGAAAACCGATGATAGATAAACCCAATCTCGCAGCGACCCCGCCTATGGGTTGGAACTCGTGGAATACATTTGGCAACAAAGTCAACGAAGAGGTGATTCGCGAAACCGCCGATGCTTTGGTGGCATCCGGTCTGCGCGACTTAGGCTACCGCTACATCGTGATCGACGACTGCTGGTCGCTCAAAGGCAAACGCGACGGCAACGGCGACCTGATCGCTGACCCCGCAAAGTTCCCCAGCGGGATCGCGGCGCTGGCCGACTACGTTCATAACTTGGGCTTTAAGCTGGGCATCTACTCCGATGCCGCCGAACGCACCTGCGCAGGCTTCCCGGGCAGCTACGGTTTTGAGGATCAGGACGCAGCCTTGTGGGCCAGCTGGAAGATCGACTACCTCAAGTACGACTACTGTCACGCGCCCAAAGATCAGGCCAGCGCGATCGAGCGCTATAGCCGCATGGGCCAGGCCCTGCGCAAGAGTGGCCGCGACATCCTCTACTCGGTCTGCGAGTGGGGTGCGCGCAGCCCGCATCTGTGGGCCAGCCAGCTCGGCGCGCATATGTGGCGCATCTCGGGCGATGTCTACGATAGCTGGGTGAGCGTGCGGGTCGAGCTGCCCAACGAGCCGCCCTTCTACAGCTTGGGCATCGATTCGCTCTTCGACAAAGCCGCTATAGCGCAGCCTTACGCCGGGCCTAACGGCTGGAACGACCTCGATATGCTGGTGGTTGGTCTGAAGGGCAAGGGCCAGATCAAGGGCAGCGGTATGAGCTTTGTCGAGTATCAGACCCAAATGTCGCTCTGGAGCATCGTTTGTTCGCCGCTGATGATCGGCTGCGATCTACGCTCGCTCGATGCCGAGAGCGGCGCGCTGCTCTCGAACCGCGAGGTGCTGGCGGTCAACCAAGATCCGCTGGGCATTGCGGGCCGGCGCGTGCGCAGCGAGAACGGCTGCGAGATCTGGGTCAAGCCGCTCAGCGATGGCTCGGTGGCCGCTGCGATCGTCAACCGCGGCTCGGTCTGGAACGATTTCACGCTCAAGGCCAGCGATGTCGGCCTGCTCGATTCGCCCAAGCTGGTGCGCGATCTCTGGGCGCAGAGCGATCTGGCCGAGTTCCGGGAGACGCTCGAGTTCCGGGTCGAAGCTCACCAGACGCGCTTCTTCCGTATCCAGCCCGCCTAAGGCGATAAGTGTAAAGTATTGTACGGCCTTCCGGCATGTGTCTGGAGGGCCGTTCGCTTTCTGCCAGAGCTATTACAGTTCGAAGTCGGCGGTGCTAAAGATCACGCTAAAGGCTTTGCAATAGATTACGACTGAACGATACTGCTCGATGCTAAGATCGCTTGGTAATTCGTAGTTTTGGTTACCTTGGTTGCCTTTGAGGCGAGCCAGCTCTAAATAGCCTTGATCGAAGAGCTCTTGGTTGCTGCGCGGCATAACTGCGCCCGAAAGCCCTACGTACAGGTCGGGGCCATTTTGGGCGTTCAGATCTTCCAAACGTAGCACAAGCTGACCGTCGGGCAGTTGATAGATCACAGCGCGGCCTTCGGCCCCATGCAGACGGTCGATCTGCGTGAAGCTGCCAGTGAGCAGCGCGATTGGTTCGCTAGGGGTCGGACTTGGCTCTGGCGTGGGGCTAGCTTCGGGTGTAGCACTAGCTGCAGTTGTTGGGCTAGAAGCCAGCACAGTGTTGGTGACAGCAGCGATTGTTGGGCTAGCTTCTGCGCTCGTAGGCTGAGGCGTTGGGCTAGTTTCGGGGCTTGCAAGGCTTGCCACTGCCGGAAAATCTTCCTCAACGCGATGGTTGATAAACAGCGGCGAGATTGTCCAATACAGAAAGGCGATCACGGCAGCCCCCACGACCAGGCCGCCAGCGCCGATTACGATCTTCTTTGCGCTGAAACTGGACATTATTTGCTCCTCGCTTGTAACCGACAAGTTCTTCTATGGATTGTGCCCCATTTCGCTCGTGTCCGCCATAGAACATGTGGGTTTGAAATATTTTTGGCCCTGTTCAGCATGTTGGCGGCTAGGGCTGTACCCTCCATGCGGCCCCAAGCGCGTCCGCCTACGGCTATCAAAAGGGCTAGCCTGCCCTCATCCCCGGCCCTTCTCCCGCATCTGTACATTAGCCACAAATCGACATACGGTCAGCGTTATCTGCCCTCACCCCCCCGGCCCCTCTCCCGCACTGCGGGCGAGGGGGTGAATGTTGATGTTGAAGCGATTTCGTTCAACCTCTCTGAGTTCTGTGCTCTCAAGGATACTCCCGCGATGCTATACGACATATCGCCTTTTGCTGCCAACACGACTTTTGGCTAATGCATAGCTCCCGCATTGCGGGAGAAGGGAGCGCTGCGAACCTTGCTTACAGAGCTCACCCGCTCTGCCGAAGGCTAAGCAACACAACGTGATCAAAGCGCCAACAGGGCTGATCGCCGTTTCAAACCAAGCTGCTAGGCTTCGCTGAAATGCTGATCAGCCCTGTTATTCTGGGCGCGTTTCGGTTTAACTCAGCGCCTAGACGACGCTGATCTCGTAGGTATGCTCGAAGTCGGAGTTTTGGGTGCCCGAGAGCGCTAGCGTCAAAGTGTAGAGACCTGGCTGGGGTGGCGTGAAGCGCAAACGATCGATTTCGAAGGCCAGACAGTCTGCTCCCATCGTCAGGGTGTGCTCGATATAGGCCAGCTCGCCACCATCGGCTTGGCGCAGCCAAGCTTCGCAGATCAAGTTGTGAACAGCGTGTTGAGCGTCGTTCATCGCATAAATCTTAAACTCAATCTGTTCGCCGACCTTGTAGGTGCGGGGTGCAAAGATCGCGCAGACATATTGCGGGCTGAAGGCGATCTTGAGCGCGTAGTAGGACTGCTTCGGCACCCGCCAGTAGTCGACAACGCTCCACTGGATGGCAGGGTGCGAATCTTGGAACTGGAAAGGCACGATGCCGCCGGTCGGGCGGTATTTGTTCACCCGTAGCCGATCGATGTAGTAGCGATTGATCATGCTCTGATATTTCTGGCTCAGGTTGATGATCTCTTCCAACGAGCCAGCCGAGCGCCAGTTGATCCAGTGAGCCATCACATCGGGCTGGAAGTTGTGGTGAATGGCTAAATGCTCTTCGTCGAGCTTGCGCAGATCGGGATCGATAAACTTCAAAGAGCTTTCGAGATTCGGAAAGCTCTGGGCGCCGAACTCGGTCACGAAGTGGGTATTGCTCAAGAAGTGCTTAAAGATTAATTCGCCCTCGTTGAGCGTGCCATAGGAGCGATACCAGCCGAAGTAGAAGTGGACGTCGTTGCCCGCGCGATAGCCGGGGATGGTGATCTCGCCCGATGAACGAATCACAGGACGCAGTGGATCTTCACTCTGGGCCACCTTTTGCATCTGTTTGTCGAGCACATCGCGCGACCAGTTCAAAAAGAGCGCGCTGTTGTAGGTGCGCAAACGGGTGATCAGGCGCTCGTCGGCGGTATCGACCGTATAGACCGCTTCGTTATGCATGCACCAGATCACAATACTTGGATGGTTGAAGAGCATGCGCACCATTTCACGGGTTTGGCGCTTAGCCTCTTCCAAAATGCTGCGCTGATAGAGCCACTGGAGCGGCATATCTTGCCAGACCAGCATGCCCGCCTTGTCGGCCTCTTCGTAGAAGCTGGGGTTGCTCACATGGGCGTGCACGCGCAACAGGTTCATATGGGCCTCGCGCGCCAGCTCGATGTCGCGGGCGCAGCGGGCGCTGCTCAGGTGGGCGATGCGGGCGTCGCCCGGGCCATAGTTGTTGCCCTTGATCAAAAAGCGCACCCCGTTGAGATAGGGGATCCAGTTGCGTAGCTCGAAGCGGCGCACGCCAAAGTTCGACTCGTAGTGGTCGGAGTGCTGCTCGTCGATCAAGACTTCGAGCGTCATGCGGTAGAGATGCGGCTCGCCCAAGTCGTGCGACCACCACAGCTTGGGATCGCGCAGCTTGAGGAAGCCGTTCAGCTCGTGGCGGCCCGGACGCAGCATGCGACGCTGCTCGTGAACCTGGGGCTGCCCATCGAAGGTGAGCGGGGTGAAGGTCCAGCGCAGGGTCACATGGCTGTCGATAAGGCTGTCGAATTCGGCCCAGAAGCGCAACTGGGCGAAGGAATCGCTGATGGTTTCGGTATGGCAGCGCACACTTTTGATTCGGATCGGCCCGCTGCGCTGTAGTTCGACTGGACGCCACAGCCCGCCCGGGTTCATAGTGCGATCCATCGAATCCCAATGGCTGAAGACGCCGGTCAGCATGCGCTTATCGGAGCGCTTATACTCGTTATTGCATTCCAGCTCGATGAAGAGGCGATTCTCCTCCTCTAGCAGGTCGCTGACATCGATCTCGTAGGGCGCGAAGTAGCCTTCGTGCCGACCCAGATCGATGCCATTGAGATAGGGCTGGCTCCAGTAGAAAGCGCCATTGATGCGCAACCAATAGCGGTCGCTTTTGCGTCGAGGCGCGTTGGGACGCCGAAAATGGGTGGCATAGACCACCTTTCCTGCATAATCTGCCAACTCGGGATGCTCTTGCCAGTGGCCCGGCACTTTGGTCGGCAACCAACCCGAATCGTCTCGCGTGTAAAAGCCGTGCTCAAACTGATCCACTGGCTTGAGCGCCCAGTTTTCCGAAATCGTGTAGGGGTATACCTGTTGATCTAGATCAGTCATCCTGAGGCTTTCTCTTCAAAGTTTCGCTCATCGTTGAGACTGCGCAGCACCTCGCTGTAGATGGCGACTCGTTGACGACGAAGGTCGCGCCGATGGCCGATCAGCAGCTTTGCTGTTTCGACCGCAAGCTCCCAAAGGTAACAGGCGATCAAGAATCTGCGCAAACAGGCGCTCACAAAAGGGCCTTTGAGCAGTCGCGCCAAGCGAATCTTCGATAGTTGAAAGTTGATATGGCGGCGCGCGAGAATCTGCTCGCTGCTGCGACCTTCGTAGTGGGTGATCACGGCGCTGGGCAGATAGCCGATCTGCTCGAAGTTGGTCAGTTCGGTGGTGGGCGTATTGGTGAGCTGTAAGCGGTATTGCCACTCCAGCTCTTCGCTATACATAAAAAAGCCTTCGTCGAGCAATCCAGCCCGCACAATCGCGCTGCTGCGCACCAGCAGGGCCGCGCCCACCAGCCAGCCCACGCGCTGCTCTTGGTCGGGCGAACGTTCGGCGTAGTGGTAGTGGCGCTTCCAAGGGTTGTCGGGCCAGAGCCGTTCGAGCGGCGTGCTCTCCCAGAAAAAGCTGGCGCTGGTTGGGAAGCGCCGACGCGAAGATTGGAGCGTTCCATCGCCATAGCGCAACTGCGGCCCGACCGCTACAAGCTCGGGATGCGCTTTGAGATAGTTGAGCAGTTGCGGGATCGCATCGCTCTCGACTCGTGTATCGGGGTTGAGCAGCATCACAAAGGGCACAGCTGGCTTGCTGTTGGGGCCTTGGCCGAAGCCCAATGCGCACAAAGCAAGGTTATTGCCGCCCGCAAAGCCGATATTGGTCGGCGATTCGTAGAGCACAACCTCGGGGAAAGATTGACGCAGCATAGCGGGGGTTCCATCGCTGGAAGCCGAGTCGACCACGTGGATGTCGTATTCGATACCGCTAGAGGCGAGCGATCTATGAATGCTCTCGATACAGTCGCGCAGAAGGTCGGCTACGTTCCAAGATACGATAATAATGCTCAGTTCTGGCATCGTTCACACTTCTTACAGAGGCGAGCTACTGGTTTCATCATACCATGCGCTTCGGTTATGCGCTGAGCCAACGTTGAATCCAGCCTTCGTTTAAGATCCGCGTCCACGCTGCAAAGCGCCCCTGATGGTTGATCTCGCCGCCCAACTCGGGTTCGAGCATCAGATAGAGCATATGGCGATCGGCCGCACCGGGCAGATTGTAGAGCGCCGGATAGTCGTTTTGCAGCCAGCGTACCACTTGCAGGGCGCTGTTCTCTGCGAGCCGCTCGCTCGAACCGCCCATCATCGCGCCGACCGCATCGCCCAGCATCATATAGCCATCTCGCTCGAAGCCGCCCACCTCGGCGCATTCGAAGTCAATAATGCCGCAGATCTTGCCGTTCTGAACCAAAATATTGCCGAGATGCAGATCGTTGTGTACCAGTGCCAGGCTGGGTCGATCGAGTTCAGACTCGGCTTTGGCGATAAAGGCCCTGACTTGCTCGATCTGAGTCTGCTCGACGCCCGCTTGGCGCGCGGCGCTAAGGCGGCCTTGCAATTCGCGTCGACAGCGCTCGGCCCATGGCAGCGAGCCGTCGATGGCAGCCAAAGCGTTGAGCTTCTGGCCCTGCAGCTTGTGCATCTCGCGCATCAGGTCAGCGAACTGCGCAACATAGGCGCGGCGCTGCGCGACATCTAGCTTGGGCCACTCCTGCTCGAAGCTCTGACCGGGCAGACAAGTTGTGATCTCGACTTGGAAGGGCGCTTGAGTGCGCGAGCTGGCGCTAAAGATCAGCTCTGGTACAGGAAGGATGTCTTTCAGGGCACGCAGCGCCGCACTCGAACGGCTCAGCCAATCGGGTTTTCGGCTGTACCAGAGTTGAACGATCAGATTGTCCACGCGATAGAGCCGCTTGCTGGCACGACTCGAGAGCTGTTGGGGCGCGCTGAAGGGCAAGCCCAGCTCTTTGAAGAGGGCCTCTAGATCGTCGCGCTCGAACTGGGCGATCTGGGCCGCGATCTGGTCGAGCAGTGGGGTGTAGGCTTCATCGCTCTGGAAGCTGTTCTGGCTGGGCAGCCAACGCAGGCGCTGCACGGTTCGTCCCGAACTTGCCGCCAACTGCCACTCGATCTGGCCGTCCGAATTGCGCCTTTCGTCTTTCACCCGCAGCCCGTTGCGCAGCACGCTGCGATTGACAGCGAAGACGATTCGTTTGAGGGGAAGCTCGTTTGGCAGCTCGATCGCTGCGAAGCTTGCTTGATTCATAGTTTGTGGAAGGTGGAGTAGGCCGCATCGCCCACTCCACCGCTGAGGATCTTAGCGAGCGTTTCGAATGATCGCAACGCCGCGCGGATCAAGGCTTATGCTTGAAGTGTATTCGCGCTTGCTGATCAGATCGTAGCCGCCAGCTGGCAGGTTGATCGTGACGCTCTCGAGGTTGTGGTTGAGCAGGAAGGTGTAGCTATATTGCTCGTTGTAGCGCTGCACAACTTCAACATTGGCGGGTGCTTCGAGCGGGGCGCGCACGCCTGCTTCGTCGAGCACTCGTTTGAACAGCCACTGCATGCCAGCCATTTCGAGTTTGGTGCCAACGTAATAGCTTAGGCCCGAGCCATAGCTGTGTTCGGTAATGGCGGGCTGGTTGGCGTAGAAGTCGTCTTGGAAGTGGGCGATCGCCTTGGCGCCTTCGAGTACGATCACATCGCTCCAAACCGAGGTGTTGAACTGCTCTTCGTCCTCGGTGTAGATGCCGTTAGTCTGGCCTTGGGCGTAGGGCGCGAACTCTTCGACTCGCAGACCCAAAAGCTTGCGGAAGGGCGCGGGGTAGCCGCCCAGATAGATGTGGTCACGCTCGTCGGCGATGCCGCTGAAGAAGCTCATCACCAGACGGCCGCCTTGGCTCACAAAGGCGTCGAGCTTCTCTGACAGCCCGGCTCGCACTTGGTAGAGCACCGGCGCGATCACCACTTTGTAGCGGCTCAGATCAGCATCGGGGTGCACGAAGTCGACCGCGATATTGTTGTTGTAGAGCGTGGCGTAGTAGTCGAGGCCGACCTCAAGCTGGCGCACATCGACCGAAGGCTTGCACTCGCCCTCCAAGGCCCACCAGCTCTCCCAGTCGAAGATGATGGCCACATCGGCGCGGCCCACCGAAGAGCAGATCTCTTGCAGATCCTTCAACTCTTGGCCGAGCGCCACAACCTCACGCCAAGTGCGGGTTTCGCGCCCGCCGTGCGGCACCAGAGCGCCGTGGAACTTCTCAGCACCCGCTCGCGAGGCCCGCCACTGGAAGAACATCACGGCGTTGGCTCCGCGCGCGACCGCCTGATAGCTCCAGAGCCGCATCTGGTTCGGCCCCTTGGTGACGTTGCGCGGACGCCACTGCACATGGCTGGTGACCTGCTCCATTAGCATCCAGGGTTTGCCCTGGCCCAACGAGCGCATCAGATCGTAGGTGCCGGCCGCATACATCGGCGCCCAAGGCTCGGAAGGATCGGGGTACATATCATGTGAGACGATATCTTCGGCGGCGGCCCACTTCCAGTAGTCGAGCGGCTTGAAGAAGCCCATAAAGTTGGTT
The DNA here is from genome assembly GCA_937902315.1 of uncultured Chloroflexales bacterium. GTDB lineage: Bacteria > Chloroflexota > Chloroflexia > Chloroflexales > Chloroflexaceae > CALGUG01. The sequence continues at coordinate 73,128 of CALGUG010000057.1, forward strand.
GTAACCGGCTTGTCGGGCGTCACTTCCTTCAAAATGGCTTTCTCAAGCTCGAAACACTCCAGCAGCATATCGGAGCTAAAGCGTCGCCAGTCGAGCACTTGCGATGGGTTGTAGAAGGTCGGCGTGATGCGGGGCGGAATGACCTCTTCCCATTCGCCGTAGCGCTGGCTCCAGAAGGCGGTGCCCCATGCTTCGTTGAGCGTCTCGAGGTCGCCGTAGCGCTCTTTGAGCCAGCCTCGGAAGCGCTCGGCGCAGCGGTCGCAGAAGCATTCGGCCACATGGCAGGCGTATTCGTTGTTGATATGCCACATCTCGAGGGCTGGATGCTTGGCATAGCGTTCGGCCAACATGCGCACGATCTTGGCGACGCCTTGGCGATAGTCGGGGCTGGTGGGGCAGTACTGCTGGCGTGAGCCGTACCAGAGCCGTTTGCCATCTTGGGTTACCGGTAGGCTGTCGGGGTAGAGGCGGCCCATCCAGGGCGGCGGCGAGGCGCTGGCGGTCGCGAGGTCGACACCGACCCCGGCGGCATGCAACTTGTCCATGATCCGGTCGAGCCATTCGAAGTCGTACTGGCCCGGCTTCGGCTCGATCCGCGCCCACGAAAAGATCGCCAGCGATACAAGATTCACGCCCGATTCTTGCATCAGCTCCATATCTTCGTCCCAAACCGACTCGGGCCATTGATCGGGGTTGTAGTCCCCTCCGTAGCGCATGCGAGAAAGTACTTGATGCGTCATTGCTTTCGTTTCTGTTTCAAATAGAGAGCGGTGCTTCAGCCTCGTATAAAATTCACTTCTGAATGCGAAATTGAATACAATTTGATTATATACGATTGTGAAGCCTTAAAATGAGTGTTTATTGCAGGTTTCTAAGCGCTTGACGTAGTGCAAACTCTCGCCTACAATCAGCTGCAAGCTTACACAGCTGTAATCGATTCAAAACTCTCAGTTTTGCCCTACGAATTGAAGGAGCCTGACGATGTCGTCGAAAGTTCCCGTTCCTATGCCAACCAAAGGCGATACCTCTTGGTTTGTGAATGATCGCTTCGGTATGTTCATTCACTGGGGACTCTATGCTCTGCCCGCTCGCCACGAATGGGTCAAGAGCCGTGAATTGATCACCACCGAAGATTATCAGAAATATTTCGATAATTTTAACCCAGATCTCTACGATCCGAAAGAGTGGGCGGCGGCTGCTAAAGCGGCAGGTATGAAGTATGTGGTGCTCACCAGCAAACACCACGAAGGTTTCTGTCTGTGGGATTCGGCCTATACCGATTACAAGGTGACCAATACCCCCTACGGCAAAGACCTGATCGGTCCTTTTGTTGAGGCTTTCCGCGAAGCTGGTTTGAAGGTCGGTTTCTACTACTCGCTGATCGACTGGCACCACCCAGACTTCACGATCGACATCTTCCACCCGCTGCGCGATCGCGAAGACGCTGCCGAGCTGAACAAGACTCGCGATATGAAGCGCTATGTTGAGTACATGCGCAATCAGGTTACCGAGCTGCTCACCAAGTTCGGCAAGATCGACATCATCTGGTACGACTTCTCGTATCCTGATCGCAGCTACAAGGGCCTGCCCGGCAAGGGCCGCAACGACTGGCAGAGCGAGGAGCTGATCAAGCTGACTCGCGAGCTGCAGCCCGGCATTATGGTCAACAACCGTCTCGACCTGCCCTTGGGCGAGGCCGATGTCTACACCCCCGAGCAGTTCCAGCCGCGCGAGTGGGTCAAGGTTGAGGGCAAGCACGTGGTATGGGAGACCTGCCAGACCTTCAGCGGTTCGTGGGGCTATTACCGCGACGAGATGACCTGGAAGAGCCCTGAGCAGTTGATCAAGATGTTGGTCAACACCGTCTCGACCGGCGGTAACTTGCTGATGAACGTCGGTCCGACCTCGCGCGGCACCTTCGATCAGCGCGCCAAGGATGCGCTCAAGGTCTATGGCGAGTGGATGGCCCTCAACAGCCGCTCGATCTACGGCTGCACCCAGAGCGAGTTTGAAGCTCCCCAAGATTGCCGCCTGACCCAGAACGGCAATCGTGTCTACATTCACGTCTTCAGCTGGCCCTTCCGCCACCTGCACCTCGATGGCATGGCAGGCAAGGTCGCTTACGCTCAGTTCTTGCACGATGGTAGCGAGATCAAGCTGCTGGAGCCGGGCAAGCACGACGAGTGGAGCATCGCCGAGACGGCCAGCGACACCCTGACCTTGGATCTGCCGGTGATCAAGCCCGATGTGGTTGTGCCCGTTATCGAGCTGATCTTGAAGTAATACCACATTCGTTTAAAGACTTGCCCACTTGGAGTGTAAGAAAACCAACAAAAAGAGACGAGTTCCACCGAATTTGGTATAACTCAACGCACCGAGAGGGAGAAGCCAACTTCTCCCTCTCGTTTTCTCCTCAACTCCGCTTGTTCTTAGCGCTCTGGCGGCGAATGTTGTTCCCCAAGCAAGGTCTTAACCGCGTCCGCCTACGGCTACCAACATCCCGCCCGCCACTAAAGGGTGCTAGCAGCCTGGGTGGAAAGACCACCTTTCTTCAGGGAGAAGCTCAGCAGACTGACCTTCTTGCATCTCTAAGCGCAGTACGCTGCGCGCCTAGCTTATAGATTCTTCGTTTCGGCGCTCTAGGCTGCCGCCTCGTCAAGCTTTTCGCCCGTGGCCGGATCGATCTTTGGTTGAGAAGGCGTCTCGGCTTGTTCGCCTGTGCGGCTGCCGTACAACAGGGCATAGTGGCGAGTCAGTTCACAACCAAAAAACATGATTTGGCTGGTGAAAAAGACCCAGATCATCAACGCAAGTGGGCCTGCCACGCTTTGATAAACCCCACCTGTGCCGCTGGTAATAAAGCTCGCTACCACCGTTTTCAGTAGTTCCCCACCCAGACCGGCTGCGATCGCGCCTACCCAAACATCGCGCCACTCTACTTTTGTGTTCGGCATAAAACGATAGATGATCGCTAGGGCCAAAATGCCCAAGATCGGCGCTACCGTCCATTGCAGGGCCGACCAAAGCTGGTTCGAGCCGGGCAGCTCTGGCAGAAAACTGCGTACGACACTCAGCACCGTGGTGAAGATGCCGCTGGTTAACATAATTAGACCAGCGATTGCGGCGATAAAGAACGAGAAAAAACGGCTGCGTGCAAAGTTCAAGACCATCTGTAGCGGGCCTTGCTTGCGATCTTGGTCTTCTTGTACTCGCCAGATCCGGTTGATCGAGCTATCGAGCTGGCTGAAGACGCCCGAGGCGCTCCAAAAGAGGGTGAGCACACCTACGATTCCAGCTGTACGTTGGCCTTCGCTCAGCGTTTCTAAACTCGATTGTAGCCACTCGGCCGCGCTGTCGGACATCTGGGTGCGGGCGAAGTCGAGCATGGCATCGGTAACATTGAAGTCGAAGGAGAAAAGTGCGAGCAGGTTGGGAATTTGCGAGACTAACAAGAGTAGAAGCGGAAATGCTGAAAGAACTGCGAAATAAGCTAATGCCGCTGCCATTTGACCGCAGTTGTCGGCCGAAAAGCCTTGCGCCGCATTGATGATCAATTTAACCCAGCGCCGTTCTAAAATCTTCTGCATGTGTTCTCCTTTGCGGCGTCTGTATGGCGAAATCGCACCAGCGCGTTACCAGTGCGATTTCGTCATTCCATCAAACCCAAGGTGATCTACAGACTTGCATGTTTTATTCTTTGCAAGCAGTTAAACCCCTATGCATGCAGATTAGTAACCGTCGTTACTTGAAGAAGGATGCGATCCAGAAACACCGGTTTCTTGCAGTGTTTTTTCTTCGCGTGCGATTGCGACGCCAGCGCTTGCGCCCAAGCGGGTTGCACCAGCAGCGATCATCGCCAAAGCATCGGCGTAGCTGCGCACGCCACCGGCCGCTTTGACGCCCATTGTGGGCCCGACGGCACGGCGCATTAAGGCCACATCGCTGGGAGTGGCGCCTCCGGTCGAGAAGCCGGTGCTGGTTTTGACAAAGTCGGCGCCTGCCTTGACGCACAACAGCGAGGCCGCGACCTTCTCGGCATCGTTGAGCAGCGCCGTCTCGATGATTACTTTGCAGATCGCCTTGCCAGCGTGGCAGGCGTTGACAACGGCCTGAATGTCGTTGAGCACACCTTGGTAATCGCCGGCCTTGAGCAGACCAATCGGAATGACCATATCGATCTCGCTGGCGCCGTTGGCGATCGCTTCGTTGGCTTCAAACACTTTGGTCGCTGTGCTGGTTGCGCCCAAAGGGAAACCTACAACGGTGCAGACCGCTACGCCGCTGCCAGCCAGTTGGCGTGCACACAGGGGCACATGCGAGGCGTTGACACAGACACTGGCGAAATGGTAGTCGCGAGCTTCTGCACAGAGCTGCACGATCTGGGCCGGAGTGGCCTCGGGCTTCAGAAGCGTGTGATCGATGTATGAAGCGATCGGAGCATTTGGCTTGGCATCGGACTGTGCTGTAACCAACGACCCTAAAACCTGCTGTACTTGCCTATCGATTTCCCATACGAGATCGGTATCTTCTATATTCATACAAACCTCATCTGTACCATGCGTATGCATGTTATTGTAGCATACCAAAAGTCCGCTCTACGACTTTACTTAAAACTGCTCAAACCACATCTGGCTGATCATTTTGTGGTTTCTGGCCTTCGGCAGAGTGGGAGGTAACTACTTCTTTTCTTGGCTTTTTGTTTTTTCAGGTTACGGGCATGCACGTCTTTAAAGCGGATTTGCTATCACATTACGTGCCCCTGCCGAGCGTGCTAGCCGCTTTCAGTCTAAGCGTTTAGCGAGGTTCACGAAGGTTGGTTGCTGGTAGCCCTCGTGGGTGCCGTAGCCGAAGTGGCGATACCCTCGGCGTTGATAAAAGTTAATGTTATCTTCCAGCACGATCCGCACCGAGAGCCGCGCTTCTGGTAGCTTTTGGTTGCGCCCGAACTCTTCGCCCGCCTCTAAGAGAGCGCTGGCGATGCCTTGGCGGCGATGTTCGGGCGCAACGGATAGACGACGCAGGTAGATGTGATCTTTGTAGAGGTGATAGAAGATACAGCCAACGATCTCGCCAGCTTGTTCATAGACCAAAGCGCCACCCTCGTTTAGATCGGCTTTGACCCGTTGTTCGCTTTCGTATTTGGCGCTTGAGGGCGGATCGAGTTTGCCTTCATATTCCGCAAAGGCCTTGCGAATGATCATGGTGATTGCGGGGATGTCTTGTTCTGTGGCGTGTCGAATCATAGGGTTCATACTTGAAGCCTTTCTTCTCGTTACTATCTTTCCTTTTGTGTTGCCTATCAACACACCGTTTTCCGGCGCTTGTATTTGTATCGATCCGAGCGTTGAAAGAGTCTTTCGCTCTGTGATGCCAAGTTCGATTGATCACTTGGGGTTTGTGACCTTTGGCAGCGAAAGGCAGCGTTTGAACCAGCTAGGCGCTTGCGCCTGGCTGGTCGCAGCGTATGCAGCGCAACGCTTGACGGCTTGTATGGCTGGGTGGCGATCTGATAGCCGTAGGCGGACGCGGTGAGGATCGAATGGGGGCTAGAGACCAGACCGCCAAGAGCGCTGAACGCATCGTGTGGGTTGGCGCTGGCTTATGATACCAAATCCGGTTGATTAGGTTCTCTTTGGCCTTTGGCAGAGCGGAACGTGACTATATTTTGTTGTGTGAAATTTCGCGCGACAAGGCGAAATTTCACACAACTCTTTCCCGGATTTTGGTTTTTGCGTTATAAAAGCGCAAGTCTTTAAACGGATTTGGTATGAGAAGAGCCTTAGGTAGCCGAAAGAGAACGATCAGCATAGTAAAAAGCGGTACTCCCCAGAAAGGAAGTACCGCTTGCATGCCAAGATAAGGCTCCCTATTCGCCTTTAACTGCTGTCCACAGATCGGTGAAGACCGAGCTCTCTTCGTTGCGCTGGATCCACTCGACCCGCTCCAATACCTCGGGAGAGACCGAGAAGCCCTGCTGGTTCAGCTCTTGAAGCTCAGCTGGCAGCATTTTCTCAGCTTCGGCATTGGGCGTAATGCCAAGGATGTACTCGGCATTGATGGCCGCGATGTCGGGGCGCATTAGGAAGTTCAAGAAGACGTGAGCGGTGTAGGCGTTGGGCGAGTCTGCCAAGATCGCAAGGTTGTCTTGCCAGATGACGCCGCCCTCTTTGGGAACAAAGAAACCTACATCCTCGTTGCCGGGGAACTCATCGCTCAGGCCCAAGCGAGCTTGGAGGGCGACCGAGTTGTAGCAGTGAGCAGCGATGATTTCGCCGCTGGCCAGCTTGCGACCCATGCTGCTGCTATCGTAAGAGGAGACGAAGGGCTTCTGAGCCTTCAGAATCTCTTCGACTTGGGCCAGGTCAGCAGAATCGGTCGAGTTGAGCGACTTGCCGATGTAGCGCAAGGCAGCGCCGGGAGTCTCGCGTTCGTCGTCGAGCATTGCGAAGCCACCCTTAGCAGAGAGTTGCTCGGCTTGGGCCGGGTCAAAGAAGATCTCCCAGCTGTCGGGCGGGGTATCGAAGTAGCTCTTGAGGTAGGCGATACCGGTCACGCCTTGGTTGTAGGGAATCGAATATTGGTTGCCCGGATCGAAGTAGAGGTCCAACTGCTCGGGCTTGAGATATTGGAAGTTGGGAAGCAAGGATTTATCGAGCTTGGCCAACAGACCATCTTTGACCATGATATCGACGGCGTAGTCCGAGGGGCCAACGATATCGTAGCCCGAGCCGCCGGTGCGTACTTTGGCGATCATGTCTTCGTTGTTGTCGAAGACGTCGACGATCACTTGCACGCCGTACTCTTCTTGGAACATGTCGAGAATGGTCTCGTCAATATAGTCAGCCCAGTTGTAGAAGTGGAGGGTCGAAGACAGCTTGCTGCGATCGACACCATCATCAGCGCTGGCCTCGCCTGCGCTGTCGCCACTGGCGGGCGCTTCGCTGCTGGTAGGCTCAGAGCTGCTGGAACCACTGTCGGCTGGCGGCGTAGAGCTGCTAGAACTGCCTCCACAGGCTGCCAAAAGCAGCGACAAGGCTAGGAGGAGGCTAGCGATTCGGATAGGTTTAAGCATCTGTTTCTCCTTGAATATACATAGCTGCCGTTTGAGTTCTTCAATACGAACTCGAAATTGCAGTTAGGTACGTGGGCGTTGTACTACTTGCGAGAGTACAACTAAGGTCATAGAGACCGCTAACATCAGGGTTGAGATCGCATTGATCTTGGGGGTAACCGCACGTTTGACCTGTGAGTAGACCTCTACAGGCAGCAGCGAGGTGCCCGGCCCTGTGGTAAAGAAGCTAATAATAAAGTCATCGAGCGAAATTGTAAAAGCGAGCAGGCCGCCGCCGATAATGCCAGGCAGAATCAGCGGAAAGGTGATGCGCCAGAAGGTTTGCCAGCTGTTGGCTCCAAGGTCATAGGCGGCTTCTTCCATGCGCTGGTCGAAGCCACGCAAACTGGCGCGCACTACGATGACCACAAACGAAATGCTGAAGGCAATGTGCGAAATGATCACAGTTGCCAAGCCGTTGCGTAACTGAATGCCGGTTAGTTGGCGGATCAGGTTAAACGCAAACGAGAAAAATGCCAGCAATGAGAGTGCCATCACAATTTCGGGGATGACAACTGGTAGGTAGAGAAAGGCATCGTAAACAGCCCGGCCACGGAAGCGGAAGCGTTCGAGAGCTAGCGCCGTCATCGTGCCGATGATCGTCGAGACGATCATAGAGACGAAGGCGACATAGAGTGTGTTGAGGGTCGCTCCCATGAGGCGCTGGTCGCGCCAAAGTTGCTCGTACCACGACAGCGTAAAGCCGGTAAGCCGTGCACCGAAGGCGTCGGTGGTAAACGAATAGAGCACCAAAATGATGATCGGGATGTATAGAAACATATAGGTCAGCACACTAACAACCGTTAGCGTGGTCTTACCTAGTGAGAATGGCTTTCTAGTGCTGCTTTTCTGAGCTGTTTGGCTCGACGTTTGGCTGAGATCGATCATCGGTCATCCTCCGTGGTTGATCGGAAGTAGAAGACAATCAAGATCATCAGCACAAGCATAAACATTAATGCGAGTGCTGAACCCAGCGGCCAGTTGGGCGGGTTTGCGCGCGTGAAGAGGCGTTGGAGCAGGTTGCCCAACATGTCTACTTTGGCGCCACCCAACAGGTCAGAGACCACAAATTGGCCGACGGTTGGGATAAAGACCAAGACCGAACCTGCCGCGATACCGGGCATAGTGAGCGGCAGCATAACCCGTGTAAAGGCGCGGAACTTTGATGCGCCCAAGTCGGAGGCTGCCTGCATCAAGGTGAAGTCAAAACGGTCGATCGAGGCATAGAGCGGCAAGACCATAAAGGGAAGCTCGCCGTAGACTAAACCGATTAAGACCGCCGTTTGGGTATTCATCAAGCTTAATCGCGGGAACCCTAAGGAGGTAACGATCCAGTTGATTAAGCCGTTATTTTGCAAAATGATCATCCACGCATAGGTTCGCACCAAGAAGTTGGTCCAAAAGGGAATGAGCACCATAAAGAGCAGAATGGTGCGCCAACGTGGTGGGGCTTGGGCGATAAAGACCGCTAGTGGATAACCGATTATCAGACAAATGACGGTTGTCAGAATGCCTAGCCAGATGGAACGTATATAAGCGTTCACAAAAAGGCTTTCGGTGAAGAGGCGAGCATAATTGTCGAATGTAAAGATCCAGACAACGTCGCCTCGCGGCCCCGGCGTGAGAAAACTATAGATGAAGATGACCACTAAGGGCAACGCAAAAAAGAACGTTAGCCAAAACAAGCCCGGAAAGACCAAGCCAAAGACCTTGAGTCGTTCTCGGGCACGTCGTTGTTGGCTAAGCGCTTCATGCGAAGCTGGAGGAGGCACCGTTTCGATAGCCATAGTAGGTATTCTCCGCTACGAGGTCAAAATGAGCGCGTTCTCGACTGAACACGAGAGAATCGCGGCCTCACCCGGTTGCCAATAGGCATCGCGGTCGAGCGTCGATCGGGTATTTTGTTCCCAGACGTCGATGGTTCGACCACTTGCGAGCCGCACAATAATGCGGGTATCGCTGCCAATATAGCTGACACGTTCAACCTTCGCAGGGAAGGTATTCGCTTCGTGCTTTTGGCTATTGTTGCCATTGACGGTGCTGAGCCGTGCTTTTTCAGGACGAAGCGAGAGCACAACACTGCTTCCCACGCTCACAGGCTGTTCTGTGTAGCCCTGCATTTCAAGCCCATCGCTGGTTTCGATGGTTGCGTACTGCCCGTTGCTTGCGCGCACGGTCCCTTCGATGAAGTTACTTTCACCGATAAAATCGGCCACAAAGCGGCAGTTGGGCCGTTCATAGATCTCGGTTGGTGTGCCGATTTGCAGCACACGCCCCGCGTTCATGACCGCGATACGGTCGCTCATGGTGAGCGCTTCCTCTTGGTCGTGTGTCACAAAAATAAAGGTGATACCCAGTTCCTCTTGAATGCGCTTGAGCTCAAACTGCATCTCTTTGCGCAGCTTTTGGTCAAGTGCACCAAGCGGCTCGTCGAGCAACAGTACCTCTGGCTCGTTCACAAGGGCGCGCGCCAAGGCAACACGCTGTTGCTGGCCGCCCGACATCTGGCGTGGATAACGATCGCCAAAAGTTGGTAGACGTACAAGCTCGAGCGCTTTTTGAACACGTTCTTTGATTTGTTCTTTGGGAACGCGCTTCATCTCAAGGCCAAAAGCGACGTTTTGCGCAACCGTCATGTGAGGAAACAGTGCATAGGATTGGAAAACCGTATTCACGGGACGGCGATAGGGTGGAGTATTGCCCATCTCTTTCCCGTGAATCTTCAAGCGCCCGGAAGTCGGGAACTCAAAACCGGCGATCATGCGTAGAGTTGTTGTCTTTCCGCAGCCGCTCGGGCCCAGCATCGAGAAAAACTCTCCGTCGCGGATCTGCATGCTTACATGATCCACAGCATTGACATCACCAAAACTCTTGACGATATCATCCAACTCAATGGCAATGCCATCGTTCACAGGGATACCTCCTGGTGAATCGTTTCCACATTGAGGCTACGTTGCCGGGGTCGAAACAGTGCATACGTAGAACTTGGGGTAGTGTGTTCCGATTATACCATGCTTATCACAATTCTTTACAATAGTTCTATATCTTATGTCATCTCGAGAGATTCGTCTAGCATGCGATTGCAATCGCGAAAAGCTGCTATTGTAGCTTGGTTTTGGTGGCCGATCTGGTAGCCGGAGGCGGACGCGCCACCACCCCTGCTTGGGGCTAGCCGCCTAAACGCCAAAGCATGGCTCGGAATCTAGAAGCGACTACATTAACTTGTTCATAACTGGGGTATAATCGTAGCAATCTCCGTCTATACACCAAAAGGGGAACGAGCATGTCTACGATTCATTTTGAAGAGGTCGATAAGGCCGTTAACGAACTGCGGCCGATTATCGATCGTGTCTCTGATGAGCTGTGGGAACTTGCAGAACCGTCGCTGTTTGAAACCAAATCGGCCGAACTGTTGATTGAGGTTTTGGAAGAGCAAGGCTTCAGCATCACTAGCAAAGGCACCTGTGGCATTCCTACTGCCTTTATCGCCGAGTGGGGCAGCGGCCAGCCGATTATCGGCTTTTTGGCCGAATACGACGCTCTGCCGGGCTTGAGCAACGAGCCAGTGCCTTACCGCAAGCCGACCCCCAGCCCAAGCGGCCATGGCTGTGGCCACAACCTGTTGGGCTCGGGTACCTTGGGTGGCGCGCTGGCGCTCAAAGAGGTGATGGAGGCTCACAATATCAAGGGCACGATTCGAGTCTATGGTTGTGCCGCCGAAGAGACCGAGGGCGCGAAGCTCTATATGGCTCGCGAAGGCCTGTTCCAAGATCTCGACGCCGCACTGCACTGGCACCCGGGAACCGATGCCCAAGTGACCAACATTCGCTCGACCGCGACCACTTCGTTGACGATCGAGTTCCATGGCCGCACCGCCCACGCTGGTGGTGCTCCGTGGTTGGGCCGCAGCGCACTGCACGCCGCTGAGCTCTTTTCGCACGGTGTCAACCTGATGCGCGAGCACATCGAGCCGACTGCTCGTATCCACTATGTGGTCGAGAGCGGCGGTCTGGCCCCCAACATCGTGCCCGATTATGCCCGCATTCGCATGTTCGTGCGCGACGCCGACCGTGCACACGTCGATGCGAATGTAGCTTGGGTCAAGCAGATCGCTGAGGGCGCTGCCATGGCGACCCAAACCAAGACGGTTGTTGATGTCTACAACGGCATGTACGATCTGATGCCGAATATGCCGCTGGCAAGCGCGCTGCAGAAGCATATGGAGCGCATCGGTGTGCCGGAATATACCGATGAAGAGCGCGAATTCGCTTTGGAATTGCAGCGCAACTCGGGTGTTGAACCTACCGGTATGGCCAGTGAGGTGAGTGAACTGCCCGACGGCACCTATATGATGGGCGCTTCGACCGATGTGGGCGATGTGAGCTGGCTGACCCCGACCATGGGCTGTGGTATGCCAACTATTCCTAAGGGCATCAACCTGCACACCTGGTCGGCGACCGCCTCGCACGGCACCTCGATCGGACGCAAGGGCGCGCTCTACGCCGCTCGTGCCCTGGCCTCGCTCGGTCTGGAGCTGATGACCGATCCCGAACTGCGCAAGGCCGCTCGCGAAGATTTCGAGAAGCGCCTGGCCGGTCGCAAGTATGTCTCGGCCCTGCCCGAAGGCCAACAGATCCCGCGCGGTCTGCAGAAGGCTGCTAACTAAATTTCTGCCTGAACAGCCGAACAGGCTCTGGATGCGATCTGAGTGCATCCAGAGCCTGTTTGTGTCGCTGGGCCGATAGTCATCTGGCGGCGAGGCTGCTAGCTCCCATTCGGCTGCTAGCGCGTCCGCCTCCGGCTATCAGAGTCCATTCCAACAAAATCGGCAGCTTCGTCGCCTTCGGCGACGCTGCCTTGCGGCAGCGCTCTCGCTCTCAGTCTTGCAATGCCTTGCGCAGCGCCTGGGCGGGGTGTATCGCCTTGCGTTGCGAGCCGTGCCCGATCTGCTGGCGGCAGCTGACGCCCGGCGCAACCACGATTGTATCGGGGCTGGCTTCGCGCACAGCGCCCAGCAGCCGTCGCGAGGCCATGCGGCGCGAGACCTCGAAGTGCTCGCTTTCGTAACCGAACGAGCCAGCCATACCACAGCAGCTGCTATCGACTTCGCGAACGCGGTAGTTGGGCGGTAGCGACAAAATCTTGACGGTCGCTGCGGTGCCTCCCAGCGCCTTCTGGTGACAGTGGCCGTGCAGCAAGACCTCGCGCTCATCTTGGCGGAAGTTCAACTGCAATTCGCCCTGATCGGCCAGCTTGGCAATGTACTGTTCGAAGGTGAAGCAGTTGGCCGCCACACGTGCCACTCGCTCATCGTCGGGCAGCAGGGCTTGGTAGTCGTCGATCAGCATCGACCAGTCGCTCGGCTCAAGGAAGATGATCGGCAGCCCAGCCTGAGCGAGCGGATCGAGCTTGCTCAGCGCTTGCTTGGCTTTGCGGCGCGCCAGATCGACCATACCTTTCGAGAAGGCCGGCCGACCACTATCGCTCACCGGTGCGACCTGCACCGCGCAGCCCGTCGCCTCCAAAACTTCGGTCGCAGCGATCGCCACTTCGGGGTAGCTGTAGCTGCTGAGCGTATCGCTGAACAACACGACCTCGCGCACAGCCTTGCTCGGGCGGGGGCGGCGCTTCAGCCAGCGCGGGAACGATGTTTTGGCAAAGTGCGGCAGGCTACGTTCGCTGCTGATCTTGAGGGTGCGCTCCATCAGGCGCTTGCTGAGATAGCTGCCTGTGACGGCGTTAGCGAGTGGTGCCAGCGGCCCGCTGCTGAGGCGACTCAGCTCGTCGATATAGCCGAACAGATAATCGCGCAGCGGTCGCGGCTTTTCGTCGTAGTAGTGCGCCAAAAACTCGGTCTTGAGCTTGGCCATGTCGACCGAGGAAGGACACTCCGATTTACAGGCTTTGCAGCTCACACACAGCTCAAGCGCGTGGTAGAGGCCCTCGCCCGTTAGCTCCTCAACCGGCAGCCTGCCCGAGATGGCGGCTCGCAGCAGGTTGGCGCGACCGCGTGTGCTGTGCTCCTCTTCGCGGGTAGCCATAAAGCTGGGGCACATCGCACCCGTGGTGATCTTACGGCAAATCCCCGCGCCGTTACACATCTCGACCGCTTGGGCGAAGCCTTCGCTAAAGTGTAGCTTGGTTGTGAGTTCGATCGTTTTGTAGCTCGGCCCATAGCGCAGATGGGCGTCTTGGGGCGGCGCATCGACGATATTGCCCGGGTTGAAGAGGTTTTTGGGGTCGAAGATCTGTTTGACCTGCTTAAACAGGCCGTATAGTTCAGGCCCATAGAAGCGCTCGTTCAGCCAACTGCGCACCCGTCCGTCGCCGTGTTCGCTCGAGAGCACGCCGCCATATTCGCCCAAAAGGTCGCTGACGAACTCGCTCAGCTCGCGCATCTTTTCGATCTCTGGGGCGAGCTTGACGTTGATCAGCGGGCGAATGTGCAGACAGCCCGAGCTGGCGTGGGCGTAGTAGGTCATCTGGGTGCCGAGCTCGTCGCAGAAGCGCTGAATGCGCGGAATGTACTCTGCCAAGTGCTGGGGCGGCACCGCCGTATCTTCGATAAAGGGGATCGGCTTGTAGTCGCTGCGCACACTCATCAGCAGGTCGAGGCCGGCTTTGCGTACCTTCCAGACATTGGCCTGCTGAGCCGGATTAAGCAGAGCGGTCACTGCGCCCGTTTTGGCGCGCCGGCGCTGCAGATGGGCGATCAGATTGTCGGTCTGGGCTTTAAGTTCTGACTCGCTTTCGCCACAATACTCAACCGCCAAGAAGCAGAAGGGTTTGCCTTGCAGGAAAGAGCGCACCAGCTTAGCGTAGATCGGCTGCTCTTCCGCCATCGAAAGGCTGAGATGGTCGATCAGCTCGATGGCCGTGGGCGAGGTTTCCAAAATGGTGGGCACCACTTCCAACGAGGCTTGCAACGAATCGAATTCGACGATCACCAACGCGGTCTTCTTAGGGCGCGGCACCAGCTTCAGTTTGATCTCGCTGATCGCTCCCAGCGTGCCTTCCGAGCCGCTCAGCAGATTGACTAAGTTAAAGCGTGGGTCTTGGGGCAGATAGTGATCGATCGTGCCGTCGTGAATGAAGCGTGCTAGATTGTAGCCGCCGCAGCGTCGCCAGTGGCGCGGTGTGCCTTTGCGAATGATCTCGCGGTTGCCTTCGTCGCTCAGCATGGCAGCCAACGAGCGGTAGATCGCGCCTTCGCGCCCCGATTTGCGCTGATGCTGTTGCAGCTCTTCTTCGTTCAGGCCGCGCATATGGATCATGCTGCCGTCATCGAGAATGGTTTTCAGTTCCAGCACATGGTCGACCGCCATGCCGTAGACGATCGAGTGGCTGCCCGATGAGTTGTTGGCTACCACGCCGCCCATGGCAGCACGGTTGCTGCTGGCTGGGTCTGGCCCGAACTGCAGGCCGTGCGGTTTGAGTTGGGCATCTAGCACATCGAAGATAATGCCGGGCTGGACCCGCACCCATTGCTCTTCAACATTCAGTTCGAGCAGTTGGTCGAGGTGGCGCGAAGTGTCGATCACCAATGCCTCGTTGACGGCTTGGCCCGCCAGACTGCTGCCGCCAGCGCGTGGTAAGATCGGCACATTATATTGATAGGCCAGCTCGATCGCGGCTTGCATGTCATCGGTCGTTTTGGGAATCAAAACGGCCAGCGGCATCACTTGATAGAGGCTGGCGTCGGTGCTGTAGAGCGTGCGGGTGTAGCTATCGGCGCGAACATCGCCAGCGACGCGGCGGCTTAATTCGTGAAGAAATTCATTGATTGCGGTCATGCCTTTTCTTTATCACAAAGCGCCAAAGCGCGAAGGCTAACGGGTAAGCACAGAGCGCTCCGCCCGTGTGTGCGAGCGAAGCGCTGCTGGAGATTTTCGAGCGCTTGTGCGCGATTGTGGCTTATTCGCCGAACGAGATGCCTTGGGCTAGCGGCAGTTCGCGCGACCAGTTGATGGTATTGGTCTGACGTCGCATGTAGGCGCGCCAAGCGTCCGAACCCGACTCGCGACCGCCGCCCGTGTCCTTCTCGCCACCGAATGCGCCGCCGATCTCAGCGCCGCTGGTGCCGATGTTGACATTGGCGATACCGGTGTCTGCGCCGCCCGCCGAGAGGAACTGCTCGGCTTCGCGCAGGCTATCGGTGAAGATCGCCGCCGACAGACCCTGAGTCACATCGTTATGGATCTGAATCGCTTCGTCGAGCGTTTCATAGGCCATCACGTAGAGGATGGGCGCGAAGGTCTCTTCGCGAACGATCTCGGTCTGCTGTGGCATGCGAATGATGGTCGGCTCGACATAATTCGGGCCGATATCGGGGCGTGCCTTGCCACCGACCAGCACTTCGCCGCCGTCCGCCACTGCGCGGCTGACCGCCGCCAACATCTGCTCGACCGCTTTGCTCGTGATCAGCGGGCCCATCAGCGTGCTAGCCTCGAGCGGATCGCCGATGCGTACCTGCTTGTAGGCCTTCACCAAACGCGAGGTCAGCTCGTCGACGATGCTGCGATGCACGATCAAGCGGCGCGTTGTGGTGCAGCGCTGGCCTGCTGTGCCAACCGAGCCGAACAGCACGGCTCGCACGGTCATATCGAGGTCGGCGTTGGGCGTGACGATAATAGCGTTGTTGCCGCCCAGCTCGAGCAGCGAGCGGCCCAAACGGCCCGCCACCACCTGAGCTACGCTGCGACCCGTGCGCACCGAACCCGTGAACGAGATAAGCGGCAGGCGCTGGTCTTCGCTCATCCAGCTACCGACGCCCTTGCCATCGCCTACCACCAAGTTAAAGACGCCCTGCACATTGTGGTCGTCCATCACTCGGTTGGCAAGGTGCTGAACAGCCACGGCGGTAAGCGGAGTGAGTTCGCTCGGTTTCCAGAGCATGGTATCGCCACACACGGCGGCGATAGCGGCGTTCCAAGACCAGACGGCCACTGGGAAGTTAAAAGCGGTAATGATGCCGATCGGCCCCAGCGGATGCCACTGTTCGTACATGCGGTGTCCCGGGCGCTCGCTCTGCATGGTCAAGCCGTAAAGCTGGCGTGAAAGACCGACCGCGAAATCGCAGATGTCGATCATTTCTTGAACTTCGCCCAGGCCTTCGACCCGGATCTTGCCCATTTCGAGCGAAACCAGTTCGCCCAGCGGCTCTTTGTATTCGCGCAGCAGATTGCCCAAATCGCGGATCATTTCGCCACGCTTGGGGGCTGGCACGTTGCGCCAGCTTGTAAACGACTGCTGAGCCGCCGCAACCGTGGCATCGTAAGCCTCGCGGGTCGCGGGTATCACCCGAGCGATCTCTTCGCCTGTGGTTGGGTTGTACGAGATGATCGCTTCGCTGTTGGTCTGGGTCCAAGCCTTTGAACCGCTGGATACACCAGGGTTAACAGCTTGAAGGTTCAGTTTTTCGAGTAGTGCCTTCATGCTAGCCTTACTATTTCAAAGTTTCGGTCGAAAGCGCCTATCAGCCCTCGCGCTTCTTGGTCTGGTGGCTATAGGTGCTCTCAAAGATTTTATCAGCGTTTCCAGCTTCGAAACCATCGCGGCGATGCTCGCGGCGGATCTCGCTAGCCGGCAGGTGGGCGAATTCCGGAAGCACGCGTCGCTCTGCGAACTCGACATACGAGCCAGAGATGCGATGGGTAACCGTGCCGCCCTTGCCATCGTCGAAGATCGCGTCGACCATCTCGGCCACCGTCGAGCTTTGGATCAAGTTGCCATCGGGGCTCTTCTTGGCCTTGCCACCCGCATCGTTGAGCCGGAAGCCCCTTGATTCGAGGAACTCGTTGTATTGCTCGATGGTATTGTAGCCTTCGGGCAGGTTATGCACGCTCACCGTGAAGTGGTTCAGATAGTAGCGATTATAAATCACCCACGCGGCGTATTCGCTCTCTGCGGCCAAGCGCTGATAGTCGCTGAGGGTCGGTGTGCGCCAGAGCGGCTTGTGCAAGAACTCATCGACGGCCAAACCATCGTCGAGATCAAGCGCATCGACCGGGTCTGAGGTTACTTCATCGGTGTAGGAGTGGATAATGCGCTGCACCTCTTCAGACAGATCGCCAACTCGCAACTCGCTAATGAAGACGCGCGGATAGTTCGGCTTGGGCGGCGAATACCAGTAGGCATTCAGTCGCTTGCCTTCGAAGAAGTATTTATCGCGACGCTCGTAGCCGCAGTGCAAAAAGATCTTTTCCAACGAAGCGATACCCAAGTGCGGCACGCCCATGGTGCGGAAGGCAATGTGGTCGTTTTCGATGTCCTCGGCTTTCGAGATCAAGCCTCCGTCGATCATCGCATCGATAATGGCACCAACATCGGGTACGCGCTCTTTGTAACGGCGCATCAATCCGTCCAGAATCGTGTCGAGGGTTGCTAAGCGTTTTTCGCTAACCGTTTCGGTGGTCATCATTCACTCCTTTGTGAGTAGCTCAGATCCAGACCAGAGCCATTCTCTGGTAGCTAAAGATCACGAAGTCGAGCGTTTATCCAGTCGACTCCTCAAGGCCTCTGCCGAGGCGCGTAGGTGGGTTTGCAGGCACGCCAGCGCTGTTGTGCTATCTTTGCGTTCACACGCTTCAACCAAGCTGTAGTGTTCCGCCTGCGACTGGGTGCGGTAATTAAGCTCTTGGTAGATCACAAAATAACGCGCTACATTGTGGTGCAGCATACGCACCGTTTCGATTAAACGTGGCATATTGGCTGGCTTATACAGCGCGAGGTGGAACTCCCAGTTTAGTTCGCTCCAGCGCGTAATATCGCCTGCTTCCTCATCAAGCAGCGTCAAAACCGCCTTGGCTTGGGCCAGGTCCGAAGGACGCTGATTGCTCATAGCGCGTTGCAGCGCCAAGCTCTCCAGTGCGATTCGCATTTCATAGATCTCGTCGACTTCTTGGACCGACAGCGACGAGACCACCGCCCCACGGTTAGGGTAAAAGGTGATCAACCCTTCGCTTTCCAGCACAAACAAGGCCTCGCGAATGGGAATCACGCTCACACCTAGCTCGTTGGCAAGCTCGTGTTGGCGGATCGGTTCGTTCTCTTTAAAACGCCCGCGCAAGATCGCTTGACGAAGATTCTCGACGATCAAGCCTGATGTCGTTTTACTAGCACGTAGTCGTTGCTGTGTCTGCATAATGTTATAATATTATAAGATCTTTCAAGCGGAGTCAAGAAGAGCTAAGCTCCCTCGACCTATTCCACGATTCCAAGCATCTCTTCCAGTATAGCTGATATGACCTTTCCTAAAACCTCGCATACTTGACTAACTTTTTATAGATTGTACGCACTATAATCGTTTCGTTCTAGCGCTCTGTGCTCGCCCCTCCATTCGCTCTTAACCGCGTCCGCCTACGGCTACCAGCAGCTCGCCCGCCCATACGGCGGCGTAGTGTGGTTTGTGCGTAGAGGCCGCCCCCCACATCACTCAAGCATACACAGCTATTGTATGAGGAGGTTTAAAATATATACAGAGTGCTAATAGAAACAGGCCACATAACTTCTTCCATTGTGGTACGATTCAGCTGAACCTCTCGCACCGAAGGAGATCCCTATGACAGATACAGTTCGTTCGCAGGAAGTGGCTACGTTAGCAGGCGGTTGTTTTTGGTGTCTGGAAGCGGTGTACGATCTGCTCAAGGGCGTTACACACGTCGAGTCCGGTTATATGGGCGGCGATGTACCAAACCCAAGCTACGAACAGGTATGTACGGGGACAACGAACCATGCGGAAGTCGTTCAGATCACCTTCGATCCTCAGCAAATTAGCTATAGAGATCTGCTCGATGTCTTTTTCACTATTCACGATCCGACAACCTTAAATCGTCAAGGCAACGATGTTGGTACGCAGTACCGTTCGGCGATCTTCTACCATTCACCAGAGCAGCAAAAGATAGCCCGCGAGGTGATGGATGAGCTCGAAAGGTCGGGCATCTGGGGCAGGCCGATCGTTACCCAGCTCGAACCGAGCAGCGAGTTTTATATCGCCGAAGATTACCATCAGGAATATTTTGTCAATAATCCGGGCAACCCCTACTGCCAAGTGATTGTGGCGCCTAAGGTTGCTAAGGCCCGTAGCAAGTTTTTCGACAAGCTAGCCAAGTAGACATCTATCATACCAAGTCCGTTCTAAAGACCTGCATTCTTTCAACGCGGGAAAACGAAAAGCTGGGGCGGTCTGTCGGCACACTGCTACAACACCGTGCTTACGGGCGAGCTGTTGGTAGCCGTAGGCGGACGCGCTAGCCGCCCTTCTTGGGGAAGGGACCAAGCCGCCAGAGTGCTGAAGAGATCAGACGGATTTGTTATTAATTAGCGTAAAAGAGGAGCTAGCTGCCAGCTGGCTCCTCTTTCGATTTATGGTAGAGGTCTGTTGTGCAGGCGTCGCGCCCGCCAGATATCGAAAAAGCTTGAGCTAGCGACTTTTTCATAATTCGCCTCAAACAGCTCGTCGATCGTTACAAAGAGCGGCTCATCACTCTGATCGCTTAGCGACATACTGAACGGTTGGTCTCCGCGCGGAATCAACCAGAGATCTGTTTTCTGTTGACGAAACTGCTCCAACAGACCAGAAGGCTGTTCAATCCCTGCCATACGCATATCCCAATACGATGGCGCATCAAGCAGATAGGCCTGCCCTTGGGCATAAAGCAAAGGCCGAAAATAGGTGATGTAGTAGCTAGAATCGCTGCCATAGCCCATTTGAATGCTGAAGCCAGCATAGCGTGTTTGTAACTTTTTGATATCCTCTGGGAGCTGTTTGATCTGTCGATCGCTAATAAAAGCGATGGTATCAGCTTGCCCTCTCCAAGCCATAGTGGCTACGATTACCAACCAAAAGCCGATACCTATCATCAAGACGATACGGCCGAGCCTCGATAGCTCTAGCTTGAACTCGAGTTGCTGCAATACGCTGTAAGCATCTGCGCCGATATAGACCAAAATTGGGATAAGCGGCATGAGATAGTAGACACCTGCGCCTATTTTCGAGCCGATAACACAGACAGCCAACAGCGAACCGAGCAGCGCTACGCTAAAGATGATGTAGCTGATATTTTTGAAGCGCTGTTGATAAAGAACTGTGCCGATTAAGATCGTACTGGGCAGAGCCAGCAAAAAGCCCATCTTGATGTTTTCAATAAATACATTGCTTAACAGTGCCTGATCGCTCATCTTATCGAGCCAATAGAGATAGTTGGCGGCGTTGAAGCTTGCCGTGTTGGCAAATGGCAATACAAAAGCCAGCAAGGCGATTCCAGCGATAGCCAAAGTCTGTTTCAGGCCGTAGCGTGAGAGGTAGAACCAAAGCGGGGCAGCCACATAGAGCGGCGCAAAGAGCTTGCTATTTGCCATACAACCAAGTGCCAAACCTATTAGAAGGCAGCGCAACCAGGTTTGTTGTAGCTCTAGACTAAAGAGAATGACAGCGCAACAGAGCAAAATCAGCGAGTCGGGTCGATTCCAAAAACTATAGTGTTTGTACCAGAGCAAGCCCATCAATATCAGAGCTGTGCAAATGAGGGCAGCGTTTGGGCCGAAACGGCGGTAAAAGCTTGAGAAGTAGAGTATTAGTGCCAGCGTTGCACAGACTAAGCCCGATAGTTTGCTGCCAAAGATAACGTCATCGAACCAGTATTGCCAAAAGGCGTTACTGATAAAAACAGCTGGCCCATAGGGCAAGACAAAGCGACCGTCGCTCTCGGGCGAATGATAGACGCTCTCTCCATATAACACGCGGCTAGCCAGAATGGTGATCGGTGGTTCGCCTTGGTTGAGAAAGCCTGCTTGAACGAGGTAAGCGACCATGAGCGAGCAGTAGGCTGCTATCACACAGATCGAGGCGATTTTTAGTGTCGAAATCAAAAGTCGATGCTGCATAGTACAACCTCAACCAACTGTATGGGATAGTGATATAAGAACGAGACTTGTTGGTGTGAAGGCGGCGCAAAATCTGCTCTCGAACAGTTACGACTTGCCAAACAAGCGATTAAACCACCATGAAGAGCAAGGAGGTAGTCATCTAATCTACCTCCTTGCCTCTTAGCGTAACGAGCGATCGTTTGAACTGATGTTTAGTTGCGAATCACCGCTTCGACCAATTCGTTCGGAACATCGTTGCGAATCTCGACGCTTCCGATCGCGTTGGGCAGAATCCAGCGCACCTTTTTGCCCTTCACCTTTTTATCACGCAGTGTCAAGCTGATGATCTCTTCAACGTCGATATCTTTGGGGAAGGCAGTTGCGAGGCCAAAGGCATGCAGAAGCCGCTCTTGGCGCGCCACTAGCTCTTCGCTAAACAGTCCCATGCCTTGGGCGATGCGTGCGGCTGCATGCATGCCGATCGCGACCGCTTCGCCGTGCAGGTAGGTGCCGTAGCCGCTGGCTTGCTCGAGCGCATGCCCAAGCGTGTGCCCGTAGTTGAGCGTCATGCGCTCGCCCGTTTCGCGCTCGTCGTTGTTAACGACCGTGACCTTGACATTGACCGCTTGAGCCAGCAGATCGACGAACGCTTCGCGTTGGGCTTCGGGCAAGCGCCCATCTGGGGTGACCCAGCTCTGCGCTTCGAGTTTGTGAAACAGATCGGCGTCGCGGATCACGCCGTGCTTGATGACCTCGGCCCAGCCAGCTCGCAATTCGCGCGCCGGCAAGCTATCGAGCAGATCGGTATCGCTCAAAACCAGCTTTGGTGGGTGGAATGCGCCGATCAGGTTTTTGCCCAGCGGGTGGTTGATGCCGGTTTTGCCGCCGATGGCTGCATCGACCATGGCCTGCAGGGTGGTGGGGATCTGCACAACCGCGATGCCGCGTAGCACGCTGGCAGCCGCAAAGCCTGCCAAGTCGCCAACTACGCCGCCACCCAAGGCCAAGACCGCGTCGCGCCGTTCGACGCCGCCGCCGATCATCCAATCGTAGAGGCCGCTCAAGGTTTCGAGGCTCTTGCTCGATTCGTTGCCTGGTACGGTCGTATGTTCGACCCGATAACCCGCTTCGCGCAGTTGCGCCGTGAGGTCTTTGCCGTACAGCGGAAAGACATTGCTGTCGCTGATGATCCAGAGTGTGCCGTTGAGATCGGCTTCCTTCAAATGTGCTGCTAGCTGGCGTATCACGCCGCGCCCGATGATAACCGGGTAGCTGGCGTAAGCTGAGCGCACCATTAAGCTATGTTCCTGCCCCAACGTCTTCTTCCTTCCTAATGTTCCAAGCCTTGTGCTGCTTATATCATACTCGTTTTTAAAAAGCTGCAACAATTGTGATTCGCGGTCGTCTTATAACCAGAAGATGATGAATACGAAGATAACGAGACCTTCGTTACGATATAGAAGGAGCCTAAAATGAAACAGACCCGACCCCAAACATATTATGTCGGCATTGCACTCATCGCCTTTGGTGTGGTCGCCCTGCTCAACCTTTGGTGGATGCTGCCGATCGCCTTCTTCTCTTTTATTGGCTACCGGTTCTATACCGAGCGACGTAACCGAGGTCAATTCGCAGAAGCTGTTCAGGGCGGTTTGTGGGGCTTTGGTTTAGCCCTGCTCTACTTGGTTGGTTTTTGGCCCGGTTTGCTCTTGTTGGCTGGCGCTAGCTTGCTGGCCCGTGGGCGTGAGAGCCAGATCGACGATAAGGTTCAAGAGTTGCTCGGCCGTGCAAAGCAAAGCTGGACGAACCGCAGCCTTCGCCCGAGCTTGAGCACCACGACCTATGCTCCGACGACGCCTCAGCACAGCGAAGAGCAGCAGGTCGCAAGCGGCAAGACCATTCGCCTCTAAAGACTTTTAGCGTTTAACGAAACCGAAACGGTGTTGAGCGAGAAGCTCAGCACCGTTTCTTTTTGTCTGCCAAGCGGGTATACCATGGCTTTGAACTGTTGTCTATGGTGTATGTTCCGCTCCGATACACTGTTATGGAAGGAGGAAGCTTTGGTAGCCGTAGGCGGACGCGCCAAGGACGGAATGGAAGGTTTGAGCTCTTTCCCGTTTTTGCGTTACAAGAGCGCAAGTCTGTAAACGGATTTGGTATTAGAAGATATCGATGAAAGGAATGGCTATGACGACTTACGAGAGCGAGCAGCTCGCCTCACAATTGATCGCGCTTTACCAACGCTTGCTGATGTTGAAGGCGCTGCCGCGCACAGGCTGGCTGCAACGCGGTGTGCCCAAGGCCGAGAGTGTCGCTGAACATAGTTTTGGGGTCGCAAGTTTAGCGCTTTTGGTTGCGGCCCACGACCCGAGCCTCGACCAAGCGCGCCTGTTGGCGATCGCTGTGCTGCACGACCAAGCCGAGGCCCTGCTTGGCGATTTGCCTGCAAGTGCTCGGCGTTTGTTGGGACCAGAGCTTAAACATCAAGCTGAGGCCCGTGCTATGCAAGAGTTGTTTGGAGATTTACCCCAAGGATCAAGCTTGCTGACTTTGTGGGAGGAGTATGCCTCGGGAGGGAGCCGTGAGGCCCGCCTGATAAAGGCGCTTGATCGCGTTGAGATGCTGATGCAAGCTCTGCAATACCAACAAGCTGGTCAGAACAACCTAGACGAATTTTGGGACAATGCTACGAAGAACCTAGATGAATTCCCTTTAGTTGAGCAGCTTGTTCGGTTATTGGTGCAGCAGCGCACACGCTTGATGCTGCGTAGGTCTTAAGTTCGGCTGTCGGTTTCGTTCAGCCGATCACGCGCTGCTGCTTCGAGGTCTAAAATGGTGTCGCCAGCACTATAGTCCGAGGTTACAAAGTGTCGGGCGTGACGTAGCGTAGCCAATGTCGAAGATGCACGGTCGACGGCTTTGATGATGCGTTGGATGCTGTGAATCGACTCCGGATCGTCAAGCGTCTCTTCGAGCAGTTGAGCCTCTCCTAGAATGACGGTCAAGTCTTGGCTTAGATGGTGAACGGCGGCTCGCGCGGTGGCACGAACTGCGAGTTCTTGGGCTTGCAACTGATCGAGCCTGATGGCCGCGCGTCGAAGGTTGATATGCTCCGAGGCTCGCCGCAGCGTACGTTGCATCAGTTCGAGGTTGATAGGTTTGGTTAGATAGTCGAAGGCACCGTTCCGCAACGCCCCAATAACGGCGTTAACAGAGTTTTCGGCGGTTGTCACGATCATTAATGGGCCTTCGTTCGGCGTGTTCTTCTGGCTCATTAATAGTTCGAGACCGTTGCCATCGGGCAGATTCATATCTAACAAAACTAAATCGAACGCTTCGTCGGCAAGTAATTTGTGCGCTTCGGCCACACTTGTTGCCGTGACTACACTGTAGTTTAAGGCTTCAAGAAGCGAAACGATCAAGTATTGAAGAATGCTATCATCTTCTATCAACAACACATGATGTGACACGTGCTTGCTCCGTTAGAACTAGCGGAGAAAATACAAGATACACTTGTACCTAAAAAGTGTAGAAAAAGTAACGAAGGAAAGCGGTTCTATTTGAAACAGATTTGAACATCGTGTCACAACCATGCTTCATGTAGAACCCACCCGAAATTATACCAATCAAATGCTAACAGAAATGTTACGTTTGGTTGATTTTTGGTTGGCATTCGGGGCAGAAGTGGGTACTTCGTTGAGCAACAATAATGCGCTCAATCAGACTGCCACAGCGTTCACAGGGCTGGTTTTTTCGACCATAAACTGTAAAGTGTTCTTGCGTCTGTCCCCGTTCGCCAAAACCGTTCCGGAAGTCTCGTAGTGTGCTTCCGCCATAGTGTATACCAAGGCGTAAGACATAACAGATTGCCTCGTGTAGAGCTTCGATTTCGCTCTTTGAAAGGCTGCCAGCTGCTCGGGTAGGATTGATTCGTGATCGCCAAAGAGCCTCATCTGTGTAAATGTTTCCTAATCCAGCGATGCGTGATTGGTCGAGTAGTAGGGCTTTGATTTTGGTTGAACGACCTGCCAATAGTTCTGCCAATGCTTGAGGCGTGAAGGATTCTGAGAGCGGTTCAAGGCCATGCTGCAGATCGAGCTGCTGTAAACCAGTTTGATCGACCAGACGGACTCTGCCGAATTTGCGAATATCGCGGAAGCAGAAGCGTCGACCATCGTCGAGACCTAAGACTAAGTGGGTATGTTTGTCGAGCGCTTCGTTGCTTTGGGCCACAAAAAGTGTTCCCGACATTCGTAGATGGATAGCGAGCGACCAACCAGCATCGAGCGTGATGATTAGCCACTTAGCGCGTCGTCCGACTGCTTCGACGCGCCGTCCAACGATCAGATGGCGGAAATCCTCGATTGGGGGTGTCTCAACCATGCGTTCCCAATCGAGGATTTCGATTCGAGTAAAGCTTCGGCCTACGATCTGGGGTGCGATTGTGCGTGCAACTGTTTCGACTTCAGGTAGTTCAGGCATGATTCTTTCGTGTCTTCTCGTCACCGATCCATTCTTCACTACCATCCGCCCAATGTTCGCGCTTCCAGATAGGGACGATCTCTTTGATTCGATCCATAATGTATTCGGCAGCAGCGAAAGCCGCTTGACGGTGCGGCGCCGCTACCACCACCAGCACGGCGGTTTCGCCGATTTCGATTGTACCGATCCGATGATGAATTGCTACTTTGCCGATCTCCCAGCGCTCGCGCGCTTCGTTGGCGATCTGCTCCAAGGCCCGTTCGGCCAGAGGCACATAGGCCTCGTAGCTGAGACGCTGGCTGGCTCGCCCTGCGAAGTTGTCGCGTCCAACTCCGGCGAAGGTCACAACCGCACCATCGGCGGGTGTTTGAACAAGTTTGACTAAGGGTGCAGGCTCGATCGCTTCAGGGGTGACGCGAAAGAGAGGCAGCTCGCTGCCTCCGCTAACGGGCGGAATGTAGGCGACTTCGTCACCATCATGAAGCTCGGTATCTAAACTGCTGAACTCTTCGTTGACGGCATAGAGCAAGCGACCTTGGAAGCCTTTGAGGCGCGGATAGCTCTCGACGAGCTGTTCCCAAAGTGTGCCAACAGTTGCTCCATCGGCTAGCTCAAAACGTTGTTCTGCCTTGCCGACAATGTCGCGATGGCCTGCAAAAAAGCGTACCAGAACCTGCATAGCTGTCACCCTTATAGTTGTCGCATCGGGATACCCCGTTTCGACAGATACTCTTTGACTTGAGCCACCGTGTAGTCGCCGAAGTGAAAGATCGAGGCGGCGAGCACTGCATCGGCCTGACCGATGGCCAAACCTTCATACATATGTTCAGGGGTGCCGACACCGCCCGAGGCGATCACCGGTACGCTAACCGATGTCGAGATCGCTTTGAGCAGTTCGAGATCGTAGCCAGTGCGCTGTCCGTCGGCATCCATACTATTAATGACGATTTCGCCAGCGCCAAGTTGCACACCACGTTTAGCCCATTCGATCGCGTCGAGCCCGGTTGGGCGGGCGTCGCGCCCGGTGTGGGTGAAGACATGCCAGCGCGGCGCTTCGTTTGGTTCGTTGACTCGTCGCGCATCAATAGATAAAACGATGCATTGGCTGCCGAATTGGCGCGCTCCATCGGAGATAAGCTGGGGATTTAAGACCGCCGCTGTATTGATCGAGACCTTATCGGCCCCTGCTCGCAGCATGCGGTACATATCTTCGGTTGTGCGAATGCCGCCGCCGACGGTGAGCGGAATGAAGACCTGCTCGGCCGTCTGCTTGACCACATCGACCATGATCGCACGCTCGTCGCTGCTGGCGGTAATATCGTAAAACACCAACTCATCAGCGCCTGCCTCGTTGTAGGCTGCTGCTAATGCAACCGGGTCACCAGCGTCGCGGTGGTTGAGGAAGGCAACGCCCTTTACAACGCGCCCAGCTTTGACATCTAAACAAGGAATGATTCTGCGTGTCAACATGGTTTAAGACTCTTGTTCGTTATTGGTCGTTAATTGACTCTGTTCAGCTTTGGTCTGTTCGAATTGAATACGGAAGGCTTCTGCAAGGCTTTCCAACACGCGAACCTCGCGTTTTTCGATATCTGCCACATGAGCCAAGTGCTCTTGCTGAATTGTTTCGAGACGGGTTGTGCTGCGGCTGAGCCGTTTTTCAAGTTCGCGAACCCAGGTATCGATTCGCTCTAGCCACGAGGTGATATGGCGCAGGTGCTGTTCGTCGGTCTCTTGCAGAGTCGAGATCTTCTCTTCGTTTTGGTGGCGCAGATCTTCTAGGCGCTCTTGGGTCATCAAGAAGCGCTCTGTCGAGATACGTTCGACACGCTTAATGTCGACAACGATATCGGGGATCTGAGCTGCTACCTCTTGGATCTGATTCGGCAGGGTTTCGGCCAAGGCATCGATATGCTGGCGGATCTCGTCGATGCGTGTGATGCGCGCCGAATGGTCGTCGAGCACGCTGCGCAGGTCGGTGACCAGCTGTTGGGCTTCGACGGCTTGGCGGCGCAGGCTCTGCTTCTCGACTTGCAGCTCTTCGCTGATGCGGCGCGCCTCTTGGGCGACCACAGCGTCGGCTTCGCGCAGACGCTCGATCTGAAGAATGGCTTGGCGCGAGCGCTCATCTTGCTCTTTGATCTGGGCTTGTAAAGCGCTCATCTTACGCTCGGCTTCTTCGATGCGGGCAAAGATCGGGAAGATCGAGTCGCGGTCGTGTTTGCGCGCTTCGGCCAACTGATGGATCTGCGACTGCATTTCGCGAATGGGCTGAACACCTTCTTCGATCTTCACCAGCGCGCTGGCGATATCTTTCCGCAACGAGGCGATATCGCGCCGCGAGACTTCAACAGTTTGGCGGATCTCTTCGGTGTGGCGTTCGAACATGCCTTGAACTTGACCAACCAAGGCCTCGGTTTTACGCACCTGCTCGATCGCCCAGTTATATTTGTTGGTTTGATCTTTGATCAGACGGCGCAGCTCGTCGAGTTGGCCCTGCAAATAGACGATTTGTGATTGGTCTTGAGCGCGTAGCCGCTCTTCCTCATATTTTGCGGTTATTTCAGGATTTGGTCGCATGCCTTCGTCCTCCTACACGCTTTCAAGAGCGTTCGAATCGACACTGATCGGGTTTTGGCTCGTTGCCCAGCTAATAAAGTTCTCAAGGAGCTTGAGGCCCCAGCGCCCGCTCTTTTCTGGGTGGAACTGGACCGCAGCGAGGCGATTCTGAATGATCACGCTCGGGAAGTCGACCCCGTACGTGGTGCGTCCGGCTACAACCTTGTCGGGCACATCACAATAGAACGAGTGCACAAAATAGAAGTCGCTCTGATCAGGGATACCCTTAAAGAGCGCGTGATTCGCGAATTCGGGGCTGTAACGAACTTGGTTCCAACCGATCTGAGGCACTTTTTGGCCGGGAGGCAGCATGCGCACTGTACCGGGAATGCTTCCTAAACAGTTGTGCAAGCCAAATTCTTCGCTATATTCAAGCAAAACCTGCATACCAACGCAGATCCCCAAAAATGGGCGTCCGCTTGCGATGTAAGCAGGCAGCACTTTGCTCATGCCTAGCTCGCTGAGTGAGCGCATGGTATCTTGGGTTGCACCGACGCCGGGTAGAATAACCACCGAGGCCGCCTCGACAACAGCCGGATCTTCGGTAATTACGACATCGGCGCCAACATATTGAAGTGCTCGTACGGCGTTAGGCAAGTTGCCAGCGCCGTAGTTGATCACTGCGATTGTGCTCATGGGTGTATCCTATTTTTGAAAACTTGAGAGACGAGCGCTTGGCGCTGGTCGCACAAGCCCAGCCAATGGTTAGGCTTCACGTAACAAAGGATGGTTGCGTTGTAGCATGTTGATCACGTTTCGAATGTCAGGCTCAGGGTGCTTGCTAGCAGGAGCTGTCGCATCGACCTGATGACCCAACAACACCTTTGTGGCGGCGATAGAACACTCGCTTAATGCCTGAAGATCGTAGCCGCCTTCGAGCGTGAGCACAAGTTGACCATCACATATTTCTGTAGCTGTATCATACAGCATGCGCGTGATTTGTGCGTACCCCATTGTACTGAGCCGTTGCGTGCCGAGTGGGTCACGTCGATGTGCGTCGAACCCTGCTGATACGAGGATCAACTCTGGGCGGAAGCGTTTGACGGCTGGCAGAATCAGCTCGTCGAAGACCTGTTTGTAGCCCTGATCACCAACGCCGTGGGGCAGTGGAACGTTGAGGGTAGTGCCTTCTGCTGAACCGCTGCCATATTCATTGATAAAACCCGTGCCTGGATAGAGCCAGTCGGAGTGAACCGAGCAGAAGAGCACCTTATCGTCATTGTAGAAGCTGTCTTGGGTGCCGTTACCATGATGAACATCATAGTCAACGATCGCAACCCGTTTGATCTTTAAGACTTCGATAGCGTAACGTGCGGCAATGGCGATATTGTTGAGCAAACAAAAGCCCATCGCGCGCGTGGGCGTGGCATGATGCCCAGGCGGACGCATGAGCGCGAAGGCGTTGCTGACCTCGCCGCGAACCACGGCTGTCACTGCTTGTACCGCAGCTCCTGCCGAGAGCGTCGCCGCTTCCCACGATTCGGCTGTCATATAGGTATCGGAATCGATACGTCCACCGCCCCAATCCGCCAAGCGTTCAAGCTCTTGAAGCAAACGGCGGGTATGCACCAATTCTAGTATATCATTGGCAGGTGGGGTCGGAGCGAGGTGGATAAGGTTTGGCAGCAAACCATTATCATCAAGCGCCTCTTGAATAGCAAAAAGGCGCTCTGCACGCTCAACATGGGCCGGGTCGGTATGCGCAGCGTGGCGCGTATCGGTCAATATCGCAGTTGTCATGAAGCTATTTACCCTGTGTAGTTAACGCTAATTTAATTATACCATAGCCTTTCGCTTTTTTTGAGTATCCTGATCGAATATGAGGATACTTTCAAATCTTTAAAAGCGTTTTTCTACTCTTTTTGACCTGTTATGTAGTTTAAAGCATGTCTCTTTGTTCCGCTACATCTTTGGTTGTTAACCTTTGTTTTTGCCTGTAATCTCTCTCGCGGCATAGCGAGCGAGCTTAAACAAGCTTGGAATGTCGATGTGTGCCCTCTCATTCGTTCAGCGCTGGCCTAAAAGCGCCCGATTATAGAAGACGCATGTGGCGAGGTATGCTATACTTGCCTTTCGTTGAAGCTTGGACACCCGAGGGGCTGTGTACGATTTGAGCCCCTGTTATAGATTGAGTGGAGGAAGTGCATGTCCACCATTATTGAAGAGATCGTTGCCCGTGAAGTATTGGACTCGCGCGGCAACCCGACCGTTGAAGTTGATGTGCGTGTAGCGAGCGGTGATATCGGCCGCGCGATTGTGCCGAGCGGCGCGAGCACCGGCGCTTACGAAGCGCTTGAGCTGCGTGACGACGACAAGTCGCGCTACGGCGGCAAGGGCGTGTTGAAGGCTGTTGAGAACGTCAATACCAAGATCGCCGAGGCGCTGGTTGGTTTTGATGCGCTCGACCAGGTTGGTCTCGACAAGACCCTGATCGAGCTCGATGGCAGCAACAACAAGGGTAACCTTGGTGCCAACGCTATTCTGGGCGTTTCGCTGGCCGCCGCTAAGGCTAGCGCTGCTGCTGTTGGCCTGCCGCTCTACCGCTATCTGGGTGGTGTCCATGCGCATGTTTTGCCCGTTCCGATGATGAACATCCTCAACGGTGGCAAGCATGCTCAAGATAGCACCGACTTCCAAGAATTTATGATCATGCCCTATGGCGCCGAGAGCTTCCGCGAATGTCTGCGCTGGGGTGCCGAGATCTATCAGAGCCTGAAGAAAGTGCTGCACAAGCGCGGTCAGGGCACCAACGTCGGCGACGAGGGCGGTTTTGCTCCCAGCCTGCCCACCAACGAGGCTGCTCTGGAAGTGATTATGGAAGCGATCGAGCAGGCCGGCTACAAGCCCGGCGAGCAGATCTATCTGGCTATGGACCCGGCTTGTACCGAGCTCTACAAAGATGGCAAGTACCATCTGGAGCGCGAGGGCCGCGTGCTGAGCAGCGAAGAAATGGTCGCCTACTGGACCGACATCGCCAATCGCTACCCGCTGATCTCGCTGGAAGACGGCTTGGCCGAGGACGACTGGGAAGGCTGGAAGCTGCTGCGCGCTAGCATCGGCGACCGCGTTCAGCTGGTGGGCGACGACCTGCTGGTGACCAACGTTCAGCGTCTGGAGCGCGCCATCGAAGAGAAGGCCGCCAACAGCATTCTGATCAAGCTCAACCAGATCGGTAGCCTGAGCGAGACCATGAGCGCTATTCAGATGGCTCAGCGTGCCAACTGGACCGCTGTTGTGTCGCACCGCTCCGGCGAGTCCGAAGACGTCACCATCGCCGACTTGGTGGTTGCTACCAACGCAGGTCAGATCAAGACCGGTGCTCCGGCTCGTACCGACCGCGTTGCCAAGTACAACCAGCTGCTGCGCATCGAGCAAGAGCTCGGCTCGTCGGCTGTCTTCGCTGGCAAGAAGGCTTACCAAGTCAAGCGCTAAACGTTTCGATCTTAACAAACGTGGCTCTGGGAGACCATCTCCCAGAGCCATTTTGCATGCTCTTGCGTCAATGCTGATGCTGGGCTTTTGGCGGCTAGGTCTCTTCCTGCCATGCGCTCTCAACCGCGTCCGCCTACGGCTATCAAAGCGCCGCCCTCCACAAGCGAAGCCGTTTCGCTGCTTTGCAGCGGGAATCACTGTAAGCGCTGTAACCTGCCCGCGGCGAGCAGCGAGCAGGTTGAAACGCTGTTTAGCGTCGATAAACAGCGTCTAAATCTACGCTGTTTATACCAAATCCGTTTAAAGACGTGCATGCTCTTCATTTTAGCTGCAAACGAGCATGCTATGCGGCTGAGCGGGCCGCTTCCACAAAACGGCGCACCCGTTTCGGATCGACCGGGTTGGCGATCTCGCCATCTTCTTTGATGCTGCTGCCCACAATCGCACCATCGGCAACCTGCATAAAGGCCGCGATATTGGCTTCGGTCGTGCCGCTGCCCAGCAATACGGGACGATCGCCCGCCAAACGTTTGGCTTCGCGCACCTTCTCTACATCGGGCGCGTCGCCGGTCATACGGCCCGACACGATCAAGGCGTCGGCCCCGAAAAAACGCGTCCATTCGATATGGGTCGCGAGGTCGATTCCGGGGAAGCGGACCGAGTGCTTTTTATCGACATCGGCGAAGAGCTTGATATGCTCGGCGTGCAGCTCTTTGCGCCGCCGCATCAGATCGGCGGCACAACCCTCGTCCCACGATCCGGCGTCCCAGACGCCCGCCCCCGTAAACATACAGACTCGAATAAAGTCGGCTTGGGCCGCCAGCGCGATTCCTAACAACGCAGTACCGCCGTTGTGAACGAGGTTGATTCCGAGCGGCAGCGCGACTTCGCGCTTGACGGCGCTGGCTACCACCGCATGCGAAGCGATGCTCTCGGGCTGAATGTGTGGCCCGGCTCGAAAAGGGATATCCCACATATTTTCGACGATGATCGCGTCGCAGCCACCTTCGGCGAGGGCATAGGCATCGCGCAGGGCATGCTCGATGATGGTTTGCATGCCATAGCCGGTGTAGCCGGGCGAGCCGGGCAGCGGCCAGCAGTGCACCATGCCGATAATCGGTTTGCTTGAGCCACAAACCTCCTTCAGATCTTTGATCTGCAGCGAATCGAGTCGTTCTTTCCAAGCAGGGGGCATAGCTTTTCCTTTACCTTTGTACAGCTTGTGATCAGATCTTCTTCGGCCCACAAGCTCCGCTTATCCTGTTTATATCAAATTCGCTTGATCGCTTTTTGTTTTGGCCTTTGGCAGAATGGAACGCAGGTATGCTTGTTGGGTAAGAGGTCGCTCTTTCTTCGCCTTGCTGTATCACGTTTGGGAAGAGTACCAAGTGCGTGTGAATGTATGCGCTTTGGGGCGCTCGCGGCTCGAGAATAGAAGTGCCTTTTGGCGGGCGGGATGTTGGTAGCCGTAGGCGGACGCGGTTTGGGCCTGCTTTGGGGAAGTGACCTTGACGCCAGAGTTTGGAACACATTGAGCCGTTTGTTATGCAGCCTCAATTGGCGCGTTGTGCGACGCCGGAATCGAGGAAAGGTCATATAAGAAGTTTCGCTTTATCGAGCTTCTTGATCGGAACGGCCTACCGCTGCATAAGCGATGGCAGGCCGCCACAGTTCGTGCTTTTTTTAGTTGTAGGCCACTTCATTTTCGACAGCTTCAACTAGCAATAGGCTGCTGATCGTAAGGGCGTTGTTGTTGGCAGTGCGTAAACCGTAGTTTTTGAACCAGTGCTGGAAGGTATCGATGTTGGGCCAACGTTGGATCACGATGCGATTGGGACACCACGTTCCCTTTACAACTTCATAGGGATTGTGCGCCACTAAAAGCCGCCCTCCATACTGTTCGATAGCTTCCCAATGGATAGCGCTAAACTCTTCTGAATCGCATACTTCTATCGAGAGGATGGCATAGATAGCTTGGCCGTTAAGTGTTTGATAGGGTGGAAAAAAACAGCTTTGAGAAGGGTTGTTCAATGTTGAAGCAGAATGGTTCGAGGAGCTGCAGGGATCGCGAGACAAAGCGACGATATGTTGTTCTATCAATGGAATAATGAGACAGAGTTCTTCGAACTCTTCATGCACAGAGAGTGAGGCTCCGTTGAGTGTGCGTTCCATGGCAGCGATGCGCCTGCGAAGGCGCTCTAATGCTCGCAGATAGATTTGTTGTGGTGTCATGATTTCGCCTGATCGCGATAGATGCCAATATGCTTTGGGAGAAGGGTGCGACCCTTGAACTACGCTTGCACACAAGCGTGTCTAAGACAAGCTAATCAAAGGAAACGTGGCTCTTTATTCGAGATGTAAACTGATAAAAGAACAGTTTATTTGATTAGACTATAACATATTTTGCGGGTGTGGTACGGTTTAAGATCTGTAGCGGAAGGGGAGATGGAGGTGTGGACGCTACAAATACTTGTTATACTTTGAATAGATCCGTCAAAGCCGCATGGCCTACCCAATCGGTCGAACGTGCGTAGGCGGCTGCTAGCTCATGTTTACTGGGAAGAGCATCTGCCGCGCCGACGCGCGTGGCGGTCAGGGCACCAAGCAAATTACCCATAGCGGCTTGGCTTAGCAAGGCTTGGCCGTGTAAGCGCGCATAGAGAAAGCCTGCTACAAAGGCATCGCCGCAGCCGTTGGTGTCGATGGCCGATACCGCTAACCCGTTCAATTCAAGGTACTGTTTGGCTGTGACCACCGTACAACCCTCGCTGCCTCGTTTGAGCACAACGCAGCCTGCTCCAGCGTTTATCAGTTCTGTTAAGGCTGCATGTTGAGGTAAATCGGGATGCAGAAGCGCGAGTTCTTGCTCGTTCATGAACACAAGTGCAAATGACGGCAAAAGCTGTCGTACCAAATCTGCTTGGTGACGAACACATAAGGTACACAGATCGATCGATACAGGGATTTGATGCTGTCTGGCAAGCTGGATGCAGTGGAGTGCCGTAGCTTGTTGCTTACCACTTAGCAAAGCATAGGCGCTCAGGTGGAAATGACGCGCACCTCCAAAACACTCGACCCCCCAGTTGCTTCCATCAAGTTCGACATTTGCTCCACGGAAACTCGAGAAGGTCCGTTGTCCTGATGGGCTAACGCTGACAATACAAACGCCTGTGGCGACGCTGGGATGCTTTTGAATGGCATCGAGCTGAACGCCGGCTTGGGTGGCTGCTTGCAGCGCGATGGCGGCAGCGGGATCGTTGCCTACACAGGCCAACAAACGAACTGCTTCGCCCAACAAGCCGAAAGCGGTTGCGGAGTTTGCTGCACCACCGCCACTACACCATCGAATATCTAAGATCTCGCTGTCATCACCTTCTTGTGGGTAAGCGGCCAGTTTTGTTGTAAGGTCGGCATTAACATCGCCTAAGATACAAATAGTAGACATAACTACCAGTTACTATGACAGACCGATCCGTGCGTTGTTTGCATCATAGCCGATACCGTAAGAATGAGCAAGGTGCTATACTGGTTAATAGCTAGGTTTATTTGACCCTAAGCCGCTTCTTAGAAGGTAGCATTGTAACAGACGATTTGCCACATCAGCTATCATCCTATGAGCTACAGAATCCATCTGGGAAGTGCGAATCCTTTTGGTGTAGGGATGCCACCCGTTCCGAGTGTTGAAAGAACGGTGTGATAGGTGTGTGGTCGAGACGTGAAGAGGAACTATTCTAAAGGTGCTCTTTTTCCTATTGAAATCTCCTAGAACTATAGTTGATCATAGAGAACGGAGCATGTTTAGTCCTCTTGTCATGCCTAGTGCTTCATTGTAAAATGAGAAAATTGTAGTAAATAGTAGCTCTGGACCGGGTTTTGCCTCTTTGAGCTGCACTCGCTACAACTTCAGATCTGCACGAGGCTTCGTTCTAAGTTCATTGGCTTGCTTTTCACGTCTTTTCCACAGCATTGAGAGCAGAGGGATATGGAAGAGATTTTAATTGTTGACGACAGCGAGCAGATCTGCGCGATGTTGGCAAATTATGTCCTCCCTGAATTGGGATTTAAAGCCCAAATCGCGAATACTGGCCGCCAGGGATTCGCCCGCTTGCGCCAAAAACTGCCTGATCTTATTCTGCTTGACTTACAGCTTCCCGATATTAGTGGCCTTGACCTTCTGCGACTGATCGCCCAAGAAGGCTATGACGTGCCAGTTATTTTGATGACTGCCCATGGCTCTGAAGGCGTTGCGGTTGAGGCATTCCGTCTGGGAGCGCGAAATTACCTTATTAAGCCCTTTAGCGATACCGAGGCTCGTGGCGTCATCGACCAAGCATTGCGCGAGCGTCGCCTCCAGCGTGAGCGCGACCGCCTCTTGCGCAACTTGCAACAGCGCGTACAGGAGCTTACCGTTTTTTACAGCATCGGTAAGTCGGTGAGCGCCCTGATGGGCCTTGAAGAGTTGCTCGAGCGAATCGTCGAAGCGGGCGTGTATATCACGCGGGCCGAAGAAGGCTTTCTGTTGCTGCGCGATGAAGGGCGCGACGAGCTGTATCTGCGCGCCGCTAAAAATATGGGCGAACAGCGTGCCCAGCACTTGCGTATGCCGATCAACGATAGCTTGGCTGGACAGGTGGTGCGCACGGGCAAAAGCATTCGCCTCGACAAGTCCTCTAACGGTTCAGTGCTGAAGGTCAAAACGGGCTTTTTTGTCCATTCGATCATTCAGGTGCCCTTGATCGTTGGTTCGCATGTGATCGGCGTGTTGGCGGTCGATAACCAGATCTCTGATCGGGTCTTCACCGATAACGACCAATATCTGCTTTCTGCCTTGGCTGACTATGCCGCAATCGCGATCGAAAACGCTCGGCTCTATCAACAAGTGAAGCAGTCTGAGGAGCGTTACAGAGATCTCTTCACTAATGCTTACGACCTGATCTTCACGCTTGATTCGCAGCTCAATATCGTCAGCATCAACAAGGCGGGCCAGCAGTTGACCGGTTATTCGCTCGATGAACTGCGTGGGCAGCCGCTCAGTCGCTTCTGCCCTCCTAGCCAATGGCCCGAGATCGAAGCTGGCTTTAAGCAATTGTTGACCGGAGTGCAGCTCGCACCTTTTGAGTTAGAGATGCTGCGTCGCGATGAAGACCGCATCTTCCTCGAGGTGAGCGCTCGTTTGATGGACGATGGCGCTTCTGAGCCGGGCTTGCACTGTATCGCGCGTAACCTCACCGATCGCCGCCGCCTCGAAGAGAAGCTGATGCAGGCCGAAAAGCTCTCGGCTTTGGGTCAATTGGTGGCCGGTGTCGCTCACGAGCTCAACAATCCGCTGACGAGCGTCAGTGGCTATGCCCAGTTGCTCTTACGCGAGAAGTCGCTCAGCGACTATGTGCGCGAAGATATCAAACATATCTATGTGCAGTCGGAGCGAGCGGCTCGCATCGTTCAGAATCTCTTGCTGTTTGCGCGCGAACACAAACCCGAGCGGGTGATGGTCAATATTAACGAACTGGTGAAAAGCACCCTCAACTTGCGTGCCTACCAGTTGCGCGTCGATAATATCAAAGTTGATATTCAGACCGATCCCTACTTGCCCAATACCATCGCTGATCCGCACCAGTTGCAGCAGGTCTTTTTGAACCTGATCAACAACGCTCACCAAGCCATGGTGGCTCGTGGTACTCCTGGTACGCTGACCTTGCGCACACGCAAGCAGCAGGTGCAAGGCCCCGATATGACGACGCGTACCTCTTTGATCGTCGATATCTCTGATACTGGTGTGGGCATTCCCGAGCGCGATGTGAGCCGCATCTTTGATCCCTTCTTCACAACAAAACCGATCGGCCAAGGCACAGGTTTGGGCCTTTCGATCTGTTTTGGTATCATTCAAGAACACGGCGGACGGATCTGGGCCGAGAGTACGGTGGGCGTCGGCACTACCATGTATGTTGAGCTACCCTTGAGAAACGATCAGCATCAAGAGGAAGCACCTCGCGAAGCCCTTCCGAAACCAGAAGAGCCCACGAAATCTTATTCGGTCTTGGTGGTTGATGATGAAGAGCCCGTTGGTCGGCTTATGGGTCGGCTCTTGAACGATCTCGGTCACAAACCGGTTGTAGTGACGAGTGGAGAAACTGCTCTTGAAGCTTTGCAAGAACAGCCCTTTGATCTGATTATTAGCGATGTGAAGATGCCCGGAATGAGCGGTTTCGATCTGTATGATGAGGTTGCAAAACGCAATCGGGAACTCGCTAATCACATGATCTTTGTTACTGGTGATATTCTCGCTCCTACAACTCAAGCTCGTATCGGCCAGATCGGTAATCCCTACATTCCGAAACCATTCGATATCGATCGGCTCCAAGGAGTTGTTCGTTCCTTGTTCCAGAAAGAAGCTGATAGCACTTCATAAGCGCGTGGGCGCGTTACTTGTGTGAGCCTAACATACGAATGGTTAACAAAACGCGACAAATATGGTGCGGAAATGTGCACCAAAAAATCAAAACAATGGTATAGTAAACCATAACGAGCGCCTGTAAATGAACGACGGACAATGAAGACTTGCGTAGGAGAGGTCTTCCATTTTCCGTCGTTCTGTTGTATCTCAGTAGTAAGCGTATCGCGACTGTCTGTCTATAAGCGCTTTTCTTCGCATACAATCGCATGAATTGCTCCACCTCTACAAGTTGTAGAAGTAACATGTTTGAATAGTAAACGAACAACTTTTAACAAGCATGGATGCTTGCGCTCTCTTGCTGAAGCTATTTATACTTTCACCATCGTAAAGATGAGGTCACGCCTGCTTTCATTATTGTTGGCTTTGCTTTATGATGTCTTTTTGAAGCATTTAGCCTTGTTGAAAGTCTGCTCGTTAAGCGGTGTATAGACGTCCTAGATGTTAGGCCGCTAGAAGATTGTATTGTGCGAAAGTACACAGTGAAACATCGCGTATCTATAAGGAGCCTTCTCCGTGAATATTCAAAAGACTATAGCCGATATTGCGGCAGATACGACGACAAGTGCCGTTGAATTGGCAGAGCGAGCCGCAGATGTACTTTTGCAGCGCGCTAAAATGGGTGCAGCAGCCTCGCCCGAGGCCTTCCGACGCGAACTTTTAGCTACAGGCTGGGCTTTGATACGTGCTCAACCAGCGATGGCTCCGATTGTGAATCTCGTCAACCAAGTGTTGTGGAATTTAGAAGCAGTCGAGTCGCCGGGGGCTATGTCGAAGGCGGTCGGAGAAGCGACTGATACCTTTCGTCGCAAATTGCGCGTGCATGAAGATGCGATTGTGGCCGCGGTCTTACCTTTGATCCACGATGGTGCTCAGGTCTTGATCCACGGGCGTAGCACCACTGTGCGTGCGGCTCTGCGTCATGCCCAGCGTACAGGGCGGCGCTTCAGCGTGATCTGTAGCGAGAGTCGTCCTGCTTATGAGGGCCGCACCCAAGCCCAAGAGCTGAGAGAGAGCGGAATCGCCGTAACGCTCGTAAGCGATGCTACTGCGCTCAAGCTTGTTCGTGAGTCGCAACTGGTGTTGGTAGGCGCCGACTTATTGAGCAGTGCTGGGTTAGTGAATCGCGTCGGCACCTACGGATTGGCTTTAGCCGCGAGCGAGAGCCAGGTTCCAATTTATACCTTATGTGGAAGTGAGAAGTTTCTTCCCCCCGGTTATCACGCGCCCGAAGAGCGCTGGTGGCCCGCAACTCAGGTTTGGAAGCCAGTTTCCGAAGGAGTTGAGGTCAAAAACCACTACTTCGATACTACCCCACTCTCCTTAATCACCGGAATCGTAACCGAGAAGGGTGTTTTGACCAGCGAAGGTGTTGAAGCGTGGCTCGCAACGACACGTTTGCATCCCGCTTTGCAAGATGATGAAGAGGTGCCTGTCTAGCTATAAGCCTGCGGCAGCCAAGCGATGAGGCTTGGCGCGAAACGAGCCGCGCTCGCTTGTTAGCCGCTGTTTGAATCGAGCGCATGCAGCGCTTGATGAGCTGCTTGTTGGGCCGCTGCTTGCTTGCTGGTGCCCGTGCCGATACCGAGACGCTTTTCTTCAAGCAAAACTTCAACTGTGTAGACCCGTCGATGGTCGGGACCAGTGATATTGACTGTCTGATAGTAGGGGGTTTTGCTGTGTAGGGCTTGAATCCGCTCTTGAAGGATCGTTTTGTAGTCGGGTGTTGTGCCACGCTGCAGCGCACGTTCGAGATAGGGCTCTACAAATTTTCGTGCTGCTTCAATGCCTTGATCAAGATAGATCGCGCCCAAAACCGCTTCAAACACATCAGCCAACAGCGATGGACGGTTGCGGGCATTGGTCATCTCTTCGTCGCCCATGCTGATAAGCACAAATTCGCCTAAGCGCAGTTCGCGGGCGAAGTCGGCAAGGGTCGTCGTCTTGACAAGCGCAGTACGAAGGGTGGTTAATTCTCCTTCCGAACTGTCTGGAAAGCGTGTGTAGAGCAGACTCGCACTAATGAAATTGAGAACAGCGTCACCCAGAAATTCAAGTCGTTCATTGGAAGGAAGTGATTCGGTCTCGTGTGGCCGTTCGTTCACAAATGAGCGATGCAACAGTGCGCTTTTCAAGAGGCGTTGGTCGCGAAATTGAACCTGAAGGGTTTGCATCACCTCGTCGAGTGTTACCATAGTATCTATCCTTATCTCTACCTGCTGATGTGCATCCTTAGGTACGCTT
Source organism: uncultured Chloroflexales bacterium (assembly GCA_937902315.1). GTDB lineage: Bacteria > Chloroflexota > Chloroflexia > Chloroflexales > Chloroflexaceae > CALGUG01. The sequence continues at coordinate 113,330 of CALGUG010000057.1, forward strand.
CTCTAGCACTATCAAATGCTGAAGTTCTCTATAGACAGCGAAACCAAAACAAATCCAGTCGCTATGTTAGGAAGGATACAGAGCAGATCGTAGAGTTTGAAAGCTCGTCTCTCCTTGTTATAACAAATTCCGCTTGCTTTCTTCAGATCGTGGCGGCTAGGTTTTGCCCCAAAAAGAAGCTCTTTGGCGCGTCCGCCTACGGCTACCAACATCCCGCCCAACAAACGAGGCTGGTAGTAGTGTGTGCCGAAAGCTCTCTCCCAAAGCCGACAATTCAAACAGATTTCGTATCATATGCGAGCCAGAGCCGCAGATCTCACAAAGATATAGTCTGTTTTATGTTTTGAGTTAAAACGCAGAACCGAGAACCAGAATGTGGGTTGGTTCTCGGCTCTGGAGTAGTAATGAACTTGTTCAACGCTGCTTATTCGACATAGCGTCGCAAGACAAGCGCAACATTGTGACCGCCAAAACCAAACGAGTTGCTCACAACCGTATCGATCTTCGCTGGGCGTGGTGTGTTCGGCACATAATCGAGATCACAAGCCGGGTCAGCTTCGTCAAGGTTGATCGTAGCTGGCAACAGGTTATTGCGAATCGCCAAAATGCTTGTAATGGCTTCGATCGCTCCTGCTGCGCCCAACAAGTGACCAAACTGCGATTTGTTCGAACTTACCGGAATCTTATAGACACGTTCACCAAAGACCGTTTTTAACGCTTGTGTTTCGATCGGGTCGCCAGCCGGTGTGCTTGTCGCGTGGGCGTTGACATAATCGACATCCTCAGGACCGATCCCTCCATGCTTGAGCGCTGCATTGATGGCACGAGCAACCCCGTTTCCATCTTCTTCTAACAACGACATATGGTAGGCATCGGCGCTCGAACCATAGCTGAGCACTTCAGCTAAGATCGGTGCTCCGCGCGAGATCGCATGTTCGAGGCTTTCCAGAACTAATACCGCGCCGCCTTCAGACAACACAAAACCATCGCGATTTTTGTCGAACGGTCGCGATGCCTTGGTTGGATCGTCATTGCGGGTCGAGAGAGCACGCATGCTATTGAACGATGCTACACCGATTGGGGTGATCGGCGCTTCGCACCCACCGGCGATAATCGCCTTGGCCCAACCGCGTCGAATCGTCTCTGCCGCTTCGCCGATCGCATGGGCAGAGCTGGCACAGGCCGACGTAGTACACATATTGGGTCCACGAGCGCCTGTTACGATCGATACAACGCCCGCAGCCATGTTGGTGATCATTGCGGGCACAAGGAAGGGACTTACGCGGCTAGGACCTTTCGCACGCATCACTTCCAATTGGGTTGCGAAGGTATCGATGCCGCCGATGCCGCTGCCGATAAACACACCGATCTCATCACGATTCTCAGGTGTGATCGTCAGCTCGGCGGTTCGCAGCGCTTCGCGCGCGGCTGCAACAGCCAGATGCACAAAGCGGTCGAAACGGCGTACCTCCTTGCGGTCCATATAGTTAGTAGCGTCGAAGCCCTTGACTTCACCAGCAAATGTTGTTTCTAACCCGCTTGGGTCGAACAAGCTGATGGGAGCAATGCCGCTGCGACCTTCTACGATACCTTTCCATAAGGTGGGAACATCCAGCCCTAGAGGACTGACCGCACCCATACCCGTCACGACAACTCGATGACCCATAAACCTCTCGCCTCCAAGGAAACGGTCTTCTCACGTACCGTCTATCCGTATCAGACGTTATTATACCAGAGCCTTTTCAGCACCGCAAAAGCCCACTTCCCTCAAGAAGCTCACGAATCTGTCTCACATTTTTTGCAAAAATGTCTTGCAATTCGCCCTAGGTATGGTACAATAAGCACAGATGTTCATATCTGCCTACACGGCGGTTCTACTACCTGTGTGTCGTAGAACAAGTGATTCGAAATCCGCTTGAATCGTTGTATTTTGGGGAGGTCTCTCGGCACACAGCTACAACAGCGTGCTTACGGGTGAGCTGTTGGTAGCCGTAGGCGGACGCGCTAGCGACCCTCTTTGGGGAAGAGATCAAGCCGCCAGAGTACTGAAGTGATCAAACGGATTTGGTATGATCCCTGTTCCAATACGATATTTCTTGGCAGTACGTTGCAAACGCATATAGGCTGGAAATATTGATGATTTGAAAAGGGGCTTCAGCTGGTTCCTGTGTATTATAATACGAGTATGTAAGGAGTATTACGAGTGGCTACCAACAACGGAGGAACGCAGACGATGGCTATCTCGCCTGAAAAAGAGAAGGCGCTCAGCGCAGCAATGAGCCAGATCGACCGCAAGTTTGGCAAAGGCTCGATTATGAAGATGGGTGAGGCTAGCACCCGTCTGGCGATCGAAGTCATTCCAACGGGTTCGATCTCTCTTGATATCGCCCTAGGTGTCGGCGGTCTGCCTCGTGGCCGTGTTGTCGAAATCTATGGCCCAGAGAGTAGCGGTAAAACGACTCTTGCCCAACATGTTGTGGCTGAAGCCCAAAAAATGGGCGGTACTGCCGCCTTTATCGATGCCGAGCATGCCTTTGATCCCCTCTATGCCGAGCGCTGTGGTGTGAATATCAACGAGCTGCTGGTTTCGCAGCCCGATACAGGTGAACAAGCCCTCGAGATCTGTGAAGCGCTGGTGCGCTCGAACGCCCTCGATGTGATCGTGATAGACTCGGTGGCCGCTTTGGTGCCGCGCGCCGAAATCGAAGGTGATATGGGCGACTCGCTGCCTGGCCTGCAAGCTCGTTTGATGAGCCAAGCGCTGCGCAAACTCTCGGGTGCGATCAGCAAGTCGCGCACCTTGGTGATCTTCCTCAACCAGTTGCGTATGAAGATCGGTGTGATGTTCGGCTCGCCCGAGACCACCACTGGTGGACAGGCGCTCAAATTCTATGCTTCGGTTCGCCTTGATATTCGCCGTATCGAGACCTACAAGCAAGGCCAAGAGACGATCGGCTCGCGTTCGCGCGTCAAGGTTGTTAAAAACAAGGTCGCTCCGCCCTTCCGCCAAGCAGAGTTCGATATTATGAATAGCGAGGGTATTAGCCGAGTCGGCGATATTCTCGACCAAGCGGTTGCGCTCGAAATCGTGCGCAAGAGCGGTGCTTGGTTCTATTTAGGTGAAGATCGCCTCGGCCAGGGCCGCGAAAATGTCAAGGCCTTCCTCAAAGAGAACCCCACGCTCACCGACGAGATCGAACGCGCTATTCGTGCCCAAGCTATGACCAGCGCGGTTCCGGCACCTGTTATCAGCGATGCTGAAGAGGACGACGACGGCGTCGAAGACAGCCTGTTTGAAGAATAGTGATACACACGAAAGCCGCAGCGCGTAGGTTTCTGGCCTATGTGCTGCGGCTTTCTGTATAGTATGGTAACATGGTTCAATCCACAGCGTCCATCGATCGCTGTGTTTTGGACAGAGGTGTTGTTATGGCGGCTGGAACCATCACTGCGCTGCGAGCACAAGCGCACGAAAGCCAGCGCGTAAATCTCTTTATCGACGGCGAGTTTGCCTTAGGCGTCAGTCTCAACACGATTGCGCAAGAAGGGCTGTATGTTGGCAAAGTCCTCGACGAGGCGGCATGGCTTCGTCTGCGCGCAACCGAATACCATAACAAAGCGCTCCAACTCGCGATGCGGTATCTCGATTCGCGCCCACGTTCCGCTGCCGAGCTGCGCGAAAAGCTGACGCGCAAAGAGATTCCGCCCGAGGCGATCGACTCGGCGCTGGCTCGTTTGCAAGAGTTAGGCCTCGTTGACGACGCAGCATTTGCGCGCTATTGGGTTGAAAACCGCCAGATCTTACGGCCTCGCGGCACTCAAGCCTTGCGCGATGAGCTACGTCGCAAGGGGATCGATCGCAACGTGATTGAGGCTACCGTTCGCGATGAAGAGCTGGTTGGCGATCAGAGCTCGGGAGCATGGCAACTAGCTCGTAAAGCGCTGCGAAAATATGCACAATCGCCAGACAAACAGACCTTTCAACGCCGTATGGGCGGTTATCTTCAGCGTCGAGGCTTTAGCTTCGATGTGATCCGACCAGTTATCGATGGCCTATGGCTTGAGCTTCGTGAAGCAGCAGACCGTGCAGAGCTCGCAGAGCCAGACGATGAATTGTAAAAACGACATCGCCCTCATACTGCCATCGTGAATCGCCTAACACATAACAAGAAGATCTAACATATCCTATGCCTGATATTACTTACCTCGGACATGCTTGTTTCCGCTTGCGCGGACGTGACGGAATCGTCCTTTGTGATCCTTTTGATCGCTCTATTGGACTGGATATCGGCCGCCCTGGCGCTCATATTGTAACGGTCAGTCACGACGATCCTGCCTATAACAATGTCGCCGCCGTAAAACCCATGCGTGAATCGGTCTTCCCGATTCAAGGCCCGGGCGAATACGAAGTCAGCGGTATTCTGATCACAGGGGTGCGCACCTTCCGTGATAACGAAAAGGGCAAGCTCAAAGGTTTTAATACCGCCTATGTTATCCATATCGACGATGTGGTCTTCTGCCATCTTGGTGCGCTAGCTCATGAACTGAGCCAATCGCAGGTCGAGGCGCTGGGTAGCGTCGATGTTTTGTTTGTTCCCATTGGCGACGACGATACGCTCTCGGTGAGTGCGGCTCAAAATGTCATTCATCAGATCCAGCCGCGCATGGTTATCCCTATGCTGTACGGAAATGCGCAGCCCGACAGCGAAGGCTCTTTGCTGAACAAATTTATTCACGAATTTGGTCTGAAAGATATTGAGCCGCAAGAGAAAGTTAGCGTCACAACGGCGAATCTGCCCGGTGAGGAAGAACAGGCTCGCTTTGTTATCATGCAGATAAGTGCATAATGCTGACACACAAAATCCAAAAGTGTGTTACCATAGAGACATACCGAAACGGTTACTTTTAGAGGACTTTTAACTGACCGTTGGTCGACTCAAAAGTAATCGTAGACAACTGAGAACCTTAATCTGTGGGGTCGCTTGGCCCTGCGAGATGTAGCATATACTGTAGGGGGTTATAAGCCTAACCATCATGCGACAAGTGAATGATAGCAGCACGTTTTATATTCAGAAGCGATACTACTATCATACTAAGGGTACTACAGACGTATTCCTTGATGGTTTCATAACCCAAGAAAAGAGCTACAAGGGGGGAGGTGCCTAACCTTCCCCCTCTCTCTTTGTTTTGCTATGGGTAATAGTTGGAAATTACCACTTGATTACAATCGATTCTGAGATTGGCAAAAATGATATTACCAACGTTTTACTCTATAAGCGTTTCACATAATATGTGAAAATCGGTTCATAGAATGAGGAATGAAAAAAGCTCTTCTACGCAACCGAGCAAAAAATGATTACGAGAATAAAAAACAACATATATATTCGGAAAATATTGCTTGCTAAAGGGTCAACGACTGCAACTTGTAAGAGATCAGAGCAAAATCTCTGTTTGATAGTTCAAAGGAGCCAAAAAGACTCTTTTTAGCAAATGATACATCGGAATAGTTCGAATGCAAACTATTCTTGAATGAATCTATTAATTTCGAAGATAATGTGACTGAATCATGATCAACATGATGAAAAGCATATATGCAATTGGTAATTTAGGGAACGGGTAAGGGTCGCTCAGCCGGCAGGCTAAGCGACCCCTTCTTTTAGCCTGAACAGTAACGATACGAACACGACGGAATAACCGCTGTTCATACATCTTTAAGGAGTGACGAACACAATGACAAAGTACATTTTTGTGACAGGTGGAGTGGCCTCTTCGGTTGGTAAAGGTATTAGCGTCGCTTCTATTGGACGTTTGCTGAAGAGCCGTGGTCTAAGCGTTTCGATTCAGAAGCTCGACCCATACCTGAACGTAGACCCAGGAACGATGTCGCCGTATCAGCACGGAGAAGTGTTCGTTACCGAGGACGGCGCTGAAACCGACCTTGACCTTGGTCACTATGAACGGTTTATCGACGAAAACCTCTTACGTCTTAGCAATATTACAACCGGCCAGATCTACTCCTCTGTTATTCAGAAGGAGCGTCGTGGTGACTATCTCGGTGGCACTATTCAGGTGATCCCCCACATCACCGATGAGATCAAGGCTCGCATGGGTGCTGTGGCTCGCCAAACCGGTGCCGATGTGGTGATCGTTGAGATTGGTGGAACAGTTGGCGATATTGAAGGGCTGCCCTATCTTGAGGCCATACGCCAAATGCGCCGCGATGTCGGGCGCGATAATGTGCTCTACATCCACGTAACCTTGTTGCCGCATATCGGCTCAACCGATGAACTCAAGACTAAGCCGACCCAACACTCGATTATGGCGCTGCGTGGTGTAGGCATTTCAGCAGATGTGATTCTCTGCCGCGCCGACATGCCGATCTCTGAGGAGATTCGCGATAAGATCGCCTTCTTCTCGGATGTGGAGCCCAATGCGGTCATTCCGGTGCAGACCGTCGAGACGATTTACGAAGTGCCGTTGGTCTTGGAGGAAGCTGGTTTGGGCGACTACTTGGTGCGTCGCTTGAACCTCAATGCCCAAAAGCCCGATCTGGACGAATGGCGTCAGATGGTTGAACATATCAAGCAGCCGCGCCCCAAGATCCCGATCGCCTTGGTGGGCAAATATGTTGAGCTCAAAGACGCTTACATCAGCGTAGCCGAATCGCTGCGTCATGCCAGCTTGTATCACAACTACGATGTTGATATTCGCTGGGTATCGTCTGAACAGATCGAAAAGGAAGGTCCAGACGAGCTACTCGCCAATGTGTATGGCATTGTTGTGCCGGGCGGCTTCGGTTATCGTGGCGTTGAGGGCAAGATTATGGCAGCTGACTATGCACGCCGCAACAATGTGCCTTATCTCGGCCTGTGTTTAGGTATGCAATGCGCCACCATCAGCTTCGCCCGTTGGATCATGGGTAGCAACGAACCCAACACTACCGAAGTTGATCCGCACACCCCCCATCCGATCATCGACTTTATGCCCGATCAGCTCGATATCGTCGACAAAGGTGGCACCATGCGTTTGGGCGTCTATCCTTGTGTCTTGAAACCTGGTACCAAGGCAGCTGCCGCCTACGGCCAAGAGATGGTGATGGAACGCCACCGCCACCGCTTGGAATTCAACAACAAGTATCGCGAGCTGTTCGAGAAGGCTGGCATGATCGTGAGTGGTGAGTCGCCCGATGGTCGTTTGGTTGAGATCGTCGAATTGCGCGATCATCCTTGGTTTGTGGCGAGTCAGTTCCACCCCGAATTCCTCTCGCGACCTTATCGCCCACACCCGCTCTTCCGCGATTTCTGCTATGCGGCGTCTAAGGCCCTGCGAGAAGCTGGTCAACAACCCTTGCCGCTTGATGGTGAGGATGTGAACACCGAAGGCGTTCGCTCGTGGGATACCGTGGGCGTCTAGGCTCGAAGTTAGGCAACTAGCTTCGTTCGAATGAGAACGTCTAGCTAGGATTCTTGGGCTGCTGTTTATGCGACAGCAGCCCATTTGTATGTCTTTGCGCCCCTTGCTGTGCTACGACCGCACATCTATGTGTGTGGGTTTGAGCCTATGATTAAAGGCCTAATTGCGCATTAGGCAGGCTCTTTTTTGGAATATTTCTCATGAAATGGTCTTTTAGCTACTCCTAGAGCGAAATTGGGGGATTGTATAATTTGTAAAGATAGTGTATACTCTCAGCAATGGTACGGCATTGGCTCAGGCGGTAGGCACTGGTGCTCCATGATCCCGCTGCGGGAGGGGATCACGCAACGCTGCACGCTAACCATGGCGACCAACAGGGTTTATTTCAAGGAGGTTAGCGGGGATGTCGTTCGTAGACAAACATTTGACGTGTCGGGATTGTGGAAATGAGTTCGTGTTTACCGCAGGCGAGCAAGAATTTTATGCGAGCAAAGGCTTTGCCAACGAGCCCACTCGTTGTGGCCCGTGCCGTCAGGCGCGCAAGCAGAACGGTGGCCTAGGCAACGCGGGCGGCTACTCGAATAGTGGGCGTGGCGACTATGCTCCTCGCGAGCGTATCGCTCACAAGGTAGAATGTGCGAACTGTGGTCAAGAGACAACGGTTCCCTTTGTACCGCGCGGCGATCGCCCTGTTTACTGTAGCAGCTGTTTCGAGCAGGTGCGTGGCGCCAGCTCTCGTGGCAACAGCCGCTATTAGTTTATAGCTTATATGAAAAGAGCCGGAAGGTCGAGCGACCTTCCGGCTTTTCTGTCCTTAACAGCGGATCAAGTTTAGTCGAGATAATCGCGCAGGTGCTGACCGACCTCGGGCTGGCGCAAGCGGCGCAGCGCTTCGGCTTCGATCTGGCGGGCACGCTCGCGGGTCATGCCCAGAGCCTTACCGACCTCTTCAAGAGTGCGGCGCTGACCATCGGCGAGACCATAGCGCAAGTCGATGATGCGACGCTCGCGCTCGTTGAGATGGCCCAAGGCATTGGCCAAGTCGTCGCGCAGCAGCTTTTGCGAGGCGAACTCGGTCGGCGAAGGCATTTCTGTATCTTGCAGAAAGTCTCCGAGAGTATGCTCGCCCTCTTCGCCAACAGGCATTTCTAACGAGACTGGGCGGCGCGAAGCTTCCAATATGCGCTGAATGCGATCGGTCGGCTGGCCTAAGGCGATGGCGATCTCTTCGGCGGTGGGCTGGCGCTCTAAAGACTGCGAGAGCCGATCGGCGGTGCGCTTAACCTGCCCAACCGATTCGCTCATATGCACGGGCAAGCGAATGGTGCGCCCTTGCTCGGCCAACGAGCGGGTAACGGCTTGGCGGATCCACCAAGTGGCATAGGTTGAGAAGCGGTTACCCTTGTGGTAATCGAACTTCTCGACGGCACGCATCAGACCGATATTCCCCTCTTGAATGAGATCGAGCAGATTGAGACCCCGCCCCACATATTTCTTGGCAATGCTGACTACCAAACGCAGGTTGGCTTGGATCAGGTGCCGACGAGCTTCGCGGCCGCTCTGAATATCGGCTTCGAGGGCTGCGCGTAGATCGTCGCTTATCTCTTCATCAGATTGAAGGCGTAACTGTGCTGCATCGCCCCGTTCAATCCGTTGAGCGAGCTCTATTTCTTCAGCAGCGTTCAAAAGCGGAACTCTGCCGATTTCGTGTAAATAGTGTTGAACCGCATCAATAGAAGTGTTGCCAGTTGTTGGCTGCTCTTCGCGTGTCTCGGCCAGAAGCATTTCAACATCGTCGAACTGCTCAGGCTCTTCAACAAGGCGGGGGTCGTCCACTTCCCAGACTACACTCTGATCTTTGTTCTCAGTCATACCTTCCCCCTTAGAGACAAAGTATGGCTCCTTCTTTCCGACAAGAAGGAGCCACACCCTCATATATATCTCAGCTACGCGTTATTCATTCGGGGTGCCACTCCGCAGGCGCTTCAGCGACGCGGCTTTAGGGGAGAGAAGCTGATAGGGCAATTGATGCTTCAGCAGAGACCCCAACGGACTTGGCCCTAGCCCGTTTACAACATAATATATGCTAAAAGCAACAATCAGCTCTGATACAATCGTTGCTTTTTTCACAAACAAGAGAACTTTCACAAGAAAATTCTAATTTAATTGTAGCGCGTCGCCTGTGCTATGTCAAGTAGATATTTTCACAATCTCAGGAATATTAATACTTTTCTAACATGTTTGCTGCTATGGGCTTCGCAGACAATGCGTGCAAACATAACACAGACGCTGAGCATGGGTGCAACGTTATTTACCATTCATATATATAGACGTAAGAAATAAGGTTTTTGTTGCAGCTGATAGCAAATTCGCTTGCAAACATCAGCGCTCTGGCGGCGAGCTCTTTACCCCAAACGTGGCTTTTGGCGCGTCCGCCTACGGCTACCAACAGCCTGCCCGCCACCCAGATGGGCTAGCCCGCGCTGGCGAAGCCGCCCCCATGACACCAACAGATTTCGTATGATAGCGAATTAGGTTGATCACTCTATGGCTTGTGGCTTGCAGCAGAGTGGAACGTGGCACTTTTTGCTGTGAGCGATTTCGCACAACAGCGCGAAATCGCTCACAGCTCTGTTTTGCCTTACAAGCGTGTACGTCTGTAAGCGGAGTTGGTGTGAGGACTATTTGGAGGCGGCGATCTCTTGGGCCACTTGAGCGGCGACGCGAGCGTTTTGGCGCAAGAGGGCGATGTTGGTCTCCATACTCTCACCATGAGTCTCTTCGGCCATAGCGGCCAGTAGGAAAGGTGTGACAGCTTGGCCGCGTACGTTAGCGGCTTCGGCACGGGCTAGGGCGCGCTGAATCGATTGTTCCACTTCGTCCCAGGGCAGAGCGACCTCGCTGGGTGGCGGAACACACAACAGCATGCCTCCGGTCGGGCCAGCGTTGCTTTCGAGGCGGGCTGCCAACCACACTGCTGCCGCTTGTTTTGGATCTTCGACACGCCATGGGAGCGGAATACCGCTGCTCTTGCTATAGAAAGCGGGTAGTTCGTCGGTGGCGAGGCCCAACACCGGTACACCCAAGGTCTCGAGCTGCTCGACGGTCGCTTGTAAGTCGAGAATGGCTTTTGCACCTGCACAAACCACTAAGACCGGCGTGCGGGATAGTTCGGTCAGGTCGGCGGAGATATCCCAGCTTTGCGAGGCGCCTCGGTGGACGCCGCCGATGCCGCCCGTAGCAAATACGTCGATGCCTGCGGCTGCGGCGAGAGCCATGGTTGCAGCTACCGTGGTCGCGCCGTCGCGCTTCATAGCGATCGCATAGGCGATATCGCGACGCGACAGTTTGAGCACATCCTTAGCTTGGGCGAAATGCTCCAGTTGAGCACGATCGATGCCAACCGTTGGCACGCCGCTAACCACCGCGATCGTTGCAGGAACTGCCCCAGCAGCGCGCACTTCTTCTTCGAGCGCTAAGGCGACCTCGAGGTTATGCGGGTAGGGGAGACCGTGAGAGATAACTGTACTTTCGAGCGCAACGACTGCTTGTTTATTTTCGAGCGCAGCGGCTACGTGCGGTGCTATGGAAATCATAATAATCCTCCAGTTTTCTAGAAACCTAGTTTGATTGTAATAGAAGCTGGGATCAGTTGCAATTAACGCCGCTGTTGTCGGTTGGCGATCGAAGATGAAATGAGCTGATCGGGGAGGTCTGGAAAGCCAAATCTCCCCGATTGTGCCGGGATCTATGCGCTTGGCCTATGCGGAATAAGACTGACACTGCGCTGGCGTCCTTGACGTAGGAAGCTCACCCGCCAAGGGCTACGACCACGAAGCTGTTGAATTGTCGCTCGGAGCTGTTGTACCGAATCGATAACCTGATCTTCGAGCGAGAGTAGAATATCGCCGTGGCGCAGGCTGGCCTGTTCGGCGGCGCTCTGTGGGGCTACTTCGAGCAGCAGCACACCCTTACGCTGTTGCAGATGGTTATTCTGAATCGCTTGTGCTTCAAGGTTCACATCGATTCCGCTGATGCCAAGGACGCTCTGGCTGATGCCTCGTCGATGGCGTTCTAAGACTCGGTCGATCACCTCGTAGGCGGTGCTGGTTGGAATGGCAAAACCGATGCCTTGGCCGTAGGCCAAAATCGCAGTGGTGATGCCGATCACGCGCCCATGGATATCGACTAAGGGGCCGCCCGAGTTGCCCGGATTGATCGATGTATCGGTCTGGATCAGATGCTTGAGGCTGCTCTGTTCGTTGATTGGCAGGCTGCGCTCGAGCGCGCTGATCATACCGCTTGTCACGGTAAAATCGAGGCCAAAGGGATTGCCGATCGCTAAGACCAACTGCCCGACTCGCACCTTGCCAGAATAGAGATGGGCTACAGGCAGATGGCGTTCGCTTACCCGTAACACAGCCAGATCTTGTTGCGCTTCGCTGCCCATTACTCCAGCTGGCATGCTGCGCCCATCTGGCAGGTGAACATAGACTTTGCTCGCCCCCTGAACAACGTGAGCGTTGGTTAAAATATAGCCATCGCTGCTGTAAATAACTCCCGAACCGAGCCCAACTTGCTGGGCAGCTCCTTGGCTGTGTCCGGTTTCTATTTTGACCACTGCTGGGCCGACTTGATCAACCGCGGCAATGATCGCCTCTTCCCATTCGATAAGTGCTGTTGCCATAGATGTTCTTTCTGGTTCGCCCGAGGCCTAGGCATGCCTCTACGGCAGGCTTAGACTTTTATCATATGCGGTTGATGCGCTTGTAATTTGTTTTGCTGATGCGATACGAAATCCGTTTGATTGTGTTTTGGGATGGCCTTTCCATGCAGATAGCGACGTTGGGTGATGGGTGAGCTGTTGGTAGCCGTAGGCGGACGCGCCAAAAGCCACGTTTGGGGTAAAGAGCTCCCCGCCCAAGCCTGGAACGAAGCAAACGGTTTCGTTATGACTAGGCTTTGGCAGCTTAAGATGGATGTTGAGTTGCGTTGCAGCCTTAGCACTGTGCTGTTAAAACGCCTTCTTGAAGATCGAGTAGGCGAACGAGATCGCTTTTGCTCTGAGCTTCTTGTTGTAGAAGGGGTAGATCGCCAGTGTGGGTGAGCGTTTGGGTGGCGCCGAGCGTGTGATTGTGAAGATGTGTTATAGCGTCTATAAAAACACAACTGGTGCTACGCATTCAGTATAGATTGCGCCAGCACCAGTGTCAATTAAAAGTCGCTGTATAGTATATGAATTATATTAGAATTGTCAGGTTTTTAGGAGGTTCTGGGTTTGAGGACGGATTGGGAGGGTTCCCAATCGGCTGAGCAGCGCTGCTCCAAGGCCGCTACTTGCGCTTAGATAAAAGAGCAGCAACGCTATAATTGGTAAGAAGAAGCTTAATATAACGATCGGAAAGAGAATAAGTGCTATGCCAGCTGGGGTGGCAAATTCGGTTTGTTTGGGAAGCATGCGCTGTCCGATAACCTGACCAAGCGCTGTTAAGCCGTAGGCATAGGGAATGTGTAAGAGCAGCAATAAGGGTATAAGGATTGGAAGACCTACGAGAGAGATTGTTAACAGGCCGCTGATAGGTACAATTAAAAGTGCAAGCAGGGCTGTTGTAATTATGCCAAGCAACAGCGAGCGCATGGGTAATGTGCGCAGGGTCTGTGCGGTTATGGCGCTGCGATGCGGCCAGAGCAGACTCATGAGCGTAGAGAGCGCCAGCAGTAAGAGTGCTCCTGCCAAGGTAAAGGCGTTGCGTAGGATAGCATCGCCCGGATTGGCGTTGTTTGCCGATGAGGGGCGAATAATATCGACCAAGCCAAAGACGGCGCTGCCGCCGGGGGCGCCTTCGATAATTTGACCCGCTACCTGCGGCACAGCCGTTTCATAGACGATCGATCCGCCTACGGTGAGCACGTTCCCATCGATCTGAGCGGCTTGTTTGAGCGTGATGACACCATTGTAGCTTACGACATCACCTTCAACATAACCATTAATTGTGATGTCTGCGCTCCAACTGGTGACATCTCCTTTGACGATGCCATCAATGATAATTGGCTGGTCTATGGTTGAAACATTGCTCTCGATAGTTTCTTCTGGCCCAACGTATATCACCTGTTCGACAGGTTCTCCTTGGGCATAGCTTGTTTCAACCTGAAGTAACATCAGTGTAGCGATAAGCGCAAAGAGCAGTTTTGCGCGTAACAACAGATTCATAGCTGATTCCTCGAAAGCACCATAGGTTGAACTTGTGTGAGCATCTTCCACCAAGCCCAGCCTAAGGCTATGACTGTCACAAGGCCAACTACCCAAACCAGCAGATTAATTGATGAAAAAAGTGCAAAAAGTGGTTTTGCAGCCAGTGTTATTGCTAGTACGACATGACCTAGAGCAGTTTGTGGGCCACCAACTAGCAATGCAGGTAAGCTGCTATCGACCATAATTCCCCATAGTCCGAGGGCGCTTAGTACGAGCCACGTCAGGCCTATAGCCCACAGGAGAAGGCTGCGGCCGAGAAGGCGACGGCGTTCGCGACGAAGGATCTCGGCTGGGCGAGCGTTGGGAAGTTGGCTCGTGATGCGAGCTGCTAAATTCACTGGAGGATTGAGGGTTTTTGGTTCTCCATAGCGTTCGAGTAACGCTTGAAATGTTTCATGCGCTGCACGTTCTTCGGCTTCGCTTAACTCGTTGTTGTTTCCACGTCCCATAATGTTGCTCCATCTTCTTGTAGTGCTTCAGCGAGCTGTTTGCGTGCTCGATGAAGACGCGTTTTTAGAGCACTTTCGGAGAGTCCGGTAAGCGTGGCTATCTCGCTGTAGGACAGATCGTGCCAGTAGCGTAGAACGAGAACTAAACGATATTGGCTCGGTATGCTCTGTAAGGCAGCCTGAATAATATCAGCTCGTTCTCGCTGAAGTGCTCTCCGTTCAGGGCCAGCTTCACTACTCGGTAACATAAAAGCAGTGTCTTCCAGCGTGACCCAAGCAAACTTCCGGCGTCGTAATCGATCGATGCAAAAGTTTGATGCTATTGATAAGAGCCAGGTAGAGAAGCGCCGATTGAGATCATAGCTTCCAAGACGGGCATAGACGCGCAAGAAGATCTCTTGAGTTGCATCCTCAGCATCGTGAGTGCTGCCTAGCATGCGATAACACAAGTTAAACACCGAGCTAGTATATTGCTCGACCAGCCGAGCAAAAGCTTCTTGATCGCCCTGTAGTGCGGCCTGGATCCACTGTGTCTCTTCACCAAGCTGCTGCATGAGCTGGTTCTCCACTTAACAAATATACGCAGGAAAAGAAAAAAGGTTGCCACACTTTTTTAGAGGATTTTTACGACTTTTCAATCGTAGTATCTGCATCCTCTAGCTTGTGTTCGAGCATACTGAATCTTAGCGGATCTTAAAGATCTCGGATAGAGATGGCTTGAAGTGCTAACAATGCGGTCGATCATAAGCGTGCTGTGGCCTTTACTTCGTTCAGAGCTATCATCGCGAAAATACGATGCAAGCTTATGGCTATTGTGATCCTTCTGGATATCTAAACTCTCTGCTATTGTTCGAAACCTCTTCGGTATTCAGTTGTAGGATAGCGAAAAGATGCTTTTTTATGTCTTCTGGAACACTTTATACTACTTGCGCAACTACGCTGCATCGTGTACCATCTATGGTAGCTGACAGTATGTGCTGACAGTCGTTAAAGAACGTATAGGGTACACTCAGTGCCTAGGAGAGTATACGGTGTCCGGCCAATATAATCGATCCCAAATTCGCGCTGCGTTAGCAGAAACCAGTGCAGAACATAGCAACTATCTAGATCTTCAGACGGGTGAAGTGGTGGCTGTTCACGATACTGATCCAAGCCCCGAAGCAGAAGCGCTCCGCAATCGTATTATGGAAGGATATGGCGAACGCTACCGCTATATCCCCGGAGGCAATCCCGATGCAGACGATGCGGCTGTAACTGTGTGGCTGGAGGCTGAAGGTCTCTAGAAGGCTTGTATCAGTAGAAACAAGCTTCTATGCTCAGATTGGCTTGAAGGTAACCACCCCTCATAAGTCATTGTAGGACTGCACGACTCACCATCAGACAACAAGCTGATGGTGAGTATCGTATTGTCTAACGATAGCATCCGCTTGGGATGCGCACTTGCCCAGAATGCTCCCCCTCGTCCTCTTCAGGTTGATTGCACTCGCACCAATCACATCGGCGCTCTCACACCCATATGCGTTTAGCCACTATAATGGTTTTAACATCTTTTGTATCATACCATAGGAGCTGATTCATGACAGGCCTCGACCTTGCTGAAGTGCAGATGTGGGCGCGAATGAGCGGGGCAATCGCACGTTACTACTTTAACCATACTCGAGTTTGGAACAAAACTGATAATAGCCCTGTAACCCAGGCCGACCTTGAGATCGAACGCTTTTTGCGCGAACGGATCGCGGCTCGGTATCCCGATCATGGTATTTTAGGTGAAGAACAGGGCAGCGATCATGCCGAACGCGAATTCGTTTGGGTGATCGATCCGCTTGATGGCACAGCTGCTTTTGTGGCCGGCTTGCCGATCTGGGGTATTTCGATCGGGATCTTGCATCATGGTCAGCCCTATGCCGGGCTCTTTTATATGCCGCTGACTGAAGAGTGTTTCTGGGCTCAAACAGGTGCGGGGGCTTTTTGGAACGAGTATCCGATTCGTGTTCAAGCCGACCAGCAGATCAGCGGAAACGATTGGCTGGCGACCCCATCGAAGGCTCACCTCAACTATTCGATCAGCTTTCCCGGTAAAACGCGATCGTTGGGGAGTGTAGGATCGTATTTTTGTTATGTGGCACGTGGCAGTGCAATTGGGGCCTTGTTAGGCCGCCCGAAGTTGTGGGATATAGCGGCGGGCTTGTGCATTTTGCAAGAGGCAGGTGGTCTTGCAGTTGGTCTGTCAGGGCAGCCGATCGATCTTCAGCCCATGTTGTTAGGCCAAAGCAGTTCCGAACCGATGGTCTTAGGCAGCCCTCAGATACTTCCTCAACTTTTGGAAAGCATTCGCCTAAAACCACGCTAGCGATCATCGTGATATGTATCAACGGTTCATGCCTGAAGCTGGCGAGTTCAGCGCGGGAGATTCGCGAATCGAACTTGTCAAGAACGATTATAATAGATATACACGGTGAGCTGAGGTCATAGTATGTATAAACTTCAATTGTTGGGGTAAGGAGGCCTATGCAATCACAACGAGTTGCTGCGTATCTCGTCCATGCCTATACAGCATCGGCGGTGATTTTGCTGTTGGCCTCGGCTGTATCATTATTGCAGCCAGAGCCAAACTTCGAGTTTTCGCTTCTCTGTATGTTGTTGGCGACGTTTATCGATGCCACTGACGGTATTTTGGCACGCAAAGCCCATGTGAAGGAGCGTGTGCCAGAGCTCGATGGACGCACCATGGATGACGTGATCGACTATGTCGGATACGTCTTTTTGCCGGTGCTGTTTCTGATTCGGGCTGATCTGCTCTTGTCGCCGGTTGTCTTTTGGGGCGCGCTACCGCTCATTGCAAGTGCGTTTGGCTTCTCCCAAGTTCAAGCTAAGATCGATGATGAGGGCTTTTTTGTAGGCTTTCCTTCCTATTGGAATATTATCGCTTTTTATTTCTATGTTCTAGCATGGCCTCAGTGGGTAAACACCCTTATTATCGTGGTCTTATCGATTTTGGTGTTTGTTCCAACGCGCTATTTGTACATTACGCGCTTTCCACGTTTTAAGCTCTTAAATTACAGTTTAGCGTATTATTGGGGCATTACGCTTGTTTTATCGTTATTCTTCACCGATCAACTGCGTATTATTTTGTTAACATCATCGCTCATTTTCCCAATCTATTACACCATCTATTCCCTGCGGCTTGATTGGCAATCGCGTCAGGCGCAGCGGCTCCAGCAGCGCTAGCACGAGCGATCTCTGGAAGTGTAGATTGGAATACGATACCGTTCTTGAAACTGTGCTTGAGCGGTTTGAGTGAGCAGAATGATAGCTACAACAGTGTGGGGCCTGTCTCACAACTATTCGTAATGGACTTTGTTTAGCCAACAGAGTTGTATGGGCCATTAAGGTCATGAAATACGACGATTTGAAAGAACCTCAGGCGAGCAACATTGAATGGTTGCAGAATGAACTGCGCGAAGCGCGTGGAACCATTCGCACCCTTCTTCGGCAGATCAAAAAAGAGCAAGATCGTCATGCCGAGATCTCACGAGCCTACTCAAAAACGGTAGAGAATCTTGTCGAGGCGATGCGCGAAAATACCGAACTCGCGCGCGAGTGCGAACTTTTGCGCGGGCGGATACAGCATGCCCAAATGATGCCTGAGGCACAACTTCAGCGCCTGCCGCTCGAACTAAGCATGACCGAGCTGGCTGCTATTCGCAAAGCGATGGCGCGCTTGCATCATCCAGATGCGGGTGGAGATAGCGAGCGCATGAAGCTGTGGAATGCTGTGCTCGATAAAATGGAGCTTGAACACAGCAAGGGCAGCTCGTCGCGCAAGCCTCAGCCTTCCTAAGCTCCTGTACAAGCTGCTTCTCGTGTCTTGTAAACAGTATCACGCTACTCGCGCATTGAGAGGCACCTACTTAGAGCTCAAGCGGTATAGTCCTTCCCTTAAAGAAGGTTTAAACCGCGTCCGCCTACGGCTACAAACAGCTTACCCGCTACAACGAGGTCGTATCTATCTCTGTGGAAGGGCCGCCCAAAACGCAACGAGATAAACGGATTTGCTAGTAAGGAGCAGAGACGTGTCTAGCACGTCTCTGCTTTTATGATTGCACCTCCGATGCCAAATCCGCTTACAGGCGTGCACGTTCGCAACCGGGAAAACGAAATATAGTCAAGTTCCACTCTGTCGATGGCCAGAAAGAAACGAAGCGACCAACCGGATTTGGTATGATCGACCAAGCGAGCTAGCCGCGAAAGGAGAGACCAATGAAAAGCTTGATCTATATAGGGAGTGATGCGGGTTTGTTTTGTTTAGATAGCGAGACGAAAGAGTGGAAGACTCTTCCATTTCGCCAAGCTCAATCCCCGATAGTTGCTGTGCGCGCTTCTGATAGTGAGACGCTTCAGATTCGTTTGAAAGATGATACAGCCTACCAGAGCTTCGATGGCGGTCAAACATGGCTGAGCGATCCGAGACCGATAGAACCGGTCGGTTTGCAGGTGATGACGAGGCTTGGCCCGCAGCCCTTGACGAATCCTCGCCTTGCGGGTGCGAGCGCTTATGCCCGTTTGGCAAGCAGACCCGCCAGCTTGTTAGGCGCTGGCGCCGGTGGTATGTTGTTGTTTCGCAGCGAAGACGATGGTATCCATTGGGATGCTGCTCAGCTTCCAAGTGAGCAGCTCGGTATGATTACAACGATCGTCCCTGATGCGCTCGAAACACGGCGAGCATGGGCGGGTAGCACAAGCGGCGGCTTGCTCTCGAGCGGCGATGCCGGGCAGACCTGGGTTTTGGTGGCTCAGTTGCCAGCGGCGATCCGTTGTTTAGCAAGTGTAGAAGCCTAACTGCTTCGGCTCATACAATCATAGCTTGATCTTATACCAAATCCGATTGATCACTTTTTATTTGGCCTTCGGCAGAGCGGAACTTGACTATTTTTGTTGTGCGAAATTTCGCGCGATCGCGCGAAATTTCGCACAACTCTTTCCCCAGTTTTGGTTTTCCTTCGTCGAAAGAACACAAGTCTTTGAACGGATTTGGTATTAGACGATAAAAAGAGTGCTTGTGGATAGGCTCCTCAAGCACTCTTTTTGTATGTGCTTCGCTTTTCTCTACCGAAGGCCAAAAACACAAGGCGTTCAGCCGATGTGGATAATACGAAATCCGCTTGAATCGTTGGGTTTTAGGGTGGTCTTTCGGCTCACAGCTATAACAGCGTGCTTACGGGTGAGCTGTTGGTAGCCGTAGGCGGACGCGCTAGCCGCCCGCTTTGGGGAAGAGACCAAGCCGCCAGAGTGCTGAACTGATCTAACGGATTTGCTATAAGCCCTTGACCTGTTATGGGTTTACTGAGCTTTGCGCGTTCGGATAGGTAGTACTATCTTGGTAGCCATCTTCCTCTAGCGATTCGATCGGCTCGATGATTTTGATATAACTGATGCTATTGGCTTCCTCGCCTAGCGACTTAATATGAATGACGAGATTGTGGTTTAGGTTGTCGTAGAGCTTGAAATCCTTATAGGTCCAACCGACATTCTCATCACCAAAAATGCGCCAAAGGTTGTTGCCCACGCCGATCTGCAGTTCGCGATTTGGCCCATTGTAGTAACCAATCCGAAGTACGCGATTCTTACGTGTATACGATTGCAAAGGCACTTTGGCAGTATCGCCGGGCTCGAACTCACGATAGGTCAGCTCGGGATTGTCGGACGATACGCTATCGGGAAAAATATATTCGTTTTGTATAACCCTTTTGGTCTCGCTATTGGGGTATGCGATCTTAACAAACGAAATACCGTTAGCAGATGTGCCTAGCGATGTAATTGTAATGGGTAGCTCAAGGTCGAGATCATCGGGGAGCTCAATCTCTTCGACTTGCCAGCCCGAGCGTTTGCCACCTTCGATCACCCAAGTATGATCTTTGATATCGATACGAATAGCGCGATTGGGACCATCTAGGAAAGAGATCTGTAGCTTGCGATTCAACTTCAGAGACGAACGTAAGGTGAAAGATGTTGTATCGCCCGGGTTGAAGTGGCGATAGGGATGATCTGGATCGTGGTCCCATACAACTTCCTTGAAGTACCTTGCGCTACGCGGATCATCGGTGAGCAGCTTTGATCCTGGCTCGATTACTCGTACGAAGCTGATGCCATTAGCTTGTTCGCCCAGCGAGGTGATCGTGATAGGCAGGAAGGTATCGAGGTCATCGGGTAATTCGATATCTTCGATATACCAGCCGCCGACTTTTCCGCCTTCGATCTCCCAAGAATAGTTGCCGATTTGGATACGGATGCTGCGATCCGGCCCATCAAGGAAGCTGACTTGCAGGATGCGACCTTGTTGAGATTGGGTGTGGAGATAGATTTGTGTTGAGTCGCCCGGGTTAAAGTGACGATACGTAATGTCAGGGTTATCGGTGGGAACCTCTGCAAAATAGTGTGCGCTTCCATAGCCCACATCTCTTGTGAACAAGCTAGCTATGATTTCGGAGTGGGGATAGTAGCCCATGTAGACTGGCAAAATGTCTGTTGGGCCATATAGCTCTCCGAGTGATAGCTGATCTAGCGCTTCTAGAATCTCTTCACCGTATTGACCCTGAACAGAGTGAATATTGACAAACCAGATGCGATTGCCGCTTTGAAGGTATTTCAGAGCGGTCTTAGAGTGATCACCTACTTGGATAAGTCCAATATCTGAAGGACGGTAGTACCAATTGATAGCCGGAAGCGCCCAACTCGAGCCGATCAGTACATCACCCGGCTGCGCATGTTCTTTGATATAGTTTGAAATCAAACGCCAGTCGTTAGGCTTAAAGTGGTAGTAGCCGAGATAGACTATGTATAGCGACGAGAGCGCTAAGGGAAGAATAGCGAGAGCTTGTAAACCGATCGATAGACCGGTACGAATACGGTCGCTCTTCAGTGCTTTTAGTTTTGACAACAGGAATAAGATCAGGGCATGGATGCCAAGCACAACTACCAACAAATAGAGAGCTTGGAGGAAAATAACGTAGCGTACTCCGAAACCGTTGGCTGGACGGAGGAATACAAAGATACAATAGGCTACGGCGAAAGGAACAAGCACTAAAAGGCTGTCAAACCATTGTTTATTGTAAAAGAGATAGATAATACCGATACATGCACAAACTAAAAAGATATAGCGCACATGATCGGAAGAGAAACCTCTAATGATGGAGCTAATAAAGAGGTTATGATGATATGAGAAATTATCTAATGTTGGTGCAAAGACATCTTGGCCTTGGGAGAAGTTAACATAATTCCCGAACCAACCGCCCACTAATCGGGCATAAATGACTTTTATAATAACGGGAGAATAGCCCACTGCCATAGTGAGCGCTCCTACAACAATGGGCAGAATACTTTTGAATTGTTTTGTATTGAGATAGCTATAGATTACGCCTACAATACCAAAGCTTACTAGAGCGATAGCTGTTGTAAGTGGTTGCGTGTACAGACTAAAAAGGCTAGCTCCGACCCATAAATACCAATATTTGCGCTCTTTAAGGACGATCATTTGGCGGAAAGCATACCAAACGACGAAGAGACCTGTAGCAACAATTGAATAGAAACGGGCGTCCTGCGAGTACCAAATAAGATAGGGGCAGACAGCTATTAGGAGTGAGACTGCAAATGCGATATATTTATTGTAGATATGGCGGATACAGAAATAACTGATAACAACTAAAAGCGAGCCAATTATGGCAGAGGGTAAACGCAATGCAAGTTCAGCGTATTCTCTACCGATGATTTTTAGTGAAAAATGGGCTAAAAGATAATAAACAGGCCCAGGTAAGTCAATATATTCGGTGATGATACGCCATACGGGAAGAACGCTTCGTTCTGCGGTCCATACCTCATCTCCCCAAAAGCCACGAGCATTGAGACGGAAAAAACGTAAAAATGTACCTAATATTACGATTAAGCTAAAGAAGAAACCTTCTACCCAGTACTGACGCGGTATCCGAGTATTGTTTTGACTAAGCATTATGCAATCCTGTGAGATGATATTCTTTTGAAAGCAATAAGCACAATTGATACAGTAACACAGGAAAACGAAGGGCTTTTACCTTATTCCTATGCACGTTTGGTTTCAGGGGATCTGAAACTCATGTAATAGAAGGGCATTATCACCAGCGATCGCTGGATCGAAATGAGGGCCTCTAACAAGTTCAAGACGATCCCATGTTTCGGGATGGTAGAGACCAATGATAATCCGATAATGGCCCGTTTTAAGCTCTTCTGCAGGGAAGAGACTGATCGGAACGGCGATTTGTTGCCCAACCTCCCAAGTGCTCGTTGGGGGGCCATCGCCAGCCGGAGAGAGATCGCTCTGGGCGATTTTGTTGCCTTGCTGGTCGATCAGATGCACAAACAGCATATAATCGTCATCGATGCGGTCGCGTACGTCCCACGATGGCGTTATCGTTAGGCTATTATCGTTGTTGTTGCTGAAACTATAACCCCACAAATGGATCGCTGTGCCGAATTGGGCATCAAGCGGGTAGTCGTAAGGGCGTGGTACCTGATAGATCTCGGCATAGTCGATACCGTGGATCTGAATCCGCTGGATCGGAAGGGTGTTACGAATACGCTCGTAGACCTCGGGGTAAGCATTTCGTTGGATCGATTCCAGATAGACCACTGCATAATTGACTGGTTTGCGTCCAACGTGGTCGATGTTTTCGACTGGAATAGACAGAAAAGGCCGTAAGGTCGCTCCAAGTGCCGAAGCCACTGGTGCATATGTTAGGTCAGAACGACTCTGTAAAAATGCCGCAACCTGTTCCATTCCCTCACCCCAACCGATCAGGAGGTTGTGTTGGGCTACTTTGCCTCCACCTAAGAGCGGATTGTAATAGCTGAGATAGTGAGGATGGTACAAGATATTTGGAATTAGTGCAACTAGACCAATGAGTAGAGCACATAGATACTTAGCGGCAGGAGGCCATTTGATGGCCGTAACGAGCTTCTCGCTGCCCCAAGCTAATCCGAACCCCGCTAGAATAAACAGGCTCGGCCAGGTTGGCAGCACATAACGATCGAACTTTTTTGGCCCGATCGTCATAACGGCGCTCCAAAACAGCACAAAACCCGCAAGAATAAGCAGCGAACGCAGCTGAGGCGCTTGAAGCGTCTGTTTGAGCTTGCGCGCACGCAGCTCTATGATCAGCCAGACCAGAAAGCAGACCAAGCCGAGGCAGAGCTCGGGTGTGGCGCGAAAGGCATTGGCGACCAGATAAAAGAGCGGTCCAGGATCGTCGACGGCTTTGCCTAGAAAGAATTGTCCGTCGCCGTTGGGTCGCCCACCGTTGGCGGTGATCTCTTCGATATAGCGTGTAAGCGCTGTGATCGGTGTGCTCCAGAGTGCAGGCCAAAGGCCAAACACACACAGCAGTGCCCCTAGAAGCCAAGCTCCTAGGGCCAGGCTGGCGCGCCAGATTCGCTGAAAGAAGTTGGGCGCAGGCACTAGCCAGATCAAGCTGAGCCCGATGCAAGGCAGCAGAATAAGCGCCGGCCCCTTGGTTAAGAGCGCAAGACCGCCAAAGATGGCCGAGAGTAGAAAGGGCAGCCTTTGAAAGGCCTTCGGTTCACCCTCTTGCTCTTCTGCCTTATCGAGTGCGGCTTGACGGCTCCAAAGCAGACATAGAAGGCTGAAGCTCACACATGATGCGAGTAGCGCATCGAGGTGAAGCAGGCGGCTGTGGGCGATCATGTAGGGCGATGTAGCCCACAAGAGAGCCGCAAACAGTGCTGCGAGCGGATTGATGATGCGGCGTAAGATCAGATAGGCGCACGGTACGAGTATGCTTTCGAAGAGCGCGGCCGGGAAGCGCAGCCAGGCGAGGTGCTCGAGGCGAGAGAGCTGATCGAAGGCTCCCCAAGAGCGCCAGAGATCTTCGAGCCAGTAGCCGATTGTGCCGAGCCACATAATGGTGACGCCCGGATGCCCGGTCAGAAGCGTTTCGCTCCAGCGGCCTTTGCTGAGCGCATAGCGAAAACCGCCAACTCGGTCGATCCAGTGGTAGGCTTCGTCGGTTGTGAAGAAGTCATTGAGGCCTAGTGTTCGAGGAAAAAGCGCTAGCAAAAAAAGGAGGATCCCAATGACAATGAAAGCCGGAGGAAGTCTAAGAACCTTGTTGGTGCGCTCGGGCATAACTCGCTCAATTCTGTAGGGACATCCTCTAGTGCAGCAGCCACGCCGCTGCACTAGAGGAGAAACCGTCTAGCCTAGAGGCTAATCTCGCGACCTTCTTCCGACGAGCGGTAGACAGCGTCGAGAATACGCTGAACTTGCAGAGCCTCTGCGCCGGTTGCGCCCGGTCGGCCATTGCCACGGATCGCATCGATGAAGCGGCCAAACGAGACGGCCATGATCGGAACGTTCGGGCCCAATTTCGGGGTGCTATCGAGCTCTTCCTCATCGACGGTGCTGAAGTAGCGAACCGGAGTGTTGGCACCGTAACGATCAGCGCTCAGATCAGCGCCACCCTTGTCGCCGAAGATCTGCAAGCGCTCTTCGTTGGGTGCGTGGGCTGCCCAAGTCACCTCGACCTTAATCACGCCGCCGTTCTCCAAGCGCAGGCTCATGCTGGCGAAGTCATCGACGCTGAATTCACCGTTCTTGAAGTGATCGAAGCCCCAAGTGCCCAGACCACGGCCTTCGGGGCCATGCTTGGCAGTGACTACGCCGTGGACGCTCTTGATCTTGGGGAAGCCTGCGATGTAGAGCGCCATATCGAGCGAGTGCACGCCGATATCGAGTAGGGCACCACCACCAGCCAGCTCCTTGCGGGTGAACCAGCTACCGTAACCGGGGATACCAGCACGGCGGATCAGGCGGGCGTTGATGTAGTAGATGTCGCCGAAGCGGCCATTTTCAGCAGAGCGCTTCAAGGCAGAAATATCAGGGCGATGGCGGTTCGTTAGGTTTACCGCGAAGACCTTACCAGCCTTTTCAGCAGCGGCAACAGCTTCTGCACCTTCGCTGGCGTTCATTGCCAGAGGCTTCTCGCACATAACGTGCTTGCCGCTTTGGAAGGCAGCCAACGAAATAGGTGCGTGGAATTTGTTGGGAACGCCAACTGTGACGGCATCAATGTCATCGCGAGCGATCACATCTTCCCAGTTGGTATAGTGGCTTGGAATACCAAACTTCTCTGCAGTAGCTGCGGCGCGCTCAGCATTGGTATCACAGACAGCAACGATCTCTACGCCTTCGAGGCTGCGTAGGCTGGGAATGTGGCCGTGAGTTACGATGCCACCAGCGCCGATAACGGCAACGCGCACAGGTTGTAAAGTTGACATGGATCTCTGCTACTCCTTCACAAGAGGTAAGACCTGACAGCTTCGTTGATGCGGCTCGTGCGGAGACACAGGTGTTTATTCATGGGCAGTATATCCAGAATGCCCTACTACACATGGTGGCTCAGTGGTCGCTCTGGACGTATGTCAGGACAAGCTAACTTAGAGCGTTCCTAGGATACCACACTTTGGATACGAGGCAAGCATGGTAGAATAGTGCCAAATCGGGCTGTATCCGCATCGAGGTGCGAAATGGCTCGTGTCTCCCTTCGTCTTTTCTTTCTACAAAATTATTAAAAAGTGATAGGCAATTCCATGAGCGAATCTCCTCTTGCAGCGTATGTTTTTGAACGTTTGCGGAACAACTTGCGTGGCGCAAATATTCCTTTCAGCGAAGATGACATGAAAGGAATCGTTGAGAAGGGCTTTTTAAAGCGGATCAATGACTTTGAAGCGCTGGTCGCCGATACGACGTCCGACACCATACCAGACACGTTGGGAGCTTGGGGTGAGCAGTTTGAGCAAGCGAGTGGTGCTGAAGAGCAGAACACTCAGCTTGAGGAACGACCTCAACTGGGCTTGATCGCCAATATCGCTGGTTTGCTCCATTCTCGCCAACTTTCGCCGCGCGAGCTGGTCGAGCAGACCTTAACCAAGATCGCCGAGCGCGATCCCGAGCTGAACGCCTTCCAACTGGTGTTAGCCGATCAAGCGCGAGTGGCGGCCCAACGGGCGGAAACCGAGATCGCTGCAGGTGTCTATCGCGGTCCACTGCAT
Source organism: uncultured Chloroflexales bacterium (assembly GCA_937902315.1). GTDB lineage: Bacteria > Chloroflexota > Chloroflexia > Chloroflexales > Chloroflexaceae > CALGUG01. The sequence goes on from CALGUG010000057.1 coordinate 139,541, forward strand.
GGCGTACCGATCGCCATCAAAGACCTGATCGACTACAAAGGTGTGCCGACCACGGCTGGCTCGAAGATCTTGGCTGCTAACGTGGCCGAGCGTAACGCCTTTGTGGTCGACCGATTGGAAGAGGCGGGTGCTATTATCATCGGCAAAACCCGCATGTCTGAGTTCGCTTACTCGCCAGGTTCCAACAATGCCCACTACGGCTCGACCCGCAACCCGTGGAACCTCAAGCACGATACGGGCGGATCGAGCAGCGGATCGGGTGCGGCGATCGCCAGCGGCATGGTTTTGGGAGCCTTGGGCAGCGACACCGGTGGTTCGATCCGTATGCCTGCCGCTCAGTGTGGCATCGTGGGTCTCAAGCCGACCTATGGCCTAGTGAGCTTGGCGGGCTGCTTCCCGCTCTCGTGGTCGCTCGACCACCTCGGCCCGATGACGCGCAGTGTTGCCGATGCTGCCTTGATGTTGAACGTCATGGCTGGCTACGATCCAAACGACATTCGTACTCGCAAGCGGCCACAGATCGACTATACCGCCAATCTGGAACAGGGCGTAAAGGGCCTGCGCATTGGCTTGGTCGAAGATGACGGCTCGCCAGACTTTGGCGGCACGATCAGCGAAGCGCGCCAGATCTGGCAGAAGGGTTTGGCGGCGCTCGAGCGGGCCGGAGCTGAGATCGTTCCGATCAAGATGCCTCAGATCGATGCCTTGCGCATTCTCAACGGTGCGATTCTTGCCATGGAGGCTTCATCGCTGCACGAGCCCTATCTGCGCAGCAACCTCGATGACTACGGCGAATTTATGCGTCAGCGCGTTTTAGCTGCCTTTGCCTACAGTGCCCAGTCTTATTTGCGCGCTCAGCAAGTGCGTAACGTGTTGCGTCAGCAGTGCAATGCGCTTTTTGAACAGGTCGACCTAGTGAGCACGCCCACCATCCCCTTCGGCGCACCGCCTCTGGGTGTTCCGACGACGACCAACTTCACCGCGCCCTTTAACGCCTTGGGCTGGCCGACGATTACGGTGCCGGTCGGTGTTGGAGAGGGCAATCTGCCGCACGGTATTCAGTTGGCGGGCCGCCCGTGGGATGACGCCACCGTCTTGCGAGCTGCCTTCGCCTTAGAGCGCGAGATCAGCTGGGTTGGGCTTGTTTAGAACATTGCAGCATCGTTTTTAGAGCGAAGGAAAGAGGCTCCCCTATGGATTTTGCAGGAAAAGTTGCCGTTGTAACGGGCGCGGCGCGCGGAATCGGGCGAGCGGCTGCGCTTGCCTTTGCGCGCGAAGGTGCGTCTCTTGCGGCGGTTGATCGTAATCAAGAAGAGCTGCAGCAGCTTGTCGATAGCATTAAGAGTTGGGGCGGCAAAGCGATCGCCATCAACGCCGATGTCTCTGACGAGGGCGATGCGGCTAGGATCGCCAGCGAGACCGTGGCGGCCTTCGATGGCATCGATATTTTGGTCAACAACGCTGGCATTCAAACCTACGGCACGATCGAAACTACCAGTCTCGAGCTGTGGAACAAGACCTTGAGCGTCAACCTCACATCGGTCTATCTGGTTTCGCGCTTTGTTGTGCCAGAGCTGCGGCGACGAGGCGGCGGTGCCATCGTCAACATCGCCTCGGTGCAAGGCTTAGCTACCGCGCCGAACGTGGCGGCCTATGCCGCGAGCAAGGGCGGCGTGCTGGCTCTGACCCGTGCGATGGCGCTCGACTACGCGCCCGAAGGCATTCGCGTCAATAGCGTCTGTCCTGGCTCGATCGATACGCCTATGTTGCGCCATTCGGCTAATCTCTTCGACCGCCGTCCGACCGAAGAGGTGCTGGGCGATTGGGGCAGTGGCCATCCGCTGGGGCGGGTTGGAACGCCCGAAGAGGTCGCCGCTTTGGTGCTCTTCCTCGCCAGCGAGCGGGCCTCCTTTATCACTGGAGCTGAATATCGAGTCGATGGCGGCCTGTTAGCTAAATACTAGCGCTTCTAGAGCGAGCGATCTTCGCACTTCACGCCGCGCGTCTGTATGCGCGGCTGGGTCGGCGGGCAACGCCCGCCGACGGCTACAAGCCGAATGGATGGAAGGAGTGTTGATAGCCGAAGGCGGACGCGCTAGCAGCCGAATGGTGCTAGAAGCCTATCCGCCATATGCATGAAACGAGCGAGCGGAAGTGCTGGCGCTTGAGCTAAAGCAAACGAGGAGGCCTGTTGACAACAGACCTCCTCGTGCGACTTTATGAGGCTTTCTCACGTATATACTTGCAAATAGGTTGTACAAAATGTGAGAGAGCATGGCTAATCTACAGAGTTCTTATCAGCTTCGCGAACAATTGCGAGAGCTTCAGCACTTGGCTCAATCGCGAACAGAGCAGTCCGCCTACGAGCAACAGCTCTATCAGACGGTAGGTGCGATGGCGCTGCAGATCGATCGGCTGTCTAGAGAGCTTCAGCTGCTAGAGCGCAGATATTACGATCTTGTGCAGAAAAAGGGCACGATCTCTGGCCAAGTAGAGCCTCGCTTGTATCGTCCCAGAAGTATGGACTACTGGCACGAGCAAGCCAAGTCCTACGAAGAGCCTTCTCCCCAAGAGCTGGAACAGCACCTGCAGAGCGAGCGCGTGTCGGCCGATCGAGTCGTTTTAAACGATGCGGATCGGGAGCGGGCGCAGCGCTATCAGGCCGTAAGCGCTGAGGAACGAGCGCGCGCCGAACACTATCGAGATCAGCAGACCTCGCAGCCCCAAGCGAGCGCAGCGGATACGCGCTATTGGGCTTTGATGCTGTTGATAGTTGCGGTGCTCTGCTACTTCGCCATAACGATTATCTTGCGCTAGGCTACCAGACGATCTCGATCACTGCCAAGGTCGCCTCGCCCTCAAAGGCCACCGAGCGCGAGCCTGTGCTTTTATCGATCTCGAACTCGACCGCTTCGCCGTTGACGGTGACACTGCTGGGCGGCTGTTTGCCCGGCATCAGAACGCGGAATTCCCACTCTGAGCCCGAGCCGGTGTAGAAGATCGTAATGCCATTCTCGCTGCGCTGCCAGTGATAGGCCACGTAGCCGTCGGAGGCGGCGTAGCGCGTGATCAAACGCAGATCGCTGATCTTGTCAACGGCCGTCCAGCGTGGCGAGATCTGAACCTCTTCAAAGCGTGACTCTTTGTCTTCGATTCCGCCCGCGCCTTCGATCAGCGCTTCCAGCATAGCGCTCGCGCCCCAACCGTCGTGAGCGAGCGTATCTGGCCCCGACACGCCTGGATTGCCGAGCGGGTAGTACCAGAGGTAGGTCGTCTCGGTCGGGCTGATCAGGTTGGTGTAGCGCGTCAGAATATCGAAGCCGTAGCTCTCCATACCGTAGCTAAAAGCTCCCCGCGCCAACTCTCCGCCTACCAAGGGCAAAATACCGCCGTTGACGTATTCGCCCGGATTCTCGCCTTTGCGACCAGCTAGGCCGAAATGACCGCTCGGGAAGGGCGGATCGATGCTGTACCATTCGGCAAAGTGTTCGCCGCGATTGAGGTAACGCTGGTAGTACTCGTCGATGATCGAGCGGGCTTGGTGCGACTCAAGCGTGTAGGTGCGGTTGAGCGCGAGCGCATTCGAGAGGCTGAGCTGAGCGGCAGTATCGACGCCCGGGATCTCGAAGGGCTCGTAGGGCACCTGATGGGTGAAGAAACGACCGTTCCAACTTAGATCGTTCAGGTTTTTCATAATCTCGCGGCTCTTGGCGCGCCAGGCTCGGGCCGCGTTGGTGCCATCGCCAACCCGCTCTTCCACATCTGCGAGCAGATAGAGCGCATAGGCCAAGCCGGTATTGTCTCCGTGGAAGATGCTCCAGCGCGTGTTTTCGTCGATCCAGTGGCGTGGCGCGGGCTGGCCATCGTCGGGGCTGGTAGTGGTCGGGCCGTATTCAAAATCCCAGGTATCAATGGTGTAGGGGCGCTTCACAAGCCCTTTTTCCGCATCCCAACGCTCGGGATCGCTCATGGTGTAGTTGATGGCGGCTCGCATAGCTGGCAGGTTTTCGAGCAGCCATGCATCGTCGCCCGTCGCCTTCCAGGCCTCATAGACCGCTTGCACAAACAGATACTCGACATCGGCTTCGACCGTCATGCGTTGGGCGGGCAGATGAAGCTGCGGCCGGTCGAGATAGTCGGGGAAGCTGCCGTCGGGCTGTTGGCTGCGCCGAAAGGCGTCGATCAGGCTGCGGATATCGCTATCGAAGTAGCGGGCCATGCGCGCTTGATAGGCGTGATCGCGCAACCAGAGCAGATTGCTATCGGGCGAGCGATAGCCGTGAACCGTCTCGCCATCGAGCTCGTAGCTCAAGCTGCTGCGCGCCACAAAGTCGCGGGTCAGCTCATAGAGGCGGTTGAAGTGTTCGTAATCGCTTACAAACTGGGTTTGAGCATCGAGTGTATAGATCTGTGGAGCAAAAGCAGCGATTTGCCCATCGATCAAGACGAGGGCTTGCTGCTGGCCCAGACTGCCGCCTGCTAAAACGTCGATTGTTGTGGATGCAGCGCGTATTTCGCTCGTCCAGCTTCCCAAAGCGCGTCCATCGGCATCGAACAGATGCAGCTCGATCGGCCCTTTGAACGATCCAACACTGACCGTGAGCGGTACCGTTTCGAGCGGCTGAGTCGTCGTAATAGATGTGGTGATGTTGGCTTGGTGCTGAGAAGCGGGTAAGCTCACGATCTGGCTCGGCAGTACGTTCTGCCAATCTTCAGCGAGACGGCTGATGCTGATCTTGCCCCAGCGATCGCTGATCAGGAGCGCTTGGTCGAAGTATTGAGCGCGCTCGCCATTGCGCCAGAGGATATCGCTGCGCGGTAGGCCGAGCGAGCTGGCACCATTATTGGCTTCCCAATAGCTTCGGAAGGGCCCGCTCAGGCTGAAAGGCGTGCCTTCCAAGTGCAAGGCTTCGGCGTTGAGGCGCGAATAGATTGTGCATGCGCCGATGCTACTTGCGACGATGATGGCGACAAGAACGAGTGAGATCGCGAGTCGCAGACGATTGAAAGAAGTGAGTCCCATACAATCTTATTTTACCAGGCAGATCGAGCTGTCTCTGCATAAAGGTGGATAAACGATTTGTGTATTGTACCTGTTTCTGTCCAGAGCGTATGAAGCCTTCGTGTATACTAGCCAGGATAGATATCTGTCTTTTTTGGGTTTGGTTTGCTGATACGACGGGCAACGAGTACAATAGGATATAGATAGAGGGCGATTCTGTAGCCCACTAATGGATGAGAAAAGACATGTTAACTTATGACGATTTAGCTGGCGGCTTAGAAGATGCATGGCTTGCCGCCCAACTTCATGAACACTCACTTATTGAATCTGTGGTTCCCGATATTCACGATCGCACCTTTCGTGCGGAGCTCTTTCCGGAACATCCCGAACCACTGACTGATATGACCATGCCTCCCTGGGTCGAGGTCGCCTTTACCTGGACGGCGGCCCATCAACTGCGCTCCGAGGGGCGTACTGGCATCGGCAACGAGCCGCTTGAGTTGACTTGGGTCTACAACGTGCCTGTGCACGGCATGACCGACCGCAACGACAACGAGTTTGTGCGCATGTTCCAACGGGCGGTTCAGAAGGCCTACACGCGCGTTATGGGCGAAAACGGTCTCGACATGCCGGAAGTCGCCGTCGAAGTGCGTCGAATGTATCTTACTGCCGATCGCCACGCTATTCCGGCCTTTATTCAGCTTGTCAGCTCGAACGTGACCGATCTTTCCGAATTGTGGCACGGCTTCGATACCACTGCCCTGCGCGAGACCCTCAATGCCGAAATGCAGTTCGCAGCGGCGGTGATCAACGCGCTGGCCGAGGTCTTCGCTCCCGGCGGGCGTGGCGGCTATCGCACCGTCGATACGGCCTAAACGACTGTCAGCTTCTCAATACACAATGAGCATCGGGCTAAGGCTCGGTGCTCTTCTCTTTTAGCATAGCTTGTTAGCCTATCTTTTGAGAATTAAAGTCGGCTGAAAACAGTCTGATACACCGTCAAGCGCATCCTTGTAGCGCTCTAGCGGCTGCTTCCCTTCCCCAAGCAGGCTTCTAGCGCGTCCGCCTACGGCTACCAACCTCCCGCCCGCCACCGCAGGCTGCTAGCTGTGTGCTTCGAAGCAGCCCCCACTACCCAAACAGTTACCAGCTTGACTAGTTCGTTACAACGCACGTTCTAGCAAGGCTTGGCAGGCTAACCAGGCTAAACCCAGCCAGAGCGCGCCGCGCACCAGCTTGATCGTGATCAGCCAGAAGCCGGGCGATCGCAGCCAGCGCTCGCCAGCATAGACCGCTAGCCCAAGCCCGATCGGCACAAGTGGCATCAGCCACACATAGTCGTGCAACAGGGCCAACAGCGGCAGGCTGATCAAAGCGAGATGGGCCAGAATCCGTAGCTGTTCGGCCAAGCTAAGCGAACGTTCGTCTTGAAACGGCCCTAGCTTGCAGAGCGGAAAGAGCGCCAGCAGCCAGCCCAGCACCGCCAGCCAACGCAGACCAAGCTTGTCCCACTTCCAAACGATCGGGCTGGCCGTTTGCGCCCCCAACAGAAACGAATTGTTCAGATCGGCCAAAAGCAACAGACTGGGAATCAAAAGGCTATAGCCTTGAAGTATTTGCCCGAGCGAGCGTTCGTTTAACGAGGTTTGGCTTGCAAGCGCCCGAAAGAGCGGCCATTCTGCCAGACAGAGCGCCACAAACAGATCGAGCGATTGGCCCAGCTCGACCGCACCGCGCAGCGGCAGCAGGCTGATCAGCAGCAAAGGTGGGACGCAGTGCAGCCAAGCGCTTTGACTTGTGTTCCGCAACAGTGCCTGTTGTTTGTGCAGTGCCAACCAGAGCCAGAGCACAACCAGTGCGCAGACCCCACCTGGGTAGAGCAACAGACGCGGCCATGCCTGGCCCAGCATGGCTAACAGGTCATTGATCATCGTTGTGTCGCTCGAACAGACGCGCCGTTAGCCAAGCGAGGGCGCATAAGACTAGCATTAAAGCTGCCAACAGCAGTGAGGGCAGCGCCGCGATCGGTTGGCGGCCCGAATTAACTGCGCTGATCCCGAGCCAAGGCCAGATCGTGAGGTCGCCATAGGGCGTCAAGCCACCTTGCAGTTGGCGGGCCACCGGCAAAATGATCTGATCGAGCAGGCCCGGCATCCACAGGCCCAATATCAGGCTAAGGCTAGCCAATAGCCCGCTGCCTTGCCAAAAGCTGCGCCACGAAATATCGAACAGTTCGTCCGTTCGTTTGGGTGCCAGCCGCAAGATTGCGATCGCACTGCTCAGGCCCAGCAGCCAGAAGGCGCCCGCTGCCAATAAAACGCCCGCTCCTAGGGCTGCGCTCATAGCCAACCAGACCGCCACAAAGGGCAGTGTGATCGGCACAGCTCCCGAAATCAGCCAGAGCTGAATCGGCTCGTTGCGGTGTTGCTCAAGTACGATCAGGGCGCTCTGCAGCCAGACAATGCAGATCAGCGCGACTAAGGCGGCGCTCACTCCCGTAGCCGAACCTAGGCCTGCCGTAGCGATTGCCAGACCGATCCACCCATACACAAGGCCCGTCTCAGCTAGCGTCGTTCGCGCTTGGAAGCTTTGGGACACGCTCCAGAGGCACAAAGCGCAGCCCGCCAAGAGCGTCGCCAAGCTCCAGCCGTTGTTCCACGGACCGAAGCTATACAGCCGCAACAGTGGGTAGAGCCACGCCAGCCCAAACAAGCTGTTAGGCCAATCAAGTGCCTCAGAGTGCTGTTCGGCTTGCACCGATCTGAGGCGCAGCCAGTCGGGCAGGCTGTGACGCAACAGACTATGGCCGCCCAACAGCGTCGCACCCAAAGTAAGGGCAAAGACCCAACTCGCTAGGGCTTCTCCGGCGCTGCGTGCTGTATAGTTCCATACGCCGTTGCTTGCGCCCATGCCTAACCAAGCGCAGCAGAGCAGTAGGCTAGGGGCTAGTTGGCCCGCTAGCGCAACGAATCGGCGGCTTTTCAGCAGATCGTAGTGCCAAAAGAGGGTGCTGATCAGAAAGGCGAGGCAGATCAGTACAAGTGAAGGACTTAGAAAAGCGAGCAGCAGCGTGCCGAATGCGGCGTATTTATGCCAAGCTAAGCGTGCTAAGCCTGTTAGGCACGCCAAGCTCAAAAGCATCACCATCAGGAAAATGGCGCTTAGGGCATCGATTCGTAACCAAAGCGCATCGCTTGCTTGCCACGGCTGAGAGCGCACATAGCTGGCGATAGCATAGCCTACAACGCCGCTCAGAGCAGCTATTCCAAGCCCAAAACGCTGTCGCAACAACTCCACAACCGCTCCGCGTTACGCTACATAGCTGACCAATTTGGCCAAAATCCCTAAAAGATCTTCAGTAGTATAGCATAATGTCGTTTTTGTGACGTTTATTGACACAGAAGCCTGATACGATGGCAACAAATGTGCTAATCTTTAGAGCTTTGTTGGCATCAACAGTTCGAGCTTCTGTCCAAAGCGTTACTAAACGATTCTGGTCGAGAGCGCTCGTGTTTGTACAAGTTGGTTACAGTTGGTTATATGTGAAACTGTAACATATAACTATTGGAATTTGTAACAAAACGTGGTATCGTTTCGTATTTCTGCTAGATGGCATTTTCGCTTTAATGGAGTTGCGGCAGTGAACACAGCTACAGTTTGACCTGTAGTGAGGCAAATACACCGACGGAGCGCATATGCGAACCAAGAGCTTGTTCATTCAACACCGGGTCTCTCTTGCCCTTGCCAAACAACATAACCAACGTAGCAGCAAGCGTGCTGATGCGCAACTGAGAGCCTTGCGAAGAGCGCTGATCATCAATCCTCAGCATATCGTGCCGCTCTTGGAAGCGCTGAGCGCCGATCAGCATAAAACGAAACGTGCGATCGAGCTTATTCGTGCTATTGGCCTACCGGCAGGCCATGCGATCGCTACCCTCTTGCCCAGCACAATCGCCCGAATCGAAGCAGAACCTCCTCAGGATTCGTCGAGCTTACGCCGCGCCGACGCCTTGTTGTGCAATGCTATCGCCTTGGTCGAGCAGATCGTGCCAGAGCGCTTGGTCGATGTCTATCGAGCCATCGATCGCCAAGCTTCCGCCAACGGTCGCCTACCGTGGTGGACCTTCCGCCCGCGCCAGCGTTTACAAGAAGCCTTCCTGCGCAGCCAACGTCTGCTAAGCCTTCAATTGAACTGAACCCTCAGCGTGTTCTGTGCGATTCTGTTCGAGAGCCGCACAGAACAGAAGCGCTGTTTTACTGCTGTTGTGCAGCCAAAACCGCGTTGATCTGCTCACGGCTGACAAAGCCTTGTAACAAACGGTTGCGACTGACCGCCACCACCTGAGCCGCCTCTTCAAACATGCGTTGGTGCACAGCGTCAAGCTCTTCGTCGGCATCGACCCAGATGATTCGTTCTTGCATAATATCGGTCACCGGGCGTTCCATAGAGCTGTTCGTTAGCGAACGCACTACATCCTCACGGCTGACGATCCCTATCAATTGCGAATTGTAAAAGACCCCCAAGGCTGGCTGTTTGCTGCTGAGCATATAGTTCGCTGCAGTGCCGATGCGGTCGCTTATGTTCAGGCTGGGCGGATGATCGCCAATGAGTTCGCCTACCCGCTGAGCCTGCAACGCGAGCTTGTTCTCGACCATTTGAACGTATCTGCGCTCTTGGCGCGCCCCCGAGAAGATAAAGACTGCCACCAAAATCAGTAAGAGATTCCCCGTTAGCAAGCCGATACCCGCTATGAGCATGGCTAAGGCTTGACCGACATAGACCGCGATCTTGGTTGCGAGAGGAAAGCTCATAAAGAAGGCCAAAAAGGCTCGGAAGATCCGACCACCGTCGAGCGGGAATGCGGGCAGCAGGTTGAAGATAACCAGCGAGATATTGGCCTGAATCAGCCACGAGACCATGCTGGTGAGCCCAAGCTCGCCGTTGATCGGGAACAGATTGCGCCCGTCGAGCATCTGCATGCTCGAACCGCTCACCAACCATAACACGATGGCGATCAACACATTCACAAGCGGCCCGCAAGCGGCAATAATCAGCTCTTGAAACGGTTTTTCAGGAGAATCTTCGATAAGGGCGACGCCGCCCAAGGGCAATAAAACGATCTGACGCACAGGGATTTTGAAGCGTAAGGCTGCGAAGGCATGGCCTAGCTCGTGCAAGGTGACGCACACAAACAAGAGCAGAATCAAGATCGCGCCGAACACCGCCCCGCTTGGCCCGTATTGGCGACCCCATTGAAATGCCCCTAACAGCACAATAAAAATAAACGTGAAATGGACATCAATCGCGATCCCCGCAACACGTGCGATCCGAAACGACCATCCCATGCTTTTTCCTTTCTGCCGCTTGTGGCGGTATTTGTAGATTGCAGTTCTTTTACTAGGCGCCAATCTGTCGTGTGATGTGGAATGCCGAGACCAGTTGCTCACTTTATACCAAATCCGATAACCTTATTTCTTTTTGGTCTTCGGCAAGCTAAAACTTGACTAATGCTTTCTCCGATTTTTCGTTTTCATGCATTGCAAAAGTCTAAGTCTTTAAGTGATAGCGAATCCGCTAGCTTTCTTCAGATTGCTGCGGCGAGGTTTGCCCCAAAAAAGAAGCTCCTTGGCGCGTCCGCCTACGGCTACCAACATCCCGCCCAACAAACGAGGCTTGTAGCTGTGTGTCGAAAGACCACCCCAAAGCCGACATTCAAACCGATTTCGTATAGTTTGGTACGATATTTGTTGGCCTTCGGTAGGGTGGAATGTGCTCTTTCCCTCGTTTTTTGTTTTCCGGCCTTACGAGAGTATACGTCTATAAACAAACACGGTGTAGGATCTGCCGTATAGACACGTGGGGCATAACAGACAACTGTTATGCCCCACGTGTAGGTTGGCTTCAAAAACAGAACCAAAGAACGGTCTGTTAATTACTTGCCCATGCTCTCTTTGACCAACTGAGCGATATCGGTGGGCTGGCGAGCGACCTTCACACCAACCGCCTCCAGCGCGGCGATCTTTGCCTGAGCGGTGCCTTCGCCGCCCGAGATGATCGCGCCAGCGTGGCCCATGCGCTTGCCTTCGGGTGCGGTCTGGCCAGCGATAAAGCTGACGACCGGCTTGGTGACATGCTGCTTGATGTAGGAAGCAGCTTGGATCTCGGCGTCGCCACCGATCTCACCGATCAGCACGATGGCCTCGGTCTGCGGGTCGGCTTGGAACATCTCGAGCACATCGATGAACGAGGTACCGATGATGGGGTCGCCACCGATACCTACGATCGAGGACTGGCCCAGACCGATGCGGGTCAGCGCATCGACTGCTTCGTAGGTCAGGGTGCCGCTCTTTGAGACAACACCGACCGGGCCAGGCGTAGCGATGTTGCCGGGGATGATACCCACCTTAGCTGCGCCAGGGGTCAACAAACCGGGGCAGTTCGGGCCGATTAGGCGAGCGCCATGCTGTTGTACATAGGCATAGGTGCTCACCATATCGTTGGCCGGAATGCCTTCCGTGATACAGACGATCAGTTTAATGCCACTGCCAGCGGCCTCACGGATCGCATCGGGAGCGGCTGGGGCAGGTACATAGATAACCGAGGTGTTTGCGCCAGTTGCCTGAACAGCCTCAGCAACAGTGTTAAAAATAGGAACCTGACCGTCGATGGCCTTTTGGCCGCCGCGACCCGGCCCCGACGTACCAGCCACCACGTTCGTTCCATAAGCCATCATTTGGCGAGTATGGAATTCGCCTTCTCGTCCGGTAATACCTTGGACTAAGAGCCGGGTATTTTTATCTACAAGAATACTCACAGGGTTCCTCTCTGTTATTGTCTATTGGGCCGAAACAGGAATCGCATAGATAAAACGGGTAATCGCCTCGTCAGTTTTGGGATTACGCATCTCTACTTTGACACCCTGTTGCCAAGCATCAGATGGTACAACTCCGCCATTATCGAAAAAGAGCAATTCTGATGTATTTTCACCACCAGATGTGTGCGCACGGAACGATGCTCCGTTTGCTAGAGTAAACGTTTCTGGAAAGGGCATCGCTGGCACAAGGGTTGGACTCACTACTGGGGTGATCAACATCGTCCAGCCGCCTAATTCCAGTGGTGCTCCGCTATTGTTGGTGACCGTCACAACTAAGTTGTTTAACCCCACCATCTGAGCCGTAACTTCGTAGGCTACTGGTTGCGGGGTTGGTGCAGGTGCAGCCACATTCTGGCAGCCTACACTCACGAAGAGCAGCAGGACGATAACCAAAACACGTATCATACACATCACCTTTGTCAGACGGGAATAGTGGCCTTACCCATTGCAAGCCACTCCTTCAAGCGCTCGAGCCAATTGTTGGTGATCGCCGCAAGGGTCTCCCTTGTGTGTCTCCACGCACATACCCAGTTGGTCACACGGATGTGATCCTTACTTCAATCATAACATGATACACCCATGCTTCAAACAGTTTCTTGCTTGGCTGATGCTCTGCCGTGTACTGAAGCTGTCTGAAACTAGTGTGTTTCTGATATGTTTCGGCCCTACTCGTGTCAACACGTTCAACTGGAAACCGTCCCAGCTTGACCATTCCTATGCCGTTGCTGTGTAGCAACAAGAATCGCAGTGTATTATACTGGATCTTAGTAGGAATGAAACACCGATTTTGCCTTCTATTTGCCCTAGAGACTCCTCTCTTTGGAAACGAGCCTGAGCCAAACCACAACATGTATGCTACGACCTAACCTAATAACAACGTGATAACTACTAAGGTCAACATTTGGGGTCAGCATAATCATGGTATGCTATAGGCATGTTGAGACGACTGTGTATGTCGTTGATTCAGCGCGTATTGTGAACCGAAGGTATGCTTACATGACTTTTCCATCAGAATTAGCCGCTGCTCGAAAAAGCGCATTGTGGCGCGAGATCCACGAGCAGCCACAAGTTGTGGCCCAACTGATCGAGCGCGAAGAAGCGGGTCTCCGCTCGTTTGTTGCTGGCCTTTCAACATGTACGTATGCTCTGTTTGCTGCCCGTGGTACTTCTGATCACGCTGCAACCTATGCAACCTATGCCCTCGGCGGCGTTGGCGGTTTGCCAGTAGCTTTGGCGACCCCATCGCTCCACTCGATCTATAACATGCCGCCTCAGCTCGATGGGGCGCTGGTCGTCGGTATCTCTCAAAGTGGCCAATCGCCCGATGTCGTTTCGGTATTGCACGAAGGCCGCAAACAAGGGCGACCCACCTTGGCCCTTACCAACGACCCCAATTCGCCGCTCGCTCAGGCCGCCGATCATGTGATCGCGCTGGGCGCTGGCGAAGAGCGTAGTGTTGCCGCCACCAAAACCTATACCGCTCAGCTAGCCGCCTGTGCGCTGTTGGCCGCACTTTGGCGCGAACGACGCGATGCTGCCGCTGGCGCGAGCTTACTCGCGGCGCTCAAGCAGGTGCCCGATGCACTAGCCACAGCCCTCAGCCTTGACGATGAGCTTGCCAACTTGAGCCAGCGCTATCGCTTCGCGAGTCGCTGTTTGGTGCTTGCTCGTGGCTTTAATGTTGCTACAGCAAAAGAGCAGGCCCTTAAGCTGAAGGAGCTGACTGGCCTGCTCGTCGATGCGGCTAGCAGCGCAGACTTCCGCCATGGTCCGATCGCTCTGGTCAAGCCCGACTTCCCATCGATTCTGATTGCTCCCAACGGGCCGACCTACGAAGATATGAGCAAATTGGCTCGCGAAGTCGCTGAACGCGGCGGCGATGTGCTTGTAGTGAGCAATCAGGAGAGCGTTCCGGTCGGTAAACTCTTGCATGTTCCGGTTCAGCTCGATGAATGGTTGACCCCCTTGGCATACATCGTTCCGGGCCAATTGCTGGCTCTTTACATCGCGCAAGCCCGCACCGATGATGTTGATAAACCTGGTGGTCTGCGCAAGGTCACGTTGACTTTGTAGCCCGCCGACAAGGAATGAGATTATGCGTCCACCCGTTACGATCGTTACAGGCTTTTTGGGAAGCGGTAAAACGAGCTTTTTGCGCCGCGCTCTTGCGCAAGGCTTTGCTGGTCGACGGGTGGCGCTGATCGTTAATGAAATCGGTGATATGGGCTTCGACGGGCGGCTTTTAGAGACCCGTCAGATCGAAGCGATGGTTGAGCTTACCAGCGGCTGCATCTGTTGTTCGCTTGGAAGCTCTTTTTTGTTTGCGATCGAAGAACTGGTCGAGACAGTTGAACCCGACCTGATTGTGATCGAAACAATAGGCTTAGCAGAACCGGGCGCGCTGGCGCGCCAGGTGCTTGCTGCTGAGCTGCCCTTAGATAGCATTGTTACGCTTGTTGACACAGTCAATCTTGAGACGGCTCTGGCCCAAACCGATGTAGTTCGCTGGCAGATTCGTGCTGCCGATTTTTTGCTTTTGACCAAACTCGATCTAGCAACACCGTCACAATCTGCTCGAGCGCGCTCCCTTATTCGCGAAATCAATGAGCGCGCCCTTATCGTTGATAACATTCGCGACCATTTCGATTGGTCTCTCTTCTTTGCTCCACACTCATTGGCTACGTTGCCACAGGTGCCCGACACTCCCCACCTTGAGCATGATGGGTTCGACTCGTTCGTCTGGCACAGTGATCTCCCCTTAGTGCGTGACAGTGTTCAACGTGTAATCGCGCAGTTTCCTCCACAGCAGGTTTATCGGCTCAAAGGGCATATGCATTGTAGCGATGCGCCTTGGCCGACCTTGGTTAATGTTGTGTGTGGGCGCGCCGATTACGAAGATACACGGATCCGTCCGCGACCCACGTATCTCAATCAGTTTGTCCTCATTGGCGCCATCGGAAGTCAACACGATGCGCTCCGTCAGCAACTAGATGCTTGTGTTGAAACAGGCGATCGTTGTGCTGACTGGCTCGCTCGCTACCACGCCGAGTAGGGGCGCTCAGCCACCACAACTCAATAGACCCAAAGGAGCAATCCCTTTTTAAAAGGCTGTTTTGTTATGCCCTGTATGTGGGTGTACTGATTGCGTTTTTGCTTTCAGGCCGTTCATACAAAATCCGTTTGTGTTTTGGGGGGCGGTTTCGCCAGCGAGGCAGAGACGACCTCGGGGTGGCGGGCAGGCCCTTGGTAGCCGTAGGCGGACGCGGTTGTTGCCTTGTTTGAGGTAAAGACCAAGACGCCAGAGCGCCGAAGTACACAAGCGGATACGCTATAACTCGACAGCCTCGACGAAGCCATCGTAGCTCGCTCAAGCCTATGGTGGTATAGCACTTATGGGAACGAGGTCGGCGACCTTGTCCTACCCTACACTCAGGTGGGGGTTCATTGAGGCCACTATGATCAAATCCATGCTAAAATGCCTCCTTGTAACCACGATTACGCTTTTTACATTTGTAAGTTTGTCGCTGATTACGGTGGGCGCGTTTATGCTCAGCAATCACCAAGCTGTTCAGGTCTTAACACTGCCAACTGTCTCGCAAGAGAGCTATTTGTTTATTGTGACGCCATGTACGGAACGGAATAGCGCCAGTATAGGGGTGTGGACAGCGCGGAGCGGTGGCGAACATATACAGATCAATGCTTTACATAATTGGTTAGAGGTGCAGAGCTTTTTTGAAGAGCGCTCCTTGAATCGTTTTATTTGGCGTACCTCAACAATCAGGTATTGCGTTCCATAAACGGATTTCAAGCGGGGTTTGAGTTGCATCTAGCAAAGCACTTCACCAGTGTGGTTTCGGGCTGTGAGAGATTCTGCACTATAACGTAGAATCTCTCTCATACTTTTGCATATCGATGCCGCTATAGGACACTGAGTTTAGATTGCGAATTCGTTTATTATGTCTCAAGAACGCGATTTGTTTGTTGGTGTGAGTGGTGGAGGAACCTACACCCGCTCGGTTGTGATGGATGCGCAAGGCAAGATTTACGGGCGCGGTTTGGGTGGTCCGGCCAACCACAACTTCTCTGGCCCCGCTATTGTCAATCGTTCAGTCTACGATGCGATTCGAGGAGCTATCGCTGATGTTCCGCTGGAACGGATCCGCATGGTGGCTGCGGCGATATTAGCCCCTAATCACTATTTTTCTGCCGCTATCGAAGAGCTCTTGCCCGATATCCCCTTTCAACGTTGGGAAGAGGCCGAGGTCGCAGCGCACGGCATTGTTGATGAAGATCACCCCGGGATTGTGCTGATCGCGGGCACGGGCAGTCGAGCCGTGGCCTTTTGCCCCGACGGCAGTCGAGTCAGTATCGGCGGCTGGGGTATGCCGCTCGGCGATGAAGGTGGCGCAAGCACTTTGGGTTGGTGGGCGCTGCAAGCTGCTACCCGCGCCTTTGAGAGCTACGGCCCCCCGACGACGCTCCAAGCTATGGTTTTTGAACATTTGGGCATTACAACGCGGCCCGAATTGATTCAGCGCCTCTATCATCAGGGTTTGCCGCGCCACGAGTTGGGCATGTTGGCGCCTAAAGTGGTCGCCTGCGCGGAAGCTGGTGATCAGGTCGCGCGCCAGTTGTTAGAGCGCGCCGGTCAGGAGCTTGCCCATCTGATCGTTTCGGTTACGCGTAAAGCTCAATTAGACTGTTCTCCTTTGGTGGTGGCGATGATCGGCGGTGTTTTGAAAGCTGGCCCGCTGCTGCTCGATCACTTCTATGCTCGCTTGGCCGAGAGTGGCTTGCCATTTGAGTGCGTTGTGCCTGAACAACCTTCAGAAGTGGGGGCCGTGCTGCGCACGCTCAAACGGCTTGAATAATAGCGCTATACCTACTACAGCCAACAGTAATACTCCTCCGTTCGCTTGACTTTAACGAGCATCAAACACACTGTTGAACGGAATGGCATTCATCTCAGGTTAGTTCGACGGGGGAAGCGTGAGCTCTTAGGAGCTCTCGCTTGCTCGCCTGCTTGTTAAAAGAGACTCACATGAAGATCGCCTATATCGACTGTTTCCATGGTGCAGCAGGGGACATGCTGTTGGCCGCCTTACTTGATGCAGGTTTAGAGCTCGGCGCGCTTGAGCGGCTGTTAGCGACGCTGCCCCTGAGCGGCTATAGCCTCGAGTATGTGCCGACCGTCAGCTATGGGATCTCTGGGGCGCGCCTGCGCGTTAACCTGAGCGAAGCGCAGCCAGCGCGCGATTGGCGTAGCATTCGCTCTCTGATCGAAGCCAGCGGCTTGCCCGAACGCAGCAAAGGTATGGCGCTGGCTGCCTTTGGGCGCTTGGCTCGGGCCGAGGCCAAGATTCACGGTGTTGCGCTCGATGATGTTCATTTTCACGAAGTGGGAGCGGTTGATAGCATTGTCGACATGCTTGGCTTCTGTATCGGTTTGGAACTGTTGGGAATCGAGCGAGTCTATGCTTCGCCATTGCCGAGCGGCAGCGGCTGGGTTAACACGGCCCATGGGCGCCTGCCTGTGCCGGCTCCGGCGACCTTGGCGCTCTGTGCTGAAGCTAAGATCCCCTTGATTCCAGCGCTCTCGACGGGCGAACTGGTCACACCCACAGCGGCCGCTCTGCTGGCCGAGCTGGCTCGCTTTGAACAGCCCGCTATGCAGCCAGAGAGCATTGGCTATGGCTTTGGTTGGAAGGATTTTGGCGTTTTAAACGGTTTGCGGATCTGGATAGGAACGTTGTATGGGACGACTATAGCGCCTAAACAGCACTCGCACCAGCACGAACACGGGCACGATCACCAACACGGACATGATCATCGACACGAGCATCGGCACGAGCATCAGCACGAGCAGGCCAAGCAATCCGATCGGCAGCAAGCCGATGTGAGTTTGGAAGAGCTGATCGAACTGCGCTGTAATATCGACGATAGCACTGGCGAGCTGCTGGGCTATCTGATCGAGCGTTTGATGAGCGAGGGTGCGCTCGATGCTTGGGCTGTTCCATTGACGATGAAGAAGGGCCGCCCGGCGGTGCAGTTGGCTTGTTTGGTTCGCCCGCAAGATCGCGAACGTTTCGCTCGGCTGTTATTGCGCGAGAGTTCGAGTTTCGGGGTGCGCTGGAATAGC
Source organism: uncultured Chloroflexales bacterium (assembly GCA_937902315.1). GTDB lineage: Bacteria > Chloroflexota > Chloroflexia > Chloroflexales > Chloroflexaceae > CALGUG01. Next base: position 157,557 of record CALGUG010000057.1, read on the forward strand.
GTGCAACGTTGGGCAGCTGGGCGTGACGTGGTGGAAGTTCAAACTCCGTGGGGCAAGGTGCGGGCCAAAAGAAAGTGGCTTGATGGCGCATATATTGCCACTACTCCTGAGTACGAGGATTGTGCTGCAATTGCACGGACGGAACATATTCCGTTAGGATTCGTCTACAATTGTGTACTTAATATTCTTTATCAGGGAGAATATGCCACTTAGAATGGGAGCATGCGCGAATAGAATGACCCAAAACTAAGGACTAATGTAATAGGAGCAGGTTGCCAGAACTTTGATATGCTACAAGTAGCAGTAATAGCTGCTTCAAGTTCTGACTCACCCAGCTAATAAAAGAGTCATTTCGCTTTTGATCTATCCCCCTGTAATAGTAAGAACTTGCTCGATTTTCTAGGCTTTAGTAGCCTAATAATTCTAAGCTGTATATTTACGGAACAGCTATATAGCGCTACAAAACGATCTATTTTGAAGATTAAAAATAGTATATTTATGATTTTAGATGTTATATCATACTATTTCGTGTTTATAACTAATTGTATATCCTAGATGATGAAAAACTTTTTATCTATGGTACTATTACGATAAGTGGGCGCGGTGCTTCGTACTGATTATTTGTATTTCTTGATTACTGTCTTCAAAAATGTGCAATTTTTGATCAAGATTTCGTTTTATTGATCATTCTTTAGCTTTTCTCGTGTCTTGTTGGATGCTGACGTGTTATAATACGTTCATAAGAGGGAGGTAAGTTGGGGCCAAGATACGTTTTACCTTCCATGCAAGCCCAACTACATGCTTATGTTTGACAAGGAAGCTTGGCGATCTCAGATCGCAGAGAAATTAGCAACATTTGCACGAAACCCGAACCAAGACATTATGTTGGCGGGCACTTCGTCTTTATTGATTTATTTTGCAGCTCGCAGCTTGGAACCATTTTTAGAGGCCTTCCAGAGCGAGCCTGTTGCTGCTGTCTTAGCTTTGGCCGAGCTCCATCAAGGCCCTGGCGCTGATCATATTGTGCGACGGGCTGGCGTGTTACGCTACCAAGCGACCCGCGTGCTCGAACGAGAGATCGGCGCTTTGCCGCATTTGCGCGTTGCGATCGAGCAATTGATCGTCGGTTTGAATACCATTAATCTCGCTCGACAGCGCCTCAACTCTTCGCGCGATGAATGGCTGCGTACAACCCTGCTTCGTGAATTACACGCTTACGATAGCAGCGAGTTCTCGAGTTTGCGCCGTTTGCTCAACAACTCCGACTGGCATTCGCGTTACGAAGCTATTCGCAGCTTGCGTCAGCGGCGTGGAAATTACACCTCAGCTGATTTAGTCCTGCTGCACGATGGCCTTCATGATGGCGCTTCGCATGTGCGTGCGGCTTCAGCCCGTATGTTAGGCCAGTTCGCCGATGTGCCGCCTCCGGTGGTGGTGCGTACCCTCTTGCACGTGGCTATTTACGATTGCGATCAAGAGACGCGCTATGCCGCAGCCCGCGCTTTGGGCGGTTTGCGCGAGCGAATCACTTCGCCGCAACTGCTCGATCAACTCACTAGCCTGCTTTCCGATAACGATCGCTTCTATCGATCGGCGGCTGTGATGGTCTTGGGCCAACTGGGAGAATTGGCAAGCTCGCCGATGGTTGTGAGCAAGCTGACCGAATTGCTCCAAGATAGCGACTACTATGTGCGTGAAGCTGCTGCGCGCACCCTCGGCTGTATGGGAAGTGCGGCGGCTACATCGGAAGTGCTTCAAGCTTTAACGTTGGCCGTTCAAGATAGTGATTCGAATGTGCACGAAGCTGCGGTTGAAGCTTTGATGCGCCTGCGCGATCAACGTCCACTGACAGCTAAACAAATTAATGAGCCTCAAACCCCTGCGATAAATCGTCCCTCTTCTTCGGTGGCGGCCTAACACGTCTTGCACTTACAAGGCTCCCGGATAGCTTTCGAGCTTGAAGGGTATTTGTGCTGCTCTGAACTGATATGTTAGATGAGGCTGTCACCAAGAATGAAGCGGTATGGTATAATGCTCGTAATTACCTGATTCATAAACGTGACATTGCGTATAGCAAGAATGTAGCTTAGATGCCGGGCAAGGAGGCAGTATGGAGATCACCCATAAACGGTTTAATCGGGTTGATTTGCTGGCCCTAAAGGGACGGCTAGACGCGACTACCTCACCGCAGTTGAAGCAAGAGATCGAGAAATTGTTTGCTGATGGCCGTTACCGCCTTGTTATCGATGCATCGGGCCTCGAGTACGTTAGTAGCCCGGGTCTGCGCGTTTTGATCGAAGCACGCAAACGCGCTCGTGAATGGAAGATCACGGATCTTGAGGGTGGTGATGTCCGAATCGCTAACCTTCCCCCACGCATCAAAGAAGTCTTTGACCTGACGGGCTTTACATCGCTCTTTGATCTGTTCGATGACACGACAGAGGCAGTGGGCTCCTTTTAACGAAGCCCTATAGACGTCTGCTCTTCCATACGAGGATCAAGCGTACATCTATTTGATGGAAATTCTTACTCTTACTGCAAATCTAGACGCGCTGGCGTATGTCAGCGCTTTTATCACCGCAGGCGCTGAACGTTCTGGCCTTGATGAGCGCGCAACGTGGCAAGTACAACTTGCGGTCGATGAGGCTGCAACTAATATTGTTCAGCATGCCTATGCAGGAACGGAGCCCGGGACCTTCACGATCACTTGGGAGGTTCAGGATAACCGTTTTATCGTGACTCTGCGAGATCATGGACGTTCTTTTGATCCTCAAGAAGTCCCAACGCCAGATATCATGTCGCCGCTTGAAGAGCGTCAAGTTGGCGGTCTTGGTATTTATTTAATGACGCGCCTGATGGATGAGGTGCGTTTTGATTTTGATCCGCAAGAAGGCAACTTCCTGACTATGGTGAAATATATTACAGCACCAACTCGTGACGATGTTGTGGTCATGCCGCTCTCTGGGCGGGTCGACGCTGTAACCTCGCCACGTATCAGTGCCGAAGTGCGGGATCATATCGCTTCTGGTGCTCGCTACTTGCTCTTGGATATGAGCGAGGTGAATTTCCTCAGTAGTAGCGGTTTACGCGCCCTATTGCTCATTCGTAAGGAATTGATGACGGAGGGTGGCGAATTGCGGCTCTGTTCTCTTCAAGAGCAAGTATACGACGTCTTTGTATTAACTGGATTTACACAAGTTTTTGCCATTCATGCGACTCAGGATGAAGCGATAGCCGCTTTTGGGCAGGGGCGTGCGTGAAACGTGAACAGGCACTGATTGGGTACTGTTTGCTGGTAGGGGCGATCGGTTGGATCTGGCTTATTGCCGTTAGCGCCGCCTTTACCGCTTGGCCTGCTCTGCTCTTGTTTGGCCTCTTAGCGCTGCTGATCGACTTTTTTGGCTTCCGACTCCCCCCCGCAGATCCGCATAGCCTCGCCGGTGTGGTGCTGGTCACCATGGCCGTAGCGGTTAATCCAGAGAGTGCCGCTCTGGTAGCAGCACTTGAAGGCTTATTTTTTGGTATTCTACTGCCTTTTATCTATAATCGACCGCGTAGCTTTTATGGAATCGTAGCGCGTCCACTGTTGCGTAGCGGCCTGCGAGGATCGACGATCCTTTTGGCGGCCACTATAGCGCGCTGGATCAGCGGCGGCCCTGAACCGAATGCGATCATCTTGATCGCAAGCATTATGCTCTGTTATGCTGTGATCATGCAGACAGGGCGCGCCATTCGCGAATATCTGCAGGGCGGTTTGAGCGGCGTTCAAACCTGGTGGCATACCGCCTGGTTCTCCTCGTTGGCGGTCGAGATCGCCCCTATGCCGGCTGCCGCGTTGGGTGCTGCGATCTATAACCAGCTCGGTACGCTCTACTTTGCGCTGTTTGCGGTCTGTTTGTTAGCTGCTAGCTTCTCGGTGCGGCGGGCCGCGCTCAGCTTGCAGGTTCAGCGTCGCTCGGTGAGCGAACTGGCCTTGCTGAACGAAGTCAGCCGCGCCATTATTCGGAGCGAGCTTGATGTCGACGCGCTCTGCGATCTGATCTATCGCGAGGCCAGCAAGATCGTCGATACCTCGTCGTTCCACTTGGGCCTCTTCGATGGCGATATGTACACCTTGGTGGTGCGCATTCAAGATCGTGTGCGTATGCCGCGCCTAACGGTGCGCCTCGAATCGCGCGATGGAATCGTCGGCTGGCTCAGAACGACGGGCCGTGCACTCTTGGTGCAAGACTTCCTCGAAGAGATGGATCGCCTGCCCGCCCGTCCCAGCTATCAGAGCGACCATCCGCCTCGTGCGGGCATCTATGTACCGCTGATCGCGGGCGATGCTGTAATCGGCAGTATCTCGATTCAGAGCTACCGCCCGGCGGCTTTTAATGCCGATGACTTGCGCCTCTTGTCGTTGATCGCCGACCAAGCGGCGGTCGCGATCGCACGCGCGCGGGCCTTCGCCGACGCCAATAAACGCGCCGTTCAGCTGCAAGCCATTCAAGCTGTAAGCGAACGCATCACGGCGATCTTAAACCTCGATGAATTATTGCCCTCGATCGCGCGCCTGATCAACGAATATTTTGGCTATCAGCCTGTTCACGTCTTTATGGTCGATGAAGAGCGCAAGCGGGTCTTGTTCCGCGCCTCGACGGCGACCGATGTGAGTATGGCCGATATGCGCTCGCTTTCGATAGCGATGGGCGAGGGAGTGGTGGGCACAGCCGCCCAGACCGCCAGCCCGGTGCTGGTCGACGATATGCGCAACGATCCCAAGTATCGCAATCTCGAGTCGCAGACGCGCTCGGAGCTGGCTGTGCCTTTGCGAGTCGGCGAGCAGATCATCGGTGTGCTTGATGTGCAGAGCGACCGTGTCAACGATTTCGGCCCCGACGATCTGTTTGTGATTCGCACTTTGGCCGACCAAATCGCGATCGCGATCGATAGCGCCAACTCCTATACCGCACAGCAGGAGGAGGCTTGGACCTTAAACGCGCTGTTGCAGATCACGGCCAATGTCGCCAGCGCCAATAGTTTGGAAGAGCTTTTGCCGACTATGGTGCGTCTGCCTCCGCTTTTGTTCGGCTGCTCGCGCTGTAGCGTGTTGCTGTGGGACCGCAATCGCAATCTCTTCACACCCATGGCGATCTATGGTCTGCCGAGACACGAGCGAGAGGCTTTGATCAATCACCCGCTTGAACTGCAGGCGGCGCCTTGGTTAGCTGAGGTAGCTCAGGCCGCTGCGCCTATGGCCCCTATGATTTTGAACCAAGCCCAGCAGCGTAGAGAAGAGCTTTCAAGCGAACTACAGCGTTTGATTTTGCCGGGTACGCTGTTGGTGATGCCGCTCTATGCGCGTGTTAACCTTTTGGGCTTGATGCTGCTCGATTTCGATGCGCCCGATAAGCAATTCGGGGCGCGCCAACGGGCGCTCTATTTGGGCACGGCGAATCAGATGGCGAGCGCGCTCGAGAACGCCTTGTTGGCGCGCGAGGCCGAGGCAGCCGCACGTTTGGAACAAGAGCTGCAAGTGGCGCGCGAGATCCAAACCGCGCTGCTGCCCAGCCATTCGCCCCAAATCAAGGGTTGGGAGATTGTGGCCGATTGGCGTTCGGCCCGTTTGGTGGGCGGCGACTTCTACGATTTTTGGCAGGTGCTCGACGGGGCCGAGGCGATCGCTCCTATGCCAGACGGCGATAGCAAAGATGCCCAACGGCTTGGCTTTGTAATCGCCGATGTCAGCGATAAGGGCGTGCCTGCTGCGATGTTTATGGCTTTGTCGCGTTCGCTGGTGCGCGCGGCTGCACTCGATGGCTCGACGCCCGCCTTTGCGCTTGAGCGCGCCAACCGCTGGATCACGCGCGACAGCGAGTCGGGCATGTTTGTGACGCTCTTTTATGGCGTGCTCGATACGAGCTTGGGCAAGCTGCGTTACTCTTGTGCGGGCCATAACCCACCCTTGCTCTATCGCCCGAGCGAAGATAGCTTTTTGGAATTGAAGACATCTGGCATCGCGATGGGCGTGTTAGAGGAGGTTCAGCTCGGCGAGGCGGAGGTTGTGCTTGAGGTAGGAGACTGTTTGGTCTGTTACACTGACGGTGTTACCGAAGCCATTAATTTGAATGAGGAGCAGTTTGGGGTTCAACGTTTACGCGATGTGATACGTAAGCATCATCAGTTGAGCGCAAAGCAGCTTCAAGATGCGATCGCCGAGGCTGTAACCAGTTTTACCAGTGGTCAACCACCGTTTGACGATATTACCTTGCTGGTGATCAAACGGGTGGCTTCATAAGCCAGCGAGGATTTCTCCCCCCTCTCGCTGACCCTGTTTCATATCATACCAAATCCGCTTGTTGAGATCAGTATTCTGGCTAAGAACCTTGTTGGGTTAAAGCCCTGGCCGCTAGAGCTGTGAAGAAAACAAGCGGATATGCCATAAGAACGAGGTTTGGCAGTTATATTTCTGCCAAACCTCGAGTGTTGTTAGACATCGTCTGGAATAATTTTCGCCCCTGATTGGATTGCATACACAATTCCTTCTTGTAGGGTGCTGCGCGTCACGATCATACTCAAGTCAACATCAAGCGCGACTAAGGTTTGTGCGATCTGGGGCTGAACACCTGTCAAGACGACTTGTGCGCCTAACAAGGCAGTGGCGCGGGCCGTTTGAATCAAGGCATTGGCGATCAGGGTATCGACCATCTGAACGCCAGTGATGTCGATAATGACGATCTCGGCCTGATTATTCGAAACACCCTCTAAGAGCACCTCCATGATCTGGCGCGAGCGCTCCTGATCGATGTGGCCGATCAAAGGCATAATGATCACGTTGTCGGCTAGGGGGATCAGCGGGGTGGCGAGTTCGCGCAAGGTTTCGGATTGGCGCATCAGAAGTTCATTTTGGCGCCGAAGTTCATCTTCATGCTCTTTACGCTCGGTAATATCGCGAGCCGCCGCATAGATTAACCCTTGCTCGGTATCGGCGTTCGATAACCACTCGATCCAACGATATCGGCCATCTTTACAGCGATAGCGGTTGGTAAACGAGATCACTTTATGGCCTTGGTTAAGCAGTTTAGCCGCTTCTATAGTACCCTCAACATCATCGGGATGTACGAACGAGAGAAATGGTTGCGCGCGAAGCTCCTCTTTTGTGTAGCCGGTTACTCGCTCCCACATCGGGTTGAGTAGCTGGAAGTAACCCGTATCGAGCGTGGCTGTACAAAGCATATCGAGCGCAAGATCAAAGAAGCGCGTTGCGTCTGCTTGTGACTGTATCGGCTCATCATTTGAATTTTGGGGTGGTGTCACTGCTGGTTCGTCGCTGTCTGATGAAGGGTTATTGATTTCTTCATCCATTTGGAAGAGCCTCCTATCCCGGACAACTAGCAAGTAATTATGGAATGTATACCGTTGAAAAGGGACTATAGATACATAAGGAAATGGCTTGAGAAGAGGAGGCGTGTCTGTTCACATATCTCCTCTTCTCAAACCATTGTGAATCGGCTGTTAAGAGCTGTATTTCAGCATTATTGGCGGAAGATCCAACCGCCATCGACGGGGATGGTTGCGCCCGTCACAAATGCGTCGAACGGGTCGCTGGCACAGAGCGCCAGAATCAGATTGGCGACGACTTCGGGCTTGCCGATGCGCTTAACAAGGTGGAAGGTCTCGGCTAGATATTTCACCGTGGCAGGGTCGCCTCCGTTGGCGAAACCGTCGAAGGTTTCGGAATAGACCGAGCCGGGTGCGATGCCATTGATAATGATGCCTTGGCTGCTGTATTCTTGGGCTGCGGTCTCGATCAGGCTTTCGAGAGCACGCTTGGAGGCACCGTAAGCGCCCAGCCCTGCAAACGAGCGTTTGCCGATGGCCGAGCTCACGTGGAAGATATAACCGCCGCTGCCCTGAGCTTGAAACTGTTTGACTTGCTCGCGGGTCATTACAAACATCGAATTCAGGTTGAGCGCGATAACCTGCTGCCACTCATCGAGGCTATATTCGGCCATTGGCTTGACCGGACCCGTGATGCCCGGGGTGTTGAGAGCGTAATCGAGACGTCCAAACTCTGCAACTGTCTGTTGAACAACACGAATAATATCTTCTTCTTTAGAAACATCTGTTTGACAGAAAGAGACCTCTCCATAACGAGAAAGTTCCTCGGCGATCGCTACACCTTCAGCTCGGCGACTTGCGATCATGACCTTCGCACCATCTTGCAAAAAGGCCTGTGCGGTCGCTTTACCGATTCCGCTCGTTCCGCCTATAACGAGTGCTACTTTCCCTTGTCGTGCGCCCATGGGTTGCTCCTTGGTTAGAGGTTATGGATTGACAGTTTTCACTAGGTTTTGAGGGTACACAGCTTAGTTTGCCAATCTAAAATGTTTGGTGTGTAAATTATTACGGTCTCTAGTATATCATAAATTTACCTGATTTTTATAATATTTATCCATTATAAACTAATTCTCGTATAAAATTAATCATGTAAATAATATTTACAAGCTTCATGCGCCTAATCTCCTCTCTTCTTATCGATCATCGATTAACGGTTCAAAAAGCGCATAAGATCGCTTCAGAACGCTGGAAATAGCCTAAAGCTAGCAATAGGATTTTGCTAGTGAAATTTTTTGACAAAGCGTCAAAATACACACCTAGCCTAATGGTCCTCACTTGTGCTAGTCCTTGCCTAACGCGCAGCATCAGCTCGAACTGGCTTGCCAACACTAGCCTCGTGCGGAGGGGCTAGATTGATTTAAGCGCCTTTTGTTACAATGGTGGCGAACGCTTCCAGCCTATCGGCGCAGAGGAGAATCTATGGACCCTAAAGACGAATGGATCGATCAGCTCAGCGAAGCAGAACAGAAGCTTGAAGCCGCTTACGAGATCTTAGCCGCTTTGCATGAAAGTTTACGCGAAGCTGGTCGGAAGAAAGATTATCAAGCGATCGGTGAAGTGATCGAGCGTTTAGCGCGTTATGGTCGCCTTTTTCAAGATATGCGAGAGACCTGGTCTGGAGCAGAGGAGTAGATCCTATGGCACCGCGTCGTGTCTATGTTGAAGGCTTGGCTCGTCTGCCAGCCTTTTGTCATGCCGTTATCGCCAACGATTTTATCTATGTGTCGGGGACGTTAGGGACTCTTCCAAACAGTATGAAGCTGGTTCCGGGTGGCACAGGCCCCGAGACCACGATCGCTTTGCGCAATATCGAGCAGATCTTGCAGGCCTGTGGCGCCAGTCTTGAAGACTTGGTGAAGGTCAATGTCTTTTTGGCTGACATGTCGACCTACGAAGAGATGAACAGCGCCTATCTCGCAGTGATCGGCAACAACCCGCCCGCTCGGATCACTGTTGGGCGAGCCGATTTGGCTTTGGGCGCAGCTGTCGAGATCGATGCTGTTGCCTATAAACCCGGCCTCGGAGAGGGATAAATCGTAATGTCCGAACAGGAACAACTTCCTCAGTTGCAGATGCTTTTCGCCCAAGGGAGACAGATCGATCCGGCTTGGATGCTGCCGCCCGCGGGCTATTCGTTGCGAACCTATCGCCCAGGCGACGAAGCGGGCTTTTACCGCTTGATGGCTGGGGCTGGCTGGCCCGGCTGGGATGATCAGCGCCTCGCCCCTTGGAAGGCGCGCATGCTTCCCAAGTGCTGGTTCTTGGTGGTTCACAATGCCAGCCAAGAGATCGTCGCAAGCGCGATGGGCATCCAAGACCATAGCGATCTGCACCCCTTTGGAGGCGAGCTCGGCTGGGTCGCCTGTGATCCAGCCCATCAGGGCCAGAAGTTAGGCACTGTGGTTTGCAGTGCGGTGACGGCCCGACTGCTCGAGATCGGCTACGACGATATCCACCTCTATACCGAGGATTGGCGTCTAGCTGCCCTTAAAACCTATTTGCGTTTAGGCTATCAACCCATGTTGCTCGATCAGAGCTATTATCAGCGCTGGCAGCAGATCTGCCAGAAGCTGAACTGGCCCTTTACGCCCGAGGCTTGGCCGCAGGTCTCAGCGCGTTGAGTCTAACAATGAAAGAAGCTCTGCATCAGCATGCAGAGCTTCTTTCGTTTCTGTTTGCTTGTAGCGAAATACTTCCCAAATCATCTTGCTGCTTTAAGACTCTGGCGGCCTGCTCTCTTCCCCAAATAAGGCTTGTGGCGCGTCCGCCTACGGCTACCAACATTCTGACCGCCACAAAGGGCTGCTAGCTGCCTGCGCTGCAAGGCCACCTCAAAACACCATAATCAACCGAGTTTCCTATCACTCGCCCTCGTCATCATCGGAGCCATAGTAGCGCAGGCTGTTGATATCGAGCAGGTGCTCGGTGAAGAGCACGCCATCGAGATGGTCGATCTCGTGTTGGAGCGCCCAAGCCAGCAGGCCAGTAGCTTTGCGAATGCGCTGCTTTTTGCCCTTCAGATCGTAATAATCGACTGTGACCCAGGTGGCACGCTCGATCTCGCCATACCAACCCGGTAGGCTGAGGCAGCCATCCATAATCCGTTCGCGCTCGGGGCTGATCTTCACGATGCTCGGGTTGATCAAAACATAGCGATCCTCGTTTTCGGGGCCAGCTTCGGCTTGTTCGTCGCGTTTGATCCCGATCACGGCGATGCGTTGTAACAGGCCGATCTGTGGGGCGGCAAGGCCGACTCCGTTGGCTGCGTGCATGGTCTCAAACATATCTTCGATCAATGTCGCAAGCTTCGGATTTGGCAGCTTAACGGGGTGGCTGCGCGTTTTCAGAATCTTCTTTTCTTCGGGCTTATCGATCCGCAAGATCCGACGGATTGCCATAGTTCCTCCTTGGAATCGTTGGATTATGCTTTGCTGGTCCTAAAGCTATAAAACTTTGTTATTGTAGCATGGAAATGAACAAATGTTCGTGGTGGAATGAGGCGTGGTATAATAGATTTTAAGATCTTTTTTTTGCGAAACCACTTCCAGAGGAATGCATATGCCTATCTCCTATAGCGAACAGGTCTCACTGGATTGCCCAGCGTGTGGCAAAAACTTTGAGGCTACTGCGTGGATGATTATCGATGCAGACGAGCGCCCCGATCTGATCGACGCCCTGCGCGTAGCGGAACTCAATGTTGCTCAATGCCCGGCCTGCGGCAACCGTGGAAAGATCGCTGCGCCTTTAATGTACCACAACGCTCAATTGCAGCGTGTGCTTTTCGCTGGTGATCCTTCTGTTCCTGAACATGAATTACGTCAACAGGCCCAAGCCTTGTTGAATCTGATGATGGATGCGATTCCCGAAGAGCTACACCGCCCTTATCACGAGGATGTGTATGTAACCGAAGGCCTTGAGGGCGTTCAGCGAGTGATCGAACGGGACGATAGGCGACTAGCAGCTCGCAATCGCGCTACGGGCGGCGGCTCACCCGCCTCTCCAAACGGGGAAAAAAAAACTCTTGAAACAGCCCTGAAACGCTCTGCCAGCGCTGAGTCTCAATCTCCGATGCTGCAAGCCGCTCAGGCTCTTGTGCGCGCCAACGGCCCTGAAGAGCTCGATGAGGTGCTCAGCACATACCCTTTTTTGCTGCGCCCTGCGAGCGATGAAGAGCTTAACAGCTTGATTCAAGAGGCTCAGCAGGCGGGCCAAGCCGACACGATGCGTACCTTGCTGCGTGCTCGCATGCTGATGGTACAACTGCGCCTACGGCCCGGCGCTGAGCCTCAAACGCCTGAGGCGGTAGCTGTGCCCGAGCCAGAACTGGACCGGCAGCCATACGCTCTCGAGGAGCCTAGAGCTCTTGAAGCCTCCTCGCAACAGGCAAAGGTTTTTTCAGAGGCGGCCTTTTTGGCGCTCTTGCAGGCGACATCGGAGGCCGAACTGCTGAGAGCGACCATCGACTACCCGGTTTTGCTTGAAGGCTGGGTTGATGAGGAACTTGCTCAGCGCGCCGAGGCCGCCCTCGATATTGGGCACGAACAGTACGCCCAACAGATCGAAGATCGGCGCGAGGCGCTGGTGAGCTTGCGCATGGGCGCTAAGCCGCACAATCAGCTCGCTGAGGCGGTGCGCACACTGCTCGCCGCCGACGACGAAGACGATATCGCGCTGCTGCTCGATAGCCACCCGATTTTGTTGAGCGATGCTGCTGGCGATATGTTGCAGGTTTTAGCGGCCGAAGCCCAAGGACGAGGCGATAGCCGTATGGCGAGCGTCGCATTGCACTATCGCGCTTTGCTGCACGAGATCCGCCAAGGATTGGAATACGAATCGCTGTGATCGAGCATCTCTTGAAGCGCAAAGGAAAAGGTATGGACAAATCAATCGAAGAGGTCACGCTTCTGCTCTTATCGCTGTTGGCCGAACAAGAAGAGACGAGCAACGGTGTACATCTGCGTGCTGCGACGAGTTTTCCAAGCACGGTGCTTTCGGCGCTGCAAGAGCGAGGTTTAGTCGAGCTCGGCAGCGATGGCAAAGTAACCTTTACCCAGGCCGGCTTAGATCTGGCCGAAGAGATCGAAGAGCGCTACCTCGACGCAGGGGCACGCTCTGATGTTGTGCTCTAGCTGCTACAATCGGAATTGTTTGAAGAGATCTCGCTCACGAGAGCGAGGTCTCTTTTTATGTGGAATGCGCGGATGCTTGCTTTTTGATACTAAATTCGGTTGAACACTTTGTGTTTTTGGCCTTCGGCAGAGTAGAACTTGTCTCTTTTCCCGGCTTTTCATGCGTCGCAAGAACAAAAGTCTTTAAACGGATGTAGTTTGAGGTGGTCTTTCGACGCAGGCAGCTAGCAGCCCCTTGTGGCGGGCAGCGTGTTGGTAGCCGTAGGCGGACGCGCCATAAGTCTTATTTGGGGAATCGATATCGCCGCCAACCTTTGGAACAGATCAAGCCGATGCGCATTATTCTTCATCGAGCTCGTAGAGGCAATCGAGCAGTTCGTCTGAGCGGGCGGCGATCAGGGCTGGGTCGGCCTGCAGCAGGGCTTGATCGAGCGCGACGATGGCCGCTTGCAGCGCATGCGTTTCGCCCCGTGTAAATGCGACGGCCCGCCGCGCGCGTGCCAGCAGCGCGATCGCTTCGAGGTTGGAAGCGCCGTAGTTGGGCGAGCTGTGCGCAGCGCTCGGGTTGCTTGGCTTGCTTATCGGGCTATTGGAAGCCGAATCGAGCCAAGCCTGTTCGGCCTCGAAGTGCAGCAGCTCATCGTGCGAGGCTTTGATCTGTTTGGCGGAAAGGCGGGCGCGGTTGGCGGCGACCTTGATGCCAGCTTGTTTGCCGCTGCCGCGATCTTGGGCCGAGATATGCAAGATGCCGTTCAGATCGAAATCGAACTGAACCGTAATGCGCGGCGGCGTATCGGGCGCTTCGGGCACCAACTGGTCGAAGAGAAACGAGCCTAAGAGCGTATTGCGCGATGCGATTGGGTTTTCGCCTTGGTAGACCTTGACCTCGATCGCGGTTTGGTCGGGAGTGATGGCGGCATAGACCTCGGAGCGCGAGGTCGGAATGCTGGTATTGCGCTGAATGATCACGCTGTAGCGATCGCTCACCAGCGAACCGTACTCCCATTTGGCGATCTCGATACCCAACGAATGGGGCGTGACATCGACCAAAATGGCGTCGAGCGGCTCGCCAGCGATGATAGCAGCTTGAGCGGCGGCCCCCAAAGCGACCGCCTCATCAGGATTGATCACCAGCTCGGGCCTGATGCCGGTGGCTTCGTAGAGCAGTTGCCCGATGCGTGGAATGCGGGTGCTGCCGCCTACCAACAGAATACGATCGAGATCTTGCGCTTCCAGACCGGCATCATCGAGTGCTTGTTGAAACGAGTTGATAGTTTGGCGTAGCAGATCTTCGATCATGGCCTCGAATTCGGAACGCCCGATCTCGAGCTCGAGATGGAGCGGCACACCGTCGGCGCTGGCGATGTAGGCTTCGTGGATGCGGGCGAAGGCTTGCTGCGAGAGCACGATTTTGGCCGCTTCGGCGGCGCGGCTCAGGCGAGCCATGGCGCGTCGATCGCCGCGCAGATCGACTCCAGTTTCGTTTTCGAAGTGCTGGGCGCAGTGTTCGATCAAAAGTGCGTCGAAGTCATCGCCTCCAAGCCGCGTATTGCCGTGGCTGGCGCGCACCTCAACCACGCCCGCATCGAGTTCGATGATCGAGACATCGAAGGTGCCGCCGCCCAGATCGTAGACCGCGATGTAGTGGTGACCGTTGTCGCTCAGCCCTAGCCCATAGGCCAGCGCGGCAGCGGTCGGCTCGTTGATGATACGCTCGACCTGAAAGCCCGCGATCTCTCCGGCTTCGCGGGTGGCTTGGCGGGCGGCGTCGGAGAAGTAGGCCGGCACGGTGATGACCGCCCGATCGACTTTTTCGTTGAGCTGGGCTTCGACCCTGCGCTTAAGCTCGCGCAAGAGCAGGGCCGAGACCTCTTGGGGCAAAAGGTAGCGTTGGCCTAGGCGAACGCGCTGCTCGCTCCCCATCAGACGCTTGATCGAGCGAATAGTCTGCTCGGGATAGAGTTCGTATTGGTTGCGCGCTGGCGTGCCGATCACCAGTTTGCCCTGGGGCGTTAAGCCCACAACCGAAGGCATTAGCCGTTCGTTCTTCCAACTTAGCAGCTCTGGCTGTCCATCGCGCACCTGTGCTGCGGCAGAGAAGCTTGTTCCAAGATCGATCCCGATGATACGTCCCATACCTGTTGTGCTTGTTTCTGAATTATGTCTCTGCAGCGAAATACTCCTCGTCGTTCCATTCTCGGGCGACAGCGACTTCGGCGTGGCGCAGTACGCGATCGTCGATCATGTAACCGGTTTGGAGCACCGCTACAACTGTATCTGCTGGATGCTCGATTGTAGCAGGTAGCGCTTGAACTGCAACATGCAGGTTTGGGTCGAAGGGTGCGTGAAGCGCATCGATCGGGCGCACATGTTGCGAAGCGAGTACGCTCAGCAGGCGTTCGCGCACATGGGTCAGGCCGTGCTGCCAAGAACGCAGGGCGTTGCGTAGGCGAAGCTCTTCGGGTGTGCTCGAAGGGTCGCGCATACGCATGCGCTCGAAGAGTGTCATCTCGCGCTTAGGAATTTTGCTCGAACCGAGGATCTCTTCGCCGGAACGGAGCGCGTGGTCGATGCCGTCGAGGGCAGGCAGAAGCTCGCGAATGATTTCGAGGCGGGCTTGGTTCTGAGCCGCGATGATCTGTTGACGTAGGGCGTTTAGCTCTTGGTCGCGATGGGCATTGATGCTTTCGAGCAGTTCGAGCGTCTGGTGCATATGGGCCTGTTGCGATTCAACTAAAATGTTAGATTTCAGCTGTTCGCGCCCATTGCGTTGAAGCTGTTTTTCGATACCTTCTAAGCTCTCTCGGAGCGCTTTAAACTCTTGGTCGTAATTTTTCGATTCGCGCAGGGCGATCGTCGGTTGCGGGCGTTGGATCATTTCGTTTAGGGTCTGTTCAAGCGTTTCTAACCTGCTTAGTACACGTTCGTAAGCCAGCGTTTGTTGCTCAGGTGGCAAGCCCAGCAACCGTTGCATAAAGTGTATGGAAGGTGATGAGTTTCTCATACGTATAAGCCTCAGAATATCCCTAATGCGTTTAGGTGCAGCGTAAGGCACGCGCCTCACTCTCGTCTCAGGTGACATAACTGCCAGATCGTGAGGCGATCGTGGTCAATAACAATATCCAAGACGCAAACCTTACGATCCTGCTGGTGGTCGACAAGCAGCACTTCGTAGAGGAGCTAGTGGTAGTGACGGGGCAGGGCAGATAGGCTGAGGCGCGTCATACCGTCTTACAACCAATTTGGTAGGGATGAGGGCGTCGGCTTGGCTGTTTATTTTTGCGTCGTATCGAACCGGATAGCTTGGAACAGCTCGCGCCAGTCGTTGCGTCTGAGATCGCTCAGGGCGTGGGCTGCTGCAATTATATCTTCTTTATGAATCCTCAGGTCAGGCTCCTCTAGGGCTTGCTTTTGTGGGCGGGCCTGCCAGTCCTGAAGCAGGCGCATGTCGCTTTCTTGGCGTTTTGCACTGTCGCGTAAGGCCTCGTAGGCGGCTCGAATGCGCTTAAACATCTCTGGGTTGCGTTCGGGCGGATACTGGCGCACTAAGCGGAAATAGGCGCGTTTTATGGCGCTCTTGTCGGCTTGGCGGCTTAGCCCCAAGATCTGGTAGGGATCTTCATAAAAGGTCGCCATGCCTGCTCCTTTCTCGGCAATCAGCCCGTAATACTCGGTATTTCAAATTGCGTTCGCGCGACCCGGATGGCCTCGTTTAAACACGATTGCTCGATCTGATAACGTACATAGTCGGCTCGCTCAGCTAATTCGTGCTCTGCTTGACGATGGGCCAGGCGGCTGACGCGCAAAAGAACCTCGCGCCCCGCTCGTTTGTCGCCGATCAGTTCCAAAATCAAGCCATAAAGAATCAGCAGCTCGGCCTGTTGTGGGGCGAGCTTGAGCGCTTGTTGAATGTAGTACAGGCTGAGATCGGCACGAATATGCAGAAAGAGACTTGCGATAATGGCGTGTAGCTCTCCATCGTTGGGGCGCTGTCTAACGGCCTGTTCGAGCAGGTCGTGGGCCAATTGTAGCCAAACCCGTGCGATCGGTACGCGGCGGTTGGGCAATTCGCTCAGATCGCGCGCTCGCAGCAGGGGTGTGCTCGCTTCGAGCAGGGCCGAGCCAGCCAGAAGATAGAATCGACTGAGATCGCTAAGAGATTGCTCCGCTCGAGCGATGATAAGGCGGATCTCGTGTTCGTGGGCGATGCGGTGCCAACACAGCATCGCCAGCAGATAGGCTTCGGTTTGGTCGAAGCCGATTCGTAAGCCTTCATTGATCTGGGCGCGGGCCGCTTCGTTGGCCTCATTGCGCAATAGCGCTCGCGCTAGATCGAAACGATAGTGGTAGCTATCGGGCGCGAACTGGATCGCCAGTTGAAAGAAGCGTAGGCTTTGGTATCCATTATAGTTGGTTTCGTAGTGTTGCCCAAGCTGATTGAGCAGCCAAGCTAAGGTGAGGCGCGTCTCGCTGTCGCGCGGCTGTGAAGCGGCAAGCTGCAGCAGTAGCTCTTGAGCTTGCTCAATCTGGCTGTTGGCAAGCCGATAACTGGCCAGATGCAAACATGCGCGCGTATGCTGCGGCTCAAGCTGAATGATGCGCTGCAGTTCGTTGGCGGCCGCTTGGTGTTGCTGATTGGCAAACAAAATCTCGCTCAGCTCGTAGCGCAGATCGAGTTCGTTTGGCTCGCGTTTGAGCGCGTTGCGCAGCAGTTGAATCGCATTCTGAAAGGCGTTGGCCTGTTTGTAACAGTCGATCGCACGCCGCTGAATCCAACGCCACTGCTCGGCGCTATAGCTTTCGTTTTGAACTTGCTGGGAACGGGGGCGCGATCGGAGCAGCTTGCGCCAAGTCTCGGCGGCCTGATACCACGCTTCTTGGGCTTCGTAAGCTAAGGCCAGATTGTGCAACAACGGGCGGGGCGAACCGAGGCGCGGATACGCTTCGACGATCGTACAGGCCGCCTCCCAATAGCGGCTCGCGCTCTTCCAATCGATTTGGCGGGCCTTCTCTTGGGCCGCTACATGCAGAATATTCGATTCGAGCTCTGCTAGCCGAGCGCTAGGGTTGCTGATTTGGCTGCCGATCAGGGCTAGCTCGGCGGCTTTTTCAAGTTGATCGCTGTCGAGCAGTCGCTCGAGCAGGGCCATACGAGCGATCGCGAGGTTGTGCTGCAACCAAGGGCCGTCGTAGCCGCGCTTGAGCGCATCGTGCCAAGCCTGAACTGCCTGCTCTAGATCGCCCTCTTGAAAGGCAGCAACACCTTGATAATAGCTTTGGTAGCGCGAGATACGCAGCGGCTTGCCTTGCGAAAAAGCCTGCAGCGCTCCGGCCGAGTCTCCTTGTGCCAAACAGCCCAGCCCGTGCCAGAAGCGTGCGATCCATCCCTCGTGCGCATGAGGCGCTGTTCGACCCGCCAGCACCTCTGTGACCATTTGGATGAAGTGTAAGTCGTTGCGGCTCAGCCCCTCTATATGCAGTGCCGCCTGCAGGTCGCCCATTTCGAGCGCCAAAAGCGCCCGCAAACGCGCCAAACCTGCCCAGCGCGCCGATGTGAGCTGAGCAACCTGTGTGTAGCGTTCTTGGGCAGCCTCAAGTTGGCCTTGGCGGTGGTAAACGAGGCCAAGCTGGTAGAGCAGACGGGGATCGTTGGGGCGAAAGCTGAGGGCAGCTTGCAGATCGAGCAAGCGTTGGGGGTCGGCTTGGTTCAGTGAACGACGGAAGTAGGCCTCTGCCAGGGCATTGCGCATCTGAGCGTCGCTACTCAAGGGCTGCCAGAGCGCAATGGCTTGATCGAAGTCATTGGCTTCAAAATAGCACAACCCAAGGTCACGAACATCGGCCGCCATTCGTTTGGCACGACCCACTGCTTGGGATTGCTTGGGCATACATTCCCTCGTGGTGCTGTGTCGTATCGTTAATCTATTATAGCATCACTTCTGGCGCATTCAGAAAGGCAAACTTTTTTGGGCTGTTTTATCACTCATTTGAAAAATGTGGTATTCTGATACGGGTGCTTCTATACCATACAACGCTCTAGCGATTGGCACAAAGGCTGCGCTCATTGCAAGTGGGCCATGGCTTAGCTTGGGGTGCGAGACCACTATGACTGATTATGCCGCGATTTACGCCAATCAAGCCGACCAATACGAAGCGCTAATCGCTCGCGAAGATTATCAACACGCGCTTTTGCCCGCTATCAAAGCGATCACTCCTTTGGCGGGAATCGATGTCGCTGAGCTTGGGGCCGGAACCGGTCGTCTCACGCGTTTGCTCGCGCCCGAGGTTCGTTCGATCAGCGCTTTCGATCGTTCGCCTGCTATGCTTGCGCGCGCTCGACGCGAATTGGCCCTTCTGCCGGTAGAGAATTGGCAACTTGGGGTTGCAGATCATCGACACATTCCGCTGCCCGCCGCTAGCGCCGATCTGGTGATCGCAGGCTGGACGATCTGTTATGCCGCGCTCTGGAGCGAGCACAATTGGCGCTCCGATCTCGATCAGGTCTTTGGAGAGATCGCGCGGATTCTGCGTCCCAATGGGAAAATCATTATCATCGAGACCCAAGGAACCGGCTATACCAGTCCTAACCCACCCAGCGAGTTAGCAGACTATTTTGCCTATCTGGAAGAGCACGCTTTCCAGCAGACCTGGATCAGAACAGACTACCAATTTCAAAATCTCGTTGAAGCTGTTGAACTTACGCGATTCTTTTTCGGAGACGCTCTCGCCGACCAGCTCCAAGAGCAACAAAGCTGCATTTTACCTGAATGTACAGGCATCTGGTGGAAATAGAGCTTTGCAGATCTGACCTTCGGCGGCTATCGATTTGAAGGAGCTTCGCAAGCGTTTTATATTGCTTAGGCTTGCATTTGACGCCGCTTGCCGCATTGAGTATACTCGGAATTGTAATACGTTTTTGGCCTCAACATCATCGTTGCCTGATTCCTACTCAAGGGCGAGTAGCTAAACTGATGGGGATGTTCTGGCACTACGATGGTTGCCCAAACTCTGGGCCATATAAAGAAAGGTAGCATCGCAATGGCGAATATTGCCATTCACGGCTTTGGACGTATCGGTCGCTCGTTAATGAAGGCTGCCCTGAAGAAGAACCTCTGGTCGCCGGTTTCGGTTTCAGACATCCGCGATACCGCCACCTTTGCGGCTCTGTTCGAGGTAGACTCCAACTATGGTCGCTGGCACGAAGAGGTTCGCGCAACTGAGAACGGCTTCGTTATCGGCGGTCGCGAGATCAAGTACTTCAACTCCTTGCAGGAACTGCCCGACTGGAAGGCTCTGGGCATCGATCTGGTGATCGACTGCACCGGCCGCGCAACCACCCGCGCAGGCGCCCAAGCTCACCTCGATCGCGGTGCTAAGCGCGTTCTGGTCAGTGCCCCGAGCAAGTCGCTCGACGACTGCGATGCCGTGCTGCTGGCCGGTATCAACGTCGACAGCTTCGATCCCGAGAAGCACAAGATCATCAGCATGGCGAGCTGCACCACCAACGCGCTCGGCCCGGTTGTGAAGGTGCTGCTCGAGAACTTCGGTATTGTTCACGGTCTGTTCTCGACCGTTCACGCCTACACCAACACCCAGTCGCTGACCGATCAGCCCATGAAGGATCGCCGCGACTCTTGGGCCGCTACCGAGAACCTGATTCCTTCCTCGTCGGGTGCTGCGAAGGCCCTCAAGTTCATTTGGCCGAACCTGAACATCACTGGCAAGGCTTATCGCGTTCCGGTTCGCACCGGTAGCATCGCCGAGCTGAACGTGGTGCTCGAAAAGGAGACCACCGCTGAGGCTATCAACGACGCCTTCCGCAAGGCCGCTGCCGAAGGCCCGCTCAAGGGCATTATGGGCGTGCTGGAAGAGGAATGGGCTTCGTCGCGCATCGTCGGCGATCCCCACTCGTCGATCGTCGACCTGCCTCTGACCACCGTCCAGGGCGGCACCTTCGCTTCGGTTGCTGCTTGGTACGACAACGAGGCTGGCTACGCTACCCGCTTGGCCGAGGTCGCCGCTAAGCTGGCTGTCTAGTTTCTAAGCGAAAAACAAGCCCTCAGTGGCTTGTATAGCTCATCAGCGTCGCGTATGAGTGCAAACCACATTCATACGCGACTGCTGTTTCCATAGCAAAATCTAGCATCTCGACCTCTATCGCATCCCCTCCTGCGTACCAACCCGATAGACCAGCAAAAAGGAAAGCATGTGCTTACACTTCTCAAAGCAGTTCTTGTTTTCTTTTGTACGCTGATCGCAGCTTGTCTGGCGGGCTTTCTCTACGGCAGCGTGGCGCACTTTTTCGATCTCTTTTTTATCTTCCCCTTTATTGTTGCCGGAGCGATCGTCGGCATGGGTGCAGGGGCCGCCCGCTGGTTGAAACTGCGCAGCCGTCCACTGCTTATTGTGATCGGCTTGCTGGCCGCTTTGGTGGCCTATCCCTGCTACCTGGCGGGCAAATACAGCATGCTGGTTGTGGCTCAGCAACTCGCGACTACTCCCGAGCTGGGCGCGTTTTTCCAGAGTTCGCTCCATGTGCTGAGCCAGTCGCTCATTTCGCCCGATCAGCTCAAGCCGCTGCTCGCTCAGACCGATGCTCGCCTGGTGAGCGAGGTCGGCCACGGTGGCCTGCTGGGTATTCTCTTCCAAAACCTCCAAACTGGTATCCCCATTCGCACCAGCATCATCGGCCGCGACAACCTCTGGTTTGGTGCGGCCATAGAGCTGTTTAAATTCGGCGTACTGATCGTGGTCTGCACTACCTCCCTGCCCGATACCGTGCGCGCTGAAGCGCTCTATCGTACCGGCGGCAAGCGTCCCCCAGCAGTCAAGCGCGAGCTCAACGCCCTTGAAGAGGAGCTTTGGGGCAAAGGCGAGTGATGCCTCTTTCTCTTGATCACTTTAGTGCGTTGGCGGACGCGCCAAGCAACGAATGGAAGGGAAAGACCTCGCAACGAATGGAAGGGAAAGACCTCGCCGCAGCAATCTGAAGAACGTAAGCGGATGTGTTATCTATTACCGAATTGCTATAACGAAAGGGCTGGATAACATCTATCCAGCCCTTCGGTGTTAGAAAATATGCTACTGTTCGGCGCTATTGCGAGCGAGCGTTCCAGTCGGCCAAGAAGCGCTCGATGCCGATGTCGGTCAAGGGGTGCTTCATAGCTTGGCGCAGCACCGACATCGGACAGGTCGCGATGTGAGCGCCGGCCAGCGCCGAGTCGATAATGTGGCGCGGGGTGCGGATCGAGGCAGAGAGGATCTGAGTCTTGATCTCGGGATCGTTCTTGTAAATCTGGGCGATCTCGCGGATCAACTGCATGCCCTCGATGCCGGTGTCATCGACGCGCCCAACGAACGGGCTGATGATGTAGGCGCCAGCGCGTGCTGCGAAGAGGGCTTGGTTCGCGTTGAAACAGAGCGTTACATTAGTGCGAATACCCTCCTTAGCCAAGGCATAGACCGCCTTCAAGCCCTCGGTGGTGCTTGGCACCTTAATGATCACTCGCTCGGGGTTCCACTGGTAGTATTCCATACCTTCGCGAATCATGCCTTCGGCATCGAGCGAGATCGTCTCTGCGCTGATAGGACCATCTACGATCGAGGCAATCTCTTGAATGGTGGTCTTGAAGTCAGCGCCCTTCTCCTTCGCCATCAAGGATGGGTTGGTGGTGACGCCGCTCAGAATACCCCAGCTTGCAGCTTCGCGAATTTCTGCGATATTTGCCGTATCAAGGAAAATCTTCACAACCGCGTTCCTTTCAAAAATCTTCCTGTGGAAGGATATATCCAATGCTATGATGGGACATGCTGCTTAGTATCATTCATTATAGCACATCCTTCATTAGATCTGATAAAAGCACACCTTTGCTGCAGCATGTTTCGAATCTTATTTTTATACGTTTTACTGTGTTTTATCAGTCAGAAGATGTGAATGATTCTGAATTATGTCTATAAATCGATTGATTGTATCCAAAAATAAATAAAAATGGAAGGATTTCTGTCTTTAAGAATAGATGCAAAACTTGTCGGATAGAAAGAGATTGTTCAGTTTGAGATGAATAGCGTGGATTTTGCTTCGATGTGCCTGTTTTTAACTGATTGCCTAATCTTCAGCTCAATGATCCCCGTGCCGTGATACCAAATCCGTTTACATATTCTTACAACATAGGGAAACCTCACACAACAAACAGTGTCATGTCCCACTCTTCCAAAGGTCACAAAGAAAAAACGAAGTTGCTATGTCTAGTCTTGGCACTAAAAGTTAGTTCGATATGCCCAATGTTTACTAAACTGATGCTTTTGAAACTATGTGAACACTATACAATCTCTTTTGGGAAGAAAAATAAATGATAACCAACAAGCCAATGTAGTAAGCGCCTCAAGCTCGGAGCTCCATGGAACAACTTGTTATCGTGTCTTTAAAGAGCTAGCTCTGTATTTGTGGCTTGTTTGCTTGTGTAACCGGAGGGAATGCCCATGAGCCTGCTTCTTTCTGCTGAAACAATCTCTGAGCCCAAATTCGATTGGCAACGCATTGTGCGATCGAGTCTGCCCGGTGAAGCATCGCCCGAGCAGCGTAGCCGTCTCGCAGCCCTGCAACGTTTAACCACTGACCTATACGCTTGGGCACGCGCTTTTCAGCTTCCGGAACACAGGGTTGAATCAAGCTCCTATACCGGAGTGGTGGTTACCGATACCCCAACGCCCTACAAGATCGCATGGCCTATGTCGATCTATACATTGTGGCTGTTTGTATTCGATGGTTATGTTGATCGCCTATCTTACGACAGTTTGCCCGATCAAAGCCCACAAGCCAAACAAGCCTACCTTGATGAGCGTTTAGCGCCTATTACCGCGCCGCTCTATTCGTTAGGTGGCCTGAGCGATGCTGAAGGCCAGGCTTATGGGTTGCCGCCCCGCATGCTCGAGATACCAGCCGAGCCGAGCGATCGCAGCGATGATCGTTGGCTCGCCTATCGTATCGGCGAAGCCTTCATCGACCTCTATCGCAAGCTGGAAGCGCTTTGGAATAGCGAATCCCACAATGCAACTGATTACTGCTTGCGCATCTTTGTGCATGAGACAGCGGCGGTGCTGGGGGGCATGCGCGGCGAACTGTTGCAAAGCTTTGCCTTCCAAGCCGACGGCACTCAGCCTAGCCTCGAAGAGTATCTCAACCACTCTTACATCACGATCTGCTTGCGGGCAGCGGCTTCGATCGCTATCGGCTTTGAACAAGATCCCGAACAGGTTTGGCAGCCTTGGGCCGATGCGATGTACCCTAGCAAAAAAGCGCTACGAATCTGCAACGACTTAGCCAACATCGACAAAGAGATCGAAGAGGGCAAGGTTAATAGCGTCACTGTCTGTATGCGCGACCGCGGTATTCCCTCCATGCAAGGCTACACATCGCAAAGCCCTGAGCTGCTTGAAGTCAAAGCCTTGTTACGCGAACGTCGCGATAAGGAACTGAAGAGCTTTGCCAAACTGATGCAGGGCTTGCCCGAAGGTCCGCTTGCCTATTACGTGCGTAACTGTTCAGCCTTCACGATCGCTATGTATGAGCATGGCGACTATACAAAACCTGTATAGGAACAGTCTTGCAACATGAAGAGACCAAAGCAGGAAAAAGCGTCACCTCCCACCTTACCAAAGGTCAAAAACACAACGTAATCGGTCGGAGTTACTATCACTCTGAGAAACGAATAGCTGAGCTTTGCTTGGCTAATGGCGCTTGTTTTGGGGCTTGAAGGCAGATCCAATCGCCTGTTTGAAATGTTAAGCGCAGATCGCTTAGCGGCTGCATTTTACTGAAAATCCATCAAAAAAGACGGCAATTTTTGATTA
This sequence comes from uncultured Chloroflexales bacterium, assembly GCA_937902315.1. GTDB lineage: Bacteria > Chloroflexota > Chloroflexia > Chloroflexales > Chloroflexaceae > CALGUG01. The sequence continues at coordinate 181,919 of CALGUG010000057.1, forward strand.
AAGAACGCTGTTCTTTTTAGGAAAAATATAAATCCCTTCCAGAGCAGGTAATCTTTTGCCTATGGATTGTAGTAAAAAGCAGGATGGTTTAGGAGTGACTTAACAAAGTTATTGTTGTGTTAGGCGAAGGTAATTTTGAATTAAAAAGTTTATAGTGTGGCATATGGCTTGCTTGAGTAGATCAACAAAGCGGCGAATACATCGCCCGATTTCCCAAGGGATTGCAATGATCAGTCCCATCGTCCAGCAACTGTTCCAAACTCCTGTCTTATCAGCGATTCGCATGCCTAAACTATAGCGAGAATTGCCGAATCGTCATAAACGTTCGCTTCAACGAGCGCGATCTTTTTCTGCTTATTCTTCTCATTCGTTGTAGCGTACTCACATAACTTCTTATTGCTTCTCTTTCGGACAGTTTAAGGGTGTATCTTTCTTATCTCATTATGCAATCCCTTTAGTATTGGCCTGAGAGGAGTGCAGAATGTCCGCTATCGAGAAACAGCCCATTTTCCCAATCAAGACTGTGGAACCTCTGATCTCACAACAGACCCAACAACTCATCGACGATATGATTGCTGACCTTGATATACGCTGGGGCGGTGGGGCCATGAGCGCTGTGCCATATGATACGGCTTGGGTGGCTATGGTGCGCAGTCACCTTGACCCCGATAGCTTGGCGTTTCCTGAATCATTCGCTTGGCTTGTTCAACATCAGTCGCCGAATGGGAGTTGGGGTGCTATAGAGCCTCATACGATTGTGCCAACCATGGCGGGCCTACTGGCCTTTCTCAAAGCTCCTCGTCATCTCCAAACGCCAGAGCTGTTAGCTGCGGCCCAACGCGCGGAACATTACCTGCGCCTTGCCTTGAGCCGTTGGTCGGTTAGCGAGCACGAAAGCGTCGGTTTTGAAGTCGTTGCTCCCCGTTTGTTAGAAGAGTTAGCGGAATTTGGTATCCATTTTGCCTTCCCTCAGGTTGACGCTTTGATGACGCTCTATCGAGAGAAGTTTCGCATCGCTGCGCCCCAATTGATCTACACAGGCGAATCGAATGTGATCCACTCGCTGGAAGCCTTTGGCCCGCAGCTCGACTTCACAGCCATCAAGCCGCTCCAAGCGCCCAATGGAAGCTATGGTTGCTCGCCTGCTGCTACGGCTGCTGTTTTGATCTATGCGCCCGAATGGGATCAAGCCGCCGCTGATTGGCTGAGCCATTTGAGTGCAAAAGCCTTTGGAGGCCAAGTTGGTGCTATGCCGAACGCTTACCCGATCGACGCTTTTGAGTGTTCGTGGGTGCTTTACAACCTGTTGTGGAGCGGCATGCGCCGTGGTGTCGAGCTGCCTGAAGCCGATATGGATCTGTTGTGTAATTGGCTTCAGGCCAGCATTCGTCATGATGGTGCGAGCATTACCCGTCTGTTTGGTATGCCAACCGACTCCGATGATACAGGTATGCTGATCGCCGCCTTGAATCATGCTGGTCGAGCGACCACGCTTGATACACTCTTTCCCTTCGAACGCGAGAGCCATTTCGCCTGTTTTGCGCGCGAACGAGGCACTTCGATCAGCGCGCATTCGCATGTTTTGGCAGCCTTTTTGAGCCTGCCATCCAAGCAGCGCGTCTGCTATCAGCCCGCCATCGATAAGGTGTTGGCCTATCTCGATAATGTGCGCGATGGTGCTGGTTTTTGGAGCGATAAGTGGCATCATAGCCCCTATTACACAACCGCTTGTGTGCTGATTGCGCTGCAACACGAAAGCGATCCCAAGATTGTTCGCCGTTGGGTTCCGGCGGTTGAGTGGTTGCTGCAGCAACAGTCGCTCGATAACGGTGGGTGGGGTTCCCAAGGCTGCTCAAACCTTGAAGAAAGCGCCTATGCTTTGCAAGTGCTGCTTTCGTTACCCGAACTTGTCCAGGGTTTATATGCCGATCAGTTAGGGGGAGCGATCGCTCGAGGTATCTCCTTTATCTTGCGCGAGATCGAAGGAGCGGATTATAGGACGTATCACTTTACTCCCTTATGGCGTGGGAAAGAACTCTACTCTCCTCCGCGTGTGATTTGGTCGGCGGTATTGGCCGTGTTGTACCGCTATACGCAAAGCTATAAGACGGCATAACAGGTCATTACCTGTCAAACACTGCTGCGACGCTCTTAGAACATATGCTTGCGATTGGCGCTATGTATTTTCGCTCTAGAAAAATACATAGCGCCTGTTGGTGTTATACCCTCTCATAACAGGCTTGCCTACTTCAGCACTCTGACGGCTTGCTTCCTTCCTCAAAGAGGGCAGCTAGCGCGTCCGCCTACGGCTACCAACAGCTCGCCCGTAAGCAGGCCGTTGTAGTTGTGTGTCGAGAGATCGCCCCAACATACAACGATTCAAGTGGATTTCGTATCGTACTACCTCCACTTGATCGCTTTACCTCTTTTTGGCCTTGGGCAGAGTAGAACCTGACTAGTCTTTCCCCATCTTTTGGTTGCCCGCGTTACGCGAGAGTAAGTCCTTAGACAGATTGCTATCGGCTGTAGCCATTTCTTATTGGGAGGGCTGATTGTTGACGTTTGAGAACTAAGAGGATTGTGTAATCCTAAGCAATCGATAGGCAGAATTGAGTTGTATCGCTAAGATGGTAAACGATTTCTAATTATTTATATTTTATTGTATAATGTTTACATAAATTAACCCGTCAGGAACAGGAAAATCCCTCATTCTTTTTCGCCGTATATTTACGGGTTTGCTGACCTGAAAGTAAGAGGTTTAAGAGGGCCTTGTTGTCGCAACGAGTGTGTCGTTTGCAGATCGCTAACAATCGCCTTTGAGGAAATGCGTTCCTATCATTGAGTTTTGAGGCGGGCTTTGGATGCGGATCGATATGACCTTGTTGTGGCGGGCGGAATGTTGGTAGCCGTAGGCGGACGCGGTTGAGCCTTCTTTGGGGTAAAGCCCTGGCCGCTAGAGCACTGAACGTAGCGAGCTGGTTTGGCAGTAATTGCAGATAAGGAGGTTGGAGAGGTTTTATTTAGGGGATGCTTGGCCGATTGTGCTGTTCGTATTGAGGATAGAGCGCGTGTTATAGCGAATGACCACCCGGCTACTATTGTGAAATAACTATCTGTTTTAGGGAGAAAGTGTTATGGTAGCTAGTAATGTGTCGACCTCTCCACAGATACCCGGACCAAAAGGCATTCCGTTGCTTGGTAACATTCACCAGATGTTGAGTAACCCGCTCAAAACCTTGGAAAATGCGTTTAACAATTACGGTGACTTGATCCGCCTTCGTCTCGGTCCGCAGGATTTGTATGTGATCGCCAACCCCGAGTATATGCGCGATATCTTGTACGACAATCCTGATTCGTATAGCAAGGGTGGTCTGAACGCGGTCTTAACCCTGTTGGCAGGCAATGGACTGGTTATGCTAGAGGGTGATGCTTGGCGGCGACAACGCCGTTTGCTTCAACCGACGATGCATCGCCAGCGTTTGACCGTTATGACCAAGGTTATGACCGATCTGATCGGCGAAATGTGCGATCGCTGGGAAGCGGCGGCACTGGCTGATAAGCCGCTCAATATGATCGATGAAATGAATCGTGTTGCCCGGGTTGTTATCATCGATACGGTTTTGGGCGGCGCGCTATCAAAGGATGATGATCGAGTCGATCAGTTGGTAGGAACACTGATTAAGACCTTGGGCATGCGCTTTTGGACCTATAGCCTGCCGAAATGGTTGCCGCTGCCGGGTAAGAAAGAGTTTGACGAAGCGCTTGTAACTCTTAACACGACCATTTATGAGATTATTGCTCAGGCGCGCCAAAAAGGTCAGTATGATGGCAATGATCTGTTGAGCATGCTGCTTGGCATGCGCGATGAAGATGGTCAAGCTCTTAGCGATAAGCAGATTCGTGATGAGATGGTTTCGATCTTTATCGCTGGCTACGAGACCACTGCGATCGCAATGGCTTGGACTTGGTATTTTATGGCGCGCCATCCCCAGTATTACCAGCGCTTGATCGATGAGGTCGACACAGTTTTGGAAGGGCATGTTCCTGTGATGGCCGATATGGGGCGTCTGAATTTTACTCGCATGGTTTTTCAAGAGTCGCTACGAGTATACCCATCGGCTTGGATGGTACCGCGCGCGACCATCAACGAGACCAGATTCGGCAAGTATGTGATTCCGCCCAAATCGCCCCTGATGATCTGTACCTACCTTCTGCATCATCATCCCGACTACTGGGAAGAACCCTTGGTTTTTAACCCCGATCGTTTCGACCCCGAGAAGAATATTGAAGCCACAAAGACCGCCTATATGCCATTTGGAGCCGGCCCGCGCCAGTGTATGGGTATTAACTTCGCTATGCTCGAAGCGCAGTTGGTTATTTCGATGGTTGCTCAGCGCTTTACGATGGAGCTCGTTGATAATCGCGAGATCAAGCCCACCATTCAGACGACCTTGCACCCAGAACGCGATATTTTGATTCGTGTTAAGCTGCGCGATAAGAAGAAGCCAGCAGAACGACTCAGCGAACAGGCTGTCTCCTAGGGTTTTGTAAATCGGTTTGTATTGTTGGGTGGTGGGGGCGTTCTGTGGCACACAGCCAGCTACAAGGCCGGATGGGCGGGCGGGAGGTTGGTAGCCGAAGGCGGACGCGCCAGGGAACGAATAGGAGCTAAAGAGTTCGCCGCCAGAGCGCTGAAGTAGTCAGCCAGATGTGCTGGTAGAGCTAGAAAAGGGCTGGAGCCGCTCGTACGCACTCCAACCCTTTTCGCTGTTTTAAGCACTAGACTTAGTGATACTGCTCTCCGAAGAGGCGTTGTAATTTATCGTTGAGCGGCGTCGTAAGCTCTTGTTTGGGCTGCATTTCGAGGTAGGACTGTTCGGCGAGCATATCGAGATGCTGGAGGCGTTCGGCACCGCGCTTTATGCTGGGCCAGATGCATCCGATTTTGGTGCTGGTGGAACTTTTATCGAAGCAGAGCACTAAGAGCTTATCGTTGCCTACATTGGTTGAATAGATATCGAAGAGCTTGCCTTCGTGTACATGGGTATGGCTGCTGTGTTCTTCGTGGAGGAGCTGGGCCAGACGATAGGAATGGGCGAAGGTTCCTGCGATCGACGAGACCAAGGCCGAGAGATCGAGATCATGGATCTCGCCTTGCTGGGCGATTACTAAACCAAGATGATTGATATAGAGGGCATAACTGGCTGAACTCTCTTGGCGAATGTCATTAAGGCAGTCTCGCAGATCATCGATGGGCGTTGTGCTTCGCTGAAGGAATGCTTCTGAAAGGTGTATGGCTTGTTCGCTGGTTTTGTGAAGGCCATCTAGAGCGAGGGCAGAACGGACGCTGCTGCGCAAGGCTTCTTCGTCGGCTGGCGTTTCGAGCAAGGTTGCGTGTAGTCGTTGGCTAAAGATTTGGGCACTGGCAGCGGCTTTGGGGTCGTGCAACAGAACAAGTTTGATTGCTCCGTTATAGACATCGTAGATCTGTTCGACAAACTGTTGCGTTTCGCTATCGCGCGAAAGGCGGGTAAGCAGCAGGTCGAAACGATGGCGCGTTGCCTGGAGTTGGGCAGCACCGATTGAGCCAACTGTAATGATACGGTACGCTACACCTATTGCTGGGGGAGTGGCGATCAACGCTTCTGCGTACCGTCGGCGCGCTAGGGTGTCTGGTTCGACAATGAGGATGTGGTATTCCATAGTTTCGTACCTAGTTATGCTTGAAGATCGAGGTGCTAGCGTCAGAGATGACAGCGCTTGCTTGTCACCAACGAGCCTGGGAATGGGGTGGGGATGTGATGGTGGGACGGTGCTTGATCGAGCAGCAGGGTGTGATCGGAAGGGGTTGTGCGGGCTTTTCGATCAAACTAGAGACGATGAAACTCGGTTGAATAGGTTTGATGTATGGACGGCGCATTCCTTTCTGCCGAAGCATCACGAGCATGCTATAATGCAATCCTTATGTAGTATATAATCACTTTGCAGCTTTTGACATTTCATTTTGTTTATCAGATGGTATGTATACGGTAAGGAAATAGACAATGAATCGTTATGATGATCTTCCGACCAGTTATCAGGTGGGGACATTAACGATCAATCCAAATATTACACTTGCCCCTATGGCAGGGGTTACAGACAGTATTTTTCGTCGTTTGGTCTTGAGTTTAGGTGGTTGTGGCCTCGTTTGCAGCGAAATGACCAATGCAGCGAGCGTCAGCCCGCAAGCGCGCAAACGACATAAATTGCTTGACTATCTGCCGGTTGAGCGCCCGATCGCGATGCAATTGAGCGGAAATGATCCTGACTTGGTGGCGCGCGCGGCGCGAACCGTCGAAGAGCTCGGCCCAGATATTATCGACATTAACTGCGGCTGCCCTTCGCCCAAGGTGACGGGTGGCGGTCACGGTTCGGCTTTGCTGCGCGACCTGCCCAAGCTGAGCGCGCTGCTCGAAGCAGTGCGGGCTGCGGTTTCGTTGCCGATCACACTGAAGTTCCGGGCCGGTTGGGACGAGAATAATCTGAACTATATCGAAACAGCCAAACGGGCCGAGGCTGCCGGAGTGGCGGCCATCGCGCTGCACCCCCGTACACGCGAGCAGGCCTATCGTGGCAGCGCCGACTGGTCGCGGGTCGCCGAGGTGAAGCAGGCTGTGTCTATTCCGGTGATCGGCAGCGGCGATGTGACCGAGGCCGCCGATGCATTGGAGCGTCTGCGCAGCAGCGGCGCAGATGGTGTGATGATCGGGCGCGGCGCGATGGCTAACCCGTGGATCTTTATGCAGATCGCTCAGTTGCGTCGAGGCGAGCCTATGTTTGTGCCGACTCCCGCCGATAAGTACGATCTGTTGCGCCGTTACCTGAGCATGTGCGAAGAAGAGATGCCGGAACGCTTGGCGCTCAATAAGATCAAGCAGTTGATCGGCCAATTTAATGTCGGTCTGCCGGGTAGCGCCAATCTGCGCGCAGCTATTCATCGCTCTGGCTCGCCTCAAGAGGCCCACGAGCATTTGGAAGCATTCTTTACGCCTTATATCGAGTCTGAAGCGGTTGCAGGCTAGAGGAGCAGCCCTAATTGAGCAAGGAGGCCTTTGGAATGGCTGTAGATCAGATCAGTCGTCACTATATCGAGCTAGCCTTTGCAATCGAGCGCCATATGGAAGGCTATATCGATGGCTATTATGGTCCTGCTGAGCTAAAAGAGCAGGCCGCGGCTCAGCCAGATCAGTCGCTCGACGCGATCGCCGATGGGCTAGGCTTGCTGCGTGCGGCTTTGCAAGCCAGCGATTATCCGCTGCGGCGCAAACAGTATCTGGGTGTGCAGATCCGTGGTATGCAGACCATGGTGCGCAAGCTAGCTGGCGACCAGATCAACTACCGCGACGAGGTGCGCGACTATTTCGATATCGAGCCGACTCAAACGCCCGACGATGTGTTTGCCGAGGCGATCGAACAGCTCGACGAGCTGCTGCCCGGCGAAGGCGAGATCGCGGATCGTATGCGCGAATGGAATCGCCGCTTCGAGGTGAGCACCGAAGTCGCTCAAAAGATGATCTCGGTTATCGCTGCCGAGGCGCGCAAACGCACGCTGGCTATGCTCGAACTGCCCAGCGACGAGTCGGTCTCGTTTAGCTTGGTGAACGATAAGCCTTGGAGCGGCTATAACTGGTATCTGGGCGGTCATAAGTCGCTGGTCGAGATCAATACCGATCTGCCGATTCGGGCCAATCGCTTGCTCGGTCTGATCTGCCACGAAGCCTATCCGGGCCACCATACCGAACACTCCTTGAAGGAATATGAGCTCTATGAGCAGAAGGGCTGGGGCGAACACAGCATTTTGCTGATCAATACGCCCGAGTGTGTCATCTCGGAAGGCATCGCCACCTTGGCCGAAGAGATCATCTTCGAGCACGACTACAACGAGTGGCTGGCGCGCGAGGTCTTCCCCTTAGCTCAGATCGATGTCGATGTCGCGCTGATTCAGCGCATCAATGCGGCGGCGCGCCCCATGGCGGCCCTGAATTCCAATGCGGCGCTGCTTCTGCACGAGCAGGGCGCTGATCCTGAAGAAGTGGTGCAGTACATTATGCGCTATGGTCTGCGCACCGAAAAGGAAGCGCGCCAAAGTTTACGCTTCATCAGCGACCCGCTCTGGCGGCCCTATGTCTTCACCTATCACGCTGGTTATGCGCTGCTGAGCCGCTGGCTCAAGCGTGGCGACCGCAAAGAGCGCTTTGTAACGCTCTTGCGCGACCAGATCTTCCCCTCGTTGATCGAGACGTGGGTGATCGAAGAGGAACGCAACTGCGTGCGCGGTTAGCGAAAACATGGAGGCTTGGATGAACAGGGCTGCACCGTTCCCAAATCCTCCCGACTCCAGCCCTATGCCGCTGTTCCTGATCTGGAAGGGTGGCGTAGGGCTGCTTTTGTAGCTCGGCTTTCGCAGCGAGCTGCCCTGTATACACAAGGGCGGCCTCGTAGATTGATCTAAAGAGTGATCTTTGCTTATGCACGATGGCTATTTGTTTACTCTAGGGATCTGCGGCACAGCTAGTTCGGCTAGTATCGCCCCGAATCTGTTGACCGCTATGATGAAAGCGATTCGTCCAGTCAAGCGGGTGGCCCACCTCGGCGATATTCGCCCGCTGCAATCCGACGGATCGTTAACCAAAGATAGCTTTCTTGAGGAGGTTGTTGACGACATTCCTGATGCCGAAGCGCTCTTGATCGTCACACCGCTGCTGCATGGTGGGTTGCCGCCTCGTCTGCAAGCGCTGCTGGCATGCGCGAGCGAGCGCCTAGAGGCCAACGCTTTCAGCGACATGCTGGCGGGTTTGGTCTGTGTGGGCGGCGATGCTGGCGAGCGCGAGGCCGCCGAGAGCGCTGTGCGGCGTTGGTGCGATCAGCATCAGATCGGCTTGCTGGATGTTGTGGCTCTGCCCGATGCGCCGCTCGACCCCGCCGTGCAAGAGCCAGCGCTCGAGCTGGCGCGTCGTGTCTATGATGGCGCTTCGCAACGCCTGCGTGCCCGAGGGATCGAGCATGCCCGCTAGGCCAGCGCCGAGCGACGATCTGCCCGAGATCCCGGCCAACAAGAACTGGCTCGGCGACAGCCTGATCTATCGCTGTTTGGTGCGTTATCCGCTCTGGCGCTCGTTTTCGCGCATCGCGGCCCAGGTCGAGGGCGAGCTGCCCCGAGCCGACGACGCCCCTCTGATCGTCTATCTAAACCACCCTTCGTGGTGGGACGGCTACCTCTGTTTTGTGATCGACCGCATTCTGCTGCGCTCCAGCTTTGACAGCTACCTGATGATGGAGGACAAGCAACTGCGCTCCTATCGCTTCTTCACGTGGAGCGGCGCCTTTTCGGTCGATCGCACCCGCCCCGAATCGGCTGCCCGCTCGCTGCGCTACAGCGCAAAGCTGCTGGGGCGCGAACGGCCGAGCGCGCTCTACATCTTCCCGCAGGGCATGCTCAGTCCTAGCGATCAGCGCCCGCTCAGGCTCTACCGTGGGGCTGCCCAGATCGCCATCCTGCTCGATCGCGAAGTGACCTTCCTGCCTGTGGCGCTGCGCTACGAGTTCGGCAAAGAGCAGTTGCCCGAAGCTTTTTTGCGCATCGGCCCGGCCCACCGCGCAAGGCCGCCGCTGCAGGCCACCGCCCTGACCCGCGAGCTGCAAGAGCGTCTAAGCCGGAACTGCGATCAACTGCGCGACGACTTTTTGAGCGGGCGCACCGCCTCGTACCCCACTGTGCTGCGCGGGCGACAGGGCATCAATCGCCTCTTCGATCGTCTATTCGGCTGGATGCTCGCGCGATCGCCTTCCAAATGAAAACATCGGCTTTGGAAGCAGCTCCCACAGCCTGCCGCCAGCCAGCAGGGCCAGCAACAGCACCAAGGCGATCGCGCTGGCGAGCCAGAAGCCATAGGCCAGATTGACCAGCAGAAAGAGCAGCAGATTGAGCAGATAGAGCGCGATCGGCAGCCAAACCAGCTCGAGCTCGCTCGATCTCCACGCGCTGATCGCCAGCAGCGCCGCTCCGAGGATCAGGCTGCTGCCTCCCCAGCCCAGAAAATTGCTGAGCGGCACGCCATAATACCAGCCACCCGTGTGCCATTCCCAATAGCGGTTGGCGTAAACGATCACCGGTTCGAGGGTCAGATCCAGCCCGACGGTGATCAGCATCACCAATAGCAGACGCGCCCAGAGCCGCTGTCGCTCGGCCCCGAGCAGACGATCTGCCAGCAGCAAGGCGCTCGGCACCACCAGAACCCACGCAAACGGTATCGCGATCGGCACTTCATCGGCGATCTGAGGCTGCAAGCGCTCGGTGTAGCTGTAGCTGCCGAAAGGGAAGCCGCTGGTTGTGCCGATATGCTCGATCGCCCAAGCTCCGCATACGATCACCAGGCCCGCTAGCCCGCCGCGCCAGCCGTAGTTGAGCAGCAGCCAGAGCCAGACGAGCAGCCCGGGAACGATCAGAAAGAGCCCGCCCAGCCACTCGCCCCAGCTTGGAATACGATCGAGCATCAGTAAGAGCGTCGAGCCGGGCCAAAGCCCCAGATAGAGCAAGAAGATTGCGAGCATAAGCTTCGTTAAGCTGCTTTGCCTTGTCTGCATAGATACCTTTCTGGCTGATAGCGCTGGTGTGTTTCTAGATTCGCTTGATCACGGCTTGTATCTTTTGGCCTTCAGCACGCCCAATATCTTTATCTGCTTACTTAGTTTAGCACTCTAGCGGCGAAGTCCTTTCCTTCCATTTAGCTTCTAGCGCGTCCGCCTACGGCTACCAACCTCCCAACCACCCATACAGGCTGTTAGAGTGCGTTGAAAGGCCGCTGGCACATCCAAGGACCTCTCGATTTCCTATTACCACCTTTGAGACAGATAGGCGCTGTGTATCGATTTTCCGCTTGCCGAGAGCGTCTAATGCCAAACTGGAACGTGACTGTTTTTGCTTGGTATTTCGTTTTTTTCTAGCTTGCAAGAGTATACGGCTTTGGACTGATTTGTGATGAAAACGAGTATGGATAGGCGGGTATTGTAGCGCCCAAGGTCGCAGCGTAAGCTGCGAGATAGCACCTAGCATGGGAGGTCGGCCGATTTTGTAGCCGAAGGCGGACGCGCTTGGGAACAGTTTGAGGGTGACGACCCTTCCGCCTGTTGCTGCTGGAAAACAATGACCCGAAAACACAATGTTCTGGGCGCTTGTCGTATGACCTGAGCTAGTTGGCGCTACGAGCTTGCTTCTTAACGGTAGGAATTCTGTGGGAATTGTATAATATAATGAAAGTATAGGCTTTTATGTCGCTTTTTGGGCAAGTTGTGGAACAAATCTTGGAACAAATTACTCTTTGCCCTGTCTTCTATAGCTTATTGTGTGGCTAGCCTAGAAGAGGGTGCAAGCCTGTACTTGGAACATATATCGTCGCTGATACAAGATAGCGAAACCTCTTTGAGGTTTTATTTTTGACAATGAACAGTAGAAAAAGCTCTTTAGTAAGCGGAATAATGTATTGTGCTGATATGATTATCGCTCAGATGAGAACACTCGAATGAAGGAAGAGTGCCATGCAAGAGAAAAAACCGATACGGATCTTAATTGTTGAAGATGACTATCATATCAGCCGCATTCTGCAACTTGCCATGACTCAAAGTGGGGTTCCCTGTCAGCAAGATTCTGCTTTGAGTGCAGAAGAGGCGCTCGAAATGTGGCAAAAGCAATCATATGATCTGTTGTTAACCGATCATAACTTACGGGGTATGACAGGCCTTCAACTCATCAGAACCCTACGCAGTCAGGGAGAACAGGTGCCCATTATTATGATGACCGCCTACGATACGCCTCAATTGGAACGCGAAGTGAGATCGCTTGGTATTTCGGCCTATATTCCGAAACCGTTTCTGATCGAAGAAGTTGTGGCTGCGATCGAACGTGTTCTTAGGTAACTGTGGTTCAATGAGCGAAACTGTTGTGAGAGTGCCTCGTTCGAGCGACCATGATAGTTCCACCCACTAGTCAGCCTGATTGAGACCAGTTCGATTTCTGAAGCGATAATAGAGACGATTTGCTCTTGTTGAGCGTGAGTGATTTGAATCTTAGGTTCAGATCACTCTTTTTTTGTTTATGAGCTTGATGAAGCGTTTGCTGTGTGTGCTCGCGCTGCCCGAAGACTCAAGCCATACAGACAGATCGCCTATTATATGATACCAAATCTGGCTAATTATGTTGTGCTTTATGTTCTTCGGCAGAGTGGAACTTGACAATTTTTGTTATGTGAAATGTGGTATAACAGCGCGAAATTTCACATAACTCATATCCCAAATTTTTATGTTTCCCCACGTTGAGAGCATACAAGTCTTAGGCGACTTGTTATGAGCTGTATTGGGATTGAATTGGGGCGTTGTTCCAAGCATGTAGTAAGATTTGTATTCTCCCAGACAGGCTTTTTTGCTCCGAGTTGTATCACAATCTATCCTCTTCCAGGGCTGAAAATTTTCTTTTGTTATAAGTGAACAAATCTCTACTTTCCTTGTTGCTTTTTTCACGAAACTGTGTACAATATAAATTGTACTTGTGCTTTTTTTCACGTATCAAATATTGCCGCAAGTACAGCAGGTTCTTGAATTTGTGCTTTTTTTCACTTATCAAAATTGCAGGCTCTGCAGTTGAGGAGGATCCTCGTGACCACCACACCATCTACACCCGGCCGGCGCAAACGAGTTGTCATTGTGGGCGCGGGATTTGGCGGCCTTAATGCGGCAAAACAACTCCGCAATACTCAGTTAGACGTGACGATTGTTGATCGCAACAATTATCATCAGTTCCAGCCTTTGCTGTATCAAGTTGCGACAGCAGGTTTAGAGCCGGAAACAATCGCATCACCTATTCGTTCTCTTTTACACAAATCCAAGAATATCTCGTACCAGATGGCCGAGGTAACGGGAGTCGACTTCGAAAAGCGCGAAGTTTTGACAAATGGCGCGTCGCTGGCATACGACTATTTGATTATTGCTGCCGGTAGTGCAAGCAATTTCTTTGGCAATACGGCTGTTGAAGAGCGTGCATATGGTATGAAGGACCTGCGCGAAGCGATCGCTCTGCGTAATCAGATCCTTTGGGCGTTTGAGGCTGCTTCACGCGAAACTGATGCCCAACGTCGCAAAGCGCTTCTCACATTCGTAGTGGTGGGTGGTGGCCCAACCGGTGTCGAGCTATCGGGTGCTTTGACCGAGCTGATCAAGTATGTGATGACCAAGGACTATCCACAGCTTGATCTGCGCGAGGCCAAAGTGATTATGCTCGAGGCCATGGATCGTATTCTTGCGCCCTTCCCGCCCGAGTTGCAGCAGAGCGCGCTTAAGACCCTTCAGAAGATGGGCGTTGAGGTTAAGCTGGGCGACGCCGTGACCACTGTTACCGACGATCAGGTCGAGCTCAAGAGCGGCACCATTATTCCGACCCGTACCGTCATCTGGTCGGCTGGTGTGAAGGCCGCTGCTCTGGCTGGCCAGTTGGGTCTGCCTACTGCACGCGCTGGCCGCGTGAAGGTTACCCCGACCTTGCAGGTCGAGTCGCATCCTGAAGTGTTTGTGGTTGGTGACATCGCCTATCTGGAAGACGAGAAGGGCAACCCCTATCCTATGGTTGCTCCGGTTGCTATTCAGCAAGGCACCCAAGCCGCCAAGAACGTGCTCGCACTGGTATCGGGCGGCACACCGCAGCCCTTCAAGTATTTTGATCGCGGCTCGATGGCTGTGATCGGTCGCACCGCCGCCGTGGCGAACGCCTTCGGTATGAAGATGACCGGTTTCTTTGCGTGGACCGCTTGGCTGTTTGTACACGTCAACTACTTGCAGAGCTTCCGCAACCAGCTTCACGTCGTGCTCAACTGGATCCACAACTTCTTTACTATGGATCGAGCTGTGCGCCTGATGACCGAAGATAAAGACGCTTAAGCCTTTTTGGCTTTAGCCGAACTTTTTACGCTCAGAACGGGAGGAGCCCCTCTTGTTCTGAGCGTATTTTTGTCTTCTAGCGCTTGAATTTGTATAGTTTATCTAAAAATAGCGCGTCCCTTCTTGTATAGATCTAACATAGTGTCGGTTGTGAAGAACGCGGTATGATCAAAGTTACATCGCTAAAATACGCAAATGATGGCTGATGCCAGAGGGCGAAGGATTGTGGTTACATCACAAGATATCATTGCGCTTGCGAAGGAGCAGCGCGTCGAATTCATTAATCTCCAGTTCACTGATATTGTAGGTATGGTCAAAAATATCACCATACCTTTTCAGGCTTTGCCAGATGCGCTTAATCACGGTGTTTGGTTTGATGGCTCCTCGATCGATGGTTTCGCTCGTGTCGCCGAGAGCGACATGTACCTTGTGCCCGATCTATCGACCTATGCTTTGATCCCTTGGAATACCCAAGAGGGCATCGTTACGGCGCGTTTGATCTGCAATGTCTATACACCGAATGGCAAACCCTTTGCGGGCGATCCTCGGCGGGCTTTGATCTCGGTGCTCGAAGAAGCATCGGCGATGGGCTACGATTACTATGTCGGCCCAGAGCTCGAATTCTTCTTGTTTAAGATGGATCAAGATGGCCAGCGCAACACGATCCCCAACGATCAGGTTGGCTATTTCGATCTCGCTCCGAGCCATGTGACGCCTGTGCGACGTGAGATGATGCGTGCGCTGCAGGCCTTCGATATTTTGGTCGATGGTAGCCACCACGAGGTCGCTGGCGGGCAGCACGAGATCGATCTGCACCATACAAACGCTTTGCAGGCCGCCGATAACCTTGTGACGGCGCGTATCACCTTGAAGGCTATTGCGAAGCAACATAACCTCTACGCTTCGTTTATGCCCAAACCCAAGACCGAAACCAATGGAAACGGTCTGCATTGCCATCAAAGCCTGCTCTCGAGCGAGGGCGATAATCGCATCAATATCTTCCACGATGAAAAAGATCGCTACGGCATTTCGACTGTGGCGCGCCACTTTATCGCAGGCCAACTAGCCCACGCCAAAGGTATGATCGCAGTTCTAGCGCCGCTGGTGAACTCCTACAAGCGTTTGGTGATCGGCTATGAGGCGCCGGTCTATCTGAGTTGGAGCCGCACCAACCGCTCGTCGCTTATCCGCATACCGCGCCTCAGTCCCGAGCGGCCACAGTCGACGCGCATCGAACTGCGCTGCCCGGATCCCTCGTGTAACCCCTACTTGGCGTTTGCGGTGATGTTGAAGGCAGGCCTAGATGGTATTCGCCAGAGCTTGCCGCTACCAGAGCCTGCTGAGGAAGATCTCTATCAAGTCGATCCGCTGACTCAAGGGCTTGATACCTTGGCTACTTCGCTGGGCGATGCGATCGAAGATCTACGTCAAGACGAAGTGATTCAAGAGGCGCTTGGCTCGTACATTTATGAGCGTTTTGTCGAGGCCAAGCAGCAAGAGTGGAACGATTATCGCCGTCATGTGAGCCAGTGGGAGATCAATCGTTACCTATCGATCTACTAGTTAAACGGGCTGGTACTAGGAGTACTTTGCAAGCAATAAGGCCTCATGGTCAGTGGGTGGTAGTATAGAAGTACTATCACCCACTATGTTTTTGGCTCAAAAATCTGTTTTCAGCGAATGTAAAAATATCTTTAAGTATATAGGCAAGCGTAGACTAATTAGCTGGCCTACAGGCCCGAAAATGTGGTACTGAGAGAGGATTTTTAGAAGCTATTTTTAGCTTCAGAGACAGGTATAAATCAAGATTCCTCACCAAAAACGCTGTAATCCCAGTTATTTCTTGATTCATTAAATTCTGATAAATTTTTCTATTTTTCCACCTATTTCTAACTTTTTAGTGAACTAGCTAAGTAAAAGAATGCTTTTTTGGCGGGAAATTGCAGAAAATGCTAGTACTTCCGGGAGTGATATGATTTAGTACTGGTGTGAGATTGCAACGGGACCCATGAGCCATTGAGGATGGGTCTTCAAAGTTCTATAATCATAGCCGTGGACAACAACTACTCAACATCCTCCCCCACTCCACACAAACAATAACCTTGACGATACGGTTTCTGGATATTGTTCAACTTTCCAGCTTCATCGTAGCCAACATCTCACTCAACCGTGTTTCTAGTTTGATGCACTTGTTGCAACGTTCTATCGTTCTTCTTACTTGCGTTGTATTACGCATCAAAGTGTGTTTGAATGGCTCTCGTGCCGATCACGTTAACAACCTAGAAGCAACAAAGCGTACGTCTCACTCAACACTTTAGCAGACGATCTAGCTAACAACGCACTCGACGCCCAAACAGACGATCTAGCTAACAACGCACTCGACAATCAAGCAGACGATCTAGCTAACAACGCACTCGACAATCAAGCAGACAATCTAGCTAACGACGAAGCACACAACCAAGCAGACAATCTAGCTAACAACGCACTCGACAATCAAGCAGACAATCTAGCTAACAACGAAGCACACAATCAAGCAGACGATCTAGCTAACAACGCACTCAACAATCAAGCAGACGATCTAGCTAACAACGCACTCGACGCCCAAGCAGACGATCTAATTAACGACACAGCACACGATCAAGCAGACAATCTAGTTAACAACGAAGCACACGATCAAGCAGACGATCTAGTTAACGACACAGCACACAATTCAGCAGACAATCTAGCTAACAACGCACTCGACGCCCAAGCAGACGATCTAGTTAACGACGAAGCACACAATTCAGCAGACAATCTAGCTAACGACGAAGCACACAACCAAGCAGACAATCTAGCTAAC
>CALGUG010000058.1 GCA_937902315.1 uncultured Chloroflexales bacterium
TTTGCTGCCGACACGACTTTTGGGTAATGCATAGAGGCGGGAGAAGGGAGCGAAACCCGCTTAACGACGCACATCTCACAACAGGGAAAAATAAAACTAGGGAAAGCGTTGAGTTCCGCTCTGCCGAAGGCCAAATAGATAGTAATCAAATGGATTTGGCATACATCCGCTTAAAAACTAGCTTTCTCGCAACATTGAGCAACGAAAACCGAGAAAGAGTTATGAGAGATTTTGCGCTGCAGCGCGAAATCTCTCACAACAAAAAGAATCAAGTTCCGCTCTGCCGAAGGCCAAATAGATAGTAATCAAATGGATTTGGCATCACATAGCAATAACAGCATTCGGCTTTACCGAAGACGAGAATTTTTGCAATAAAAAACCGCAGGATTCGCGTCCTGCGGTTGTATATAAATCGCTGTATAAAGCTTAATCGAGATAGCCTCGCAACTTCTTGCCAAGGTGGGGGTGGCGCAACTTGCGCAGTGCGACCGCTTCGATCTGGCGAATGCGCTCGCGGGTAATGCCAAATTCCACACCAACCTCTTCCAGAGTTCGGTAACGACCATCTTTGAGGCCATAGCGCAACTGAATGATTTTGCGCTCGCGTTCGGGCAGCTTCTGAAGCACTTCCTCGATCTGTTCGCGCAGCATCGAAGCAGCAGCCGCTTCCGAAGGCGTCGCGATTCGATCATCTTCAATAAAATCGCCCATTCGCCCTTCGCCCTCTTGACCGACCGGCATCTCTAACGAGAGCGGATGCATTGAAGCTTCGAGGGTTCGTCGCACCTTGTTAGAGCTAATGCCCATTGCATCTGCGATCTCTTCGGGAGTAGGTTCGCGTTGCATGGACTGCTGCAGCTTGTGCGAGGTGCGTTTGACTTGGCTGATCGCCTCGCCCATGTGAACCGGCAAACGAATCGTTCGGCTCTGGTCGGCGATAGCGCGGGTGATGGCTTGGCGGATCCACCAGGTAGCATAGGTAGAAAATTTATGGCCTTTGGTATAGTCAAACTTTTCGACCGCGCGCATCAGGCCGATATTACCCTCTTGCACGAGGTCCATCATGGTGAGGCCATAAGATGTATATTTTTTCGCAATCGAAACAACTAAGCGAAGGTTCGCCTGAATCAAATGTTGACGTGAATCGCAACCCTTCGCATAAATTCGCTCTAAATGAAGACGCTCAGACCAGTTCGCATAATCTTCGCGCTCGATACGCTCCAAAGCCTTATCGCCAGCTTCCATGTCTTTTGCCAAGGCAACTTCTTGTTCGGCATTCAACAAAGGAACCTGACCGATCTCTTGGAGGTACATGCGCACAGGGTCATCAAGCGCAATATCCGTCAGGTCGGGCAAATCGACCAAAAGTTCTTCTTCTGCGTTAGGAGGGGCAGTTTCGAGTTCGGCGGGGTTTTCTACAACTCGGATGCCTTCTGCTTGCAGAGCGGCATAAATTTGATCGACCTCAGTGACGTGGAGTTCTGGCTGCGGGAAGATTTCGAGGATTTCGCTATATGTCAGATATCCTTGCACCCGAGCGGTTTCAAGCAACTGCTCTATCATGAGCCTGAACTCCTGTATACGAGAACTACTTCGTGTAGACATATGGTGGTTAAAATATCATGGTTATAGACATAATACAATGTCTGTCAAGACCTGCTTTTTTGCTTTTCAGGCAACAAGATAGGGGCGAGAGCAGGCCCTCAAACCCCATGTTCATATGTAAGATGAAGGGAGGCGTACAGGGCATCCCGTTAAACTCCTTGCTTAACTATATCATTATGTAATGGTTTAAGTCAACCCCTTTTTCCACAAAAATATTGACAAGTTTTCCACTTATCCACAGGTTATACAGATATAATCCCAAGGCAAGTTCTTCCATTTTCAATGGAGAAAAGGTGCTTTGTTAGCAGGTCATTTTAACTATTGCAAGAATAATACCATCGTTTGGCGTAAACTATCAGCATTTTGTAATATATATCGATATCTACGCTTTAACGTTTAACTTTTAATATCTATGCCAATAGATCACGCTATGTTTATGTATTCTTGAGCCATTTTCATAAGAACAAACAAATAATCGCTCAGGCTGGAGAAAACATAAGCGAGCCTGAGCGCTCAGGCTACAACTTCGTCCCCTCGGACCACGAGCGATGCATTTACAATAGCATGAATCGTTAAGGCGATGAATAGGAATAATCGCCTTATAAGAATCGACAAGAGTAACCCCCACTAAGGGGACCTATTTATGCGGGTTTTTATTACAGAAACACGGCCAAACAAGAATAAAAGGCCTTGAAAGGGGATTTTTATAAGCATCTAGTCAAAAAGCGCCGAGTTTTGCCAGTACTTCTTGACTAGATGCCATCTATCTACTACAAAGCCTAGATTCGTGCCAGTTTGGCTGCGACTCCGGTATAGCTCTCGGGGGTCAGCTTGTTGAGCTCGGCCTTCACGCTATCATCGACATCGAGGTCAGCGATAAAGGCGCGCAGGCTCTCAAGCGTAAGGCTCTGGCCACGTGTAAAGTTCTTGAGCGCCTCGTAGGGCTGCGGATAGTTGATACGGCGCAGAATGGTTTGCACAGCCTCGGCCAAGACCTCGGGGTGAGCCTGCAGATCGGCTAGCATGCGCTCGCGGTTGGGGGCGATCTTGCCCAAGCCTTTCAAAATGCGGCGATAGGCGAACAGGCTGTGGCCGAAAGCGACGCCCAGATTGCGCAAGACAGTGCTATCGGAGAGGTCGCGCTGCAAACGCGAGATCGGCAGCTTGCGGCTGAAGAATTCCAGTAGCGCATTGGCGATACCCAGATTGCCCTCACCGTTCTCGAAGTCGATCGGGTTGACCTTGTGGGGCATTGTGCTCGAACCGACCTCGCCCTTGATGGCAGCTTGCATCAAGTAGGCGTCGCTGATATAGCGCCAGATATCTTGGCTAAGGTCGATCAAAATCGTATTAAAGCGCTTGAAAGCATCGCACAGCTCGGCCAAGGAATCGTGCGGCTCGATCTGGGTTGTGAGCAGCACAGGCTCGAGGTCAAGCGAGCGCACGAAGGCGCGGCTGAAGGTCGGCCAGTCGATGTCGGGCAGAGCGGCAGAGTGGGCAGCGAAGGTGCCCGTGGCGCCGTTCAGCTTGCCCGTCAGCGAGATCCTAGCGACCTCGTCGTAAGCGCGGTTGAGGCGCGCCACAAACACGGCGAACTCTTTGCCCAAGGTGGTTGGGGTGGCCGACTGACCGTGGGTGCGCGACAACATGGGGGTTTCAGCTTCCTGATGAGCGAATTCGCGCAGCTTATTGATCAGATCCTTCATCACCGGCAACATCACCAGGTCGCGGCCTTCGCGCAACATCAGGGCGTACGAGAGGTTGTTGATGTCTTCCGAGGTAAGGGCGAAGTGAACAGCCTCGGCCCAAGCATCGAGGCCGAACTCGCTCATCTTTTCGCGGATCC
Organism: uncultured Chloroflexales bacterium; assembly: GCA_937902315.1. Taxonomy (GTDB): domain Bacteria; phylum Chloroflexota; class Chloroflexia; order Chloroflexales; family Chloroflexaceae; genus CALGUG01. The sequence continues at coordinate 3,452 of CALGUG010000058.1, forward strand.
AGTACTCAACGGCTTTCACATCGTGGTTGACCTTGCGATCCCAAGCCGCGATGGCTGCCGCATCTTCAGCGCTAAACTGACGGTACAGGGCGCGCAGTTTAGCTTGCTGCTGCGGATCGAACTGCTCGATAAAACCGATGTTACGGGTGCGCGAGAGGAAGATCAGATATTCCAGCTCGACCCGCACGCGATAACGATAAAGAGCCGCCTCGCTAAAGTAGGCTTCTAGCTCCGATACATCTTTGCGGTATCGCCCATCCAGAGGCGAGAGAGTAGTGAGACTATCCAAGGTCTATGTCCTTTCAATGCTGATATACCAAATCCGAGCGCTGCAAAGCCGACGCAGCCGCTTCGAGGCAAGATCGACAGGTGATCCTTTGAGCATGACCTATCGAGCTCGCCGTTAAAAGCCAACGCCTGAAAACGAAGCGCAGTGACGGATTTGATAGAGCAATTGCTTCAGTTTAGGAATGTGGTAGTGATTGCCACTCGCTACGCAATATACCCATCAAAACGCGATCATGATAAGCTCCATTGCTCCAAACCTGCTCGCGCTGGCGTCCTTCCTCGCGAAAACCACAGGCGAGGTAGGCCCGAATCGCAGCCTGATTGGCGCTGTGTGTCGACAGCCAGACTTTATGGCGATTTTGATACACAAAAGCATAGTGCAACAGCAGCTTGATCGCTTCGCGACCATAACCCTTGCCACGGTAAGCCGGATCGCCGATGCCGATCCCCAGCTCACAGGTATGGGCGACCGGGTCGATATTGAACAGGCCGCACGAACCAATGTAAACCCCTGCGACATCGATCGCAAAGTGTTCGCCGTTGCGCCCGCCCTCGCTCACCTGTCGATCGAAATCGGCCAGCAAGCGCTCGAACGACTGCGGCATAGGAGGGTCACCGCCGCCAGCTAGTTCGAAGGCGAGATCGTTATTGAAGGTCCATTGACGAGTTAGATCTTCGCGAGTAAGAGCGCGTAAGGTAACACGATCGCCGATCAGCATGATCTTTCCTCCAAACAGATGCGCCCCTTTTGCGAGTATAGCATAAAAGGGGCGCTGACTTTGAGACCATTAAGACAGAGCAGAAGGTACAAACCGATTCAAGCGGGCGAAAGCGCAGTTCGACAGGCGCTTTATAGCAAATCCGTTTGATCAATTCAGTACTCTGGCGGCGTGGTCTCTTCCCCAAAGAGGGCTGCTAGCGCGTCCGCCTACGGCTATCAACAGCTCGCCCGTAAGCAGGGTGGGGTAACAGTATGCCGAGAGACCGCCCCAAAATACAACGATTCAAGCGGATTTCGTATCTGCTACTCGCTCTCTGCGGGCGATAAACGCATGCCATAAAGCACTGCGGGCGGCTCGGCGGGCAAACGTGTGAAGCCGACTCGTTCATAAAAGCGAATAGCACGTTCGTTATCGGCGGCCACACCAAGATGCACGCCGGGCACACCTAGACTGCGCAGTTTGTCGATGAAGGTCTTGATCAAGTCCCTACCTAAGCCCTGATTCTGACCGACGGGCAGAATATCGATATGAAGGTGCGCGGGGTAGCCCTCGATCTGACGTCGCGAGCGCTGATCTTCGTGGAAGCGGCGGATCAAAATCGCATCGCGCGATTCGTCGTTAGGATCGGGCATGGGATAGCGCAAACGCAGGGTCGGGAACCACTCGTTTTCGCAGCGTTCAGCGAAGCTTGCGCTGTCGCGCGTACCCAGCACGTAGCCGACCGGAGCATGGTTATGGGTCAGAATAAAGCAGAGATCCGGCTCGAAGATGGCATAAGGCGCGGCATACATATGGCCCAACAGCTCATGATCTTTAAAAAGATGGCTGGCATCTTTGCCGCTCGCACCTGTTAACAAACAGATGCGATACAGCGCATACATATCACTCGGGTGAAATGGGCGTATGGCAAACGACATAGCTCACACTTTCTGCTCAAAAAAGGCGATGTCGTTATAGTATAATATCAGATTACCATAGTCAGCTTATGGATCGTAAGTAAAAACCCAAGAATGAAGTAACTCTTGTTAGTGTGTAGATTCGCTCTCCAAGGTTATATGTCTCATTCTGAGTGACTCGTTAAGAGAGCTTCTATTTCTATGCGTTCGATCGTAGCCGTGACAGAGCGCCCAGAAGGGCGGTCTTAAAGCACCTATTAACTCTACAGGACTAATCGATGAGCAATCCTTATGCCCAACTCTTGGCCGGACGCTGGATCGGTGAAACCCAAGGCTACTCCATGCCGGCTCACATCTGGGAAATTAGCGTTAAGGGTAATCGCCTGATTGTTCTATCGCGTTGGGAAGATGAACAGAAAACCACTCGGCTTATAGCTGATATGGTTGCTGAAGAGCCCTGCTTCAAACTTGGGCGGTTCATTGGCTATCTGATCGGAACGCAACACTTTGTTATTCCGAAATGGGATACAAACGATACACGTGGCAATCACGGACCCGACTACGATGTTGTCTTTTCGCGGCCTGGTCTAGCCGAACTACAGGCTCACGATATCTGGAAGAAGTTTCGAGAAGAAAACACCCATATAGAAGAGTAATTCGAAATCCGTTTGAATCGTTGTATATGCGGTGATCTTTCCACACAAATAGAGACGCCCTTTTTGGGGCGGGTTGTTGGTAGCCGTAGGCGGACGCGCTGAGAACTGAATGGCAGGGAGAGACCTCGCCGCTAAAGCACTGAACGCAGCAAACGGATTTGGCATCAGTTTATTCCCCGCTTAAACATACCAAACGAAGGGAGAGCGCCTGGCAATATTCCAAACTCTCTCCCTTCGGATAGCACGCTCACTCTCGCATCATCAAGCGTTAGGGAAGAGGCGCACAACTTGGCCGAATGGGAAGCGGCTTTCGTCGATGCCGTTGGGCGTCACGACCCACAAGACTGGGCAGCTCGGCCTCTGCTTGGGGAAGCTGCCATACCCATCGGTCATATAGATTACAACTGACGGGTCCCAAGGCGGGCGGTAGCGAGGGATCTGCTCGAAGAAGGGCCGAAAGTCGGTGCCGCCGCCCCCAACCGGAGTCGGCAAGGGACCCTGCGGGCTGAGGCGATGCGGCCCATAGACCTTGCTATCGGCGAAATAGAGATCGCAGCGCAGGTGGGGATAGCTGCGCAGAATAGTCTGAACTTCGCCGATAAAGGTCTGTATCGCGTTTTGATTGATCGAACCGCTGGTATCGACGCAGACTAATACGGTCAGATTATCGCCGCTGGTCGTTTCGAGGTAGAGGCCGCGCCCAACGAAGCGGCGGTCGTAATCTTGAAAATCGCTGGGCGTTTTGACCAGAAAGCGCCAGAGCACACTGCGCCAATCGAGCCTGCCCGGTACAGTTTGCGCCAGCTCGCGCGCAAAACCAGCGGGCATAGTGCCGATCTGCAGGTTTTCGGCGCGTTGACGGGCCTGCTCAAGGGCCTGCTGCCAATGGCGCTCCATATCCTTCTCTTTGGCGGCCCGATCGCTCGGACGCTCGCCGCTGTTCTGTTGCGACTCGGCATCTTGAGGGGCCTGTTCGAGCAGATCGCCTGGGCCATCGCTCGAGTCTTGCTGATCTTGAGCACTCTGTTGATTGGCCTGCTTCTTCTGTTCTTGGCGCTGAATCAGGCGCTCATAGACCTCTTCGGTACTCAAGTTTTCGAGCTGCGGATCGCGCAAACCACCTTTGGGCAGAATATAGCCATCTTTGACCAGCATGCCGTTGATCACAATATCGGCGGCCACGTTCCAGAGCTGCAGATCGCGCCCGCCTCGGCGCGGCACATGTAACAGCGCATCGTGTAAAACCTCGTGGGCCAGCAGGCCGTCGCGCTCTTCGGGTGTGAGGGCCGCAAAAAACTCCGGATTAACAAAGATCGTCTGGCCATCGGTGGCAGCGGTCGGAATGTGATTGCTGCTTTCGAACTTGGCAAACAGTGCCAGCGTGCTAAAAAACGCGCTGCGTTGCTGCATGCGCTGCAGCGAAGCACTCACCGCTTGAGCCATAGCTTCATCGAGCTTCATGGCAGCCTCCTAGGGTACAACTTGGGCCACCATCAGATTCTGGAGATCAGGATCTTGGGCGATCAAGCGTTTGAACTGGCCCCATTGGCCTTTGGCGCGCATCAAGCGGAAGAGATCGCCCGCGCACAACTGTACCCATTCGTTGGCGGCCACCTGAAGCAGCCATTTAAGGCCATTGACGGCCTGCTGAGCGCTGCTGGCACGAGTTGTAATGCTCGCTGTGGTAGCGTAACGCACCGACGGCTCCTCGGGAAAGGGAATGCCATCGGCTTGGCCCTCGAGAATCCCATCGATATCGGGCAGATAGCGGTAGAGCGCCACAAAGGCACTGAACTCGTTGGCGGCCGCCGCACCAACCGCTGGGGCGATATCGAGACCGATGGTGTGCAGCAAGCTCGCCATCTCCCAAGAGCGAGGCGAAGGCCAGGCGACCTGCAAGGGCTCGTTTTTGTGCAACAGGTTGGGGCGGAAGGATAGAAAAGCGATGATCTGCTCGTGTAAGCCGCGTTCGAGCGCATAGTGTTTGAAGTTTTCGAAATCGGGCGACACTTCAACGTGAATAAAGCGGTTCGCCAAGGGAGCGGGCATCTCGAAGACCGCAGCCCGATCTTCATCGCGGTTGCCAGCCGCCCAAATAAACCAGCCCTCGGGCACGACATAGCTACCAACACGCCGATCGAGAATCAGCTGTTGGGCCATGCCCTGCATGGTGGGCGGTGCCATATTGATTTCGTCGAGAAAGAGTACTCCAGCGCCTTCAGTGGGCAGAAATTCGGGCGGGTACCAACGCGAACGACCCGCCTCGGCTACAGGCAGGCCGCGCAGATCGGTGGGAGCTAGCTGTGACAGCCGAAGGTCGATACAATCTAGATGATGTTTTGCTGCAACTTGAGCGACGATACTCGATTTGCCGATTCCGGGCGGCCCCCAAATCATCGTGCTCAACTTTACTTGGTTCACAACAAGCGTTTCGAGAAAGTTCATTAGTTCGGCCGGGTTCATAGCAGCTCCTCATACATGCTACCTATAGCGCGCTCATCGATACGTTGCCTTGTGGCATAGGTACGTTGCAGGAATCATAAAAGTTGCACCGTAAAACGCGCCTCAACGATGCGCACACTTTTTATAGATGAAAACAGCTTTCTAGAACCTGATTCGATTCTAGAAAGCTGCTTGTTTCAAACATCGCTCGACCTAAAGGATCTGCGATAAAAACTGTTTGGTACGATCGTGCTGCGGGTTGTTAAAGATCTGTTCGGGGGTACCCTGCTCGACGATCTGGCCTTTATCGAAGAAGAACATACGGTCAGCGACTTCGCGGGCGAAGGCCATCTCGTGGGTCACTACTAACATCGTGATACCAGTGTGAGCCAACTCTTTCATCACCTCAAGCACCTCTTTGATCATCTCGGGGTCGAGTGCCGAGGTCGGCTCGTCGAAGAGCAGAATGCGCGGCTGCATAGCGAGAGCGCGCGCGATCGCCACACGCTGCTGTTGACCGCCCGAAAGCTGACCCGGATACTTCAAGGCTTGCTCTTTGATGCCAACGCGCTCGAGCAGTTCGTAGGCCATGGCCTCGGCTTCGCTGCGTTTGCGCTTACGCACCCAAAGCGGCGCAAGCATGATGTTTTGCAAGACGGTCAGGTGCGGAAAGAGGTTGAACTGCTGAAAGACCATGCCCGTTTCGCGCCGAATCGCATCGATATTGCGCAAATCGTCGCTCATTTCGATCCCATCAACAATGATCGTCCCCTTCTGATGAACTTCCAGACGATTGATGGTTCGAATAAAGGTCGATTTGCCCGAGCCAGATGGGCCAAAGATCACGACCACTTCGCCCCGCCGCACATAGGCGCTCACGCCGTTGAGCACATGAAAATCGCCGTACCACTTATGTACATCGCGACAAATAATGATATCGTCTGCGGCTTGTTCTTGCGTCATACTTCTCTCCAAAATGGCTTAACTTAGCGTGTTCCAACGCCCAAGTGCGCTTCGATTCGGCGACTGATCTTCGATAAGGTATAGCAGAAGAACCAGTACACAAGCGCTGCAAACAAAAGCACTTCGCGCTCAACACCGCCTGTCACTTGCAGCCATTCGGGCTGATTAATCACAATACCAGCGATACCGAGCAATTCTGCTAGACCAACAATCGATACCAGCGAAGTATCTTTAAACAAGCTAATAAATTGGCCCACTAAAGCGGGAATAACCGCCCGCAGCGCTTGAGGCAGAACAATCAGAAAGGTCGTCTGAAAGACATTCAGGCCGAGCGCGCTGGCGGCTTCGTATTGGCCGCGCGGGACAGACTGCAAACCGCCACGCACATTTTCGGCCAGATAGGCGGCGCTAAAGCCGGTAATGGCGACCAACACGCGCACCAAGTTATCGATGCGAATGTTGGATGGCAAAAAGAGTGGCAGCATCAGCACGGCCATAAACAGCACGCTGATCAGCGGCACACCACGCACCAGCTCGATATAGAGCGTGCAGCACCACTTAATGATCGGCAACTTACTCTGGCGTCCGAGCGCTAACAACACCCCGATCGGGAAGGAAGCGATAATACCCACTACGGCCAAAATAATTGTCAGCAAAAGGCCGCCCCATAGGTTTGTGGTTACGAGCGGTAAACCCAACATACCGCCCCGTATCAGCAGCCAAAAGATAAAGGGCGAGATCAGCCACAGCACAATAACAGGGATGCGTAGCTTGGAACTGAAGGGGCGCCCGACAAAATATCCGACTAGAGCCGCTACGACTGAGCCAACCAGCCATAGCCGAGCCGACACCGAGAACGGAAAAAGCGCGAAAAAGATCGCAAAGCCTACTAAGCCGATCCCGATCGTGCGCACCATTCCTTGCCAAATACCAGCGCTCAGACCAAACAACAAATAGATGATCGCCATACAGGCTTGAATACGCCAAACATGTTCGATCGGATAGCGACCCGTCATCAAGAGGCGGAAGTTTGTTGCCACAGGCTGCCAAGTCGCCTCAAAGATCGCCCACCGCACGATCAAAAAGAGCACGATGGGGATGAAGATCACGAGCACAATTGTGATAAGCGTGTTTAGCACACCGTTAAAAAGGTTTTGGCGGAGCCATGCGCCTACATCGCTTTGTTGTTGTGGTCGTTCAAGTTCCTGAGCAGTTGTAGACATACTGCCTCCCCTCTAGCGCTCTTTGAGGCGCATGCGTGAATTGTAGATATTGGCGAACAACGAGATGAGGAGACTCATCGCCAAATAACAAGCCATCATAATCAAAATCACTTGAACAGCTCGACCGCTCTGGTTATTGATCGTTGTAGTCACAAAGAAGAGATCAGGGAAGGAAACCAGAATACCCAAACTCGAGTTCTTCGTGAGATTCAGATATTGGTTGGTTAAGGGCGGAATGATCACTCGAAGCGCTTGAGGGAAGATAATCAAACGCATGGTCTGGAAGGGTGTAAAGCCCAAAGCTTGAGCGGCCTCACGCTGGCCCTTCGAGACCGCCAAAATGCCAGCGCGCACGATTTCGGCGATGAAAGCTGCGGTATAACAGGTCAAGCCCAGCAGCAAAGCAAAGAAAGCCGCCGTAATCGAAACGCCGCCGATATAGTTAAAGCCCGAAAGATGGGGCTGATCGATAACGAGTGGGCTGCTGCCCGTAAAGAGCCAGACGCCCAGCCAGCTTACCAGCCAGGTTGCCAACACCGCGAGCCAAGCGACCGGCCAAGCGACCAAGGGGCGATCGAGCCGTTGTAGCTGTTGGCGACGCAGCACATAGGCGATCACACCGACTACAAGCCCGACCCAAAACCAGATAGACCAAGCAGCATAACTCTCGCCTGCTACGGGCCAAGCCAGGGTTAAACCGCGATTGCTAAGGGCGAAGATGCCATCAATAGCGATCGCATCGCGCACACGGGGCAGCTTTAAGATCACGGCCACAAACCAAAAGATCAGTTGCACTGCCAAGGGTGTATTACGAAAAAGCTCAACATACGCGCCCGCTAAATTGCGCAAGAGCCAGTTGCTCGATAAGCGTCCAATGCCGATGATAATGCCAAAAATGGTGGATAAGATAATACCTAAGACTGCAATTCGTAGCGTATTAAGTATTCCAACCAGAAAAGCCCGACCATAGCTATCGGTCGCTGAGTAACGAATACTACTTTCAGCAATTTCAAAGCCTGCTGTTTGTGGGAGAAAATCAAAACTCAAAGGGATATTGCTACGCCGCAGACTTGAAAGCATATTGCCGATGAGCCACCAAAAGAGCAAACCGAGTATGAGCAAAAAAGCAATCTGAGCGACCAACGCCAATACTTTTACATTACGATAAAAGGGAATCGCTTTAGAGGGTTGTAGTTTGTTATCTAGTTGCGCCATAGACTTCGCCTTCTAGCGTGTCGTTGCGAAGACCGTAACCGTCTTGTTTTGCCAAAAAAGCGCTAAAAGAGACAAAGAGAGCATAGGAACTTGCGTTCCTATGCTCTCTGAATTGTCGCTTAGCGGAATGGCATGCCGTAGATCAGGCCGCCATCGGTGTATTGAGCGTTGGGGCCACGCGGAATATTGATGGGCGTATTGGGGCCTAAGTGGCGGTCATAGATCTCGCCATAGTTGCCGACGGCGCTGATCACTTTGACCATAAAGTCGTTGTCAAGGCCGAGGCCAGCACCCAACTCACCTTCAACACCTAACAGACGTCGAATATTGGGATCGTCGCTAGACAGTTGCTCTTGTACGTTGGCTTGGGTAACACCGTACTCTTCGGCGTTGAATAGGCCATAGATCACCCACGTGACGATGTCACGCCACTGAGCGTCACCCTGCAAAACGGCAGGAGCGAGCGGCTCTTTCGAGAGAGTCACGTCCATAATGACGTGATCTTCAGGCGAAGAGAGCGAGAGACGCCGCGAAGCCAAGCCCGACTTGTCGGTAGTAACAGCGTCGCACTGACCAGCATCGTAGGCGCTGAAGGTGCCGTTAGCGTCTTCAAATACTGCCGGAGTAAAGCTTGCACCGACAGCTCGGAAAGCGTCGGCAAGGTTGAGCTCGGTCGTAGTACCGCTCTGAACACAGATGGTAGCGCCATCGAGATCGCTGATAGTGTTCAGATTGTCGCTCTTGCGCACCATAATACCTTGGCCGTCGAAGAAGTTAGTCGGAGCGAAGTCCATACCGTTCACGGTTTCGCGGGTCAGGGTATTGGTGGTGTTGCGTATCAACACGTCGACCTCACCGCTTTGTACTGCGGTAAAGCGCTCTTGAGCGGTCAACGGTCGGAAGGTGACCTTGTTGGGATCGCCGAAGATCGCAGCAGCCAAGGCTCGACAGAAGTCGATATCGAAACCAACAGTTTGACCCGAGGCGTCAACCGATCCAAAGCCGGGGACCTGATCGTTAGAACCACAGATCAGTTCACCACGATCTTTGATAGTCTGCAAAGTGGAACCACCGGAAGCTGTTGGAGCTGCCGGAGCAGTGGTAGCCTGTGGAGCGGCGGTCGGAGCTGGTGCGGGCGCTTCGGTAGCAGCAGCCACAGGAGCACCGATAGCAGGCGCATCAGTCGGGGCAGCCTCTACTGGGCTTGATGGTTCGTTGGTTGCCGCTTGGTTACTACAGGCCGCAACAAAGGCCGCAAGTAGCAACACGCTTACAAAGCCCAAAAAACGATTGACCTTCAAAGCTCATCTCCTTCACTAAGTATGTCTACGAGTAGCTACTCACTATTTCACTACTCGTAAGGCCAACAAACAGATGTTGCGCTTTCGGGAGATATCGGTAAGAGTTTGATAGACGTCAACGAAACGGGTTAGACTTCCGATGTAACTGAGGAATATCTATAAGATGAGAAAAACACCACTAGCGGCTGGTAAATTGTCATAGCTCTTGGGATAAGACAATTTTAGCAGCAATAGATTTATATGTCAAAAATCAATTTATAGCATGTATAAAAATCAGGTTGTATTGCCTGTAGCCTGTGCTACTCAGGTATAAGGTTGTTTGTCGGAAGCGTAGGTGAGGATGGTTTAAGCAATATGCACACCATGAATCGCCGCTTGCGAAACGAAGCGCTGTAATTTAAAGCCCCAAAACGCGACACATTTGTATAATCACGCGAGGCCAGCCAAATATCGATCTCAACATCCCGCATCGCTATCGTCATTGGTAAGATCTGCGCCAAAGTCCTATAATACGGAAACCTATTGGCAAACATATAAGGAGCCTCTTGATGGATACCCGCAAGTTTGTGTTGGATATGGATGTGGGTGTCGACGATGCGGTCGCGATTATTTTTTTGGCGATGCAGCCAAATGCGGAAATTGTTGCTCTCGGCAGCGTGCATGGAAATGTTGATGCACCTACTGCCGCCCTTAATGCTATTCGCACCTTCGAGGTGTGTGGAAAATACGGAATCCCCGTGGCCGTTGGTGCCACAGAGCCCTTAAATCAACCGGTCGAGATCGCCAGCCATGTGCATGGCAGCGACGGTTTAGGCGATACAAACCAGCCTCTTCCCCAAGGACGCCCTACTTCAGAACACGCCGTAGACCAGATTTTGCGCCTCTCGCGCCAATACCCGGGCGAGCTAGATCTGCTCGCGGTTGGGCCGCTCACCAACATCGGCCTAGCCCTGCAGCGTGATCCCGAAGTACTAACTCGCTTCCGTTCGACGGTAATTATGGGTGGTGCGGGCATCGAACAGGCGCCCGGCGAAGAGCTCTTCGGTTACGACGCCAACATCGACCACGACCCCGACGCCGCCGAGCTCTTCTTTGCAGCACCGGGCTACAAGGTGATGGTCGGCGTCAATGTAACTATGAAGACGATTTTGGCGGGTCAAGCGCTTGAAGAGGTGAGTCGAACCACAACCCCGCACGGGCGTTTCGCTTGGGACGTGTTGCAGTTCTATCTCGATGTCTACGAACAACGCCTAGGCTATCGCGGCTGCGCCCTGCACGACTCCTTGGCCGCCGGAGTAGCGCTCGATTTCAACTCGGTTGTCACCGAATATATCGATAAACCAGTCGAAGTGATTCAAACTGCCCGGGGCAAACGTGGCGTTGTAGCGCGTGAGCCTCGCTTCCCCGACCGCCCACCCACGCGCGTGGTGACAGCGGTTGATGTTCCAAGCTTTATCGCTTGGCAGGTTAAGGCCCTGGTCTAGAGTCGATTGAAGGAAAGGAGCGGTTTTATGTGTTACGATGACGATGCACAACCACCTCTTCCCCCTGGTTCACCCGGCCCTGCTCACGGACAAGATCTGGTGTTAACAGCCGACGATGGCAATCAATTCGCGGCCTATCTGGCGCTGCCCGAAGGTCAAGCCCACGCCCGTGTGGTGGTGCTACCCGACATTCGCGGGCTGCATCGCTTCTACAAAGATCTTGCTATGCGCTTCGCCGAAGTCGGTGTGGCAGCGATCTCGTGGGACTACTTCGGGCGCACCGCTGGCCTCACGGCGCGCGACGACTCCTTCGAGTTTATGCCGCACGTCCAGCAGCTCACCCTAGAGGGCATCTTCGGCGACCTGCGAGCCGCCCTCGCCCATCTACGCCAAAACAGCGCCGATCTGCCAACCTTTGTGCTCGGCTTCTGTCTGGGCGGCACGCTCTCGTTTATCAGCGGCACCCAAGACTTCAATCTCGACGGTGTGGTCGGCTTCTACGCTGGCATGTCGCGCAACTTCGGAGGCTCTGGCACCCTGCTCGACCATGCGCCCTCGATCAAAGTGCCGGCTTTGGGCCTGTTCGGCGGCGACGATCCGGGCATCCCAGTCGAGCAGGTCGAAACCTTCGACAAATTGCTCGACCAAGCGGGCGTTCCGCATACGATCAAGATTTATCCGGGCGCGCCGCACAGCTTCTTCGACCGACGCTACGCCCAATACGAGCAAGAATCGGCCGATGCTTGGCAGCGCGTTTTGGCCTTCTTCGCCGAGCCGAGCCGCGTTGCAGCCTAAAAGTTGGCTTGAAAGCTAGCTTCTCGGCAAGAGCGAACTCCCGATATGAGGCATTTCGCATGAAAGCGCAATATGCCTCATATCGTCTTCCCAGCTTTCAATCCATTTAAAAGCCTGCACTTTTAAGTCGATCCCAGCGCTTACACAATCTGCATAACATTTCGCTCGCGTCTCATCGCTTTGTCTTCACAGGCGAAGAGATCACAAACCGAAAAAAGTGCATAAGCGCGTCCGCCTACGGCTACCAACATCCCACCCTCCCATACAAGCGGTTTTTCTCGCTCCCCACACCTTCAGCTCAGCGATATACTACAACTAACGCTGGCACAACACGAGAAAACGAACAGCGGGGAAAGAGTTGTAACAAACTCCGGGATGACTCATGTACAAAATTCGTTGGAACTGTCGGCTTTGGGAAGGACTTTCGACACACACAGCTACAACCCCCATTTGTTGGGCGGGAACTTGGTAGCCGTAGGCGGACGCGCCAAGGGCCTTTCTTTTCGGGCAAAACCAAGCCGCAGCAATCTGAAGAAAGCAAGCAGTTTGGTATGAAAGAGCACTTTTTGAGGTGAGCCAAGAGCTTGACTCGCAGCTCACACATGTGGTATCCCTTCAATAACGATACTCTCCACTACATTTCGGCTTGTAGCAGTCCGCGTCCTCGTTTGTCGTTCCGCCCCTAGCAACGAAGGCTCAGCATGAAATCTCTACGACGAGCATTTGTCTACTTACGAGCCTATTGGCTAACCAGTTTTGCCGCATTGATCAGCTTATTGATCGTCACTGCGGCAAACCTCTACAGCCCTCAATTACTTCGGATCGTGATCGACCTAGGTATCAGCGCCAAAAATAGCACGGTTCTGATCTGGTCGATCGCAGCGCTGATCGGGCTAGCGCTTGTGCGAGGCATCTTCAGCTTCGCTCAAGGTTATTGGGCCGAAAAAGCCTCGCAGTCGGTCGCCTACGAAATGCGCAATGCCCTCTTCAGCAAAATCGAAAATCTCAGCTTCTCGTACCACGACCAAGCCCAAACCGGCCAACTCATGACGCGTATCACCAGCGATGTCGAACAAGTACGAACCTTTATCGGGGTGGGCGTATTGCAGATGGTGAGTGCGATCGCCTTGCTGCTAGGCAGCCTGTATGCGCTCTTCAGTTCGAACTGGCAGCTCGCGCTGATTACCCTGCTAACCGTGCCAGCCACCACGGCTGTGATCGTGCGTTTCGCCCAAGTGGTGCGCCCGCGCTTTCGGATCGTGCAAGCCAAGCTGAGCGCGCTCAACACCATTTTGCAAGAGAATCTGGCGGGTGTGCGCGTGGTGCAGGCTTTCGCGCGCGAGCCATACGAAGCCAAACGCTACAATGCGCTCAACCAAGAACTGCTCGAAGCCAACATAAGCACGATTCGTGGCCTCGCTTCGAGCTTTCCCTTCACCATGCTGATCTCCAACCTGGGCACCTTAGCCGTGATCTGGTTCGGCGGCTACCAAGTTGTAGGGGGCACGCTCAGTATCGGCGAGCTGCTGGCCTTCAACACCTATCTGGCGCTCCTACAACAACCCATGATGATGCTGGGCTTTCTGACGGCTCAGATCTCGCGGGCCGAGGTGGGCGCCGAGCGCGTCTTTGAGATCCTCGACACCACCAACGAGGTCCAAGACAAGCCCGATGCGATTGTCTTGCGTAACCCACGTGGGCGGGTCGCCTTTGAACATGTCAGCTTTCGTTACGCTGGCGGCGACCGCAATGTGCTCGACGACATCTCCTTCGTGGCCGAGCCGGGCCAGACCATCGCGATTATGGGCCAGACAGGCAGTGGCAAAAGCTCAATTATCAATCTAATACCACGCTTTTACGATGTGACGGGCGGCAGAGTCACGATCGACGGCTACGATGTGCGCGACCTGACGATCGAAAGCCTGCGCGACCAGATCGGCATCGTGCTGCAAGATACGACCCTCTTCGGCGGCAGCATTCGCGACAACATCGCCTATGGCAAACCCGACGCCAGCCAAGCCGAAGTTGAGGCTGCAGCTCGCGCAGCCCAAGCCCACGACTTCATTATGCAGTTTCCCGACGGCTACGAGACGGTTGTGGGTGAACGGGGCGTCGGCCTTTCGGGTGGGCAACGCCAGCGTATCGCGATCGCGCGCGCCCTGCTGCACGATCCCCACATTCTGATCTTAGACGACTCGACCTCGGCGGTCGATGCCCAGACCGAATACTTGATTCAGCAGGCGCTCGAACACCTGATGCAGGGCCGAACCGCCTTTGTAATCGCCCAGCGCATCAGCACGGTGCGCCAAGCCGATCAGATCTTGCTACTAGACGATGGCAAGATCGTCGCGATCGGCAAACACGACGATCTACTGCGCGACAGCCCGCTCTACGGCGAAATCATCGACTCGCAATTCGGCTCGCAAGAACAAGAGACGCTGGTCGAAACCGGCTCGTTAGCGACAGACGAACAAGAAGGAGCAAGGCTATGATGCACGGTGGTCTGCAAGCGATGGCCAACCTTCCCCAAGAGAAGGCCACTGAAACTTGGGCAGTGCTCCGGCGCCTGCTCGCCTATCTCAAGCCGTTTCGCGTTCAGCTCGGCTACATTCTCGTGCTGGTAATCATCAGCGCGACAGCCCAAGCGCTCGGCCCCTACCTGATCGGCCAAGCGATCGATGGCGCGATCAGCAACGGCGACCTAGGGCAGCTCAACCGCGATATGCTCTTGCTCTTCACCAGCTATATCGTTCTGGTGATCGCAAACCGCTCTCAGTTTATTGCGATCGGCAGCGTGGGCCAGCGGACTTTGGCAAGCATGCGCTCGCAGATCTTCAGCACGATTCAGAAGCTCTCGTTGCGCTTCTTCGACCGCCAACCTGCTGGCGATCTGATGTCGCGCCTCAGCAACGACACCGATGTATTGAACCAGCTCTTCAGCCAAGGTCTGATCCAGATCATCGGCAGCTTGTTTGGTCTCAGCGGCATTATCATCGCCATGTTGCTGCTCGATTGGCGCTTGGCGCTGGCCAGCTTTGTAATCATTCCGCTGATGCTGCTCATGACTAACGTCTTCGCGCGTATGTCGCGCCGCGCCTTCCGCCGCGCTCGCGAGTCCTTGGGCGAAGTCTCCTCCGACATTCAAGAGGAGATCGCGGGCGTCAAAGTAGCCCAAGCCTTCAACCGCACCGACCTCAATGTGCAGCAGTTCGAGCAGCGCAACGCCGCCAACCGCGATGCGAACGTCACCGCCACCGCCGTCACCTCGGCCTTCACACCCGCCATCGACATTCTTTCGACGGTTGCGACCGTGATCGTAGCAGGCTACGGCGGCTACCTCGCTATTCAAGGTCAGGCTACGGTCGGCGTTGTGATCGCCTTTTTGACCTATGTGCAGCAGTTCTTCCGCCCGATCCAAGCCATCGCCAGCTTTTACACCACCGCTCAAGCCTCGTTGGCGGCCGCCGAACGCATTTTCGAGCTGATCGACACGCCGCTCGATCTGACCGATGCGCCCGATGCAATCGAGATGCCGGCTATCAAAGGCGAGGTGCGCTTCGAGCATGTCTGGTTCAGCTATGGCGAACGCCCTTCCAGCAGCCAGAGCGAAAAAAGCGCAGCCGATTGGCGCGAACAAGCCGAACTCAAAGATATTTCCTTGCTAGCCGAGCCGGGCCAGACCATCGCGATCGTAGGGCCAACCGGAGCCGGCAAAACCACCTTGGTTAATCTGATCGGGCGTTTTTACGATGTGAACGAAGGTCACGTGCTGATCGACGGGATCGACCTGCGCAAAGTGACGCGCGCCAGTCTGCGCTCGCAGATGGGCATCGTGTTGCAAGATAGCTTTCTGTTCGCGGGCACGATTATGGAGAACCTGCGCTATGGGCGGCTCGATGCCAGCGATGAAGAGGTCGAAGCAGCAGCCAAGGCGGCCCACGCCCACGACTTCATTATGCGCTTACCCAAGGGCTATCAAACCGAGATCGGCGAACGTGGTGGTACACTAAGCCAAGGTCAGCGCCAGTTGCTCGGCATCGCACGGGCCATCTTGGCCGATCCACGCATTCTGATCCTTGACGAAGCGACCAGCAGTATCGATACGCGCAGCGAAGTGCTGATTCAAAAGGCGCTCAAGACGCTGCTGCGCGGGCGAACCAGTTTTGTAATCGCACACCGCCTTTCGACCATTCGCGATGCCGATCAGGTCTTGGTGATGCAACAAGGGCGTATCGTCGAGCGTGGCACCCACAACGAGCTGCTTGAGCAAGCTGGGCTGTACGCTGATCTCTATCAACGGCAATTTCGCAAATACAAGGAATAAGCATGAGTTCGATTCAGGAAATAGCCCAACAACAGCTTCAAGAGTGCATCGCCGCCAACCCCTACCCGGGACGAGGCTTAGTGTTGGGGCGCAGCGGCAACGGTCAGCGTTGGGTGCAGGTCTATTGGATTATGGGGCGCAGCGAGCAGAGCCAGAACCGTCGTTTTGTGGTCGAGGGCAGCACCATGCGCACCGAGGCGCGCGATCCGGCTTTGGTGGCCGACCCGAGTCTGATCATCTACGAGGCGATGCTGGAACTGCCCAAGCGCTTCTTGGTCAGCAACGGCGACCAGACTCGCACGCTCTACAACGCGCTGGCGAGCGGAGGCAGCTTCGAAAGCGCTATGGCCGAGCGCCAACACGAGCCAGATGCGCCCCACTATACGCCGCGCATTACCGGCATGTTCGATTTCAGTGGTAAGGATCCGCAGCTTGCCCTCAGCATTCTCAAGGCCAGCCCCTTCGATGCGAGCCAGAGCAACCGCAGCGTCTTCCGCTTAGCGCTGCCCGAAGCAGGTTTCGGCTATGGTCTGACCACCTACGCGGGCGACGGCAACCCCCTGCCGAGCTTTGCGGGCGATCCCTTGCTGCTGCCGCTGGCCGAAAGCCCCGAGGCGATCCTCGAGCAGTATTGGGGCGTGCTCAACCCGAGCTACCTGATCGCGCTGGCGGTCAAGAGTATCGCGCTCGATGGCACGAGCAGCCGCATTGTGGTGCGCAACCGCTTCTAAACGGTCCATTTCGCTTGAGCGGATAGATGCTATCCGCTCAAGATCTTTACTACATCCGCTTGATTTTTAGCAGGTCGGCGGAAAGTGCTCTCGCCTCCATTCGGCTTCTAGCGCGTCCGCCTACGGCTACAAACAGGCAGACCCAAACAAAAGGTCGTATCAGCCCTCGCCCTACGGCTATCCAAAAGGCAATAATTCAAACGGGTTTGGTATTATCTGCTTAACTTGTACTGCTTGTGAGCGCTGCTTTGTCGCTTTGCACAGCGCTCAAATTCCGCTAAGATCAACACCACAAGCGCAACACTTCGAGCATATGAGGTTGATATGGCCTACAAATTCTATACATCCGATGTGTTTACCACGCAGCGTTTCGGCGGCAATCCGCTGGCGGTTTTCCCTGATGCGCGCGGCCTAAGCAGCGAGCAGATGCAGACCATCGCTCGCGAGTTTAATCTCTCTGAGACGGTCTTTATCTTGCCTCCTAGCGATTCAGCCAATAGCTTCGCCCTGCGAATCTTCACGCCTGCCAGCGAGCTGCCCTTCGCAGGCCACCCCACGGTCGGGGCGGCCTTGATGCTGCTGGAGCTGGGCATGGTCGAGCTGAAAGACGGCAAGCAGAGTCTGCGGCTCGAAGAGAAGGTAGGACTGATTAAGGTCGATATCTCGGCCGAAGAGGGCCAACTGCCGACAGCCGTCTTGACGGCGGCCAAACTGCCCGAAGTCGGGCCTCCTCCGCCCGCAAGCAGCGAGCTGGCCCAGCTGCTCGGCTTGGCAGAGGACGATATCGTAGAGGGCGAGTTCGCTCCCGAAGCCGTCTCATGTGGGGTCGGCTTCTTATTTGTGCCAGTGCGTGATCTGGCGGCCCTCGAGCGCGCGCGCGTAAACGTGAGTCTCTGGGAGAAACTGCTCAAAGACTACTGGGCGCCCCAAGTGTTCGTCTTTACGAGCGAGACCGGAGAAGCGGGCATCGCGGCGCGCGCGCGCATGTTTGCGCCCTCGCTAGGCATTGTCGAAGATCCGGCCACGGGTGCGGCGGCCTCGGCCTTCGCTGGCTATCTGGCGGCTCGCAGCCACAAGCGTGAAGGTACGCTCAACTGGACGATCAGGCAAGGGGTCGAGATGGGTCGCCCCAGCACGCTCTATCTGGCGGCCGACCTGCAGGATGGCGCGGTCAGCGCTGTGCGCGTCGGCGGCAATGCTGTGTTAGTAAGCGAAGGTCTCTTCCATATCTGATCGCGCAGTCCATTTGAAACCTTGGTTTGTGGGCAGCCCTTTCCACGGGGAGATAAGAGGCCCGCATGTATGAGCAGGATGTTGGTAGCCGTAGGCGGACGCGCTGAGGAATGAATGGGGTGCTAGAGACTCAGCCGCCTGAAGCCTGAAGTGATCAAACGGAAAAACAAACGAGGCCTTGGCTGCTGTATGCCAGGGCCTCGTTGCTGCTTTTCTCGCCAGCTAGATCAGCTTGGCTAAGGCATATTCGTCGACATAGAAGCCGTCGACCAACAGCGAGTGACGGCGGGTGCCCTCGATCTCGAAGCCGCAGCGGCGATAGAGATGCACGGCGCGCTCGTTGTGAGCCTGTACGGTCAACTCGAGCCGATGGATGCCGTTCTGGCGACCCCACTCTTCGATGGCCTCAAAGAGCTTGCGGCCCAAACCGCGCCCCGCATAGGCCTGCACAATGCCGACCACAAGGATAGCACTATGGCGATTGCGCCGAAAGCTGCCGCCCTCAGCCTCGATATAGCCACACAAACCAGCACCCGTATCGATCACAAGGATGGTCGAATTGGAGCAGGCCAAAACGCTCGCGATCCGTTCCTGAACCTCCTCTAGGCTGCTGGTGCGCTCATCTGGCTCGAGCATCATCAGGCTGCTCTCACGGTCGAGCTGTTTACAAAGCTCGAGAAAAGCTGCTGCATCGTCGACTTGAATAGGACGAATCTGAAGTGTATCGGTCATCATAACTGTCGAAGGCTCTCTTCTTCCAAAACGAAGCGCTCGGCCCCGCTAAGCCTAGGCCTAATTCCAGCGGGTCAAGATGCTATCGCGTTGGAAGATCATCACTGCGCCCCAAAGCGCTAGGGCGGCAAAAGCGGCGATAATCACGGTTGCTATCAGCGTTGTCACGGGGTTGAAACTCAAAATCCCAAACATCTGGCTCACAAAGAGCGCCAAGAAGGGCACCACCAGCACGCCAGAATATTGTTGAGCGGTGCGCGGATCGCTGGTGCGCGACGAGATCATCACCATCAGCGAGATGGCGATCAGGCTGAGCAAAGGCGCACAGAGCAGCAGCAGCAAGACCCAACTCGGGCTTACCACGAGACTAAACACTATCGGATCAACCGCACTTTGAGCAACCCCAACGCTAAAGATCATACTAGCAAACCATGTCAAGAGCACACTTGGAATGAGGGTGGCAAAAATTTTACCCAGCAGCAGTTCCCAGATCGTGATCGGTGTCGCCAAGATCGGTTCGAGGGTGCGGTTGTTCTTCTCGCCCACAATGCTGTAGGCCGCCAAAATGCTGGGGATCAGCATAGGCAAGAGCAGCATCAGGGTCGACAAACTACGCCCGATGATCACTTGGGTGGCGGCTTGCTCAGACAAACCGATCAAGGTCGGATCAGTCTCGAGCATGCGCAGCGTCAACTCGTCGGGCTCGCCGGTGCCGGGAGCGAGCGCGATACCAAACAGCGAGATAAGCGGAATGACCGAGAGCGTGATCGGTAAGATCAACACGCTCAACAGCAACATGCGCTGCTTGAGTAGTTCGAGCCACTCTTTCCAAATGACCACGCTGATCTTTTGCATAGTTAGGCCTCCCCGATCAACTTGAGATAGACTTCTTCGAGCGTGGTGGTGCGCGGCTCGACATAGCGGATCTGAGCGCCAGCTCCGACCAAGGCCGCGATCAGGGCGGGGTTGTTGCGCTCGGGATCAGCGAGCGAAATCTCGAGGGCGTCCTCGCTGAGGCGCAGATCACGCACAAAGGGCAAAGCTTGCACGGTCGCTTGCCAAGCGCGCGGATCGCCCACCACTCGCACCAGCGTGGCTTGGTTGGCGAGTCGGGCGCGCAGCCTGTCGGGCGTATCGAGGTGCAGCAGCTTGCCGCGAAAGATCGCGATCAGATCGCAGAGTTCGTCGGCTTCGGGCAAGTTATGGGTGGTGAGAAAGATGGTGCGTCCCTGCGAGCGCAGTTGCTTGATGGTGTCACGCACGGTGCGAGCCACTTCGGGATCGAGGCCGACCGTAGGCTCGTCTAAAAAGACCAGCTTCGGCTCGTGCAATAGGGCGCGCACAATCGCCAGCTTCTGGCGCATGCCTTTCGAGAAGCGGCCCACAGGATCGTTGCGGCGCTCCCATAGGTCAAAGAGGCGCAGATAGTGCTCGGCTTGTTTTTCGGCTTCGGCGCGCGAAAGATCGTAGAGGCGACCAAAGAAGACCAAGTTCTGCAAGGCGCTCAGCTTGTCGTAGAGGCCGGGCGTCTCGGTCAGCATGCCGACCGAACGGCGGATCTGCTGATCGTCACTGCCTAAGCTGTGACCAAGCACACGGGCGCTGCCCGAGCTCGGTTTGATCAGAGCGGTTAGCATGCGCACGGTGGTGGTTTTGCCCGCACCGTTCGGCCCTAGAAAGCCAAACACACTGCCACTCGGAATAGCCAGATCGAGCCGCTCGACGGCTGTTAGCTTGCCGAAACTACGCGACAAGCCCTCGGTTTCAATTGCAAACGTCACAACACCTCCTTCGCAAGCCAAGCGATAGCAAGCGCGTCTTCATTTGATTGTAGTCCCAAAATAGCTATTGAGCCAGCCATTGCCAAAGGCTATCTTTCAGTTGAATAAGCGGCGGACTTTCAAGCTCTTCAGGTCGATCAGTCTGCCTCTGGTTGTTAAGAGCGATGATTCCGACCCGCAGTTCGCCATCGCTATAGTAACGATCGCCGCCACCATTGCGGCCATTCAAAGTTGGCCCGATGCCAGTGACCTGAAAGATTTGGATCAGTTGACCCGCGTTTGCAAGCTGTTCGATCAAACGATCGCGCTCGGCGTCGATATCGGCAGCGATATGGTGGGTCACTTGGCCTGTGGTATGGCTCATTCCTACACTTGTATCGAAGGTAACAGCACCGATCCAAAATGTACGACCATCGTGCTCGAAACCTTCGGCGCGCCAGAGGCGCACATGGTGGCGCTGACGCGCATTGCCATCAAGGGTTTGCTCGAAGGCGAGGTCTTGCTTGCGCCCCCACAGATAGAGCGAACTGACGGGCGCATCTGGATCAGCCCGCCGAAAGAGCACGCTATCAGCAATCTCAACGCTGCTTGTAAAGCTGAGCGGATCAGCAGGCGACCAGCCAGCATCAACGAGCGCTTTGATCAATTCCTCTTGGCTGCCAACCAAGCCGATATTGAGCGGATCAGCAGGGATCTTATCGCTGGTTAAGCTCACTTTAGGTGCTGCCGCAAGCGATGGCTGATGCTCGTAGTGACGCCAGAAGAAGGGCAGCACCACATAGGCCAAAAAGAGGTAGAGCACACAACAAAGCAACACAAAACGCAGCCAACCGAACGGCCAAGCTCGCATAGCTGGTTGTATATGCTCTGGCATAGACAACCCAAATTAATTGTGATCGCGCATCAACACATGGAAAGATACGCCATCGGCTTGCCAACGCTGGGCCGCTTCCTCAAGAATTTCAAGAGCGATATCCCAATCGTCGGGGCTGGTTTCGATAAAAAGATCGGCCTGATCGTAAAGCACAACGTAGCGTTGCGAAGGCGCCCACGAGAGATCATTGATGCAATCGCTGAAGGCATCCCAGTTTTTGCCGAAGTAGTCGGGAAACTCAAAGGCTTGGGCTGCAGCCGCCAAGAAGCTGGCTTTATCTTTGACTTGAGCGCCATCAAGGTAGAAAAAGCGCCCTGAACGCTGCTCAACGGCTTGGCGAATGGTCGCAGGCAAAAAGCGCGAACGGGTTTTATAGACTCCCGATGGCACCGCTTGACGCAAAACTTGGTTGAGTCCGACATATAACATTATGGCACCACCTGTCTAAATGATTCATAGTGATCATCGGTATAAAAGAGTTCGCCCTCCTGACCAGCCACGATGCGGCGCGCGCCACGATGGCTTAGGCCCGGCGTTTCGACCGTATATTCGCGATAATAGCCACTCGGTTTGCGCGGCAGAATCCGCTCGCGATTTTGAAAGACAGTGCCGTCTTGGCGATAGGGGAATGGGCCGCCCTGAGCGATCAAAGCTAAAGTTGTGTGGGCTTCGGGCGGAAGATCTGCGTATCTGATCGTCTCGAAGCCATCGATCAAGCCGACGTCGGGAACAAGCTCCGAGGCGGGGCTATCGACTTGAGGCGAAGCCGCCGCTTCGCGCGTTGGGCGTTTGGTTGGTTGTTCACGCGTTGGTCGCTTGGTTGGCTCTCTTTGGCTAAGCTGCTCGCTGGTCGGCGCTGATGCAGTAGTTCGTTCGACCTGTTCAGACGAGCCATCGATCGCGCTATAAGCGCTATACAAAAGAATAGCCAGAAGAACTAAGGTGTAGGCAAGCTTGTTACGAAGCGGAAAATCAAACTTCATAGCACTCCATCAATCTGTTTTGGTCTGGCAAGAATGCGGTTGAGTTAGACGCTCTGAGGGCCGCGCCTTGGGCTCTCCATCGGCGACATTCGAAGCCGTCGCGCGCCAAAAGGCCAAGCCTAAGACGATTCCCAAGATGATGACGGGAATGACCACCAACAACAGTTCCCAGATACTTCCGGGATGCATGGCGATCACAGGCACTATAGCATGAAACATCGCTGATCCTCCATGGTTGAGAAGCTTAGGCTTCTTCTTGCAGCGGCTGCGGAATAGCGGGTGGCGCTATCAAAAGGCTCAAAGCGAAACTGCTCAAACAGCACATGGTCGTGATGCCCGCGCTCAGTTCGAGATCCCAGCGAATGCGGTCGTTCAACCAGAGCGGCACCCAAAAACGCAGGCTCCAGAGGCCGATCGGCAACAAGAGCGCCGTGATGCGATAGCGCCAGATATGCTGATGCGGCTTGAGGCTCCAGATTAAGAGATCGGCGTAGAGGCCTCCACCCAGAGCGACCCACATCATCGCGATCGGGCGGAATTCGTAGAGCGAGACCATCAAGATGGTGTTGAGACACAGCAAGAAGGTGACGCTGCCGAAGGGAGGCTGCCAGCGGCGCAACATCAGCAGAATAGGAGCCATCAACATAACGTTCGTAAGCAGCATGCTGCCCAAACCGTTCTCGAGGTTGCGGCTGATGCTGCCGCTCGACATCAGCATGCTCCAGAGATACATATGCATAAAGCTCGGAAAGGTCGTCATCAAGGTCAGCGAGCCAAGAGTCGGCAGAAAGCTTAGGAAGCTGGGCTTATGGCTGTCGGGCTTGATCCAAGCGGCCAAAAAGGGGCATGTGAAGATCATTGTGCCGCCCAAGAAGAGCAAGAGGTGGGTCGGGCTGAGCAAAATGGCGATATCTTGTTCGATACCGAAGATGATATGCCAGATCATGTCGCCCACGCCGCCCAACGCGAACACAAACACTCCGATGATGCCGATATGGTAGCCTTGCGGAATGGCCGCCACACCGACCGCGCCGACCCGCACCTGCTTCCAAACCAGCCAGATCAGCCACGATGCCACCGCCACAAAACCCGAGTAAAAGACCGCGTGCCACGGGGTGAAGAAGGTTTCTAGCTCGCGCAGGTTGTTGTGAGCCCAACCGTCGAGAAAGAGGCCGCACATCAACCAAAACGCCAAGATAAGCGTAATGCTGTGCTCGCGCCAGCTTAGCCAAACCCGCTCGTGTCGCCCGACTTTGCTAGGGAACGTCGCCACTGCCGTTTCCATGGAGCTTGATCCTTTCATCTGCTTGAAAGCGAACCGTTCACATCATTGTGAGTGCTTGGTGCTCAACTGCTACAGAAATTATACCCGCTCATGATTGGGTTCGAGCGCGCAAAAGACACTCCGCTAGCTGAGATCAGTCCGCTATCATTCTCTTTTCAGCGAAATTATGCTATAATAGATGTCGCCACGGTGGGGTTCGATGGCGGGCGTGCAAGCGTACCGTAGGCCCCGGAGCCGGGCTTTTTTTGTGCCCGGTCCACTGTTTATCACATAAGGAGAATTGTGATGCATAAGCAGGACCTACTGCAAACCACTGTTGAACATCTCGATATCAAAGTCGTTAACGTTGTGCCTCTCATCGAAATGATGGGCAAAACTGCTTTCCAAGCTCGCAACCTTGCACGCGCTGCCCAGATCGCCGACGCTATGGTCGCCGATGAGCAGGCCACGGTTATTTTAACCCTCGCTGGTAGCTTGATCTCTGCTGGCCAAAAGGGCATTATTCTCGATCTGATGCGCGCAAATGCCATCGATGTGATCGTCTCGACCGGTGCCAACATCGTCGATCAAGATTTCTTCGAAGCTCTGGGCTTCAAGCACTATCAGGGCACTCCCTTCATCGACGACAACGCCCTGCGCGAGCGCGCTATCGACCGCATTTACGATACCTATATCGACGAAGACGAGCTGCGCGTCTGCGATAACACCATTGCCGAAATCGCCGACTCGCTCGAACCGCGCCCCTACTCGAGCCGCGAATTCATTCGCGAAATGGGCCGCTACCTCGACGAGAAGCACCCCAATGTCGACAGCATCGTGCTAGAGGCCTACCGCCGCGACATCCCGATTTTTGTTCCGGCCTTCTCCGACTGCTCGGCTGGCTTCGGCTTGGTGATGCACCAGATCAAGCACCCCGATCAGCATGTCACGATCGACAGCGTGCGCGACTTCCGCGAGCTGACCGATATCAAGATCGCTGCTGGCACCACGGGTCTGCTGATGCTGGGCGGTGGCGTTCCCAAGAACTTCGTGCAAGACACGGTTGTAGCTGCTGAGCTGCTCGGCCACGAGGTCGATATGCACCAGTACGCCATCCAGCTCACGGTGGCCGACGAGCGCGACGGCGCTCTCTCCGGTTCGACCCTCAAAGAGGCCAACTCCTGGGGCAAGGTCAGCTTGGCTCAAGAGCAGATGGTCTTCGGCGAGGTCACCATCAACCTGCCGCTGATCGCTGGTTATGTCTATCACAAGGGTTCTTGGAAGAACCGCAAGCCGCGCGCTTGGTCGCAGCTCTTCAACGCAGCTGTCGCCGCTAAATAAGCGCTTGAGATAATCTAAAAAGCCTGCTTGCACATCGGCGAGCAGGCTTTTTCTATTGCCAATAACCATCTCGATCCGCCTGATGCGTTCAGCGTTCTGGCGGCGCAGTCCCTCACTCCCATTCGTTCCCTAGCGCGTCCGCCTACGGCTACCAAGTCGTCGTCCATCCATGCAAGGCATTCGTTTCGCTGCTTTCACTGCGTTTCGCTGTTTAACGCCCTTTCGCGCGGCAGCGCGAAATCGCACACAACCCTTTTCCCGGCTTTTCGTTTTTCTGAGCGAAGAGAATGCACGTCTTTAAACGGATTTGGTATAAAACCTTCTCGCTGCGAAGCTGCGGGAAGGTTAGTGGTCAAGCTGTTAAGTTTGGAATATCACGAATGAGCGGAAGGACATACGCCCTTCTCCCGCAAGGCGGGAGAAGGGTCGGGGATGAGGGCAGGTTAGCCCCTTTGATAGCCGAAGGCGGACGCGCTAGAAGCCGAATGGAAGGAAAAGACCTCGCCGCCAGAGCGTGAAAAGCATAGACCTTGATGTATGCTCACAAGGCTCTCGCTGACTTTGCTACACCATGCAGCTGTCTTTCAATGCTCGATCAGCTCTTTGGACCCATGTAGACCACTTCAAACAACAGTTTGTCGGGCGATTCAAACATGACCTGATAGTAGGTCTGGTCTTCGGAGGCAGCGAACTCTGGGCGATGGCGCGGGGTCTCAAACAGGCTAGCGATATTTCGCTCCTTCAAATAGCTAACCATCTCATCTACAGCGCTTTGATCAGAGACACCAAGCGCGATATGATTGACGCCGATTCCATCATAGTCGGCAGCGCTTCCGCCCTGTTTAGCAGCAAACCAGAGACTAGCCCCATTCTCATCAAGCAATCCCAACATGTCGGGACTGTCGTGAATCAATTGCCACTTCAACTGCGCAAATAAATCCTTGTAAAAAGGCAGATTCGCGCCAGCAACATTGATCTGGAGATGGTTCAACATGCTCGACATGGCACACTCCTTTGTGTTATGCAAACAAACTCTATTGATCGGCTAATTGATAGGTAAGCTCGTAATAGTGCTCGCCATTTTCCATCAAAATCTGTAGAGAGCCACTAATACCCTGCAGCTCGCCCTCGCCCGAGTCGGGCACGATCTCTACAGTCAAGCGTTGCTCGCCGCGATCCATCATGCCGAAGTGCTGCAAAACAAAGCTGCCACGTCTTCCATGCAAGCTGCCTTCGAAGCGCTCGATCGCCACATAACCAGCCGAGCCCTCAACAGTGCCCATAGCGCTCAGCATCTCGCCTCGGCTTGTACCAACGATCTCGCCCTGAAACTGTTTGTCGATAGACAAGCGATTGAGATCGACGCCTTCGTGGCTGAAAGCTTGGGGGGTGAGTTGGACCTCAAAACGACCACGAGCAGATAATGACATGGTTCACTCCTTGACAGTCCCTATCCTGCTCGCAGGATAGCATGGCGAGGTCGGATCGAAATCGTACAAATGTACTATTTTAGAGCATAAGGCAGCTCGATATGAAAGCACGTGCCACGGCCAAGCTGGCTTTCTAGGTAGATTCGGCCCTGATGGGCTTCGACGATCTCGCGTGCGATGGCCAGACCAAGACCCGCCCCGCGACTGCGGCGACTGGGGTCGCCCTGATAGAAGCGTTCGAAGACATGCGGCTGCTGTTCGGGGGCGATTCCACGCCCAGTATCGCAAATCATAATGTGGGCGCACTGCGCCTCTGCGCGCAAAACGACCCGTACTGAACCGCGATCGGTGTATTTGATGGCGTTATCGATCAGATTCAAAAACAAGCGCATCAGGGCGTCGCTATCGGCCTCGATCTCGAGCTGATCGGGCAGCTCCTGCTCTAATACCAGCCCTTTAGCCTCTGCCAGCGGGCGCAGACTATCGCTCACATCGCTGAGCAGCAAGGCCAGATCGATCTGCTCGCGGTTGCTCTGCCAGCTCACATGCCCGCGCGCAAGGGCCAGCAGATCTTCGACCAAACTGTGCAGGCGCGCGGTCTCGCCGCTCAGATCGTCCAACGCTTGGCGGTACTGCTCGGGGGTGCGCTCTTCAGAACGAGTCACGCTGAGGATCAGCTGCATAGCGCTGAGCGGGGTGCGCAGTTCGTGTGAGGCGTCGCTGGTAAACTGGCGTTCGCGCTGGAAAGCCTGCTCTAGGCGAGCGATCATGCTATCGAAGGTTTTGGCCAGCTCGCCAACTTCATCGTCGCTGGGCGGCAGATTGAGGCGGGCGTGCAGATCTTCGGCCGAAATACGCTGAGCGGTTTTGGTGATCTGGCTGATCGGGGCGAGAGCGCGCGCAGCCAACACATAGCCGCCGAGCGCAGCGATCACCACAATGATCGGCACGGTGATGCCAAAGATCGCCATAAGCTGATCGAGGGTTCGCTCGACCTCGCTCAAAGGCTGTGCGGTCTGAATGATGCCTCTGCGTTTGCCATCGACCATCGGCAAGGTAAAAACTCGCACAGCTTGCCCGTTCAGCTCAACCGTCGTCAAAGTGGTTTCGTTCGCTCGAGCCGCGCGCAGTTCGGCAGGCGAGATCGTCAATTCGTCGAGCGGGCCGATCGAATCGAACAGGCGACCATCTTCCGAGAGCAGGCGGATCGTCAGGCCGCGTTCGACGAAACTATCGAGCGCCTCGGGGTCTCTCACCCCGTCGAACATCTCTAGCTCGCCGCCTTTGCTATCGAGATCGGCGCTATCGGCGGCTTGCAGCGCGCTCAGGCGCAGTTCCGTATCGATCGAGTTGTAGAGCGTGTACGAGAGCAGACCATAGACCAAGCCGCCCAGCACAAGCAGCGCGATAAAGAGCAAGAGCGCGACCCACAGCGCGAAACGAGCGCGCAGCGTTTTAGCAAACCGCATCGACTTCCTCGAGCGCCACCCGATAGCCTGAACCGCGCACCGTATGGATCAGCTTAGTCTCGAACGGATCGTCGATCTTGCGGCGTAGATTGCGAATATACACATCGACTACATTCGACTGGGTTTCGGCGTCGTAGCTCCAGACGTGCTCGGCGATCATCGTGCGGGTCAGCACCCGCCCCGCCGAGCGCAACAGGCACTCCAGCACAGCGTACTCTTTGGCGGTCAACTTGATCAAGCGGTCTGCCCGATGCACTTGCTGTTTAACAGTGTCGAGCACCAAGTCGCCGCAGCGCAGCTCGGTTGTGCGCGGCGCCTCGCTGCCTCGTCTGCCGAGCGCACGTAAACGCGCTAGCAGCTCTTTGATCGCAAAGGGCTTCACAAGGTAATCATCGGCGCCGCTGTCTAAGCCGTTCACGCGGTCATCGACTGTGCCGCGCGCCGTCAGCATCAAAATCGGCACAGCTAGACCCTTGTTGCGCACTTGTCGGCAGACCTCTAGCCCGTCGATTCCGGGCAACATAATATCGAGCACCACATAATCGAAGTGCTCACAGGCTAGCCAATCGAGCCCTTCTTGGCCTGTAAAAGCCAGATCGACCGCATAGCCTCCCTCTTCAAGCCCACGCTTGATGTAGTGAGCGATGGTTGGTTCGTCTTCAACAACTAAAACATGCATAGCACTATCCTTTGATTTCATCTGCTTTCAGTATAAAACCCAAACATGAAAAGCAGGTGAATCCTCCAACAATTCAAAACCTCCGTGCGTTAACACAGAGGTTTTGAAGCGAGCGTTTATAGCTAGAAGGCTGTAGTGTATCTGTTTGAATTACTGCGTGGTTTGTCTAGCTGGCTTCTCTTCGATGCTAAACTTGCTGCCGCCACCCTTGTGTGGTTTGACCGTATCCACTTCCACTGAAACGCGTCGTCCATTCTTGGTAACGGTGTATTCCCACTCTTGATCGTCGAGATCAGCCTTCGACTTCACGATCGTCCAGCCGTTCTGGCGGAAGACATTCTCGAAGTGCTGGCGCACAGCATCGGCGCTGTCGGGCGAAGTGTAATCATTTTCGATCTCCACACCGTTGCGTTTGGTCTCGCGCTCCTGTTTGACACAGGTCGCATTCGGATAAGCGGGCAGGTCAGCCACTACGCTACAAGCGTTCGGGCCATAAGTCACGATCTCGTCGTCGTCGCTGTCGGCAAAAGCAGGCGAAACACCCAAAACAAGTGCTGCACTCACAGCCAAAGCCGAAGCGATCACTCGGCATCCCCAATTTGTTTTCGTCCAGTTTCTCATAAGGCTCCTCCAAATTTCGTTTTTTCTCTTAACCTAGCTTTAGTCTACAAGACGAGGATGAAGCCTACATGAAACCAGTCTGAAAATTGGGCGCACGCCAAAAACCGGGCCAGATCGAACAAAAAAAGATAGCGGCGGCATAGCCAGCTTGAGCACCATTCAACAGCATCAACCAATACGGCAGTTCCCAAGCGGCGCGCCCCCCCAGCGCGATCTCGAGCGGCCAGAGCAGAAAGGGCAGCCCGCAAAGCAGCAAGCGCAGCCAGAGCGGCAACGCCAATAGAGCGCGCAAAAACGGCAGCTGCGGCCAATAGCGTAGACTGGTATAGCCCGCCAACAGGCCGATCGTCGCGCCCCAACAGCGCGCACAGACCGCCATCGGCAGCCCGCCCAGCAAGTAAGAGTATTGAGGCGTGGGGCAGATATAGCTCGCCAAGAGCGAGCGCGCCAACAGGCCGCTCTCGTTCAAGATCGGCAGGCCAGTTAAACGAAAGAGCGGCGAGACGATCGGGCCAAGAAACAGAATCAGCAGGATAGTCTGCAGAGGCCAGAGCGGCCAGCCCGGTTTCGTTTGCGCAGGGAGAGGCTCTTGGGTGTTCATGCTCAACCCAGACGTTTGGTATCGCGCCAGAGCTTGGGCAACATGCGCAGCTTCTCGCTTGTGCTCAGCGCGGCTCGCTGTTTAAACACATTATAGTTTTGCTCTACGATCTTATCGAGAATCGCGCCGTAGAAGCGGCTGGCAGCGGCCACCGCCAAGCGACTATCGGGCGCCAGCATGCCTATTCCGGTCCAGCTCTCTGCGTAGAGCTTACGCGCACGTACGATCTCAAACTCCATCAAAGCCTGAAAGCGCTCGTCGTGTACGCCAGCCAAAATATCGTCATCGTTCAGACCAAAGCGTGCTAAGTCCTCTTGTGGCAGATAGATCCGACCGCGTTGAGCGTCTTCGGCCACATCGCGCAGAATATTGGTGAGCTGAAGTGCGACGCCCAGTTTGATCGCATAGGGTTCGGCACCTTCCTCAAAGCCAGTGATTCGCATACTGAGTAGGCCAACCACCGAGGCGACACGATAACAGTAGAGCCAGAGATCCTCGAAGCTTTGATAGCGATTGATGCTCAGATCCATAGCCACGCCCGCCAGCAGCTCTTTCACCAAATGCTCCGGCAGCTCGAAGCGCTGATAGGTCTGGTGCCAAGCAGGCAGCACCGGATGTAGGCTGGCCCATTCGCGGTTGCTCACCAGCCACAGCCAGTTGGCCAAGCGGTTGGCTGGTTGCGATTCGTGGGGCAGATCGACGATATCATCTGAGGTACGACAGAAGGCGTAAAGAACACGTATAGCTTGGCGTTTGGCAGCTGGCAAAAGCTGAGAGCTAAGAAAGAAGCTACGCGAATTGACGCGCGTGATCTGTTCACAGGCGCGCAGCGACTGACGCAAGACCGCAGGAGATTTAGCATCGACGAGCGGGCGTTCGAAATGATAGTGTGCGTCACGCCGCGGTAAACTCGCCAAGAGCGCATTTACACCAAGCACCCTACAGCTATCGGATGTTGTGTGGCTAGAGGGCCATGCTTGTATAAATTCCAAAGCCAAGGCTCTCTCCTCTCTTCTTACCTTGTGATGGATGATCCTCGAAACGCTCGCATACGCTCGAGAGCTTGCCAAGCATCTTCACCTAAGAAATCTCCAGGCATCTCTAGACACAAACCGGGGTTATGGTTAAAAGCCTGACCGCCATAAACGAAACGAACCGTGGGCAGATCCTCAAGCAAGTTGTAAGCTAAGTCTCGCAGTTCGGTCGCCGTGTCAAGGCTTGTGGCCGATAAACAGACCACATCCGCTTGGATCTGCTTCAGGCATGCGATCAAACCATCGTATGCAACGCTCTGCCCCAAATAGATCACCCGCCAGCGAGCGCGGGCCAAAAAGACCGCCAAGATCAAAGCGCCGATCTCGTGTAGCTCCTTGGGTGCGCAACCGACAACCACCGTCCCAACTGGATTCTGGTGCGTATAGCTATGCAACAGAGCGTCGAGTTTGCGTCGTATAAACTGGCTTGCGAAATGCTCTTGTGTGATAGAGAGGGTTGCTTGGTACCACTGCTTACCGATCGAAAGCAGCGTGGGTTGAATGAGATCGATGCAAACCTCTTCGACGCTGTATAGAGCAAGAGCTTGACCAAGAATATGCTCTGCGGCTCGCGCATTAAATTGGCTCAGAGCCTCGATCAGCGCGCTCGAAAGCTGATCGAACGAAAGCATTTCGGCTCGACCGCTCTGGCTGGCGGCTTGGCCTTGGCCGGCGCTGTTCTGTAGCAGGGCGATCGCTTGCGAGATCGTTAGGCCTTCAGCGATGCGATCGCGCAGCCATACAATCAAAGCGATGTCATATTCCGAATAGAGTCGATGGCCGCCCTCGCTACGTTGAGGCGCTGGAATGCCATAACGGCGCTCCCAAGCCCGCAAAGTATCGGCAGGTACCGCCGTCTCTTGAACCACAGCCTTGGTATTAAAGAGCGGAGTTTTAGAAAGATGCATCAATCCTTGAGCAGTCTGCATTCCTACACCTACAATCTCTAGCTGGGCGAAGCTCTTTTTGAGCTTGCCTACACCATACCAGTTCGTCGACGCTTTGTCAATATATTGCACAGTATTTGTACATATATTGTCTGACCTTGCAAACATTTTGCCTCAACAGATCGCTTTGCGATTTGCCGAGTACACACAGCGCTTCTAAGCGCACAAACTCGTTCGTTGCATGCTTCTGGCGGTCAAGTCCCTAGCCCCCATGCGGTCCCTGGCGCGTCCGCCTACGGCTACCAAATTTCCCTCCAGCCATGCAGGCCGTCAAACGCTTCGCTGCCTTCGTTGCAAGCCGCCGCTGCCTTACACTGCAACACAACGAACGCCAAAGACAAAGCTATGTTTCACTTTGCCGCAGGCCGATCGCTGGTGTGGGCGGGTGGGATGTTGATAGCCGTAGGCGGACGCGGTGAGGAACAAATGGGAGGAACAAAGCTCGCCGCCAAAATGAAGAGGAACGATGAGAAGGAAGAGCGCTAAGGAAAAAAGAACGACCTCTACCAACTTAACGATGGCAGAGGTCGTTCGGAACGATCTTTGATTTAGGCGTGGCTGTGACCGCTCTGCTGATGCTGATGCGGTGCATCGTGATCGTGGAAGTGAGCACGATGGTACTTGACCAGCGTCAAGCGCGGATCGTTGAGCGGCACCAGCGGCTTGCGCTGCAGAGCCCAGATGTAGGCCGCAACCCAGAAGCCACCGATCGCCAAGAGAGCGGCGAAGTCGGTCCAGAGGATCTGGAAATGATCGCTGAAGGAGGGCTTGATCCACCAGAAGAGGTCGATCAGACGCATCACCAACAGACCGATCGCGATGGCACGAATGATACCGGTGCGGCGCTTGTTGCGGCGCGAGAGCAGCAACAGGAAGGGCAGCAAGAACTGACAGGTCGCAAGCGCGTATGCCAGATACTGCCAGCCACCGTTGGTACGCACATAGTACCAAGGCAGATCTTCCGGCAGGTTACCGGTCCACATAATCACGAACTGGGCGAAGTTGGAGTACGTCCAAAGCACCACGAAGGCGAACAAGAGCTTGCCCAAGTCGTGGAAGATGTCCGGCCAAACGATCTCGTTCAAGGGCTTCTTATCGCCCAAGATCGAGAGCAGTACGATCATCAAACACCAGAAGGTCAGACCATGGCCGATGATGAATACAACACCGTAGATGGCCGAGAACCACTCGGGGGTCAGCGACATGCCCCAGTCGGTCGATGCGAAGGTGACGCACAGCACGTAAAGTACGATGCCAGCGCCGCTGAGCATACGCATCCAGCGACCCGCCGGATCAACTCCGGTGCGGTCTTGCAGTGCCGACCAGCGGTTCAACAGATAGCCCAACACACCCCAGATCACAAAGTACAAGACTGCGCGCAAAATAAAGCCGGGGGTATTGAGATAGAGGCGCTTGTGCTCGATCACCGCCGAGGTCTCGTGGGTCCAAGGATAGAGCGAGTTCATTCCGAGAATGATCGGAATAAACAGCACTGCCATCAAGGGCACCAAGAGAGCGCCAGCTTCAGCCAAACGGCGAACCGCCAAACCCCAACGACCGCCTACCAGATGCTGCAGCATCAGAGCGGCCAAACAACCAAGCGTTGCACCATTCCAGAACAGGAAGGCGAACAGATATGATTGAAGAAGCTGGGTGTGGTTTAAGAACGCTCCAACCACACACAGCACAGCTGCCACCGCGCCTACGATAAGCGCTGGTCGCTGAAAGCGTTCCAGCCCAATGCTGGCTGTTTCTTTCTGACTCGTCATACAGCTATCCTTATATTACGGTGTGGTTGTGGGCGTCCCAGCCTGGGGCGCTGCTTCTGTTGTCGTTGTGCCATTGGGTTGAGCCGTTGTCGTCGGAGTAGCGTTCGGGTCAAAGGTCGGCTGCTCCGTCGGGTTAGCTTCAACACCTTCGGGTGGTTCCTGCGATTGCAGGTCACGAATATAGGCAATAATCGCCCAACGGTTGTTGACATCGTGTACCTGAGTGTTGTAGGGGTACATCAAGCCCTTACCATTGGTGATAACATCAAAGAGATAGCCATCTGGCGCTGTGCGCAGGCGCTCCAAGTACATCGACGGCGGTCGCTGCTGGAAGTAGTTTGCAGCGACACCTTTGCCATCTGCCAAGTTGCCGTGGCAGGGGGCACAGTAGATGCCGAATTGGGTCTTACCTGTGGCGATCACATTGTCGTTGATCTCCAAAGGATTCTCCTGCACAAACTCGCCGTTCTCATCCTTACCGGTCAGCAGAATGGTGTTTTCTACCTCGCGGTTAAAAGGAATAGTCCCTGGTTCAAGAGGTCGTGCCGCAGCTCCATCAGCAAAGAAGTCGCTTTGGCCGTACGGTTCATACCTGGGTTGGTCATACATATCTAAGTGACAGGCCGACAGCACACCAATGATTAAGGGGATCCAAGCCCACTTAATGATGCGAACTGCCGAAATACCTGACGCACGGAGGCGTATGCCTTGCATAGCTGCGATCCTCAATTGCTAACTTCCGATACGGCCAATGCCTTCAAGCCTTCCAGAAACGAACGAGTCTCAACCAAATCAAACTTCGGATCGTCGGCCTCGATACACAAGAAGAAGGCGTCTTGTGTCGCGCGGTCAAAACGCGGAGCGTTAAAGACCGGGTGGTAAAGGCGTGGTAGACCGTTCATAAGTAACATGCCAAAAACAGCACCAAAGGCCGAGAACAAAATCATCAACTCGAAGGTGATCGGGACGAACGCGGGCCAGCTAAAGAAGGGGCGGCCACCGACGTTCACCGGATAATCAACCATAAACGAGAAAGCTTGTAGACCAAAGCCTGTTAGTGCACCTGTAATACCACCGAGCAAAACGACCAGTGGCAAACGTGTATGGTGAAACCCTACTTCCTCCGCCAAACCCTCGATCGGGAAGGGCGAGTAGGCGTCCATTTTCGTATATCCTGCTTGATTGGCGCTACGAGCCGCAGCATACAACTCATCAGCCGAAGCGAACTCGGCCATTAAACCATAGGGTTTAGCCTTCGCAGGCTCTTGAGCGGGTGTTGCAGCTTTAGCTTTGCCAAAGAAAGGAACCTGTGTTTTCATAGTTCAATCCTTATATGGGGCCCTATGGAAGGAGCCTTGTTGGCTCCTTCCATAATGCTACACCAGCTTATGCTGTTTGCGGATGGCTCTGGCCGTGGCTTTCAGCATGATCGTGTTCGCCACTCAGGATATGCTCCTCTTCCTTCTTCTGATGCAACAAGGCGTGCATTTCGGAAACAGCGATCATCGGAGCCAAGCGGATGAACAAGAACATACCCGTAAAGAACAGACCAAAGGTACCGATGTACATCAGCCAGTCCCAGAAGGACGGGGTGTAGTAACCCCACGAGGAAGGCAAGAAGTCTCGGTACAAGCTACCGACAATGATCACGAAGCGCTCAAGCCACATACCGATGCTGACCATCACAGAGACGAAGATCAGTGCCGGTACACTCTGGCGCATGCGTTTGCTCCAGAAGAGCTGGGGCGCAACGCCGTTACAGAGAATCAAAGCCCAGAAGCTCCAACCATAGGGACCGAACATACGGTTCCAAGCAAAGAAGGTCTCGTAGATGTTGCCGCTATACCAAGCGTAGAAGAGCTCGAGAATATAACCGTAGAGCACGATCATACCGGTAGCCAAGATAACCTTCGCCATCAGATCGAAGTGCTTCACGGTGATATAGGCTTCCAGGTGATAGATCTTGCGGATGGGGAGCATCAGCAATACTACCATTGCGAAACCAGCGAACACAGCACCAGCCACGAAGTAGGGCGGGAAGACCGTCACGTGCCAGCCCGGAAGGATACCGGCCGCGAAGTCGAGACTAACGATACTGTGTACCGAGACCACCAGCGGGGTCGAGAGACCGGCCAGCAGCAAGGAAGCCAGTTCGTAGCGGTGCCAGTGCTTGGCAGAACCACGCCAGCCCAACGAGATAATGCCGTAGAAGAGGCGGGCGATTTGGTTTTGAGCCTTGTCGCGCAGCAGCGCAAAGTCAGGGATCAAACCGGTCAGCCAGAACAGAACCGACACCGTAGCATAGGTCGAAATAGCGAATACGTCCCATGCCAAGGGGCTCTGGAATTGAGGCCACATACCCAAGGTGTTGGGGTAGGGCAAAATCCAGTAGGCGACCCAAGGGCGACCGGTGTGCAGAACGGGGTAGATACCTGCACAACAGACCGCAAAGATCGTCATCGCTTCTGCGAAGCGGTTGATCGAAGTACGCCACTGTTGGCGCAAGAGCAAGAGAATCGCTGAGATCAGCGTTCCTGCGTGACCGATACCGATCCACCACACGAAGTTGATAATGTCGGCACCCCAACCCACAGGCTGGTTGATACCCCAGATACCTACACCTGCCGCAATCAAATACGTGATGGAATAGATCAATGCCAGCAAAAATAGTACAGAGATACCGATAGCGACACCCCAGCCCACCGCCGTCGGACTAAGCACGATACCACCGATCGAGCTCGAGATGGAGGTGTGTGTTTCGCCCGGGAGAAGAATCGTCTCGCCGTCGTCATGTATCGCTTTGGTATCAGTAGTTTGTGCGTACTGCATGCGCTTACTCACTCGTGCTGTGCTCAAGTTCAGTAGTTACAGAGGGCATGTTCTCGCTTGCG
Source organism: uncultured Chloroflexales bacterium (assembly GCA_937902315.1). Lineage (GTDB taxonomy): Bacteria > Chloroflexota > Chloroflexia > Chloroflexales > Chloroflexaceae > CALGUG01. The sequence continues at coordinate 40,141 of CALGUG010000058.1, forward strand.
TTGCGGATGCGCGGCATATAGGTAATGCGAGAGTTGACGCCCAAGTCGTTCAACAGCTTGTAGCTGGTGTTCTCCTGCTGAAGCTTGAAAACAGCGCTATTGTGATCGTTAAGATTACCAAAGACAATTGCATCGTTAGGACATACCTGCTGACAAGCGGTGCGCACTTCACCATCGGCGATGGTGCGACCAGCCTTGATAGCTTCGGTACGTGCATGGTTGATGCGTTGCACACAGAAAGTACACTTCTCCATCACACCGCGAGAGCGCACCGTAACCTCGGGGTTGCGCTGCAACTTGAGGCTTGGGGTTGTTTCGTCGCTGTATTGTAAGAAGTTGAAACGTCGCACCTTGAAGGGGCAGTTGTTTGAACAATACTTGGTACCGATACAGCGGTTGTAAACCATATTGTTCAAGCCTTCTGCGTCGTGGCTTGTAGCGTTTACCGGACAAACCGGCTCACAAGGTGCATTTTCACAGTGCTGGCAGAGCATGGGCATATGGTAGGTCTCTGGCTCATCGATACCGCCATCATAGTAGCGGTCGATGCGGATCCAGTGCATAGCGCGCCCACGCTTCACCTGATCTTTGCCAACGATCGGGATATTATTCTCGGCTTGGCAAGCAACGACACAAGCGTTACAACCATTACAAGCGTTCAGATCGATCGCCATACCCCAAGCGTAGTTCTTGCTGTAGTCGTACTTGGGATAGAGCGAGATCGGAGCAGTATGCTTGCTCTCGCCCTCGGCAGCGTGACCTTCACCCTCTTCGCCGTGACCACCACCATGGTGAGAAGGATACTTCTCATCGAAGAAGTGACCGTTGGAGCGATATTCGGCCAGCGTGCCTACGCGCACGATATCACGGCCTTCCATCGAGTAGTGGTTCTGGGTGGTGACCAGCTCATAGGTCTTGCCAGTCTTCTCGATCGTGAGGTTGCCACCGAACCAGAGGCTGTTCGATGCGCGCAGCGGATAGACATTAAAGCCTGTATTCTGCGCCACTTTGCCAGCCTTGGTGCGGCCGTAGCCGAAGTACAAGGTGATGGTGTTGCGAGCGTGGCCCGGCATAACGAATACTGCAGCTTCGACCGAGCGACCGTCGAGCGTCAGCTTCACAACATCGTTGGTCGCGAGACCCAGCTTGTCGGCGGTATCGGGAGCAACCAAAGCGGCGTTGTCCCAAGTCAGCTTGGTCAACGGCTTGGGCAGCTCTTGCATCCAACCGTTGTTGGCATAGCTACCATCCCAAATGGTGGGGTCTGGGCGGAAGGCGATCTCTAGTTCACCAGCGGCTACCGGCGAAGGGCCGCTATCGAAGCCTGAAGCCAAGCTCACTTCGCGGGTCGGCAGGGCGGTGTTCGCGATCACACCATCGCGCACAGCGATATTCCAAGCCATTTCGAAATCGCCGCTCAACTGCGATTGCCAGTAGGCTCGAACGAGATCGTAGCTATTGGCATTGGCATCGCCATTCAAGAGCGCCATGAGTTGATAGGAGCTCTTCGCATTCTCGTACAGCGGTGCGATCAGCGGCTGAATGATCGAAGCGGTGCCGTCAAAGGTGCGTACATCGCCCCACATCTCAAGGTAGTGGGTTCCCGGAATATGCCAAGTCGCCAGGTCGGCGGTCTCATCGACGAACTCGCCGAGGTGAACGCTCGTTGCAACCTTAGCCATCGCCGAGGCGAAGGGGATATCGGCCGGAGCCGTGAAGGCCGGGTTGGTGCCAAAGGTGACCAGCAACGACACTTGACCAGCGTCCATCTCTTGGGTCAGGGCGCGCAAGCCAGCGACACCGATCGTCTCAGGCGCTACATCACCCTCGACCGGATCGATATAGAAGACGGTGCGACCAACGCTGCCCAACGACTGGTTGATAGCGTGTGCGATCGCGTGTACCACTGGCGGCTGGCTCTCGCCAACAACCACAATGCTCTTGCCAGCAGCAGCGCGCAGGTCGTTGACAACTGCATCGACCCACTGCTGCATCGCAGCATCGACAGTGCTTGTCGGAGCAGCGACACCAGACACACCCAAGCTCACAGCGACCATACGCAGCACGCTCTCAGCGTACGACGGGCGCAGTGTCAGGCGGTGGTCAGCCACGGTACCAACGTTAGTCGGCGTGCTTTCAGCGACATACAGACGGTTCATCGAAGCGCTTGCATGATCGCCCGTCACACGGCGGCGGCGGAAGAAATCACGCGAGTAGCGCAATGCACCCGGGCCGTTCGTGGTGAAGTCAGACTCGATCGCCAAGACCACGTCTGCTTCGGCAAAGTTGTAAGTTGTGGTGACGTTAGCACCATAGGCCAAGCGAGCACCAGCTCGTGTATTCTCCTGACCAACGGCATCGTACTGATACCAGCGAGCGTTGGGGAAGGTCGTTAGAAGCTGTTGGATCTGGCCGATCAAGGTCGGCGAGGTCACCGTACCGGTCAAGATACGCAAACCAGCGCCACCCGAGCCCTGCTCTGCACTCAAGGCCTGTTGAATAGCAGAAACAGCGGCACTCCAAGTGCTCGGCTGCTTGGCATTCAAAACAGTCTGAGAGCGATCGGGATCATACATATTCAAGATCGAAGCTTGGGCAAAAGCATCGGTACCACCCAAGCTTAGGGGGTGCTTGGGGTTGCCTTCGATCTTGGTTGGACGTCCTTCGTGGCTTTCCACTAACAAACCAAGACCATAGCCGTCGAAAGCCATGGCTGTTGCGAAGAAGAGTGCTTTACCAGCAACTACGCCTTCGGGAACGCTCACATAAGGAACGATCTTTTCTTGGGGCTGACGAAATGCAAACTGACAACCGCTAAGGCCACCTAATGCCAGCGAAGCACCCATCAACTTCAAGAACGTACGTCGTGTGACGGGATCTTTGATCTCTCCAGCCTGATGAGGAAATTCACGCTCGACCATGTCCTGGAATTCTTCGGTCTGGGCTAGTTCCTCAAGGCTGCGCCACATCTGCCTCCCATTGTTAGAGGCAGCTAGACGTGCGCGGATTCCGGTTATATCTAGTTGTCTGCTCATACTTCTCCGCCGTTATCGGTGACAGATGGCACAGCGGGTCAGCTCATATGAACCGCGAATGCCATACTCTTTTACAAGTTGTTGTCCCACCTCAACCTGGTTCGCAGGCGGCTCCCAAGCAGTGTTGAAAATCTCTTCTTGGGGTCGGACGTAGTTTTCAGGCGCGCGATGGCAGCCCAAACACCAACCCATGTAAAGAGGTTCTACACGATAGACGCCACCTACATTGTTTGTGTAACCCATCTGAGCAATATTGCCGTGACAGGTGGAACATCCCACACCCTTAGCCACGTGAATACTGTGGTTGAAGTAGACAAAGTCGGGCAAGTCGTGCACTTTGTTCCACTGAATAGGTGTTCCACTTTCCCAGCTCGCAACCACGTTCGAGAGGTTGGGGCTAGTGGGCTTTACAGCAGAGTGACATGTCATACAGGTCTGCGTAGCAGGTACATTGGCATAAGCAGATTCTGTAACATTGGTATGACAGTACAAACATTGCAAACGCAAACCGGAGACGTGCAGCTGGTGGCTGAACGGTACCGGCTGTTCAATAGGAACACCAACGAGTCGTACAAATGTTGGCGAAACGGTTAAATAGTAGAGGAGACCAAGAGCAACTGAGGCCCCCAGAATAAGACCTAGTACCGCAAGCCAAAAAAGAGTATTGGCTCGTGGCCTAAATACCTGAGGAGAACGATACACCTGAGCCATCGGGTGCCTTTCTAGCTGACAAGGCAAAAGAATGTCGACAATCTACCAAACTGAGAACCAACACAACACTACGACCGTATAGTCATTCTGCCGTAGGCAGGTGGCCCAGCACATAGCGTTAAATGCTGACGGAACGCCCGCCACTTCAAGTCACCAGATTTGTGTCGTAATGTCATCGAAAGGTATATTAAGGTCTTGCATGTCACGACCACTAAAAAGCGCCTACAATTTAGTGGGAGTCCCCGTGGCGATACATTACCTCATATACTGATCGCAACAAGGCTTTAGATCACCTTGTCAACATACGAAAATCGGCCTTCTACACCAAAAAGCGCAGTGAGACGCACCATGAATCATTTGGTATCTCACGACGCTTCGCCATTGACCACAACCATAAAACGCGAAGGTTCCTGGGCAGTTCAGCCCTCACAGAGCTTCAAAACGCTATAAGAGTATCTTTAAAAGAACCAGCTATCTCTATCGATGAATCTAAGGTAGTCTTGCTCTTGCCCTCGTACCTATAGCGACTCGTGTTGTATTCAAAAGCAGTGATATTATCGCTTTGTAAAGCGCAATAAGCCGAATGTTATATAGTCAAGCTGTTCTAGTATACCATACTTTCTCAACGATGCTACAACAACTTTGTGAAAAAAGGTGTTAAATTCAATCGTAGAATAAATAGTGCATTAGTATGAGCTAAAACAAGCTTTGTTGGGGCACACATTTCTCATTATTATATCCCTATATGAGGCAGATTTAGCGTTTTCCTGATGGATTATCTATATCAAAAGGTTCTTGTTGTTATACCGAAATGAACTAAATCCTTACCGGAAGTGCCCAAGCAGCCGAATATATGAGACGCAAAGATCAGGCGCTCGATCTGCTATATGGAATCCGCTTGAAGTGTTGTATTTTGGGGAGGTCTTTCGGCACAACTACAACACTCTGCTTAGGGGCGCGCTGTTGGTAGCCGTAGGCGGACGCGCTAGCAGCCTTTTTGGGGACGAGGTCAAGCCGCCAGAGCGTTGAAGTGATCAAACGGATGTGGCATTATAGCTCTCAGCCGTGCTCGCTTTCAAGCATGGAAGGGAGATCTGTGGTACAATTCAAAAAGATAGAATATATAGATATACATCGTGCCCTGGTTCATAGTGACCAGGGCCTTTAGTGTGAAAAACAATGCGTCGTAACGACATTCGTAATATCGCCATCATCGCCCACGTTGACCACGGCAAAACCACGCTTGTGGATGCCATGCTGAAACAGAGCCGTATCTTCCGTGAAAACCAGAGCGTGGAAGAACGGATCATGGACAGCAACGCCCTTGAACGCGAACGCGGCATCACTATTCTCGCAAAAACAACAGCAGTTACCTATAAAGGTGTCAAGATCAATATCGTTGATACCCCTGGTCACGCGGACTTCGGAGGCGAAGTTGAACGTGTCATGAATATGGTTGACGGCGTGTTGTTGTTGGTCGATGCGGTAGACGGTCCGATGCCTCAAACCAAGTTTGTACTGCGTAAAGCACTCCAAGCTGGTCATAAGGCAATTGTAGTAGTTAATAAGATAGATAGACCTCAAGCTCGTCCCAACTACGTCGTCAACACCACCTTCGACCTCTTTGTAGATTTGGGTGCAGACGACGAACAGGCGGAGTTCCCGGTGATCTACACCTCTGGTCTGCGCGGTTTAGCTGGGCGCTCGCCCGATCACTTGGAAGATTCGCTCGAACCTCTCTTCGAAACCATCCTCTCGGAGCTACCCGGCCCCGATGTCGAACCAGAAAAGCCCACTCAGCTTGTTGTAACCACTACCATTCACGATAGCTATAAAGGTAAGCTGGCTGTAGGACGTTTGCAGCGCGGTCGCTTGCGCCGCAACCAACAGGTCGCTCACATCAACCGCCAAAGCGAGATCGCTGCGGCTAAGGTCGGTCAGATCTTTGTATTCAATGGCTTGCAGCGCGAAGAGGTCGAAGAAGCGGTCGCTGGAGATATCATCGCTATCAGCGGCCTAAACGAAGTACGTATCGGTGAAACCATCGCCGACCCCGAATATCCCGAGGCACTGCCCGTTATCGAGGTTGAAGAGCCAACCGTCCGTATGACTTTCAGCGTCAATACCAGCCCATTTGCCGGACGCGAAGGCACCCACGTCACTAGCCGTAAGCTGCGCGAGCGGCTCTATAGCGAGCTCGAAAAAGACGTCGCTCTGCGCGTGGCCGATGGCGAAACCGCCGATATCTTCCATGTTAGCGGGCGTGGCGAGCTACACTTGGGCATTCTGATCGAAAACATGCGTCGCGAAGGCTACGAGTTCCAGGTCTCTAAACCCGAAGTGATCTTCAAAGAGATCGACGGCGTGACGGTCGAGCCGATGGAGCTGGTCGAGATCGAAGTGGCCGAGGAGTATCAAGGCGCTGTAGTAGAGATGTTGGGCAAACGTCGCGGTATGATGCGCGATATGAGCTATCGTGATGATGGCACAATCCATTATGTCTACTTAGTGGCGACGCGCGCTCTGCTTGGCTTCCGCCAACAACTGCTTTCGGCAACCCGCGGTCAGGCCATTATGAACAGCCTCTTCGCTGGCTACGAGCCGCTGGTCGGCGAGATCGAAGCGCGCGCCTTTGGCTCTCTGATCGCTTGGGAGACGGGCACCGCTACCGCCTTCGGTTTGCACTCGGCCCAAGAGCGCGGTCGCCTCTTTATCGGCCCCGGCACCGAGGTCTATGAAGGCATGGTTGTGGGCCAGCATATTCGCCCGTCCGATCTGGAAGTCAACGTCTGCAAGAAGAAACATCTCACCAATATCCGCAATAGCGGCAGTGAAGAAGCGCTTCACCTCGAAACGCCCCGTCAGCTCAGCCTCGACGATGCGATCGAATATATCAGCGATGACGAACTCGTTGAAGTAACGCCCAAGGGCTGGCGTATTCGCAAGAAGACTCTATCCGCCGACGAGCGCCGCCGCGAGCAGAAACGCCGCGATATGGCTCTCGCATAGTCGCAAAAATGCAAGACGAAGGGAAGAGCATATCCCTCTCCCTTCGTTTTTGCTTTTTAGCTGAATGTAGATATGTATCCAGAAGAGCTTGAACTAACCATCAATGACATGGCTCAGGGTGGCGACGGGGTTGGTCGCTGGGAAGGCCGTGTTGTATTCGCCCAAGGTGGCCTGCCCGGTGAGCGGGTTCGCGTCCGCCTGCATGAACGTCGTAGCGATTTCGCCCGTGGTAAAGTAATCAAAGTGCTTGAAGCTTCACCCGATCGAATCGAGCCGCGTCTGCCCGAGGGCGGCGACCATATGAGCTGGCAGCATATCGACTATGCAGCCCAACTACGCTTCAAGCGCTCGATTCTGCAGCAGCAACTCGAACGCCTCGGCGGTATACCCGATGCGCCAGTGGACGAAATGATCCCCTCACCCAAAGAATGGGGCTATCGCAACAGCGCTCACTTCCACGTTCACGGCAAAAAGGTTGGCTATCACGCCGCCAACTCGCGCCGCGTCGTCGAGATCGCCGAAGACCCGCTCTTGATGCCGGTTCTAAACGAAGCCTTGCTGGCTCTGCGCGACACCCTGCACTATACACTTAGCGACAATATGCAGCTCAGCTCAGCCAGTGTGCGGGCCAGCAGCAGCTTCGGCTACGCGCTCGGCATGCTCGAAGGCAGCGGCGAGCTGGCTGGCACCGCATGGCGCTGGCGTTCACGCCTACCCGCTTTGGCCGGTGTTCACTACAGCAATCCTGCCGATCCGCGCGCAAACCTACTGATCGAGGGCGCAGAAGCTATCAGCGAGGAGTTCGGCGGCATGCTGTTTGAGCTCAGCGCCCAAAGTTTCTTCCAAGTCAACAAAGCCCAAGCCGAGAATCTTCTGCGTTTGGTGCGCGAAGGGCTCGATCTCCAGCCCGAACAGCGCCTGCTCGATGCCTACAGTGGCGTCGGAACCTTCGCGCTGCCGCTCTCTCAGATCTGTGGCGAAGTGGTCGCTGTTGAAGAACACCCCGCCGCCGTGCAAGACGGTCAAAACAGCTTGATGCTGAACAACATCAGCAACGTACAATTCTACGAAGGGCGCGTTGAACACACCTTGATGACTCTCGACGGCTCCTTCGATGCGGCTGTGCTCGACCCACCGCGCCGTGGTTGCCACCCCTCAGCACTCGAGGCGATCTTAGCGCTGGCTCCCACAAAAATCGCCTATGTGGCCTGCAGCCCAGGCATTTTAGCGCGCGACCTCAAAATTCTTCTGCGCGAACGCGAGATCGGCATGCCACGCTATGAACTGCGCCGCGTTACTCCAGTCGATATGTTCCCCCAAACACCGCATATCGAATGCGTCGCTGTTTTGGAACAAGTTGCCTAAACCACAAACAGACTCTTGTTGAGACACGCTGTCTAACAAGAGTCTGTTTCTCCATCTAAGGTGCGGCGTTGTACAATACTCCCATAGATCCAATTCAGACTTCTTGGATTGAGCCTGTTTGAAAACGAAGAGAAGAGTATGCATCTCTATTTAGTTCGCCACGGCCAAAGCTTTATGAATGTGCCGGAGTGGATCGAGCAGAACGGCTACGATAATGCAGGCCTGACACCCAAAGGCAAGCAGCAGGCCGCCGCTCTCGGCAAATGGATGCCCCAAAAGCTACTTCCAAGCATCGATGCGCTCTATGCCAGTACCATGCTCCGTACCCGCGAGACCGCCGCATATCTCGCCGAAGCCTACAACAAAGAGATCCTCTTCGATCATCGCCTACGCGAGATCGGATCAAGCCGCGTGGACCATACTCCTTGGGACGATAAAGATCTGCCCTCGCACTGGCCCGACTACTGGTACAGCGAAAAACCCTTCTCGCCGGTCGCGCCCCAAGCCGAAAACTGCGAAAGCATGATGCACTTCCGCACGCGTGTTGGCATGTTTATCGAAGAGATCAAGCAGCGTCACCAACACGAACATGTGGTGTTGGTCTGCCATGGCGGCGTTATCGAAGCAGTCTTCGCCCATGCCTTCAATATCGGTCCTTGGCAAAGCTGCGAGATCTGGACTCAGAACACTGCGGTCAGCTACTTCCAGTACCTGCCCGATTCGGTGCGCGAGCAGTGGCGACTACACTTTCACGGCCGGGTCGAGCATCTCCAAGATCTCGAAGACTCGTATAACGATACCATCCTCTATTGATTGATCTAAAGCTGTGGGAGTGTATTGCGCAATAGGAAGATGATGAGCGCTTTAAGATCTCTGCTGAAAGTGCTCATCATCAGCAACTATCGTAGAGGTCGCGTATTTAGCTTTCCCAAGCAAGAAAGCTCCCATCGGCGCCACGACGCGCCTTCAAAACCTGCTGCACCGCATCGACATTGATCGGCCCGTAAATATGGGGAAAGAGCGGGGCCAGATCAGCCTCGGGCGAGCTTCCATCGGGCGGCACACCACGTTCCCAATGTACCGGCGCTAAAAGATAGTCCTCTTCGAGAGCCAGCAGCACAAAATCGCCCGCTACCTGCTTATAAAAGCGGTTCGCCACAGCCAGCATCAACTCTTCGCCAGCGGTACAGTGAATAAAGCCGTCTGCCTCGTACTCGGCAGGGAGATATTCATTCTCTACAGGGCGATTAAACCAGCGCTCGGCTGGAGCCAAATGATAAATAAGCATGCCTATCCTATTGTTCTACGTGCTCGATACAAAATCCGCTTGATCGCATGACTTAGCCCTTAGCATTGGCGGCAAGATCTTTAACCTCCATTCGATCTCTACCGCGTCCGCCTACGGCTACCAGCATCCCGCCCACCCAAAGGGGCGCTCGCAGCCTGTGAGAAGCCGCCCCCAGCGAGGCAAATATACAAACGGATCTCATATCAACTGCTAAACTCAAACCAGCTAAGAAGATGGAGAGGGCGTCTCGACCTTCAAACGTTCGTATTCCTCACGACTAATAAACTTGCCTCCTTCGATCTCACGGCTCAGCTCGCGGCGGCGCCCATCGAAATGAATAGTCGCATACATCAAACGGAAGCACTTACTATCCATCATCTCCTTACGCAACACATACGCACTCGCCTCCATATCGCCATATTCTGGAGTCAATTCGTTACGGGTATCGACCCGCACACGCAGTACCTCGCCACAGCGCTCACACTGCACATATAAATAGAGCGCATTATCAGGCTCTGGCCGAGCTGCACCGCCAAAGAGCCGCCGCAAAAAATTCATGCAGACCTCCTCACTTCTGGCACACTCATAGTTATCGATATCTTCAGTATATAAAGCCTCAGAAGTGCTGGCAAGCCAGGCTACTTTTAGAAGGAGCGTAGATCAATTCGAGAAGCTTCGGAAAAATCCGTCCCAAGTCGTAGAAGATTCAGGCCAAAATGTGTAAATCACATTCAAAAAGTCTGGTATAATCACTGCTCGTAAGGTTCTTTAACAAAGCGATAGCTTGTAAGGCAGAACAAACAGTTTTTGTTTGAAGACGTTTACACGTTATCGAATACAAGGATGGAAGAACTATCATATCTGTTGTTACGGCCTCTTAAAAGGGTGAAAGCTCTGATTTGCAAGCAAGACAAAGATATGATACAATAATCGCGTGATGCAAAGGAACGAGCGCTAAGTTCCTCTGCCGACGTAGCTCAATTGGCAGAGCACCTGTTTTGTAAACAGGCGGTTCAGGGTTCGATTCCCTGCGTCGGCTCCAATGCGAATACAGTATGGGTCGGTACCAGAGTGGCCAAATGGGGCGGACTGTAACTCCGCTGGCGTACGCCTTCGCAGGTTCGAATCCTGCCCGGCCCACCATTCTAGATATAGAGTTGAGAGTGAGAAAAGTGGGGCGATGAGCGACTAGCGTTCTCATTTCAAATCCACAATTCTTAATTCTCAATTTTTGTACGCCCACGTAGCTCAGTTGGCAGAGCACGTCTTTGGTAAAGACGAGGTCATGGGTTCAAGTCCCATCGTGGGCTCCATTTATTTTCTGGAACAGGTTTGCTTTACAACATCTTGTCGCTGATAAGATTGCATTCCTGAGGTTTTCACAAGGAGTTTATAAATTCCATGGCGAAGCAGCGATTTGAGCGAACCAAACCGCATATCAACGTGGGAACCATCG